>JBGSIA010000185.1:0-21486 GCA_041751935.1 Pirellulaceae bacterium | reverse complement strand
CTGAAGCAAGTCGTTGCCATCGCAAGAGACGCATCGCTGACTATCATGATCTTGGAATCGACCCTGACCAAATCAAAAGCGTCGACTAAAATTCCCGTGAAACTAAAACCAAAAACATCAAACTGGCGCTGTCCAGCTAGGCATGACGTGAACGCGTAATGCCACAATCGACGCCTATGAATGAAATGATTTACAACGTGCATTCTGGTGCTATAAACAGTTAATATCGGTGAGTTTTACAGCAAAAACTGTGGATTACTCGCAGTGTAAAAGATGCCCTGGGGTGTGGAGATCGTGGGTTCGAATCCCGCCAGCCCGACTTTTCCGTGTCCTCTAGAGCACCAGTTTTTGCCGAGTGAAATGCCGCTTGGAAGGCTAGCTAAAGTAGCTTTGCGGCAGGCTGAAAAAGCGAACCACGGTATTGACTACCGTGATTCAAGGGTAAGCAAGACGCCACCATTCCTCAACCGCGAGCTGATCAGGCTGCATATCAACGCCATGTTTCTGGACAAGCCAGAGTCACTTTTGCTGGCGTTGACTTCTATTTGGGGGAGCACCATTCTCCAAAGCCTAAGACCACGTACTTCGCCGTGGACACCTTTCCTGGATGAGCCAGGAATACGACATTTGGCAATTGAAGAATGACGTCCTTATGGTGACGCTCAACGAATCCTTATCCATGTCCAAGCCGCACAGCCTATCAAGGCGAGACTTGGCTTTAGGACAGGGAAAGAGCGTCGGGAGTTCGTGACGCTGCCGCCTGGTGAAGTGCTGGCCAATCTCGCAGTGGCGCTGGCGTCGATCGAGCACTCGATCACATGCGTCAGCTTTGGCGATAACTTTGCCACATTCAGGCAACCCTTCCTCCGGCCCTTCGTGCAATGGAAGTAGGGCTTTCGGTAAATATTGAAGGTGCCGAACAAGGAATTTGGATTACCGCAACGGCGAAAGTGGATGGCCAATGTTATGACTGGGGGAAGTGCCAATCACGGCTGGATCGGTTGTTCACCGGTTTGCGAGCCGCATAGCATCATTCTCGACGAGTCATGATGTACGATTCGTGTCCTGTGTGTTCGCATGCATCGCTGCGCGCTCGAGTCACCAAAGTTGAGGAGTGGACAAACTGCGCTGGCTAAGTCAGCGAGGGTGCCACAAACGAGCACCACCGTGCCGTAATAGAAAAGCTTCCGATTCGGAACGGAGGGAAAATTGGGGCGACTGCAATCGTCTCGAACGTCAATGCTGCGCCGTGAGCGATTATCTCGAAATTACCCGACGACAGTCCTTGATCGGCATCGTCAAGGGCAACGGATCGGAATTCCAAATCATCGCTGATGGCCTTAAGTTGTGAGACGATCTCGTTGCCGAGGAAATTGTCATAAGCATCTGATTGGCGCGGTTGTCGTTTGTCCCATACCAAGACATGGATCGGTTCTGCTGCGAGAACGGTGGCAGCGTGAGCAAGAGCAGCAACCATCAGTATGAGTGGGAATCTCATGCTGGACTTTCGGTCCCTTGGCGAGTGCGATCAATCGTTAGTTCACTTCTGCTTTCGCGAAAGCTCCCGTTTTCAAATACTCGTGCGTCACAGGCACCTCCACACGCTGGCCGGAGGTCGATTCGAAGGTCACTCTCCCCTGATTGAACACGCCACATCGTGAATTGGGTATATTACCACCTACCACGTTTTGGAAACGGCGCTAACGAGAGTTTAATCCAATGATCAACCGTCGCGACTTGTTGGAAGGTTTTCTTGGGGCAACGGCAAGTTTACTTGCAACTCGATCTGTATCGGCATCGCCGAACGAAAAAGTTGTGGTGGCGGTAATAGGAACGGGTGGGCAAGGCCGAGGCCACGTTTCTTCGTATTCATCCCTACCCAACGTAGCAGTCGCGTGGGTCTGCGACGTTGATGACGCACGACTTGCCGAGGCGAGGAAGCTCGCACCCAACGCAAAGTCAACGACTGATTTGCGACGAGTGCTGGACGACCCAGCGGTCGACGCCGTTTCGATTGCAACTCCAGATCATTGGCACACTCCCGCGGCGCTACTGGCACTGGAGGCAGGAAAACATGTCTATGTAGAAAAGCCTTGTTCACATAATGTCCGTGAAGGACGATGGCTCGTCGATGCAGCCAAGAATACTGGAAAGCTTGTGCAGCATGGAACGCAGAGTCGTTCGGCGCCGCTGGTTCAATCGGCAATTCAGTTACTTCGCGACGGTGCCATCGGAGACATCATCATTTCCCGTGCCTGGAATGTACAATTTCGCAATCCCATCGGGTTCGCCCAACCGAGCGAACCTCCCAAGGGTTTCGATTACGATACTTGGGTGGGGCCTTCGCTGATGGTTCCGTTTCAGGCGAATCGACACCATTATAGCTGGCATTGGTGGTATGACTTCGGGACAGGCGACGCGGGTAACGATGGTGTTCATGAGATCGATATCGCTCGTTGGGGACTTGGCGTCGATACGCATCCCAGTTCCGTTGCTGCAGCCGGAGGGAAGTATGTACACCAAGACGACCAGCAGTTTCCGGACACAATGACAGTTGTTTTCGAGTATCCCGCGTCGACTTCACAAGGCAAGAATCGGCAGTTGATTTTCGAGATGCGGCTTTGGAGTCATAATCATCCACATGGGATGGATAATGGGAACGAATTCTTGGGAACCAAGGGGCGACTCCTGTTAACAAAACGGGGGCAGTTGCAACTCTTTGATGATCGTGACAAGCCAGTTAATGTGAAGCTCCCAGCCGAAAGGAAAGCTGGTTTGGTTCCACACCATCTGAATTTTGTTGAGGCGATTCGAAGTGGGGAATCGCTTCGCGCCGATGCGCTTACCGGACATCTTTCTGCGACATTGCCACATCTGGGCAATCTCGCCTGCCGACTTGGTCGTAGCTTTCCTTTTGATGCTGCGACCGAACAAATCACTGGCGATCAGGAAGCGAATTCGCTGCTCGGTCGCGTTTATCGCGATGGGCACTGGAGTGTCCCAGCCGCTAGCGGAAAAGCGCGAGCCACCCAGTGATCCTTAAACGCCGCTTGCTATCGACATTCACTCCACGTTCAACGTCTGCGTTATGAAAACCATCTACTCTTGCTTGCTTCTCCCTTTGCTCCTGTTCGTTTCCCTTTCTGCTGCAGCGGAAACACCAGTGTCGTTTTTATCCAGTAACGGGTCGCTGCAAATCAAAATTGGTGAAGTGGATGTAGCGAAATACGTCTATCAAGATCCGAAGGTCCCGCGACCTTATTTCGCAGATGTACGCACTCGTTTGGGTCATCAGGTCACCCGACATCACCCACCCCGTGAAGGCATCGACAAAACTGATCACGCGGGACTTCATCCTGGAATTTGGCTCTCCTTTGGTGATCTCAATGGCAACGATTATTGGCGACTTAAAGCTGTCACGCAGCACGTAGAGTTCCTCGAGCCAGCAATCGGTAGTCCCGGCAGAGGAGCGTTTACTGTTCGAAATCGTTATCTGTCAGCAGATGGCAAGCGAACGGTTTGCGAGGAGATTTGTCGACATACGATCACAACGATTCCAGTGGGTTACCGCATCGATTACTCCAGCGAGTTCCATGCTGCCGACGCGGAATTGGTATTCGGTGATCAGGAAGAAATGGGACTTGGTGTCCGACTCGCCACTTCACTAGCCGTTGAGACGAATCAAGGAGGGAGAATCCTCGACAGTGCCGGTCGAATCAACGGCCAGGAGGTCTGGGGACAAACAGCGTCATGGTGTGACTACTCCGGCAAGCTGTCAGGAAAGTGGGCTGGTTTAACCGTGCTGACAGGACCCAAAAACTTTCGCTCATGCTGGAGTCACGCACGCGATTACGGATTTGTTGCGATGAACCCATTCGGTCATCAGGCCTTCACCAAGCAACCAGCGGAGCCTATTTCGGTAACACCTGGCGAGCGACTGAAGTTGGACTATTCAGTAGTCATTCACGAAACTTCAGAGGAATCGAAGTACGACCCTCAGCAAGTCTACATCAATTACGCTCAGTCATTGGAGAACGCTGAATCAGTCGAACCGCTCCAGTTGAAACTTCACTATCAAGAGGAAACGTCGGAGAAGAGTGCCCGCTATCATCGGCTACGTCGCGACGCCCAATGGAATCCGGAGCAAACGGCATTGATCGTTTGCGACATGTGGGATCTGCATCATTGTCATCGCGCCGTCTTGCGAGTGAAAGCACTAGCGCCTCATTTGGAAAAAGTGCTTCAAAACGCTCGAGAGCGAGGAGTGACCATTATCCACGCACCGAGTAGTTGTATGGAGAGCTATGAGGTTCATCCAGCGCGCAAGCGTGCAATCAATACGCCGCGTGTTAAGAGCTTTCCCCCAGAGATCGATCAATGGTGCTACAAAATTCCGCAAGAAGAGAACGGGACTTACCCCATCGATCAGTCGCAAGGGGGTGAAGACGACGACCCCGATGAACATGAGAAATGGGCCGCTGAGTTGACGAAGCTCGGGCGCGACCCCAAAGCACCCTGGAAAAGCCAGTACGCGTTACTGACCATCGACGGTGACCGAGACTATATCTCCGATAACGGTGAAGAGATCTGGAGCATCCTGGAACAGCGCGGAATCTCCAATGTCATTTTGACTGGAGTGCACACGAACATGTGTGTGTTAGGACGACCGTTTGGTTTACGGAGAATGGTTCAAGCAGGCAAGAACACCGTACTAATGTCCGACATGACGGACACGATGTATGACCCTCGCTGCAGTCCATTTGTCAGTCACTTCACAGGAACCGATTTGATCATTGATCATATCGAACGACATGTATGCCCGACGATGACTAGCGATCAATTGATTGGAGGAAAGAGTTTTCGATTTGCTGAAGATCAACG
The DNA here is from genome assembly GCA_041751935.1 of Pirellulaceae bacterium. Taxonomy (GTDB): domain Bacteria; phylum Planctomycetota; class Planctomycetia; order Pirellulales; family Pirellulaceae; genus JBBSJZ01. The sequence continues at coordinate 16,605 of JBGSIA010000185.1, read as the reverse complement.
TCCGACGATTGCGATTTTGATGGCGGAAGACGAGTACGAAACTGAAAAGTCGCTGCCACCCTGGAGCATCAAACACCTCGGACCGAAGTATCGGATTCGCTGGATCTTTGGTAGCGAAAAGCAACGAGAGTCGGTCCCTGGAATCGATGCGATCCGCGACGCGGACTTACTGCTCGTCAGTGCTCGACGCCGACCACTCCGCTCAGAACAACTCGATGTCATTCGTGCTTTTGCAGCAGCCGGAAAACCGATGCTAGGGATTCGCACGGCCAGCCACGCGTTTTCCTTGCGCAATGGGGAAGTACCCGCCGGTGCCGCAGCGTGGGCGGAATTCGATAATGTGGTGTGGGGTGGCCGCTACACCAAGCACCATGGGAATCAGTTTCGGCCGACAATCACGCCAGCCTCTGCGATGGCAAAGCATCCAATCCTGAATGGCTGGGGCACCGAACCGTTCGTTTCACAGGGATCGCTTTACATGGTTTCGCCACTCATTGAGGAAGCGATACCGATACTCGATGGAGCCATTAGCGGGCAACCGACTGAGCCAATCGCGTGGACGTTTCAACGAAAAGACGGTGGCCGTTCGTTCTACACATCGTTGGGACATCAAGAAGACTTTATGGACCCTCGATTCCAGCAGCTATTGAGCAACGCGGTGGATTGGTTGATCGCCGGCGAATCGTAACGTCAACAGCCTTCAAGTGCATCATCGTTGCAGTCGCTCAGGTAGCAGTTTAGTCGCTTGGATTCGGAGTCGGCGAAACTGAATTCCAAGCCCAACGTTACGACGAGCGATCCGCTCAAATCTGTAGCGAAATGCTTTACATGATGTCCCTCGTTTAGAGCACGAAGCCAGTGATGTACACCCTCCCATCACCTTTTCCAGTATCAACTCTCGACATTGGCTTGTCATCCGCTTTGGAAGTTGTAGAGACATCTCGACACTTTGCCCCTTGCTTTTCCGTTGTTAATTGTTGGATCCTGATTGAAATAGAGTGTTGCCAATGCGCGAGTTGTCGATATAAATTCAGTTGACAGAGCGGCGGTGCGACTCTCGAATCCACGTTGTCAAAATGTTGTCCGATTAGACCTCAGTGGTTCAGTGATGTGGGTCACGCCTGAGCGACAGGGCGGATGAGTTCGCTGGATGCTGGGACGCAGGTAATATGCAGATCGAACGAATCTCCATCGAGCTGACCAACCAGTGTTCTAAAGGGTGTTGGTTTTGCTACAACCACAGTAACGCTAGTGGTTGCACCGAGTGGACTTTGGACGAGTTGGTGTCGCTCATCACCGATTGCGCGGCGCATGACGTTAAAGCTGTTTCGTTTGGTGGTGGCGAACCGCTGCAGTACGCGGAGTTGTTCGCGGTTCTAACGCGATTGCAAGGCGTGTTGTTTCGGTCGTTAACCACCAACGGATTACTGCTCGATACCACCAACCTTTGTAAGTTGCAAGTTGCCGCACCAGACAAGGTTCACGTCTCGATTCATTTTCCCAGTAATGTTGCGGAAGTCGACCGAGTGATTCGAAACGTACACCAGCTCAGCGAGCACGGAATTCGTAGCGGCGTCAATCTGTTGGTCGGTCAATCGAAACTCGCTGCCGCGACACATGCAGCTTTACGACTGAGGCAAGCGGGGATCGACCACGATCGCATTGTATTTCTGCCGATGCGTGGCCATGACACTCCAACACCAGTACAGTTGGCTCGCGTGGCTGGCGATCGTCCCTTTCAATCGATGTCGTGCCTAACAGCATGCACCGTCAGTCCACGATTCTGCTCGATCGGCTGGGACAAGCAGGTCGCGTGGTGTTCGTACACATCGGCTCGGCGTAAGTTGAAGGAACTGACGTTTGCGGGCCTGGTCGACACGATCGATGGCTTAGGGCTCGAATTCTGTGGCGATTCGGCGAGAAAACTGTATTCCTTGCCTCCACCAGTAAGTTCAGTTTACGTGGGTGAATCATGATTGAGCTTCACACCAACGAGATGAAACGTTGCACGAATGCAACAATGGCTGCGGCAATCCGCGTGGGAACCGCTGCTGCCAGCGTTGATGATTTTCCTGCCGCGCACAGCATGGATACAGTATGGTTTGCGGTCGATGCTGACGGACACATCGCGGAATTCGATACTGGCGAACAGGGATGGCTGCCGGCTTGGTGGCAGTTTCCCCGCCGCGAAGTCGCTGAACTGGTCCAGGAGTTTGGTGAGCTGCATGAAACCGACGGGTATCTAGTCAGCGATTTCGTGACGCATGATTTGCTCTCCGAGCTAGCTCGAGCGGTTGGTTGGCGGCTGCTGGCGTCAGAGAAAGGCGACGATTCTGCCCACCTGCACGGTGAAGAGCAAGCCGTCTACGGCGATTGCCCTCGCGGAACTGAAGTTGACCCCAATTCGCTACCAAAAGGATCAACCGCGCTGGCGGAGTTTGAGTTTTGGCGATGGCGTACCCAACGGTCGTCGATAGCTCGTCTGCTGATTGCCGTCCCGCCGGATGTGACGCTTGGTGGCGAACAACTGACCTACGGCGGCAAATTCAATCTGTATCGCCTTGAAGATATTTCGCTCAACCAATATCTCGATCTGCACGAGTCCCAAGTCTGTTTGGGTTGCTACCATAGTCAATATCAACGAACCAATGCATTGCACCGACTTGGGATCTTTCGATATGCAAGCAGCGATTTGGCGTCGCGGCCCTACGTTCGTTTTGCTTCGCCGCAGCGACCACTCGAAGTCACTTCGTTGCCAATTCATTTGCAGCAGTTTTTCCAGATGGTGCAGTTTCCACGCCTGCGTTTTCTCGACTCCCGCGAGGTGTTCGACCAGGCGCAGAATCTATCACTAGGTCGGTACGAGTCATCGTGCTGGCGATTCGAGCCCGAATCAAATTCTGTGCGGTTGAATGCAAGCGAAAAAGATAGCCAACTGCTGGCAAAGCATCGCCGAGAGTATCGGTCGATCAACGAGCACCTCAAACGCTTCGCTATCGAACGTGGTTTCACGATCGAGCCCATCGACGACTATCCAGCAGCACATAGCGGCGATGTCGAATGGTTTGCCGTCGATGGCGAGGGACACGTAGCGTACTTCAATCCCTGGAAGTCAGCTCCCGTTCCCACGAGCTTCCAGGCACAGATTCACGAGTGGCTGCCGTATGTGAAATCTTCGAAGAGTGTCGATAACCTAGCATCGCTGGTGACCGAGGTATTGAGAAACGAACGTGTTTGTCGTCGGCGTTCGCCACGGCTGTTCGATCTTGAAGGTGCCTTTAGTTTTGTTGCTGCGTTCCACAACGACTACTACGGCAGAAACTCAATCTGCGCGAAAAACTTTCGCGATCAACGTGTCCAAGAAGCTCGGCGGGAAAACTTAGGACCGGCTACCGTCATCGTTACGTCTCTAGCAACCCTAGAGCACGCGTTGCATCAACGTGACGTCGAGTTGATGCCACAGCGTCCTGAACCCCCGCCATTCGTGGTACGTTTCATGAATCTTTCGCGAGCGTTGGCTGAGAAAATGCTTCGTTCCGGAGACTGTTTAGCTTGCTTTAGCGACCAATGGTGGCAGGATGAGGACGAGGAACATTCATTGCCAGGTATATTTTGCTATGCGGATTCCGATCCCGAGGACGGAATCTGTGGTCCGTACTACCGCATCACGGCACCGGTAGCACCGCTGTCAATTGATCAAATCCCAAATGAACTCCGGAAGTTGATGAACCAGGTTCGCTTCGACGAACTCTCGTTTATGAACTCGCCTTTGCTGCAACCATGGGATCACGTTCCGTGTGTGTGTCATTGGGAAAGTTTCGTGGGTATCGACGGGCAAACGGTGCGTAGTGCTCCAGGCAAGGTCGCCAACAATTTGTCGGAACATCAACAGCGCTGGGCCGCGGAAGTAGCAGTTATCGAACAACGACGCAGGGAGAACCTGCAGGCGATGGTGTCCGATTGGCCGGGCGTATCCGTGCCTCTGGCTGTACCAACAAACTTCTCTCCGCAGAACTGGCGGGAGCGATTGCAGCAGCAGATCTCTGAGTTCCGGCAATCGGCGGTGTTCGAAATGGGTCGGCGAATCGTACGTATTGAATTCGAGTTCAGTTCCGAGTCAGTCGCGCTGGATGTCATGGCTGCCGTCTGGTCCGGTTCAAAGCCCTTTCTACGTGCACGCCGCTTGATTTTTCTGGATTGGGAGATAAATCAAACCAACTACTCCAGGAACGAATTCGCCAATGACACAGCGTGGGAATGGATCAACGACCGGATAGGAGCTCGAGAGTTAGTTGAACCTGTCGTCATGCTGGGACAACCGCAAATCCGTCCGTCAGGTGCTGAGTGGGCAGCGATCTGGGAGGAACTTGCCGGCTTGCGTGAACGACAGGCTACGGTCATGTCAGGAGACGTTCGCCGCAAGAAAGAACTCCGTCGCCAAGCGTCCAAGTCTCCAGATACCGTTTGGGAAATGCTCATCGCGTTATTGCTGAGCGGCATCGGACCGGATTTTGATTTTTTTACTCAGTATTACTGTTTGCTGAATGACGAGGATTTCCGCCATCCACCGTTGATGAGACTTGGCTTCCTGGTGGATATGTTGCAGCGCACCACACTAGACGATTTTGCTATACTGGAACGCATCGCCGCATTCTATCCGCTTACTGATTTCAACGGGCATGATGTATCGCCCGTACAGTTTTTGCGTTTGAAGTCACTCTCGCTACTTTCTCAACATTCATTGCTTGGTACCGAGGAGATCCAGGCCGCACTGATATGCATTATCGACGCGCGCGAAGAACACATGGATGGTCTCGCACTTATGAGCAAGGTACTGAAACTTCCAGATCTACCGCTCGAATGTTTGATGTTGCCGATTCGCCGTATTTTGGTAGAGCACCAGCAGGAACAAGTGGACTGGATCGAAGAGACAGAGGATCGTTACCAAGTGCTCTCGATTCTGCGACAATTCACCTAGATTTAGCGGTGCACCAGGATGTTTTCAAGAGCTTCAATTGACTACAGCAAGACTCAAACTCCTGTGTACCATCCATGCTTTCCTTACAAGATCATCACCCCGAATTTCATATTGAGAAGCCATTCAAGATCTCCGCAGTACCCAGTGATACTCAGATGCGTGAGATCCTCGATGGCATCGAAATCGAACCTCTCAATGAGGCGTTCGCGGATCTGTTTTGGGAACTCCAACACAGCGGTGAACTCAAGAAGTGGCTCTTTGATAGTCAATACTACCTCGTTGCTATCGACGGTTCAGGCTACTTTTGCTCTAACAACATATCTTGTCCCCACTGCCTGGTGCGTCGCAAGAACAACACCGAGCAGTATGATCACCAAGTCGTTGCTGCGGTGCTTGTTCACCCAGTCACTAAACAGGTGATCCCACTGGCCGTTGAACCGATCGATCGCGAGGACGGCGATACGAAAAACGAGTGCGAACGAAATGCCACCGCACGACTGCTCAAACGCCTCCGCAGGCAACATCCCAAGCTGAATGTCTTGGTCGTTGAGGACGGCTTGTCCAGTAGCGCTCCGCACATCACGGACCTGAAGGACAACAAGATGCATTTCATGCTGGGAGCCAAACCGGGTGATCATCGATAACTGTTCGAGCAGGTAGAGCAGGCCATGAATCAAGACGCCTGCCGAGTCGAAACGAAGCGAGTGGCCAGTATTGGCAAGACTGTTCAAACACAGACACAGTACATTTCCGATCTATCGTTAAACAAATCCAATCTTCTTCGGTGGCCGACGCCAGTGTCACTTTGTTATGCCTCTAACTCGCACCGGTCACCCCCAACCGGTAACTTTGAAGTTTACTTCACTCTGGCGTGCGTCACCGTCGCGCGATAGTGAGGGGGCGAAACTAATCTCGCTCTGAGCCTCCGTAGCTTTCAAGCCACAGGCCAAATTTCGCTTCGATCGGAGATTCCGTCGCGCACCAGCAACGTTGTTTTGCGCTGACGGTTTGTCCAACCTCTGCGCCGTAGAGAGCGATCGAGCAGTTCGTATTACGGCGCGTCATCTTCCGTGAGCGTGAAGGAGATCTATGAAGCGACCTCAGCTGCCTCATCGCATTGACGAGCAGGAGTACGCCGGGTTTCGTAGCTGTGATGCGCGCCGCGACATGGCAACTTGGCTATGTCGCCGCCGGTCTGGTTCGCCACTCGCCTACGAGCCTGCTATGATGAATGAAACATCGGATCGCAAAGATAGTCGCGTTTTCAGAACTACCCGGTGTTCCTTGGACCATCAAGATGAAGAACTTCTTGTCGTGCAGATTTCATGAAAGAGAATGATGAAAGTTGTAATCACTTTTGTTTTTTTATCGCTTGTCCTGACGGGCAACGCTAGCGCTGAAGTGTCGAACGATGTGGAGTCTGCCGTACTGCGTGGATTAGCTCGAGTGAAACAGGCAGCGATCGACTGGCAAGAGAACACGACTTGCTTTTCCTGTCATCACCAGACGCTGCCGATGCTTGCGGCAACAGAAGCGAAGCGGGCCGGCTTTCCCTTGGATCAAGGGTGGCTCAAGTCTCAAGCGGACACCACGCTCGCCTATTTCGAGGAACGCACCGATGATATGGATGTGGGCGATCATGTGCCCGGTGGAGCCGCCACCACGGGTTATGGACTCTGGGCTTTGAGCTTGGATCAAAGGCCGTCGGATGAGACAACGACTTCGATGGTCAAGTACTTGCTACAGATCCAAGGGGTTGTGCGGCTACGTGATGCGAAAGTGGAAAATTCAGCCAATGTAGATTCCGCCAGGAAAAACGACGGGCATTGGCAGGCATCCTGTCGTCGTGCTCCGATGCAAGCTTCCCTGATTGGCGACACGGTGCTTGTGCTGATCGGTATTGAGAAGTACGCGACGCGAGATCAGCGTTCACAGGTGGAAGCGGCGCACGCGATGGCAGAACGATGGCTTTCCCAGGCGCCGCTGCGCAGTCAGCAGGATCGCCTGTGGCGACTCTGGGGTTGGCATCGTCTCGGCGGCGACGAAGCCTTGAAGCAGGGCATGATCGATGCCATCCTTTCTGAGCAGCGCGACGACGGTGGCTGGGCGGAAACGAAGGATCGTCAGAGTGACGCTTACTCGACAGGGCAAACGTTATTCATGCTGCTCAAGTCAGGCGTTAATGCCGATCATCCGTTCGTCCTTTCTGCTCGCGATTATCTACTGAAAACTCAACATGCCGATGGATCATGGCTGGCCGAATCACACGTCAAGTTCAAGGTTCAGCCTTATTTCGAAAACGGTGACCCTTACGGCGAACATCAGTTCCTTTCGACCGCCGCCACGGCTTGGGCCACCGCAGGACTGGCTCAATTGCTCCCATCAAAGCCCGCGACACTTGGCCGATGAATCACAAGTAAGCGCTCGTCGATCCTGTTGCCGCTAATCTTCGTTTCGCACTGGAAGTCAAAAAGCGTCCTTCGATACAGCTCATTAGCTCTGCTAAATGCGGTTCAGCGATTTGGTAGAAGACCTTGTACTCCTCCCGCTGAGAACAAAAGGTTCCTGGACTCAATTTCCATCGCAGGGACCAGCCCGTCGATGCTCCGGCGGCCAACGCCGGGGCACCGCACCGGTCGATGAAACCGGAACATCGTCGCGACAATGGCTTCGGCGCGTCGGTGTCTCCACTTTGCAGACACCGCTGCGAGTTTGGCCAAGGCCTTCGTGCTGGCGGTCGATGCAACCGACGCGGTTTATGGATTGCAGTTGCGGGGCATGCAGTGGCGAGAGCCGCTTCCTCAATCATTCAACTCTGATTGTCATCTGCGAGACGAGAGCAGCTGAAAACCGAAAACCAAACCTGCCCCCGGCGACAGCCTCCCCAATCTTTATGGTCGAACGGTGGTCTGTAGGGCGCGATGAGACACATCGGTCAATCCAAGCGGTGTTTCGAGTACAGGGCTAACACCACTGAAGTCACGAGTCTGCCATACCTTCCCGCTACCATCCACAAAAAGGAAGTCGCCATCAGTAGAAACGGAGAGACCCTTGATGTGATATTGGTTCGCGGGGAACTCGGGCGCTAGAGTTCCCGATGACCACTTGAACAGTCGACTCGGTTGATAGATTGTCGCCAGATAGATTTCGGAATCACGAATGGTAAACGTCCCCCACCAGTTTCCACCGACGTCAGCCTGTCGGATGGTGGCAACCAGTTGCGGGTTGCCTTCCCATAGGTCGCGACGATAGATATGACCGTCGGACAGCGGCGCGATATCCTGCGGTGTGGGCACGACTGAGTAATATACTGTGTGATCTTCCGAAGTGCAGGCTAAGTCGCGGATCTGACCTGCGACTTCGAACGATTGAATCTCGTGGTGACCGTCGAGTAAATGCATGAGCGAACCGTCGAGACCGCTGCAGAAATAGACCGCTTGATTGGGGCCAACAGCAATCTGCGCAACCTTCATGACCGCATTTGGATAGGCCGGGTTGGGAGTGTCATTCCGGGAATGTATGACTTGTGAAACGGTTCCTCCTTCGCTTAAGCGAAGTCGACCTGGAAACTCGCGGCCGGAAGCGAGCCATAAATCGTGGCTGTAGGCCGAGTTGATCAAAAGGACACTTACGCAAAGCGTTGCCAAGCCGAATCGCTGCATGTTTGACCCAATTTCAGGTTGTAGATGAGACGCAAAAAGCTCCATCTAAAAGATAGGTCAGAAAATCGCTGGATGAGCAAGCTCCTGAAATTTTTTTTGGCACGACGAGTCGAACAGTCGTTGCTTCTCGCGAGCGCTCTCGCTCTTCTGTCGCTAGTCTCTCGCCACTATTTAAGAATCCACCGCGCCACAAAGCCGGTTCTGATGTTGCCGCCCACGAGAGTATCCACAGTTTCATTTGCCTCGTCCGCGAACTTTCCTGGCCGACGCTGTGCCTGTCCGCGAAGTTCTCTGATCCTTGTTATCTTCCAAGGACTCGATCGAGAGATTCTATTGCAACCTAACAACTCCTTTCGATGGTGTCTCCCCACAATTAGTTGCTGATCACGCCGCGATAGTGCTAAGGCACGGCGGACTTACGGGGCTGGTTTATCTTCGCTCTGCAGCGCGTCGGTTGCCGCGGAGAATGCTCGCGCGTTACAAAAACGTCGCCACATGTTTGAACCCTCAAAAGCGGAGACAATGCGAAGGATTTTATGCTTCGTTGGCACCACTTCGGAAAGCTGACGGAGGGGGGTAACGACGGTCGAAGAACGCTTCGCGGGGGTCAGGCTTGTCCGACGCGACGACGTCGGGAATAACTTCCAATTTTGACGCCGGGCCGGTCAGTATATCAATCGTCCAAGCCCAAACCAGAAACGTGGACGGCTCATTTGGCATTGCTTCATTCTTGACTCGCTCATACTTTCCCGTCCCCCAATACTTTGGGGGCTCATAGACCAGACCGACACCCGCTCGCGCTTTCTTTTCGGGATCAGAGCTAACTTTCACCGTCTCGCGAGCGCGGTAGAGCCGTAGAAGTCTGTCTTCACACCAACCGCAGCGTCCCGCGACGACCCGCATGACGACCGTTGTTGGGTCCGATTTAGAAGCGGAAACCGACAAAAAAGATACGCGACACAAAGCAACTCATCAAACTATTCGCATCGGAAGTTACTTCGTCATTGTATTGTACCTAATAGGCTGGAGTGGGAGTGAGGGCACCGATTTATTTGGCGAAGCTTGGTCGCTTCTTGACGTAGAACATCGGCGACAACACTGACCCACTGCGTTTGTGGTACGCTAATCATGGCAATTCGAAACTGATTTGTGGAGCCAATTTCATGCAACTGCTGATCAAACGCATTTGTGTCGCGACCGACTTTAGTGAAGCCGCTGATTACGCTGTGCATTATGCCGCCGCGTTGGCTCAAAAACACAACGCAGCGCTGCACCTTTTGCACGTCCTCGAACACGCTGGTCCATTGGTACATCATCCGGATTTCACTGGTGATGGCGAAGTCGCGCGGGCCTATTTCAATCAACTCAAACAAGCCGTCACGGTTGCTGAACAGAAACTTTCCGCCGCCGACGACCAGGAGGACCACGATATCCCCGAGTTGATCAAATCGCTGGAGGTAGGAGCGATCGAGCAATTCGAGGCTGTCGGCCAGTCTTGGTGGACGAACCTGGAAGTTCACCGCGACATCCGCTTTGGCCATGCAGTCAATGAGATCAATCACTACGCAAAAATTCGAAACATCGACTTGGTCGTGATGGGGACTCACGGACATTCGAAGCTGGCCAGCATGCTGTTAGGCAGTGTCACCGAGCGGGTCGTACGCAGTTGCCCGTGCCCAGTCACCATCGTTCGGCATCCAGAACATCGGTACGAGATCGTCAATTGACCCACGCTGCAGGGTCGCCGCAGGTAAACATCCACTTCAAAAACCACGACTCAGCGACTGTGTAACTACCGTTCGGTTACCGTTTGTCGGTCAGTTTGATCGCTGATTCTCGAGCCTCAGCCTTAACGACGCTGCCACTAGCAGGAATGCCCCACGCCATTGGATGAATGAGCCACGCCGTGGACACAAACATCCCGAAACCGATTGCACAGACGACGGCGTCAGAAAAGGCAAGTGCCCAGCGTTTTCCCTTCCTCGCAGTACGAGCCAAGAACACCTATTCCGCAAGAATTAGCATCGCGACTAAGGGCGTAAATCCAGCGACGATGTTTAATAATCTTGCAAGGCGAGTAAATTCAGTAGTTATCTGTCGACCGATCGAATAGCATCGGTGTTGACCAAACGGGCACACCGATGCGCTGAATTGACCATGCCCAGCGCGCGCCGGTTTCATCGACCGGTGCAGTGAACCGGCGTCGGCCTGGTATGACACCGGAGCGAGCAAGCGGCAGGCCGAAATCCAAGCTTCACTCCTGATAGAATGGATTCGCTTGCGCTTTTGACTTGCTGGTTGTTGCGGGCCTTGGTTGGCGAGCAAGTTTCTCTAGCTTTGGCAATAGCTCTGTATAGAGTCTTGCCTTCGGTTGATGGCCGCACGAGTCCGATTGCAAGATGAAGTCGCGGTCGATCAAGTGGAACCCTGGGATCATGCTGCAAGTCGTGCGGTTAACCATCGATGGGTCGCCACGGAGCACGAATTGATGATCCCGGTCGTGAATCCGAAAATGCTCGGCCCAACCCTTGGTTTCTTCACGCGTTGGTGCGCACATGTCCTTGCCATACAACAGCAATTGAACCAGTAGGACGTCGTCGGACGATTTCAAGTTGATCGACGCGATATTTCGGGCGTATCGGTGTATCGAATCCAGTCCAGGCTAGACACCAATCCCCGCAAAACCGCCGTACTGATTGCCGCCGGCAAACGCTTGGCATCCTTTGCAGGGGACAGCAGCCAACTAAACCAAGATCACCTTGCCCGCGTGATCAGACAGCCGAACAATTTGGCCGTGACTATCTTCCAGCACCAAGTCTGGATATCTCTGGCCTTCGATGGGAGGCCAGAATTCGACGAGACGATTTGTTATTGAGGTTACTTCGTCGGTCTCGTGTGCAGTGCTGAATGTGGTTGGCGATGATTGACGCAACGATGTAAGTAACTCACTGACACTGCGGTCTCCCGCAGTTCGTGTTGTTCCAAGAACATTCGAGACACTAACACTGGCGGCGATACCGAACGCTAGGGCAATGAAGACGAGCATGAAGTGTCGAAACATGATACCGGGGCGTGTGAACTGTGAGGGATAAAGACTCGGCACAACCACCAGAGATTTACAACACTAGGTCAATCGAGAATGAGTATCTCTGAAGTCCGTCCCAATTACCGCCGATCGTTAGGGGATGGTGGCCACGATGCACGAGCGTTGCAATCGAGGACTGTAGCAAGCGAGACTTTCCACCTGACAAGACGGCAGTAGTTCCCCAGCCCCGCGATTCGCCTTCATCAAGTGTCGCTGGGTGGCTTCCTAAGAAGATGATGCGATAGCCAATTGCCATCAACACAAACACGGCAACCGTGAGGAACGCAAAGAACACGAGGAACTCGGTTCCGTTGAGATTGAACGGAAACATCACGGCCAAGGGCGTGCTGGCGAAGGCAAACACGAGAGCCGGTGTAGCCACAATTCGTCCTGGTGTTGCCAGTGGCGTGATCCACTGTGTCGGTTTGGGCACGATCCAGTTCTTGCCAGAGTCGACGCGCACCGACGCAGCCGACTGACGAAACCGCTCGGCGGGCGCTGGCCAAATGTCACTTGGCGGTTCGCCAAAGTATCGCTGGTACGTTTCAAGAGTCTGTTCGTATTGATCCGCGTATCGGACGCGTTCGGCCTTGCCACCGCGCGTTGGTCCATGATGCAGCGGACGAGGCAAGATGAACTTGCACAGTTCGTTCCAGTAGTTGTCGGTATAGGCCAAGTGTTGGTGCCAAACTTGGTCCACCGCATCGGATGGCGTCACGGCGTGCGGTGCATGAGCGGCGAGGTAAAGGAATCGCTTGTATTCATAGATACAGCGTTCCGCAAACCCAAGGTCCCAGCGATTCTCTCTCGCCAGTCGCATCGCGAACGTAAGGGCTGGCTTGGATGACGCTTCGGCGTCCAATTCAGGATTTTCGCCAACGCGAAAGCTCTGAAGTGAAGTCCACAACGGATCCTGCTTGAGTGACGAATCTATCCTGGGCGAACTATGATCGCCTAGCTGTCGGGGTTGTCGATCTTGTGTCGGCAACAAGCGTGGAAGCAGAGTTTTTATGCTTTTTCCCTGTTTTCATGCGGCTAGTCATCGGACTCTGACAACCCAGGCTGAGAATCAGGAAAACCAAGGCGCGAATCCAATCGCAACTGGCTTGACCGCTTGCGGTAACTAAGGGGACTTAGAGGCTTTTGGTGGCCTGATTGCAAAGAAAGATTTTGATGAACTGCCTGGAAGGGAGCTGTTTTTTCTTGATTGTGACGTCCGGCTCCGCCATAACCATAGCGTCTCCTCTTTCAAACTCTTCTGCAGGTGCGGGCATGAGACTCACTAGAATCAACGCGACTTTTGGGTTTGCCACGGCTCGGTTCATGGACTTAGTGGTTGTAGGCATCATCCTGAGTGCCACTTCGTCGATCGGCTTTGCTCAAGAGGATCCCAGCCAACGGTTTGGTGCCTCTATCGAAGACTTGACCGGCGAGCAAAACGCGGACCCCATCATGAAAGCCATGATGACAAATCGACTTCCACTGGAACGCGGCCGATACACAGGCCGCCAGTGGTTTGAGCATGAATTTGAGTGGAACGAGGACTCAATCAAGGCGCCAAGAAACACAGAGGTGCCAACAAGGCGCACACGTTTGGTGCCAAGCGTAGTCAATGGTGACGGACTCGGACCTATGTACAACGCAAAGTCCTGCGCTACCTGTCATGTGGCGGGCGGAGGATCGGGCGTCAAGCATAATGTGACGCTTATTACATTGGACCCGCGAGTGCGTCCGAAGGGTGATCACGAACAATTTGCAAGCGACTTGAGATATGTCTTCCCTGCATTAGTTGCGCCCGCCGCCGGCATCGTCCCCCAACGGGCTGATGTCCCCGGCCAGCAGCCGGCAGTCCGGCAAGCTTTAATTTCTTACAACGCGATTGTTCACAATTATTCAACTCGGCAAGGATACACCGAAATCCGTGATCGCTTGGCGAGTCATATCGACGGAGGCATTGCCGATGAGTGGTTTGTGCCAGAGCATCGTACGAGTGCTGCGATTGCGAAGCAGCCCGTGATCGCTGGCCGTTATCGCGAGATCGACTTTTACTTGAGTCAACGGAACTCGCCGCCCTTGTACGGTCTTGGTTTGATTAATGGAATTAGCGATCAGCGACTGATGGCGATTGCAAAGCGACAAGCGGAGAAGTCAGGCGGGAAGATCACTGGACGCGTTGCCGGAAAGTTTGGTTGGCAGGGCCAGTCGACGTCACTGTTCTCATTTGTCGAGTCTGCATGTGCTGGCGAAATGGGGCTAAATCTGATTTCGCTCTCACAGCCGCCGGACCCTGCTGATTTGGTGTACGTCAATGCAAGTATTGATATGACACCTCAGGAGACTCAAGCGTTATTCAGCTTCGTTTCGTCGATTCCTAAACCGATCGAAGTTGATACGGATGTTGCTTCATACCAGCAAATTCGGGATGGCGAGAAGTTATTCAATTCCGTTGGATGTGTGAGCTGTCATATTGCGGACGTGAATCAAGCCAAAGGGATTTTCAGCGACTTATTGTTGCACGACATGGGAGATCAACTGCAAGGACCTTTGCCTGCGCCGATTGGCCCTGTAGGTACTGCGGGAGTCTTTTCGCCAGCCCGTTTGGAGATTAGTAATCCGCCTCAAATTGGCATTGGCGGTGGTGGCGGATACTACAACTCAGGTACAACTAGTCTATTGCTTCCCGAGCCGTACCCGTTTATGCGTCCCGGCAACCCGCAGTTTCCTCGCGGCAGCATTGACCCGGATGACCTTGCGTACGACGAGTTCTACCCAACGAGCTGGGACGCGTTACAGCGAGAGTGGAAGACACCACCGCTGTGGGGTGTGCGAGACACAGGTCCATATTTGCACGACGGGCGCGCCGAGTCGATTGAAGACGCGATTCTGTGGCATGGTGGCGAGTCTGAAGTTGCGAAAGTGGCGTTTACGAACTTGTCTCGCGTCGATAAAGAATTGATTCTGGGCTTCTTGAACTCGCTTCAGGCGCCACAGCGACCGGATGCCGTCGCATCAAGGAAGCACGAGTGAAACTCGTTTTCCTGCTTGCCCTCGTGTTGTCAATTTTGCGACCATCTAACCGGCTGGTTGTGTAGCAACCAACTCCGAATGGGTTGTGTCCGACACGAGGGTTATTGATGTACTGCGCTCACTGCGGCGCCAACGGCGCAATGAAGTTTTGTGCGAACTGCGGTAAGAGCCAAATGCTTGAACCAGCTATTTCGCAAGCAAACTCGTGGGCTGAGCGGCAAGAAATGCTGCCACAGATGCCATTGTCTGAAACGCAAACGCAATCCCCCAAAGTTTTGCGTCCCGATTCGATACGGCTGAGCACCGATACAGCTTCGATGTCCGACGGGCTGCTTGAAAGCTCGCCTCCGTCGCTCGTCGAATTTTCGAAGACTCAAACGACTGAGGCGCGACCAGACGATTGGACGATGCAGCTCAACTATGAAACGGTCTTGAGCATTTCGATGGCTCGGGCCAGGATCGCCGCAGCAGGCCGAAACGCTTCGATTGGTCTGACGTCACAAGACCTCCTCGCCATTTTTGATGCCGTCTCTCCGGTCGGAGTCTCGCTCCAAAAGCTCAACACGGCATTGATGCCCATCTACGACAAGCTTGGCATCAAGACGCTTCGATGGGGTCAAGAACGTTTTGTTGCGTCTCCAGGTCGAGTGCTCCTCGCGCTGTTGTGCGTCATAGCACGTGAGTCACTAACAGTCACGGAGGTCGAGCAAGACGTGGACCTTTGTCAAATGGCGGTCGAAATTCCCTCATCGCTTCTGACAAATCCCGGACAGTTGTTCGTCGTGCTCCAGTCCGACGTGAGCGGTGTGTACCTCGAGATGCGAACTCGCATCCCTGGCCAGCTTGTTGATTTTGGGGTGTCGAATCGCCTCATTCAAACCATCATCACCGGCATCAATTCTGATCTCCAAAGCCAGATGTCGGGCTCAAGAGTCTCGATTTTGCGAGCGGCATAAGCGCTCGCTCCGCTCGCTTTTTGCAAGAGACAATTCGGTGAGCCTAACGAGCGTGACTGGCTGCTGTTCCACATTCTGGCGTCCAGGCTCGCAGGAGACGAACACGAAGCGGATTGGTGCCCTTACCGGAGTTTGGTCGGATCTCTTCTCGGATTCGAAACCAATGACCATTTTCGCGGTCAAGTCTCCTTACGAAACCGTACGCGCGGGTTACGATGAGCCGATCACTTTGATTGCGACTTTCCCCGCTGTTGCGATGACCCCGTAAAAGCTCTACCCGCGATTTGGCGATCTCAAATCGTCCCGTTTGTACTTTTTGTAACGTCCGTCCTATCGGTGGTTACACTCGCGGAGGAACTACGCCCACCGAGACCCCTTGGCGTTCAAAGCGATCATGACGATTCCTCAGCCTTCTGCACTTATGGGTCTGCCGCGCGGGATCGACGGATTTGAAGTGGCTTCGGCTAGGCTTCTCTGTTCTTGCCACCGTTATGAACGCACAGTCGTGCTCAAGGTTGCCAGCTGACTTTCTCTGGTTCCGGGCATTCCCCACAATGATTGTCGCCACGGTGTGGTTTAAAGCTTATCCAAACGATGCGCGACAAGTTCTGCAAATCGACGGTTTGCTTACTTTCGCAGCTCAGTAGTTTCTTGTCGGCCAAACTTCAAGCGATTCCGATTACGTAGGCAAATAGAAAGGCATGGGAGTAAATCCCAGCGGCACGAACAACAAGTTGGCCCAACCCAGAACGATCCGTCCCCACATTCTAACCGTGTTGAGTTGTTCTCTCATACAGGGTAAAGCCAGCTTGGTAGATTGAAGTGCTCCGATACCAGTTACGTTCATCGTTGACTTAACGTCAGCGAGAATCGGGTCCACGGTAAGCTGTAACAGAT
>JBGSIA010000184.1:0-47728 GCA_041751935.1 Pirellulaceae bacterium | reverse complement strand
AGGTCTATGAGCGAGGTGTGAAGGCGACTGAAGATTTTCTTACTGGTGACTGCATCCGCTACGATGACCACTTACCTCAATACAACTATCAAACCATTCGATTTCGGTAAACCGGGAACTTATTCTTGAGCTGTTCCTTAGTGCTAAAAGCTCGATCATGTCAACGCTGGATTCCCTCGTGTATCGACTTGCAAAATCCAGTGAGTGAATAATTGGGTGGTATGTAATAGCCTTTGGCTTTGGCTCACCTTCTTTGTCTTGATACTCATTAAATGTCTTAAGTGGATCGCCGTGCCGGTAAAATATTTTGCCGTTGCTTTTAAAGACCTGATTCCAGTTCTGCACTAAATCTAAAGTATTAATGGTATGCGTTTCCGAGGCGGACGCAGCAAAAGAAACGTGTTTTGACGGGTTCTTTGCGAACACATATAAGATTGGCAATTCGTCGTCTTCCAGAACACCTCGTCGGATCGTGGTTTTCTTGTCAGATGCAACAAATACATGCCGCTTAGAGTTAAGGTCTGCGTGTGCTAACGCAATGTCTGCCATTCTTTCAACAACTTGATCGGAGAGCTTGGTGTCCGCAATACCCTGCGGTACTGCCTTAGACGCGGCAATTAAAATTAGAGTAACAGCCAGTGAATTCGCAAGAACATTCCGAAACGACAGCATAGCTAACTCCGATTGATAGAAAAAGATTGCACAAATTTTGGTGATTTAGTCCGCGTGTTTCTTGAGTTCGTCGACAAAATGACTCGGCACGAACCTGAGTAATCTTAATGCTTCTTGCTGTGCGTCGGTCGGTACTGACGCTTCAACCTCGCTAGCCAATTGCCACACCACGCCCGTCTCTAGGTTGACTGTATAACGCAGGTGCATTCGCCGCGCCCAATCTCGGCAAACGTTTATCGCCACACGGGCAACCCAGGGCTCAAGTGGCTTGGCTCGGTCGAAAGAGTCGCTCATTGTTGGTGTTCTTTCAAACTGAGGGTGCCATCTCTGGCAACAATGATATGATCCAGGACGTTGATCCCCAGCAGTTCGCCGGATTGATTCAATCGTGCTGTGACAGCATGATCTTCGCGGCTAGGAGTCGGATCGCCACTTGGATGATTGTGGACCAATAGTATCGCTGATGCCGAATCACGAATTGCTGGCCGGAACACTTCTCGCGGATGCACCAAGCTGGCGTCCAGAGTCCCCACGGTGATGCGATGAGTCCGTAGTGGCTTATGCTTTGTATCGAGCGTCACAATGTGAAACTCTTCCTGAACCGCATCATTCGCTAAGTGGGCAAACTCCGCTTGGCAAAAATCAATTGCCATTTTGGTACTCGTGATCCGCGTCGTGATTCGTTGCAATTGTGATTCGGCTTTTGCAACTCGCCGTCCGAGTTCAACTCCTGCCATGATCTGGCTGTAGCTGACAACGGTAATCGCGCGGCTAACCTGTTTCAGCTCCGCTGTGCTCTGACCTCGCAATTGTTGCAACTGACCGCTGTATCGATTGGCTAACTTGCGGCTGGCATCGACCGCCGACTCGCCCTTGATTCCGACACGGATCAGGATCGCAAGCAAATCCGCATCGCTTAACTGTTCCGCGCCGCTGCGTAGCAATTTTTCTCGCGGACGCTCCTCGATGGGCGTTTGCGTTACTTGCCCACCGTGAATCTTTCCGTCGATCCAATGTTGCGGCTCGAATTGTGATCGCTCAATGGCCCAACGAAAGCGTTTTAGTTTGCCATCGATGATCTGCTCTAAGAGACCTTCTTTGACTAGTTCACCAAGAGTTCTCGTGACGTAACTGGGTTTCGCTTCGCTACAAATCTGTTTGGCCTCCTCCGCAGAGAACTGTGCTAATGAAATCAGCGGCTCCAACACATCTGCTAATCGCTTTCGTCGCTGTTCACTCACGTGTGCCATCTCTTGCGGGAACCCGAATTATCTGAGCATATTATCACAGAAGGTACGTCAAGTCATTCACGCTGCAACCAGCATCGCAGGGGTTCAGGAAGACTGGTTCCGGCAACTCTCAACCGTGCCCTCGCCCGGCAAACCTCCACGTTCGTTCCCAATATCTGTCAATCAATAAAGGCAGGAGCAATTTACCCCGATGGCAAAGAAACCGAAATTCTACGTCGTTTGGCAAGGGCGGACGCCCGGCGTGTATTCGACGTGGGATGCCTGCCAGTCGGAAATTAGCGGTTTTTCGGGAGCAAAGTACAAATCGTTCGATACTCTCGCGCAGGCGAAAACTGCATTCGCACAGGACGCCGACGATCATTGGGGGAAGGGCGGCTCGAATTCCAAGCCCAAGGCTACGCCTGTCCGCGAGATCGAGGAATTGGCGGGACTTGGCGTTGACATGAATGCTTGGTGTGTCGACGCCGCCTGCAAAGGCAACCCCGGAGAACTGGAATACCAGGGTGTGGAACTGTCATCTGGGATCAATTTGTTTCACATGGGGCCGTATCCCGAGGGGACCGTTAATATCGGAGAGTTCTTGGCAATCGTTCATGCGTTGGCATTGCTCGATCACGGCGGACAGGGCGAAACTCCCATCTACTCGGATTCACGAATCGGAATCAGCTGGGTTAAGCAAGGCAAGTGCAAAACCAAGTTACCACCATCGGTAGCAAATCGCCGTCTGTTCAATCTCGTTTCACGCGCGGAGAAATGGCTCGCTGAGCATCGTTATTCCAACCGCATCTTGAAATGGGAAACAAAACGCTGGGGCGAGATTCCTGCGGACTTTGGTCGAAAATAACGAGATTCTCGGCACAATCGACAAAGTCGTGAACCGCATTCTATCTTCGGACAATCGCTACCACTGGCCTCGTCAGAAATTGCATCGACTCGCAAGCGATCTCGGATCGATGATAGACGAGATCGAGCTCATGGATGGGTTCGTCGAGTATGCCGAGGAGCCGCCGGTATGTCGGTCGTATACACGACTTTCGTTCTTATCGTTGCCTTGGTGATTCAATCGCCGAGCGACTCGAATGATGCTGCAAATACGGCGATCATCCAGTCGACTAACTATTCCGCAGATAGCGTCGCTGCATTAGCCGCTGCAGCCTCTGTCCCCGCAGCACTGCTAGACAGCGAACGAGATGCGCTCGGATGTGAACTGCAGCGCGACGATGCAACGCAATGTGCTCAAGTTGGATTACTCCAGTCGGTGCTAAAGGACTTGGTCGCCGATCGACGCGACGAGTCAACCGCAGATGCTCTCGCTGCGTTCTATCGCCTAATCGCGTTGAACGAACAACGTGAGTTGCTAGTACAGTCCGACCAAGTGCTGGACACGCTACTGGGCATGGCGTCTCGCGCCGAACAACTGGATTTGCCCGATGGCAATGCACGGGACCTAAAGCAACAGCGATTGGACGTTGCCTCGCAATTAATCACGGTACGATTCGGAATTAGCAAACTGCAACGACGACTTGCACAACTGATCGACCGGCCAGTGACGGAGATTCAGTTGGCGAGTCTGACACCAAATTCACTCAGTGGCGAACCGATACAGGAGGAGGCAACCGCTATTCAGCTAGCGCTGGCCAATCGCGGCGACTACCTATCCACAGCCACGCTATGTCGTTGTGTGAACGCTGATTCGCTTCCAGCGGTGAAACCCTTGATGAGTATCCTGCAACCTGGAATGGGGTTGGCGACCAGCGGTACTAGCAAGGCGTTCCTGTTGACAAAGCTCAGTCATCGAGTGGATCAGTCGTCCGAACTTGGTTGCCGACGACGCCAATGCCAAGCCATACGCGAGCAGACGAGTAGCTCGATCAGCGAGCAAGTATCGACTGCCTTTGCTGATCGAACCGAAGCACAGCAACGTCTGGCAATCGCATTGCAAATTGAAAAGATTGCTGGCGAGGCGACGAAGAATCGTCAAGTTGCCGAGAGTATTGACCAAGCCTCCCCAGGCTCGCAGCAAACCGCAACCTTGGCGGAGCTAAAGCGAAAAGCGGAACGCATCGAGCGAGAACGCGACTGCTTTCTCGCTGAAGTTAATCTGCGCCGAGCGATGGGTACATTGGCACCGGAGTAGATATCGCAAATAGAGCGAGTCGCTAACCAAGGCGACGGGGAGGTAATAACGCACTACAAATCAGCGTCTCTCCAAAACGCTGAATCGAGTCGGAGAGTTTTGACTGCGTGGGGAAGGGATTTTTTTCGGAATGGTCCTACGCCAGCACGGCCTCGACGATCTGTCCATGAACATCGGTAAGGCGATAGTCGCGGCCTTGGAAACGATACGTCAATCGCTTGTGGTCAAATCCGAGCAAGTGCATCAATGTGGCGTGCAAGTCGTGAACATGCACTGGATTCTCCGCGACATTGAAACCCAGTTCATCGGTCGACCCGTAAACAATTCCCGGTTTGATTCCGCCACCAGCCATCCACATGGTGAATGAGTTGGGATGATGGTCGCGGCCATCGTCGCCACCCTGAACCATGGGCGTACGACCAAACTCGCCGCCCCAAACAACAAGCGTGTCCTCAAGCATCCCCTGGCGTTTCAGGTCCTGGACCAACGCGGCACATGCCTGGTCTGTGTCTTGGCAGTTCTTAGGCAAATCTTTCTTCAAACCGCCGTGCTGATCCCAGGATTCGTGAAAAAGTTGCACGAATCGCACGCCACGTTGCACCAAGCGTCGAGCGAGCAAACAATTATTGGCGAACGACAATTCACCCGGCTTAGCACCGTACATCGCTAACGTTCCTGCCGACTCATCGGCGATCGACATCACCTCCGGTGCACTCTGTTGCATACGAAACGCTATCTCGTAGGATGAAATTCGAGTCGCGATCTCGGGATCACCAACAGTGTCGAAACGACCACGATTGAGCTGGTTAATTGCATCCATGGTTTGACGCTGCATCAAACGATCGACACCCGGCGGATTGGACAGGTACAATACCGGATCACTTCCAGAACGAAATTCGACACCAGAATTCACCGTTGGCAGAAAGCCGCTGTTCCAGTTTCCACTGCCAGCGCTCGGGCCTTTTTTACCACTGTTGAGCACGATGTACGCAGGCAGATCCTGTGATTCACTGCCCAAACCATAAGTCACCCAAGAACCGAAACTGGGCCGACCGAACTGCTGCGAACCGGTACTCATCATCAACTGTGCCGGCGCGTGATTGAACGCATCGGTCTTCATCGAACGAACGATGCACAAATCGTCAACGATCCCCGCCGTGTGCGGCAACAATTCCGAAACCTCGGCACCCGATTGACCGTGTTTGGAAAACTTGAACTTTGGCCCCAGCAGTTTCGAGTTCGGGTTGATGAAAGCGGCACGATACCCTTGAAGCAATTCCGGCGGCGGCAAGGTTCCGTCGAGCTTCTCCAGCGTCGGCTTGTAATCGAACATCTCAAATTGGCTGGGACCGCCGCCCATGAACAACAGAATCACATTCTTGGCAGTGGCCGATTGAGGCGGCTTTTTGGCTGCTAGGGGATTGTCGGCGAAAGATTCTGCGCGTGACTGATCAACCAACAAGCTAGCTAAGGCAGCGTGTCCCAGGCCGATACCGCATTGCTGCAGGAACCAACGTCGTGCGATCGCATTCATGGTGTTAGTCCTTTGTGATGGTTTCGTCCAAGTTCAGTAACGTGCGTGATAACACAACCCACGGTACGGTCTCGCTCGCAGAGACTCCGGTCAATTGCTGCACGAGCGACCCGCTGACACCGAGCAGTTCTTCGAAACTGATTTCACCAGCTGTGATTCGTGTCCGTTGCTTTTGCAATAACTCAATCAAAATCTGAATTTCGCTGTTGCTGGGTACACGACCTGTCGCCAATCGATACGCGTGGTGGATTCGTGACACGTCGTCTGCCTGTGGCGACTCGCGAATGACCCTTGTGGCCATCGCTCGCGCACAGTCGACGAACTGTGGCTCGTTAAGCACAACCAACGCTTGCAGCGGAGTATTGCTGTGCTGACGACGAATGCAGGCTGCATCGCCCTTGGGCGCGTCGAATACTTGCAGTGGTGGATAAGGCACACTGCGATAGCTGTGGACGTATAAACTTCGCCGGTATTGGTCCGCGTCAGAGTCCGTGTTCCATATTTTTGGCCCATAACTCGCTGGCGGTTGAAACAGAAAGTCCGGTGCCGGCGGATACACACTAGGACCACCCAGAGTGTCGCGGAGTAAGCCACTGACCGAGAGCGCGATATCGCGAACCACCTCCGCTTCGACGCGAAAACGAGGCCCGCGAGCGAGCCACTCGTTGTATCGATCTGCTGCGATCTGCTCAGGGTTTGCTTTCGAGGACTGCTGGTAGACTGCGGAATTGACAATTAGTTCGTGAATGTGTTTCAAGCTCCAATTGTTCTCCATCAATTCGACCGCCAACCAATCGAGCAATTCGGGATGAGTCGGCGGTGGCGACTGACGACCAAAGTCTTCCGGCGTGGTGACGATGCCCCTACCGAAATACGTTTGCCAAATTCGGTTGACGATGACACGGGCGGTCGTCGGCGAACGATCATCGACCAGCCAACGCGCCAGTCGAAGTCTCGCTGGCTCGTTATTATCCGGCAGTGGATTCAAGAATGAAGGTGTTCCGGGCGTCACCCTGTCGCCTGGTTTGAGGAAATCGCCTCGCACCATCACAAAGGTCTCACGCGGCTTGTCAAGCTTTTCCACAGCGAGTTGACTTGCACCGCTGGGATGCTGTTGCCACAGTGCTTCGATCGCTTGATTGGCGACAGCAAACTTATCGATTGTTGTTCGCCAATAGCTGAACAGCTTCCGCTGCTCTCCCTCGGTAAACTCTTCGGCGGGACGTGAAATAATCGGCTCAAGCTCACTGGGGATGAAACCAGCGGCCGGGTCGGTATGGTCGGTTGTCGAGAAACGATAACGACCGATGAGATAGTTTTGGTTGTCATCGGAATTCCAGCCGCCATGTTTTTGTACCAAACGAAACGACAACACACTTGGTTCGGATACCTGCAGTGGCGATTCCAGCACGAACACGGCGTGGCGATTCTGGTTACGACGTCCAGGTCCGATATCGGTTGACCAAGCCGTTTTATGGTCGCCATCGATGGCCATCTCGATGCCGCCGGTTACGCGATCATCTTTTTTCGGATCTTGTTCGCGAAAGACTGTCGGCAGCGTTGATTCAGCAGGATTCACGTCCGCGATCGCGCGTGCAATCTTGAGCGTCGTTTTTTTGCTGGGATCTGATTGTGGGGCGATCGTGACTTCGAATTCGGATAAGGCGCCGGTGCCGTAAATGGAACGCCCCGGACCACCATGGGGCAGTTGCGGATGCGTCAAGGCGTCAAGTCTGACGGCAGTAATCGCTCCAGGTTCAATGTTGCAGGGGAACCAATTGTCCATCCTAGTTGGCGCGTAGCTTTCGCTGATGACGGAGCCATCGCCTAGCAAACGAAATTTCTGCCCTTCAAATGGCAACTCCTGCGGTATAGCCGTTGTCCATTCAGCTTGCTTGGCCACGGTTGTGGACTGCCACTGCTGTAGCTGCTGTTGCCACTGAGGATTACTGATTCGAAGCTCATTTTCCAAGGCATCCATTTGTTCAAGCAACGACTTCCGCCGCGTTTCTTCGTCCGGCGCGTACACCGTGAGGATCGCTTCGTGAAAGTCATTCAGCGCCGCCAGCATCTGGTAGTACTCATCCTGACCCAGTGGATCGTATTTGTGCGAGTGACACTGTGCGCACTGGGTTGTGATTCCGAGAATCGACTTGCCGATTGCATCCATACGGTCAAACATTCCCTCAATCCGAAACTGCTCGGGGTCAGCGCCTCCTTCCTCATTGACCATCGAGTTGCGAAGGAAGCCAGTTGCAACTCGATCGGACTGAGTCGCACGTGGCAGTAAATCACCAGCGATCTGTTTAATTACAAAGTCATCGTAGGGTAAATCACGATTAAGCGAGTCAATGACCCAATCACGGTAAAACCACACTTCTCGCTGTTTGTCTTTCTCGTAACCGTCACTGTCACTGTAGCGAGCGGCGTCCAACCACCAACGTGCCCAGCGTTCACCGAAGTGTGGCGACTGGAGCAGATACTTTGCAGTTTCTTGATGCTTACCTTTCCAACGATCGATGTCTTGTGGCGCTGGAGGCAGGCCCACCAAATCCAAATACAACCGCCGTACGAGCGTTTCGGGCTCGGCAGTTGGGGACGGCTGCAGCTTTTTTTCATCAAGCTTCGCGAGCACAAAAAAATCGATCGGCGTCTTGCACCAATTTGAATTATTTACCTGAGGCAGTTCTGGACGTCGCGGTGGAATGAATGCCCAGTGCTCGTCGTAATCTGCGCCCGCAGCAACCCATTGACGAAGTTTTTCGGCTTCGTCAGGAGTGATTTTTTTACCTGTGGATGGCGGCGGCATGACCGTATCGGGATCATTCGAAGCAATCCTTGCCAGAATTTCACTGGCATCGACGTCACCTGGGGCGATTACGCCGCTTTGAATTGCATCGGCACGAATGTCCAGACGTAAGTCCGCTTCGCGGTTCTTCTCGTCCGGTCCATGACACAGAAAGCATTTATCAGACAGCACGGCACGGATATCGCGGTTGAAATCTACGTGCCGTATCGTTAGCTCGTCCGCAGTTGACCGTGATTGTGGAACAACCCCTGCGGCCAGGAAACTCATCAGCAACACAATGGGTGCAAACCAGAAATTCATGGAGTTTTTCATGCTATTCAAGATAGTCGATCGTGGACGACGAGTCACATGCACTCGGGTCTACGCTTCTGAGCAACAAAACAAACTACAGGCCGCCAATAATTTTATTCGGCGATCTTCTCTAGCTTTCCGTACATGTGTCCGCCCTTGGCGTCATGTTGCCATGTACCAGCGTAGCGTTCGCCATGGAGCAACACTCTTGCAGAAAATGTTCCCATACCGGGAATCCAAAAGTTATCCAAGGTGATGACGGGCGTACTGCCGGACCAACGAATAGGCAAATCCAATGGGATTTCGCTATCGGTGTCACCGTATTTTATCCGCGCGGTCATGCGATACAGGTCGCCTTCGGGGAGTTTCTCACACTTGGAGATTGTGTACTCCTCAGTCTTGGATGCATCACTTCCGTCCATGGTGAACTTGCCGATGAATTTAACGCCAGAGAGGAACTCGGCTAATCGAGCACCCTGGTCGGAATCACTCGCGTCGCCCGCCTTGGTCAACTTCGGAGGTGCCGCTGGTGGCTCGGGATCCTGAGCGACAACCGTCGTTAACGTCAGAAGCACAATCGTTAAGGTGATATTGAATCGAAACATGATTTGGTGAAACTCTCCAGGCGAGGTGCAAACGTTTTCCCAGATTGTAGCCCACCGCGATGGCGATTGTCAGCGTTGTCTGCAAGGAATGACAGCGATATCAAATACCACGGAATTGTCCCGCAACACTCTGTAGAGCCGTTCGTATGCTGTTGATCAACCAATAGCACAGCAGCATTTTGACGATCAGCAGGGGGAATCCGTAGCGCGGATAGTACGAGCAAAGGATGTAGGGTGACAGATACGTCATGTAGACCACGATTGACCAGAACTGGATCGGTTGTAACGGCCGTCCCCAGATGACAAGCACCAGAATTGCGATGAACGGCATTGGATACAACACCCACATCAAGGGCAAACTTGGCGATGGCATTTGATACTCACTGAATCCAAGTGGAAACAGTGTCACTGCCAGCAAACGACGTTTGACTCGTGAATGAAACTCACTCGGATTGGTGCGGTATTGTTCTTGAAACCTTGCTTTCTTGGTATCGACATACGCGATCTCGCCGAGTGAGACATAAGTGTCTTGTTCAACGCCCGGATGATACGGATGCGTCGACATCGTCCGCCAATCCAACAACCCGTCGTCATCCAATGCGAGTGACTGGTCGAGTTCGAAGTAGACGTTGCTTTTGATGGGTATCCAACGTCCAAACGCTTGCCGGTTTCTAATCGCCCAGGGCGTAACGACGAGCATTGAAACCACTGCTGCGATGAGTAGTTTTGCTGGAGCACGACGCAACAGAAAGATCACCGAACCGACCGCCCACGTAAATCCTGCGACTGGACTCGAGAGTGCAATGATGCCACCGCCCAATCCCCAGCAAACGGCAATAGAATTCGTTAAACGGCGATTTCGTAGCTTGGACTCCATCGCCGCCAGCCCAAACGTTGTGCCAGTGACGCCAGCCAAAATTAACCAACTATCGTGCGTAAATGCAAAGCAAGAACTGAACTCCGCAACGAAAAACAGAAGCACAACCGCGAACGCCCACCACGTATCAGTGACGCGACGCCCTTGATTCACCACCGCAGCCACACCGACCGCGAGAACGAGGGTCTTGATCGCAACAACACCCTGCATCACCCAAAAGCGATCACCGGAGAAACACCAAATAAAGAATGCTTGAATCCAGACTAACAATGGCGGCATCCAAGCCGTGGGCCCCGATTCAACAATGAATGGGTCGGCAAACCCACGACCTCGCACCAGCGCCGATGCGATATTGTAGTACTCGGCTCCAAGATGAGCGTTGCCCGTCGGCATGTTGGACGAAAGGTGCTGGGCGAGTCGACCAGGCGAGGTGATCCGCTGTAGCCACCACGATAGCATTCCCAGGGTACCGAACAGCAAAGTAAGTCCGACGACAACCAAGATCGCCGTCCGACGGTTTCGACTGATGATGCGTTTTATTTCCGCTAGCCAGGGACCACGCTCCGATGTGATTCCCCGAGGATAACCCAGTTCGCCATTGAGCGGAAACTGCTGAGGCAAACGCATGGTGCAATTTTATAGAGATGAGGTAAAACGATTCACTCGGGATTACTCGCGGTCGTCTGCGATCCCATTCTTGTTGTGGTCAATAACTCCAGACAACGGATCGGTGATCGCGGCATTCCAAGCGATCTTGCGAAACATTTTGTCCAGTTCCAAGCTAGGGTACGTTGTTTCGTCTTGCTTGAATACATTTTCCGGGATTAACTCCGGAGAACGCCCATACAACGTCGCATAAAAGACATAACCTTCGAGACTTTCCATTCCGTTTCCGAGGTGCCCCAGTTTGTCACGCCACAGCGACCGATCCTGTTGACCGATGGATTTGTGAAGTCCTTTTACTCCAGGCAATTCACCACGATGGTAATGCTCGACCGCCAACACCAACGCCTGGGAGGTTGGCAACACATACACACGATTACCGTATCGCTTGTTGAGCGTTTCAATTAGCGGAGCGTAGGTGCTGCGCTTGCTTTGATGCATCTGTGCAGCCAGTTCGGCAGTGAGCTCATCTTCACTTCGCGGAATCGCATCCAATTGATCAAGTTGTGGCCAAGCATCGGAGAGATAAAACTTCATCTCCGGGTTGTACGTCAAACAGAACTCCATCCAGCACGAATAGTATTCTGGTTTGTCGTTGTAATACGGCCCCCACATCATGGCGTCCCACTTCGCTCCGGCAATCGAGCTGAGCAACAATGGCTTGGGGTTGCCATCAAATTCAAAAATCCCGTTTTCCTGTTCCCACTTATAACGGGCGCTTCCCGTGATGCCGCCGCCGGTGTGTGTCAGCATGGGCGGTTGCAGGAAGCCTGCCGCGCGTACGATCTCCGGCAGCGTCTTGTATCCAGGCGCCATAAAACTGTGGCCTGTACCGACAATCCGCAACGAACCATCCGCTGGCTTTTCATACGAAGTGATCGGCTTACCTTTTCCGTTGAGAGATTGTTCGCAAATCGATGCAATCTTTTCTGGAGGCAAGTAACAAACCGCATGCTCAGGGAAACGATCTGCTTGCCAACCGGGATTAACAAAAAAACTTGTCGGGACACCGGAAGTTCGCAATTTCGACTTTGTCGTCTTTGCTTCCAAAGTCGTTGCAGCGGATTGTGCAACGACCATTCCCGGCCCGCTTCCAACTGCGATTCCCCAAAGACATAAAGCCGCAACCACACGAACATAAACCAGCATCGGAAATCACCTGAAGGTTGTAGCCGGACCAACTTCATCGGACGAAATGTCACGGACGAGGCGTTGCCACAGAGCATCGCATCCAAGCCCAAAGATTATGCCCAATCCGCTTCTGCGAAGCAAACAATTACTCTAGGCAACTTGCTTGCCATTCGAGAATTGAGTCGTCTCGACGTCCCGTATGTCAAAACGTGCTTACTCGTAGCGCCTCATTCGGTTCATACGTACACACCTTGAGTTGCCTGGCACGCAGCCAGGTGCAGTCAATGCGACTGCAATCGCGCGACAATGCGACGTCACTTCGATTTCACCTCCATTTTCACGAATTAGCCCTTGGTTTCGTGAAACTTGGAAAAACACGACGTTTTTAAACGTTTTTGTGTCGTGAAACTGCTTTGGTACGACTGGTGCGATTGTGTTTCCTGGACAGACGGTTGTCTGTTGAACGAAACCCTCTCTTTTCACGGAAACAACATGCAAAGTCTCAACAAAACAATTGCTGTATTCGGCTTAGTCGCGTCCGCCCTGGTCGGTTCAGCGTCGGCGGACACATACCAACACATCGATCAACTGGCACTGCAGATCGAACGGGAATCGCGACTACTGGTGACGGAAGTAGTTAACTACCGACATACGCCGGAGTACTACCACTTGGTCACCGATGCTCGCGATATGGCAGCACTAGCAAGTCATGTCCACGAACTGGCACATCACCAGGGCGGTCTGGCGCATCTACAATCGGACGTGCAAGAACTCGATTTCAAGTTCCATCATTTGGAATCTGTATTCGATCGAATTGAGCACGATGCCGCGTTTGGTCACGGGCATTTACACGGCTGCACCGTGCGCGTGCGACGCTTGCTGAATTCCATTGAAGGTAACCTGCATCACTTGCAAGATGATCTGCGGCTGTTGCAGGTCCCCGTTTGCACGACGCCACCCTACTCGGCACAGCGAATTGTAGTACCGCAACGCTCGATCGGTACATCGCCGCGGATTGATCGTTGGGGCGGATACAATGCTCATCCGCAAAGCAGTGGTTTTGGTCATGGCGGAAATCTAGGTCCGAGTTCTTTTGGCCGTGGAATCACCATCGGCGGAGGCAGCTCGCGATTCACTTTGCGGTTCTAGTTTGGAATCGACGTGATTGCGAAGATCCAGCTAATGGCCACGATTGCGATCGTGGCGACCCCAGCGGTGATCTGTACTACCGCGTTTGCTAAGTAAGAGTTTGGCAACCGACAGCCTAACCAGCCGGTTGCCAGTCCGGCAATGAAGCCTGTGAAATGGGCGACAACATCCGTTCGCTCGCCGCCAATGCCAGTCAGGGCCAGTAGCAACACACCGCCGATAAGTGGGCTGTATCGCTTGAGCGCAGTTTCGGAAACCGGACTACGAGGGCGAAGCGCGTGAGCAACGATTACTCCGAGAGCGGCGAACACGGCGGTGGAAGAGCCGATCGATCCATGCGTTGGTTGCTGGACAAGTGCATTGATAAAATTGCCAAGCGATCCGGAGAGAACAATCGTCAACCAAGCGATACCACCGCCAAGAACTCGTCCAGCGAGCAGCCCGTACACGCTTCCGAATACGAGGTTTCCCAGGATGTGTCCGGTATCTGCATGCAGAGTCAGTGCAGTTACAACTCGCCACCACTGACCGTCAACAACTTGTCCAGCCAATGATTGACCGGCCGCTATCCAATCCATCTCCAACGCTGCGATATCGCTCCACACAAAGACCGATACGATCACGATGGCATAGATCGTGACGCCCAACCCAGCTCCGATGTAGACGGGTATTTTTGCGAGAGAGCCTCGCTGTGAATCAGAATTTTCCTCACGAAAGGCAGCTAGCTCTGCATTCGATCTGGTTAGATCTGAGCAATGCACTTCCAATGACCACCAGCCATCGTGATGCAATAACTGTGATTCAATTCCAGCGGCATCCAACACTAACCGCGAGTCCAAAGCTTCTTTCCGCTGCCTTGTTTGAAAGACAGTTTCGCGAGTTGATCCGATGTCGGTCATACCTTTATTGCCTAGACGCATCCGCCAACAGCCAGAGACGGTTGCAGCAAGACCTACTATTGCGGTTTGCTGACGCTGGTCAAGAGTTGGGCGCGAATCGGTCTTATCGTCGGAGGTTCAACAGCTCATCGAGCAATTGTTGGCTAGTCGTGATCACGCGGCTATTACCGCGATATTGGGTGCTCGCTAGCACCAGCGTAATCAAGTCTTTACCGATATCCGTGTTGCTCAGTTCCAGCGCGCCTCCGATGACGCTACCGATACCATTCTCGCCGGGCGAGCCTTGCACTGGCAAACCCGTATTGATGCCTTGCGTGTAAAGGTTTAGGCCTTTGGATTCTAAGCCAACGGGATTAGCGAATCGTGCAAGTTGCAATTGTCCCAAGCTGCGAGTGATTCCGTTGCTGAACACACCGCGAATACCACCGTCTTCGCCGACGATATAGGAGTTCAGGACGCCTGGTTCGCTACCGTCCTGACGCGTCGCTGCGAGTGATGCATCTTGTGTTGCCAGTCCTGAGACCGCCGTGAAGTCGATTTTGAACTGCAGTGGCGAGACGCTCGGCACACCATGCCGGTCAATCGCGATACGATCACTGGTCGTACTGACGAAGTTGCCATTGCCATCGAACTTCAAAAGTCCAGTGCCCACCGAGATATTAGTCCCGTTCAACTCTTGATTGTCGGGACTGTCCGCGTACCAGCGATACACGGTCTCAGTGTCTGAACGGCTTTCCAGCGTTGCGGTGACGCGAACATTAATCGGAACGCCGAGCGAGTCATAAACGATGAAGTCACTTGCGGCGCTTTGCCCGACGGCTTGTTGAGTCACGCCAAATGCGACGTTGGGCGTGGTGATATTTCCCAGCGTATCGGTCAATGTGAATGCTGATAGGTCGATCTCCAAAGCATTGAGTTCGCCCGTGTTGCTGACAAACCGTAGAGCACCGTTGGTGATGTAGCCGCCGGGAACTAACGTACCCGTCTCGCCTGGAATCCGGTTCTCCGATGCAGGGATTGGGTTTTGTGAGTCAACCTGTACAGTTTGGATGCCTGAGGCGGCTTCGATAAAGTCGATCAGATCCTGGACGGTGCTATTTGCTTTGATTTCAAAGCTTTGTTCTCCCAGTGCCCGTCCACCTTTGCGTCCGCTGTAGCTGAGCGTGCCTTCACGAAACAATTGTTCGTAGGTTGCCCCTTCACGTTTTAGAACATCGGTGAGTAACGTGCTGCTGTTGATCGTTGGACCATTCAAGTTGAGCAACTTGTTTCCCGGAGCGGTTAAGTCGGCGATATCCGCATCAGAACGTCCATCGGTGAACGTTTCACCCGGTTGCACGGTGTCCACGAGATAAAAGTTGTTTTGATCACCAGCGAGATTGCGATAGATGCGCACCTCGTCGTAGGACGGAAAGCCGCCGTCAACTGGCGGTGCTGGAGGAATCGGTAAGTTTCGTAAGCTTGCCCTTCCATTAGAAATGCTTTGCGGTCCGATCAGCACGCTGGGTCGACTTTCCGGCTCGCCATTTTTGAAGTAGGTCACCATGTAGGTGTAGTTGCCGGTCAGCAACGTGTCGTTGAGTCGATTGGCCGTTAATGGACTTGAACCATCGTCGGTAAACGTTGCACCCGAGACTGCTGAGCCGAGAAAGAAAAAATCGGAACCGCCGGGCGCTGTGCGATACACATTCACGGTCGGAAAGTTGCCGGAGGTTGGATCGCCCGGCAAATTGCTCAGGTCCACGCGTCCGCTGGGGCCGACCGTGGCTGAGATCGCCGAACTCGGCACGGTCTCGTTCCCCGAAGTATCCACGAACATGACTTTGTATTGGTACGTTCCCGCAGCAAGTGTTCCAGCGCCAGCGTTGTTGACGGTGACGCTTGCTGCGTCAGCGAACGGAGCGCCGCTAATTCCAATTCCACTGGCATCTGGACGCGGCACTTTGGCGTCTCCGAGAACCGTACTTTCAATTACCTGTGAAACCGTCGCCACGTCGCCCAGTGGTGTCAGCGTTCCTTCAAAGTTGACGTTTTCGGTTGCCTTGGCGATGCTTTCAGTTCCCAAGGGTACCTTCAACGGCACCAGGCGAGTTTCTTGCAGCCGAAACTGGTCATCAACGCCGTAACCCAACAGTCGCTGGCCAGTTGAATTAACCAGCTCTGCATCGGCGTTGAGCTTAAAAATCCCATTGCGAGTATACAACCGCTCGCCGGAGTTACCCTGCACAATAAAGAACCCATCGCCCTGGATTGCCAAATCCGACGGACTGCTGCTGATCTCGATGGTGCCTTGGTTGTGATTGGCTTGAATCTCAGCGACTTGAACACCGAGCCCAATTTGGCGAGGGTTGTTACCACCGTTGTCCGCGGTAGGCGCTGATCCGAGTGACAGCGTTTGCAGAAATTGATTCGCGAACACTGTCCGAGAACTTTTGAAGCCCACCGTTTGTGAGTTCGCTAAGTTGTTGCCGATAACATCGATCTGCGTTTCGGCTGCACTCAATCCCGTCAGTGCGGTGGTCAGTGCTGAAGCGAGTCCCATCGGCGGAGTCCCCTAAGGTTTACCCAATCTGAATTTCACGAATATTCTTTACTTCCATCGTCTTTCCATCGACGTGAACTTTGACAGAACGTGAATTGTTCTCAGCATTGGTTTCTACAGTCACTCTTTCGACGGTGCCGGTGACGCTTGTTGAATCCGTCGCCAGTCCTGTGACCGTCCGACCGATCAGCCCGCTTGCGGTTACCAATTCCTGATTATTGGACAGTCCGGTGAGTGTATTCGTCAGTGAATCGGTGGCGCTGATTTGGCGAATTTCTCCGATTTGCTGCACCATCGCCGCGTTGTCCATCGGATTGAGCGGGTCCTGATTTTGCAGTTCGTTGATGAGCAACTTTAGAAATCCTTCAGTGCCTAAATCGTTGTAGGGATCACTATTGGTCCCCGCTCGCCCGGCTTGTTGCGCTGCAGTGAATTCAGTCGTAGCATTTTGCGTGATTGCAGACATCGTCGATAGCCTTTGCATCGCTTGATAGAGACTGGTTAGGAATCGCGGTGACAACGATTCTTTCCAGTATTCGTGTAGCGTTTCGAGCTTTGCGAACGCGAGAGCAAACGCACGTCATAGACGGACATCAACACCGCCGTTGGCAACAGAGTGCGCCGTAAGTGTTGGTGAAACTGACTGCGAAACTTGCTGTGCACTCGGCCGCAGTCTTGTGCCAGTCGCTGCCGGTTGCCGACGCCAGGGTTGCGAGTCCTGTTCTTGTTGTTGTGTTTCACGCCCAGTTTGGTTGTCGCTACGATCTTGCAATCGATCTTCCGTATCGATCTCAATACGCTCGACTTGCATCCCTTGAGCTTCCAATCGTGCGCGCAAGTCACCAACATGCTCACGCAGCAGTCCACTGGCCACTTCGGTTTCGGCGACGACGCGCGCTGTTACCTTGCGACCGGAAACCTGCATCTCCACGCGAACACTGCCGAGTTCCGCCGGCGACAAACGCAAACGCACGATGCCGCCGTCGTTCCCGAGATGGTGAAATGCTTTGCTGACTCGCTGCACAAGTTTCGCGCGAGTCACTGCGTCAGCGGTCGACGTTGACTTCGCCGAGTTCGCTCGCGGAGCGCTAGCCGTTCGCTCGCCGACAGCATTCCCAGCGGACACTGACGCATTGGCAACACTTGGGGACGCGGATGCCGATTTGACAGTCGCAACGGTGGCAACATCGCTGCGACTGAACGCGGTTACTGCTGCACTAGCGAACGCCGGTGAATTGGGCAAAGCGGCGTCTGTCTTCGGCATCACCGTCGATGCTGTGGTGTTGCTCGTAGCAGACTGTTGTTCATTAGCGAGTGCTGGTAGAGACTGCACCGCTTCCACTTTTGTCGGCGGCGGTGCCGATGGCCGAGTAGATTGGTCATTGGTTGCTGAGTCATTCCGCTGACCACTGTATCTCGCTCGTCCTCGCGAATTCGCGTTGTCGGAATCGTCGTTTTTTGACTGCTTCGAATTAACCAACGGACTCACGGTAGTGGGTTCGTTCACGACAGCTGTGTCATTCACGCTCGCGTTGGTCGTTGCAACCGCAGGAGTGAAACTCGATTGATCAGGAGTTGCAGTTGTATCTACCTTACTCGAGAGATTGTCCTGCGTTGCCCTATTCTGATTCAAACGTTCTTTGGGCATCTGGGCATTGGAAATTGAAACCTCTCCGTTGTCGTTGTTTGGTTCGCCCAAGGGAGGGACTTCGGTTGCCTCGGACAGTTTTTCTGATGGCGCTGCAGACGGAGCGTTTGACGAGTTCGCGCCCTCGGATCGCTCCTGGTCCACAGGGACGACAGCGGACTTTGCGACCTCTGCTACTGGCTCGGTTTCATGTGTGGGCGTGGCGATCGCCTGCAGATACGCGGGCTTCACGGATTCGGTTACTTCGTCAGCGTCCTCGTCCTCGTTACTACGCTGGCTGGGCTCGGTTTTCTTCGCCTCAAGCGCATCATCGGTAGATTTGGATTTTGAATCGACAATAGTCGTAGGCTTTTCGATTTGCGTCTGTGACATGCGGGCAAAGACTTGAGCAAACGCATCGACCAAGCCCGAGGGGTTTGTCGCAAATGCAAGCCCCGACAGCTGCCGACGCGACGATTCCGTCGTAGTTGCCGGCGCAACTGACACCGGCGACACCGTCAGGCTAGTTCGTTCAGAATCGGACAATTTACAGCTCCCCCCCGAAAGCTAGACAGTCGTGGGGAATGTTATTTTGCTTGTTCGATCATCGCTGCGGAAGGAATCCCGTCGCCAATGCGTCGAAAAATCTCGTGCAGCTTGTCCGCTTCTTCAGGCGTAACAAACTCCCCCAGGATATCTTTTCGTTTTTCTGTGGGCATGGCTTGAATGATATTGACGACCTCATCAATTCTTTCATCGTCATAGATTCTCAAGAGTTGGTCTTTTGCCTGAGCAGCATCAAGTGTTTGAAGCGTACGTTGGACCTGTTTCACGCCTTCCTCTTGAGCACCCTGGCGAATTTCCTCAAGTCGTTTGTCGAACGCTTCACGACGCTCATCAAATCGATCGCGCTCTACTTTCAGTTCCGCGAGAAGTGAAGTGACTTCGTCTCGCATCACTTCCATGCTTCGCTGGCGCATGTCGAAATCCAGTCCGTCCGATTTTCTGGCGTCGAGGATTTCAAAAAAGTCAGGCTGCTCGCGGTCTTGTCCACGCTGCAGGATTTGCTGCAGTCGATTGCCGGTGATGTCGATCCCGTTGGCCAAGGCAATGACTTTGGTGAGCGTTTCCCCAGTGAGCGTTCCCCGCGCGAGAAAGTATCCAAACAGAATCATTTGAGTGATCACGGTGCCAACACAGAACACGGCGAACCAACGCATTAGTTTTTCAGACATGAAAGAACACCCTACTTCGAACGTGCTGCGCGGCGGTTCATCAAACAACGATTGGTCATGGCTTCATCAAGAATCATCTGTTCTCGCCGCTGGAACACTTTTTGCTCGGCCGCACGATCAATTTCTCTTAGCCGTTCAAATCGTTTGACTTCCGCCTCGGCCAAGATCAATCGCTGTTGCCGCTGTTGCAATGCTTCAACAAGCTTCATTCTTGTTTCGGCAAGCGACCGCAATTCAATTTCCAACTGCATGACATATCGACCGTCGGCGATCAACCGATCGACGGCCAACGAACCGATTTTTGTTGCCGACGACGCTGATTTGATTTGTTGCTGCTGAACCGCGATTTGTTCGCGCTGGTCATCAATCCGACGGATTGCTTCGTTAGCTTGACCGACGGCAACACCCGCTTCGTCTCGCTCGCGCTCGCGCCATTTCAGTAACGTGGCAAATCGGAAAGCTTGTTTCATTGTTGCGTCTTAACAAAGTATCCGAAATGAACTCTAAACAGTGGCTGGCGGTGCCATCGCAAGCACCAACGACAATTGATTTTGAGCTTGAGCGAGCGGCGAAAAAACGCTTGATTCTTGCGTCAGGAACGTCTTAAGCGGTTCACGCATAGCGATCGCGCGATCGACTCGTGGATCACTGCCGGCGCGGTAGGCACCAATCGAGATCAAGTCGGCATTGCGCCGATACTCGCTCAAATGCCCTCGTGCTTGAGAGACCATCGCATTGACTTGCTGTGAAACCAGATGTGGCTGCAATCGACTCAGACTTTCCAAGACATCGATCGGCGGCCAATGGGACTCTGACGCTAAGGCTCGGCTGAGAACGATGTGACCATCCAGTAGCCCGCGGAGAGTATCGGCGATCGGCTCGTTGTTGTCGTCACCTTCGACAAGAACCGTGTAAAACGCAGTGATCGAACCATGGTTCGTACGTCCGGCGCGTTCGACCAACCGCGGCATCATGTTGAACACGCTGGGTGGATAGCCGCGGGTCGTAGGCGGTTCGCCAGCCGCTAAACCAAGTTCACGTTGAGCCATTGCGAAACGCGTGACACTGTCAATCAGCAACAACACGTTCTTGCCTTCGTCGCGAAAAGATTCAGCGATCGCAGTCGCGGTCCAAGCGGCTGAAACCCGCTGGGCTGCCGGTCGATCACTCGTGGCTACGACAACAACACTTCGTTTAAGTCCCTGCTCGCCAAGACATCGCTGGATAAACTCTTGAACTTCGCGGCCTCGCTCACCAACCATTCCAATGACGACACGATCCGCTTTCGTTCCGCGAGCGATCATGCCCAACAGTGTGCTTTTCCCGACACCCGACCCGGCAAAAATTCCCAGCCGCTGTCCCACGCCACACGTCAACATGGTATCGATCGCACGTACGCCAGTTTCCAGCGGCGTATCGATCGGCGGCCGATCAAGTGAGTCCGGCGGCGATCCGTCCGCAGCAACAACTCGCAGGTCCTCGGGGATTGGTTTGCCGTCGATTGGGCGTCCGAACGCATCAATCACGCGACCACATAAGGCTTCACCCACATACAGTTTGGCATGTGTATCGACCAATCGCACCGGATCGCCAGCAGAGATACGTTCGATTCGCTCCATTGGCGCCAAGATCGGAGCGACGCCGCGAAAGCCAATCACGCGAGCCAAACATCGTTGGCCCGTCACAGCGTTTAGCTCACACACGGCGCCAATCGGTGCGGTCATCCCTCGTAATTCAATGCAATCACCTTGAACCGACGCCACCTGTCCGGTCACGCGCAGCATCAATGTCTGGCTTACTCGCGATTGTGCAACGTTGGGGCTGAGCAGCTTCGGCGTTCGCAAGATGAATTCACTCATCCGAGCATCTCCGATAGACGTTCAAGTTGTGCCGCGAGACCGGCCTGGATGTCGCCACCTTCTTGTCGGACCACGATGTCGGTCATCGACAGCGTCGCATCGGGTATCACATGCGTATCGTTGGGGAACTCTGGTGAAGCAACCATGTCATCGAGCAACT
Source organism: Pirellulaceae bacterium (assembly GCA_041751935.1). Lineage (GTDB taxonomy): Bacteria > Planctomycetota > Planctomycetia > Pirellulales > Pirellulaceae > JBBSJZ01. The sequence continues at coordinate 26,288 of JBGSIA010000184.1, read as the reverse complement.
CACCCAGTTCGACAAGCATCTCGGGGTGCAACGCAAGAGTCAATTTCGATGCCGCACGAGTACTAGCAATCGCTTCGGCGGCCCAACGAATCAAGATCGCCCGCTCCGACTCCAGTTTCGCCCGAACGATGCGATCGGCCGCGGACAACGAGATCGAAGTCAGTGATTGAGCGAACTCGTTCATCCAAGTTTCGTGACTGCGGTAGAGTTGTTCCACCGCCGAGTACAGCAAGGCAAGTTGGTCCTTGGCAAGTTGTTCGGCGGCAGTCTTGATTTTTTTGTCGTTGTCCTCGCTGGCACGTTGGAGTCCCTCGGCATAGCCTTGCAGCTCCGCTTGCTTGCGAACGGCATCCGCTTGGACTTTAGCCTCGCCGATCATTCGCGTGGCAAGTTCGCGACAGCGATCGAGTTGCCGTCGTCCGTCCTCAGCCAAATCGGTAAGATTGAACCCAGCAAGTCCCGTGGTTGGGTTAGCTTCTAGTGATTGAGATAAAGCGGGCTCGGGCGTCGTTGAAGGTTGAGCTGTTGGAGCGTTACGTGGTGACACGCTCGCAAGTTTCGGCGGTTTAAGGACAGTGGCCATGAGATCCGGTATTACAAGCTTTTAGTCAGTCTGATCATTACGCCGCGACGGGTATTGAATTTGTCGACAAGGTGTCCCGTATCGCTGGTGCTGAACGTTTCGGCATCGATGCCAACGCGACACGTTCTTTCGCAGAGTCAATTTCTCTCAATTCCATTGCTCCGATCTGCAGAAGTTGCATGCGGATTTGTTTTCCAGCAGCTTTAGGAAGCGTTGTGATTACAGCATCGGTGATGTGACTGGGAAGTCCACACAGCGTGAGCAGCGCATCGCGAGTCTCGACATTCGCGAGGGCATCGCGAAGTTCGACAGCGGGTAAGCGAAGCAAATGCTGGTGAACATCGTCGGTCGACCAGTTGTTCTCGAATTTGGTCTCCGGTGCAATTCGCAGTGGCGGAGCGACCGCTTCCGACACAGCGGCTGTTTCGCTTGCTTGTTCAGCAAGCGGTTGTTGATGTTGATCGTCAACGCTTTCGGAGTTCGCTTTATACCGTGGGTCTTGCGGCATAGCGGCAAAAATTGCATCAATCCGGTGTTGTCCGCTTGGTGTTCGGCTTGGCCGGATCGCTGACGCCATTCGCACTCGCAAGTGATCGGCCAACTCGTCGACCATCTCCGTGGGGATATCGCCCAGTCGACCAATGCGGCTGATCGCATCGATTCGCAGGTTCGGTTCCAATCGTGGCAAGACTCGTGCTGCCTGTGCCGGAGCGATCGCAGCCAACACAAGTGCAACGGTTTGAGGGTGTTCACCGGCAACCATTCGCACCAAGTTGTCGTCTTCGACGTCACCTAAAAACGCCAAGGAAGAAAGAGCATCCTTTGAAATACCGGGCGAGTCAGGTGCATTTGCTTTCGCTTGTAGAGAGTCAGGTGTTGTTTCGCTACGGCGGACGGCGGTTAATAAGATTTCGTCCTCGCTGGTGGGCTTTGGATTTGACTGCTGTTGTCGTAGCGATCCCGAGAACGCCTGCAGAGCTCGTTTTCGTTCGAGCGGATCAACATCCGACAACGCGGTCATCGAGCGGCGAACCGTTCGCGTCGTTTCTGCATCGAGCGAACCAAGCAACCGCGAAGCTATCGGCACCGGCAAGCTGCTCATTACGATAGCAATTCTTCGCAGTGCAGCTTCTCGCTCGCTCGACATACGGGTCACCCAATCCGAAAACGTCATTCCCTACCGTGGAACTTCGTTTGTACGAGATGACCGCGGACCATGTGAAGAGCATTACGCCGCTTCACCCACCCAAGCGCGAATAACGTTAGCTGCGACTTCCGGATTTTTCTCAACCAAGACGATCAGCTCGTCCTTAAGCGAACCACCGGTGATGGTCATTCGCTCACTGCCCTCGCCAGCCTCCTCGACGACAGGTGGCGGCGCTGGCAATTCCAATCCAAAGCCCTCGTTGAATTCCGCAGGTGTTGTGGTGGTCGAGCGGATCGCTGATCTGGCGATTAACAAAGCAACAAGCGCCAAGGCGACCATGGCTATTGTTCGCCAAGAGTTTGCAATCCAGGTCAGTGCAATATCAGATGTCTTGGTTTCAAAGCCGGGTTCGAGCGGGAGATCTGGATACTCCGAAACTTCAACAAGCGGTAAGGGATCTTCGCCAGCAGCAACATCGGGTAACAGCGGAATGATAGCGGTCTTGATGTTGGTGACCGTGCTTTCTTTCAGTTCAAGCAAGTCTGCGGTTTGCATCGGCGGGATGTCTTTGATATCGGTTCCAGGATTCTTTCGCAGATACACCTGAGGCCAAATTCTCTGAAACAGGCTACTGGGTAATCCCACGGAAACGCGAATCCGCCGCACAGCTAACGATGCCATTCGCGAGCTTTCGTACTGTTGACCCACGACTCCATTACTTTCGCGTTCCTCGTCCTTGATGCGATTCGTTTCCGCATCCGCTTCGATACTCTGGGGGCGGTTGCCGATGGCATTGGGTTCAACGCCCGGTACGCCTCGATTGAGCGGGCGATTGCTGGTCGATTCGCTTTTTCGCGACGATTCTTTCGTTGTTGTACGTTCTGCATCGTACTTGAGGACCGTTTTTTCCGTATCCATGGTCGGGTCAATATCGGCATATGCGGCGACTCGAATTTCACCATAACCGACGAGCATACTGCGGACTTTTTGCTCGACCATTGCTTCCGCTTCGCGACGTTTCCTGAGCATCGGATCGGCGTCATCGGCATCGGCAAGCGATGTGCTGGAGTTCGTGTCGATGACGACAACATCATCGCTACTCATACCAGCGAACGAGCCGCGAATCAATTCCTTGATCTGTTGCACGCGAACTCGCGAAAGAGGGTCTAGACCCTCTGGAGTGACCACGACGCTGGCACTTTGCGGCCTTGACGCACTCATGCCGCGACGTTCGCCGCGATCATACTCCACGCTGGCCCATCGCACGTCAGAGAACTGTGAGATCTTTGCCCCAAGGTCCTGCTCTTTAGCATGCATCTCGCGAGAAGTGCGTTGTTCATTCGATTCCAGCGGATTGTTGCGGGCTATCGCTTGCTGCAGGTTGCTGCGCAACGACATTGGTAAACTCGCCGACTCTTCGAGCGCGGCATAGTATTTGTCGCGATCCTCATTGGGAATTCGCAAACGTCGTCCTTCTCGCACCCATGCATTGAGTCCGGCTTTGCTGAATGCCAGTTCAATCTCATTGAGTTCGCTCTCGCCAAGTGAGCTTCCACCAAACAGATACTCCGCATCACGAGTCGATCCGCCTTGAACCAGAAAAGCTAACCCAATACCGATTGCGGCCACGAGCAATCCCGAGATGACGCGAGACTGCATTGGCATCGCCGAAAATGTTTCTCGTAGTGAATCGGTCGTATCGCTGATCAAGGACATGGAGTAATTGGCCAGGTTGGTTGTGCTGAAAAGGGGTCAGGGGTCGGCCTCTTTTCGCTTTATATCTGTATCTGCTGGACTTCACGGTACGCTTCCATCAGCTTGTTGCGAACTTGTAACAGCATCCGGAATGCAAGATCGGCCTTTTGAACAGCAGTGAGGACTTCAGCCTCATTGACGTCGCCGCCGGTGAGCAACGATTGCATTGCCGAGTCGGCACCGCTCTGCATTTGATTGACCTGCTTGACCTGTCCCGCCAACAAGTCCGCAAATGTGTTGCTCGCACCGACCGTCGCGCCTGTTTGAAATGGCGAAGCCGGACGCGGCGGCGCTACCAGCGACGCTGGACGTGGGATCGGTTGGACACTGATTCTCATGCGAGGATACTAAGTGTTTCGCGACCTAGACTCTTGGTGATTTCCATCACACCGATGTTCGCTTCGTACGCCCTTGTCGATTCCATTGCGTCGACCATTTGAGTCGTCAAATCGATATTCGGGTAAGCAACGTATCCCGCCCACTTGCCATCTTTGATCGCAAGTGGATGGTTCGGTTGATAACGATAAAGCGGCTCGGCTTCGTCCGTTTTGACTTCGGACACCTTTACACCCGAAGCACCCGTGGTCGTCATTTCGTCATCCGTCTGGAAGATGACTTGTCGTGCCTTGTACGGTTTTGCGTCGCCGTTCTCGTCTTTAATCGAAGAAATGTTGGCTATATTGCCGGAGATAGCGTTCAATCGCGTACGTTGTGCAACCAGCGCCGAAGTGCTGATATCAATGGACTTAATCATTCGCTAAATTCCTTCGAGTTTCTCTACGCACGCTCGGTAATTGCCGCACGAAGCAACGAAAACTGGCTGCGCATCGTCGTGATTGCCAAGTTGTGCAAATGTTGGTTCTTGCTGATCTCAGTCACTTGGTGTTCGAGTGATACGTCACTGCCGTCGTGAAAGACAACTTGCTCCATTGCCGAACGTGGGCCACGCAATATGTCGTCGCGAGTTACCGGTCGAGCCCCATCAACTGGGCTTGGTTTTCGAGCCGACTCGAGCGATTCAGCCAACGCGTTTTGGAAATCGCCAACATCCAAATCGCGGGCTCGATAGCCGGGCGTATCCAAGTTGGCGACGTTTCCCGTGAGCAATTCATGACGTTTTTGCGCAAACGACAACGTCTGCTCTAGCGCCGTGAGAGTATTGTTTTGCAGCACACCGAGCATCGCGAATATCCTTACGCGACTTTTCGCAAAGACTCAGTCCGTATCGGGAAACTGACCGTCACTGCCGCGCCGCCTTGAGGACAGTTTTGCCAGCTCACTTGAGCGCCAATGACAGCTGCAGTCATGGGAATTCGTTGAATACGGTGTTCGATGTCGCAGCCCGTATCAGCCATTTCCAGATCGATAGTTCCTGCAGTTTCACACACAGTTACTGTCAGATCGCCGCCCTCAGGCATCTCTTCGAGCGACTGTCGCGTCAGTGCCCGAATCAATTCCACGGTGGCGGTCGCATCTCCGGGAACCTCGATCTGCAGATCAATATCTAAATCCAAACAAACAGGCGAGGAGTGCTGCATTAACATCGGCCCGATCACCGATTCCACAAGAACCGCTAAAGACCTGCAGGTCGAAGGGTCGATCCAATGAGAGGACATCTTAGGTCTCCAGTTTCTTTGCGGGCTCGATTTTTCGAGACCCAAGAACGAACAGTCGAATCTCAGCCTCATACCGATTGTGGCTGCGCCGTGACAATACCAGATTCACGGTTTCGTCGACTGTTGTTCATTCGGCGAGCTCCCATTCGGCATCGCTTCCGCATAGGCCTCGACTTCGAAATGGTTCTCGAGATACCCATCTCGTTTGCGAGCATACAGCCAAATCGATTCCAATAAGTAGGCTGGAACAAACACGATTCCCCAATGCTCGTATTGCCGCACATGAACACGTTCGTGCAAACGCGTGATTTCGAGAGCCTTTCTCGTGCGTCCAAAAACGACATGGCCCAAAGTCATCGCCATGGCATTGACGGGAAGCCGAGCCAAGACGGCTGCTACCTGTGGTCCGTAGATTTCAATCACACCGCCAGTACGCTGAAAGCGACCACCCAATAACAGACCGATCATGATCCCTAACATCGTGTAGGGACTCGCCCAAAGATAGACGACGAGAATTCTTAGACCGTTTGGCACCGATGTATTCCAAAAAAAACACCGCTCTGACGGCTCAACACGGCATGGGCAGCGGACCATCAAAGCGGTGTTGAAATATCGCTTGTTTGCGATCCCGTGACAATGCACGGGACGCTCGGAACTAATCGGCGATGACCATTTCAATGGTTTCTTCGCAGTAATCTTCATCAGCTACCGGCTCGGCGGCTGGTTTGACGTACCCGAGCGAGCGAATCACTTCCAGGACTTCGCTGCACGTGGGGAACATGCGCCCGCTAGCGCGTTTGTAATCATCCATCGCTCGCATGAACGCGATTTCTTCATCGTTGTAGTCCCGTTCACACGTGGTCGGGTCAATGTGACGACGACGTTGTTTCTTACGCCGAGGAGCCTTCAGCTCGGAGCTGTCAGCGACTGGGCTCTTCGCGTCACGTCGATCATTGCGGCGACGATCCAAGGTCACGACATTTTTCTCAGCAGTCAGGTCGTCAGCGATAGAAACTGTCACGTAAAAGTCCTTTCGGAGCATTGAGTGGGAGAGCTGCCGTCAGGTCACTGGGTCGTTGTGGTTGACCTTGACGGCAGCTCTGGTTGGAAGGTTTGGCTAAAAAGAACGTAGCACACGGTTCGGGTAAACTTGTGCGAAAGTGCTCGAGTTCATGATTGGCGAAACTCTCCGGCTGGCAATGGGTGCCGACCATAACGGTTGTGTCAATCAATCCACTAATTGACGGGTGTTCCGAACCAATCGTGCATCTCTTTCTCCAAAGGAGCGACGACGTCACGTGGCTCCGGGACATGCCCCAGGTCACCCGTTTCCGCCATCCAAACCTCCAGGGCCGTACGCATCCTCTGCAGCACCCGCTGGTGTTCCGGGTCTGGGGAAGCCGCCAGATTGTTGATTTCAAATCGATCCAACTTGGTGTCAAACAACATCTCCGGTGCAAACGGTTGCATCAGGCCGGCCGGCGGACCCGACAGTTTTCCCGAGGCAAACAGCTCCCGCATGAGCGGCTGTACCAGGAAACATTTTTCTTTATAGCGATTCAGCGTTGTGAAACCAGCACCATCGGTAAATGTTCGAATGTAGTGATAGCGTTGGTCGCGAACGCTTCGCTGGACGATCTCTGTCTCATCAATGCGATCACGTGCGCTAAACGCGAACTGTCGCGCCGGACGCGCCGGTTTACCCAACAATGATCGACCCTGCATGATCGCTGGTGGGTCGATTCCTGCGATCGCCAGCGTCGTCGCCGTCACATCGATCAGGCTGACAATTCGTGAGTCAACTCGACCTGCGGCGATCTCTGGCGGCGATGCATAGTTCTTGGGCCAGCGGATCACCAGAGGCACATGCAATCCGCTGTCAAAGCACCAGTGGATACCGCGAGCTTCTAAACGGCCATTGTCCGCGAAAAAAATCACGACCGTGTCGTCATTGACACCGTCGGCAATAAGTTGTTCAAGAATCCAACCCACACGAACATCCATGCCGGTTACCGAGTTCAAGTACCGCGCCCATTCTTCACGGACAATCGGATGCTCAGGATAGTAGGGCGGCGGTGTTACGTTCTGGGGCGTTGCTATTTTCGGATGCCATTCCTCACCAACCCACGCCACGCGTTCCTTTTCCGCCGACTTGCGATCGTAGATGTCGTATTCGGCCTCGGGCATATTGAATTGTGCAAAGTACGGCTTGCTTTTGTCGATCTCGGACCATTGTTTGAATTGGTATACATCTCCTTCATTGACAAAGTTCAAATCCAGCTTGCCGGTGCCCACTATTTTGTTGCCGAGATGGGTAATGTTCGCCGTTTGATAGCCCACCTCTTGTAAACGATGGGTCAGCGGTCGGATGCCTTCGGGCAATCGATAAGAGTCGCTGCGGTGTGATCGCATCGGGTGCATATCCGTCGTCGTTGCATACATCCCCGTCATTAGCGCCGAGCGACTGGGCGCACACACGGGCGATGTCGAAAACGCATTCGTGTAGCGGATACCGGCCGCCGCGAGTGAATCAATGTTGGGAGTCGCAACGTTGGCTGCACCATAACACCCAAAGTCGAGATCAAAATTCTCGCCCACAATCCACACAATATTGGGGCGTCGAATGCTGGACTCAGCGAACACTAGCGTCGTCCAGATCGTGGCAAACACGAGGATCAAGAATCGGTACACAGTTGCATTTCCTTGCGGATTCGAACCAAGCAGGGCGATGAGTTATCGATGACAACAACCAGGGTAACCGATGCCTTCGACATCTGCTGCTACGTCCATCGACAGAAGTGGTTCCGTGCGACGTGATACCTATCGCGGTCATGCGATTACAACCGCCGCAAGCCGTCCTCAGTCATGGGGGTCGGAATCTCAACATCGACAGCATCAATCCGCGAGAGAGTTTCGTTGTCGAGAACCAGGTCTCTGGCCAGCAGGGATTCGTCGAGCTGTGCAATCGACGTCGCGCCAACGATCGTACTGGCGACGAAGTCATGTTGTCGGCTCCATGCGAGAGCCAAGGCGGTTACACCGACGCCGATTGATTGGGCAATTTCGATAAACTTCGCAGTCGCAGCGACACTGCGTGAATTGACGAACCGCTGAGCCATTCGTTTTTGACGTTCAGCTCCCGTCGTCAAGTACTCAGTAAACCGAGCACCGATCGGTGGCCCAAGTTGATATTTGCCCGTCAGCACGCCGCCGCCCAAAGGTGAATACGGCAGCAAACTGAGGCCCTCGCGGCGCAGGACCTGAGCCAACTCACTCTCACAGCGACGATTGATCAAGCTGAAATTGTTCTGTACGGTCTCGTAACGGTCGACGCCGCATACGTCGGCTCGCCACAGACTTTTCATGACTCCCCAACAGGTTTCGTTGCTGCATCCGATCACTCGGACCTTTCCAGCGCTGCGAAGCTCGGTCAACGCACCGAGTACTTCCTCGTAGGGCATCCCGTGGTCGGGCCAATGCGTCTGGTACAAGTCGATATAGTCGGTTTGGAGTCGTCGCAGCGAATCGTCACAGGCGGCGATAATCTGGCGGCGATCCAGTGCGGTATGTCCGTGACGCACCGGCGGACAAAACCAACCGTGGGCGGGACCAGTCACTTTGGTCGCCACAATCACGGCTTCGCGGGGTTTGTTTTTTAGCCAACGACCGAAAAACTCTTCCGTCAAACCGACGGTTTCTCGTTTGGGCGGGACGGGATAGACTTCGGCGGTGTCAAAGAAATCAACTCCAGCCTCCCAAGCTCGGTCGCAAATTGCCTGGCTGGTCGCTTCGTCGCATTGCGAGCCGAACGTCATCGTCCCCATGCAGATATCCGATACCACCACCCCGCTGCTGCCGAGTCGATTGCGTTTCATACTGGGTTTGTTGGGTTAGAGTAAAATAAATGAATTCGATTCGTTAAGATACCGAACCGTGGTTGGCAGCAGCAGTCGCTGTAGCCCCAGACGACAGAGATAATTGCCTGAATCGCGATGACCGTGCCGTACCCTTCCATCAACTCCGACCACTCGCTTTTAATGCCGAAGTCAGCTTCCTCCCGTCCACTAGAATCGCACTCGCTCGAATCGCATTCACTCGATATTTCGTTTGCTGTTCCGTTTGTACATCGACTGCGAGAGACATCCGATCTCGGTGGCGAATGCTTTTCGACGCTTGTTGAATTGCTGGCTGCCAAGCGTGATGACGACGCTCGCCCGCGAGTTCTCGTGTGGATCGAAGCATCCTTGGTCACCAGTAGTAGTGCCGCCAACAAAATCGTCACCAAGCTGGAGGAACATTCCGACATTGAACTCGTCTCTCCAGCCATCTCACTGTTTGGTGGTGAAGACATCAAGAACTCAACGCAAGCGATTGACGAACTACTTTCAACGATTGAACGTTTCGGATTGGATCGTCGCAGCTACATCATCGCGATTGGCGGAGGAGCGTTGCTTGATGCGGTCGGCTATGCTGCCGCAATCGCCCACCGCGGCATCCGCTTAGTTCGTATCCCGACAACAACCCTTGCCCAAGCGGATTCGGGTGTGGGTGTCAAGAATGCGATTAACTACTTTGGCAAGAAGAATTGGATTGGGACGTTCGCTGTACCGTGGGCAGTGATCAACGACAGGGCGCTGTTGAAATCGCTTCCCGATCGTGATTTTCGTAGCGGGTTCAGCGAAGCAGTGAAAGTATCGCTCCTGAAATCGCCACGACAGTTCGCTTGGTTGTGCGAGAATGCCGCTGCGATTCGTGATCGCGAGATGGATGTCGCGGTTCAAGCGATTCACCATTCGTGCGTTGCCCACATGCGACACATCACCGAAGGCGGCGACCCGTTCGAGATGCTCGAAGCCCGTCCCCTGGACTTTGGACACTGGTCGGCACACAAACTTGAACCCTTGACGGCTTATCGCTTGCGTCATGGCGAGGCAGTCGGCATTGGTGTTGCTATTGATACGCTTTACTCGTCGCTCAAACATGGATTGCCACAGGAACATGCCACGGCAGTCTGTGATTGCCTAGCGACTCTCGGGTTGCCGCTGTGGGACGATTCGCTTGAACCGGTTGCGTGTTTACTGGATGGTTTGGAAGAATTTCGACAGCACCTGGGCGGTCGATTAACCGTCACGATGTTGACCGACGTGGGCCAACCAATCGACGTCCACAGCATCGATCGCCCCGCTATGATAAGAGCGATTGAGCAGTTGCGAGAATATGCCGCGTCGGGCTAATTATGTGACAGTCATTGCTTCTGGTGGCTGACGCCCACGTTGTTATACACAATCTTGCAATCGCTCTTCGGGCAATGGACCAGCACTAAGGCGAACGGCAAGGATAAATATGCCAATCAATGGTAAGGCGGCAAAGCCGCAAACATATAGGCGAGTCTCTCCGAGACTCGCGGGATTCGACGTCTCGGAGAGACGCCGCTACGTGATTTCACCGCCAGGGAACATCAATAGCAGCGATAACTGATGTATTGGACGAGGTTACGAGCCACCGGGCGCCATGAGATAGCCAGGACGACTCGTAACCTTGTCCACTACGGTAGAGATTAATCTGCCGATCGCCTAGGCATCAGCGACGTTGACATAGACTTTCAACGCATCGTTGTCTTCCACAAGCAGCCGCATCATCTCTTTGTACTGGTCCAGTCCGTTGACCGGTGTCGTTAGAATTTTTTCTAACACGCCGGGGTACATGACATCGCCAAGAGCAAGGTCTCGGATGCCGCTTTCGAAGTGAGTCCGGTTTGCGTTGACGCTTCCTAAGAGCAACTTGTTTCCTAGTACCCAATTCAAATTGATTGGATCCGAAGGGACTTCGATCTTCTTGCTACCACCGGTGATGCTCGTCCAGACGACAACACCGTTGTGGCTGATGTGTTGCATCGCTTCGAATGCCAAGGCACTGCTGCCGGTGGCATCAACGATCAAATTGGGTCGGCCGGTTTGCTTTACCAATTCCGCCATCGACGTTTTTTTGGTGCTGACGTAATTCGCTTCCAAACCGCTAACGATTTCGCTCTTCAGGTTCGGCGCTTCACCGCGCGCGAGTGTGTAGACTTGCAATCCGCGCAGCTTCAACACCAAGGTAGTCAGCAAACCGATTTGCCCCGCACCGAGGACATATGCCAGTGTCGGTCGCCAAACTTTCATTCGCCGCTGAGCTTCAAAGGCTTGCTCGACTGCTTTGGCGGCACAGCTCATCGGCTCCTGCAACACATGCAAGTGCTTTAGGCCTTCGGGGACGCGAACGATGTATTCTTCTTCATCGACGAAATACTCCGTCAGGAAGCCGTGGCGAAGATTGATGCCACGTTCGAAGTAGACTTCCTCACTGGTCATGTCGTTGGTGCCAATCTGGTCATAGATCGAACCGCCTGGACGACGCACGGTGGCGGTAACATAATCACCAGGTTTGACTCGCTTGACGTTCGGCCCAACGGCTTCCACGATGCCGAACGATTCATGGCCGATGACCAGATAGTTATCACCGTCGGGGGCGTTACCGTACAGCGCATCGTTGATCTCGCGATCCGTAGCATCAACGCCGACTTTGAGCACCTTCACAAGCACGCCAAGCCCCCCGGCGATTTGATCCAAACAGGGCTTTTCGATTTCGCGAGCGTGAACGCTATTCGGAGTACCGGGCGTGACCGCAACGGCTTTCATCTAAGAGTCTCGTAAATAATGACATTGGGAACAGAAAAAACCACAGGGCTTACGATCGTATCAGGCCCCACCGGTTGCCGTGAGGGGGCAGGATAGTCTCGTAAATTACGCACTTTCTGAAATTGCAATCTATTTTTCGCATCACCCGTTGTCAAAAAAGCTGCAGGTCGTAAGGATGGTAATAGACGTTGGAAGCCCACAGGCACGGTCACTGGCAGTGATCCCCTCGTCATGAAACTCCCTGAGCCCCCCGAATTAGATCGGTCGATATCGGACAATGTCTATCATGCACCACAGCGAAGCGAGCGACCTGCGGTCTGTTGACCGGCAATTGTTGCTGGCGCTGCGCGGAGGTGAATCGATGGGTATCGGCGAGTTAACCGAGATTCTCGGCGTGACGGCGACTGCGGTTCGCCAGCGAGTCGAGCGGTTGTTAGAGTTGGGGTTAATTGAACGAGAAAAACTGGTAGCTGGTCGTGGTCGGCCGACTTTTCGGTATCGCTTGACCGTCGCTGGGCATCAGCGAGCGGGGGCGAATCCGAGCGAGCTAGCCGATGCGATGTGGCATGAAATTTTGTTGTTGCCCGAGACTGCGGTGCGTGACCGGTTGCTCGCTGCGGTTGCGGATCGCTTGGGACGACGGTTTGCTAACGAGGTGAACGTTGCTTCGCAATGCGACAAGGTGAATGAAACGACACTGCCCAGTGAAGTTCTGGAAAGTCGATTTCAGAAGTTGTCAGCAGTCCTTGCCTCGCGACAGATAGACAATGAGGTGTCGCACTCAGGAGAGTTGCCGGTACTGGATTTGGGCACTTGTCCCTATCCATCACTGACAGATTTTTCGGACGATCGCGCCATGTGCCGACTTGAAGAAAAGATTTTCTCCGAAGCGTTGGGGCATCCGGTATACCTCAGCAGTTGTCGTCTTGATGGTGATGCCTGCTGTCAGTTTTCGACCACGGCGAGCGGTAACACGAACCAGTCCTCCACTTAGAACCTCGCCGAAAAGGGACCTGACCTTCGCATCCAAAGGGTCAGCCTCCTTTTCGGATACTTAGTTAGTAATTTGTATTGAACTTAGCCATCTATATTTTACTGTGACATGAAAAACGTATTGAAGATTGAAGATTTACACGTTGCCGTTGGTGACAAGCCGATCCTGCGTGGCGTAAATTTGACCATCATGCATGGTGAAACGCATGCTCTGATGGGTCCCAATGGCAGTGGCAAGAGCACCCTTGGGCTAGCGATCATGGGGCATCCGAGTTATGAGGTCACCGGCGGCTCAATCCATTTGGACGACCAGGATGTGTTGGCGATGACGCCGGACCAGCGGGCACGTGCGGGTATCTTCATGGCATTCCAGCGACCGATGGCGATCCCCGGAGTGAAGATGGCCGACTTCTTGCGTCATGCGACGACCAATGTGCGTCGACCGGATCGCAAAGAGGGCGAGGAACTGATTCCGATGCGTGAATTTCGCAGAGAGCTGAAAGAGAAGATGGCTCATTTGCGAATCGATCCCGAGTTCGCCCGCCGGTACGTTAATGACGGATTTTCAGGCGGGGAAATGAAGCGAGCTGAGATTTTGCAGTTAGCGATGTTGCAGCCCAAGTTTGCGATCCTTGACGAAACCGACAGCGGTCTGGATGCCGACGCGGTGCGGCTTGCGAGCGAATCGATCGCCGAGATTGGTCGTGAGAAAATGGGGCTGCTGATTATCACGCACCATGACAAGTTGCTCGAGCACAATCCGCCCCTTTACACCCACGTGATGCTAGGTGGACGAATCGTCGAGACCGGTGGTAAAGAGCTGGCCATCGAATTGCACCAAAGCGGTTATGACCGGATTCGCAGTTCGTACCCCGATGCCGAAGCCGCTAACCAAGAAATGCTCGCTGAAGAAGCGACGGCTTAGTGGTTCATTTAAGTTATTACAGCCGGCACATTCAAAAAAATACTACAGAATCAAGGCAACTCCTATGGCTACCGATATCACCGAATCGCCCGAAATTGGCGAAATCAATAAGTACGACTTTCGCACCGAGACCCACGGTGTTTTCAAAGCGCAAAAGGGTATCAATGCGGAAATCGTAGGCCAAATCTCCGAGATCAAGCGTGAACCCGATTGGATGCGTGATTTTCGCTTGAAGTCATTGGAAATCTTTGAATCGCGTCCCACTCCGAAATGGGGCGGTGCGATTGATTTGGATTTCCAGGATATCTACTACTATCTCAAGCCGACCGATCACCAAGGCAAGACTTGGGACGATGTGCCGCAAGAAATCAAGGATACGTTTGATCGATTGGGCATTCCAGAAGCGGAAAAGAAATTTCTCGCCGGTGTGAAGGCTCAATTCGAAAGTGAAGTTGTTTACGGTTCACTCAAGACAGAGTTGCATGATCAAGGTGTCATCTTTACCGACACCGATACCGCAGTCCGCGAACATTCGGAGTTGTTGCGTGAATACTTTGGCAAGGTCATTCCGCCGAGCGACAACAAGTTCGCTGCGCTCAACAGCGCCGTATGGTCGGGCGGTTCGTTCATCTATGTTCCACCAGGTGTGCATATCGAGTTTCCATTGCAGGCCTACTTCCGTATCAATGCGGAAAACATGGGGCAGTTCGAGCGGACCTTGATCATCGTCGACGAAGGTGCCAGTGTGCATTACGTCGAAGGCTGTACCGCGCCGATGTACTCGACCGAAAGTTTACACAGCGCTGTAGTCGAAGTGATCGTCAAGCGTGACGCACGCTGTCGCTACACAACAATCCAGAATTGGGCCAACAACATTTACAACCTCGTGACAAAGCGTGCTTACGCCTATCGCGACGCGACGATGGAATGGGTCGATGGTAACCTTGGCAGCAAGTTGACCATGAAGTACCCAGCCGTCCACATGATGGAACCGGGCGCGCGTGGCGAGATTCTGTCGATCGCGTTTTCAAGTGCAGGTCAGCATCAAGATGCTGGTGCCAAACTGGTGCATGCAGCTCCGCATACGACTGGCCAGATCATCAGCAAGAGTATCAGCAAAAACGGCGGACGCAGCAGTTACCGCGGTTTAGTGCACGTTGAACCGGGAGCCCACCACAGCAAGAACAGTGTGGTTTGTGACGCATTGATTTTGGACGCCCAGAGCCGTAGCGATACGTATCCGTACATCGAAGTTGGCGAACAGGACGTTCAAATCGGTCATGAGGCAAGCGTCTCGCGCATTGGCGAAGAACAATTGTTTTACCTGCTCAGCCGCGGATTAACCGAGTCCGAAGCAAGTACGATGATCGTCAACGGATTCATCGAGCCGCTCGTGAAAGAGTTGCCGATGGAGTATGCAATTGAAATGAACCGCTTGATCCAACTTCAAATGGAAGGCAGTGTGGGGTAAATCAGAATTGCGGGCGCTCCCTACAGGTGAAGTGACCGAGACTTCTTTTACACTGGCCATTTCCTGCTCGACTCGTAGCGACTTTCATCATCCATAGTTTGATTTCTTCATGACCCAAACCATTACCCAACAGAACTTTGACGCCGCCGGCTTTGAGTCGTTTCTTGCGTCGCGAGACGAACCGACTTGGTTGACCGAATTGCGTCGCGAAGCGTGGCAGCACGCCGATGCGATGAGCTGGCCGAATCGCCGCGACGAGGAATGGATGCGGACGGATATTCGCGCCTTCCAAATTCAGAAATTTGCCCTCACTTCAGCTCCCAACTCCTACTCGCCGATGGCCCACCAGCTCACTGGAGGAGTCGATTTAGCGGGCGCGGTTGAAACCATCGACAGTCACACGGTTTCCGAAACGATCGATCGACAACTGGCAGCCAAGGGTGTCTTGTTTGGAAGTTTGGAACGCATGTGCCGCGAGCATGCTGAGCAAGTGCGGCCATTTTTGTTCTCGTTATTTGATCCCGACTATGACAAATTGGCTGCGTTGCATGCAGCTTTCTGGACTGGCGGTCAGATATTGTACGTTCCTCGAGGCCTGGTGATCGATCGGCCATTGCACATTGGCTCGATGCTTTCGGACGGTGGAGCCGATACAACGCATACGTTGGTGATTTTGGATGAAGGCGCAGAAGCAACGGTACTGCATGAATCCAACAGTGTTTCGCCATCGGCCGCAGGATTACATCTGGGTGCAGTGGAGTTGATCCAACGTAAAAACTCGCATTTACGATACGTCAACTTACAGGAATGGGGCCATAAAACTTTTCACTTCGCACAGCAGAAAGCAAGTGTGGGTAGCGATGCCACTTTGCAGTGGACGATCGCGGCAATGGGGTCGTTATTGTCCAAGGTGAATCAGTCTGTCGATCTGGTAGGTGCCGGCGCCAGTTGCCAAGTGAATGGGGTGATGTTCACCGAAGGTCGACAGCATCTCGCATACCACACGTTGCAACACCATCGTGCACCAAGTTCCCGCAGTGACTTTCTGTATAAGGCGGCCCAGCAAGACAAGAGTCGCACGGTTTGGCGGGGGATGATCAAGGTCGACAAGGACGCCCAAAAGACAGACGGCTACCAACGCAATGATAATTTGGTACTGTCAAGTCACTCGCGAGCCGACTCGATCCCCGGTCTGGAAATCGAGGCAGATGACGTCCGCTGTACACACGGCAGCACCACGGCCAAAGTTGACGAAGAGCAAGTTTTCTACGCGTTGTGCCGAGGATTCACGCGGAAGGAAGCCACGCGGATGATCGTTAGTGGGTTCTTTCAACAGATTTTTGACCGAATCACGATTGATAGCGTGCGTGATGCATTGGCCGCGGCAATCGCTCGACAGGTTCGTGAATACGAATAAGCCAACCCAAGATCCTGTCCGAATAGGGGTCTGACCGTCTGGTCCCCAAAGGGTCACACCTGTTTCGGATACTTAGTAAACACTTCAATACGGAGCCTTTTTGATGTCGACGCCTGAAACTCAGCCCCTTAGCGAAGATAAGGTTCGCGAAGCGCTCAAGCAGGTCATTGACCCCGAGTTGTATGTCAATATCGTCGATCTGGGTTTGATTTATGTCGTCGACATTGGCGATGTGAAGGAAGACGGTCGACACGATGTAGCGATCGAGATGACCATGACGAGCCCGATGTGCCCGGCAGGTCCGCAATTGGTGGCTGGTGCCAAAGGGGCGATCGAAGGCTTGGACGAAGTTGATACCGCGGAAATCAAAGTGGTGATGGACCCACCCTGGACACCTGATAAGATGACGGAAGACGCCCGGGATCACTTGGGCATCTTTTAGACAAAGATACTTTCCGAAAACCGAAGAAACACCCGCGGTTAGCTCCGTCGGCTAACGGTTTCCGGATAGGTACGAAATAGATTCAAAAAGGGGACTGACCCTTAAGAGTGTCAGTTCTTTTCCGCGAGTGTCAGACCCCTTTTCGATAGGTTCTTAACTACGTCGAACCCTGAACCGGCCAAAGCGAATTAACGGATGAAAGTTTTCGTCGCTGAGTTTGTCTGCGGAGGTGGACTCACCAATCTGCCTGCAGAGGAAATCCCTGCGAGTCTTCGTCGAGAAGGCGCCGCGATGCTTTCTGCTGTTGTTTCGGATATGTCCCATGTTGCCGAAACCGTGGTCCCGGTTGACCGGCGCTTTGAATCCGTACTGAGAAAAATCGCACCTGGAGTTCGTTCAGCGCGATCCTTTTCGATTGACCCTGATCGATCAGTCTGGTCTCAATGGGTCGAAGCGGCACAAGGTTGCAGCGTGGCGGTCGTGATCGCTCCCGAAAACGACGGGATGCTCGCCAAAGCAGTAGCCATGCTTCGTGCCGCAGGAGTCGACGTTATCGCCGGAAGCGGCGACTTTTTGCGTGTTGCAAGTGATAAGCTACAGACCGCGAGAGTATTACTTGCAGCGGGGATCTCGCACCCCAAGTATGTCGCAACGAGTGACTTTCGATACGAGAAGGAAGTGTCCCAAGCACAGCGTTTCGTCGTGAAGCCTCGTGATGGTTGTGGCACGCATCATATTCGCACCTTTGACAAGTACAGCGACGCACTCGCAGAATTGGATGCGGATTCAATTCTGCAGGCTTGGGTGCCTGGTCGGCCGATCTCAATCTCCTTGATCGCCAATGATCGCGAGCAAACGTTTCTTCCCGCAGTGACTCAGCAACTGTGTCTGCAAACCTGTGAGTACAACGGCGGAACCGGGCCGCTGGACGACGACATTCAACGTCGTGCAACTGCGATCGGATCACGAGCGATTGCTGCCATGCCGCCGACCGCACGGGGCTTCGTGGGGCTGGATCTGTTGATCGGTGACCGACCCAGCGAAGATTGCGTTATCGAAATTAACCCGCGATTGACGACGTCGTACGTCGGACTGCGGCGAATGATTCAGGGAAATTTGGCTGCTCGGTTACTCGATCTTGAGTCCGGTCCAGTCGTATGTCAGGTGTCCGTCGAGTCCGTTCGGTGGACGCCCGATGGCCACGTTTGGATCGGCGATGATGTTGTCGATTATGCCTGAGCAAATCGTCGGCATTGACGTCGGTGGAGCAAACTTGAAATACGCGTCCAACGAAGGTCGGACACTCAATCGCTGCTTTCCGCTGTGGCGCCGCCCTGCTGAACTGGGTGCACAGATCGCTTCTGATTTGCGCTGCTTTAACCGTATTGATTCACTCGCAGTCACGATGACGGGAGAATTGGCGGACTGTTTCTTAGATCGCGCTGAGGGTGTTGACCAGATAGTTCGAGCCGTCGAGTCTGCGGGGGCCGCGGTTGGAGTATCCCGAATTTTCTATTACGCGATCAACTTGGGTTTCGTTGCCGCGGGAGAAACCGAACCAAACGTCGACCGAATCGCAGCTTCAAACTGGCATGCGCTGGCCAGTTTTGTCGGCAGGCATATTGCCGCCGACACGTTACTTGTCGACATCGGGTCAACGACAACCGACATCGTTCGCCTCGTCAACGGTCGCGTTGCAACCCAGGCATTGACTGATTACGAACGTCTAGCCTGTAGCTCACTCGTCTACATCGGCTGTGAACGAACGCCTGTTTGTTCGCTCGTCGACACACTTGCTTTCCGCGGGCAGAAAGTGAGTGTCATGAATGAATTGTTTGCAACCATGGATGACGCAAGGCTCGTTCTCGCAATGGTAAGCGAAGACAATGAGGATCATAATACCGCAGATGGTCGACCGCGGACGGTCGAGTTTGCTCGAGGACGACTGGCGCGGATGATCGGGCTGGATCGTCGTTGTTTTCCTATCGAGGAAGCGAGATTGGTCGCAGGACAGATCATGAAAGCGGCAAAGCAACGAATCCAAACGGCGCTGGCGGCGACGGAACCGGCGGGGAATACCGTTGTGGTCAGCGGTCATGGACACGAACTACTTCCAACGCTTACCTTCGCAAACGTTATTCATTTGTCGCAGGTATTGGGGCATGATCTATCGCGAGCTGCACCGGCGTACGCGGTTAGCCAGTTGATTGGCGACATATCGCTTACTCAGGGAGCGGTCACTTGCGACGCGTCGTGAAACTCGGAGGCAGCCTATTAACACAAGTTGATATTGGCACCGCACTTCGGCGTTGGCTTTTGTCGCAGCCGCCTGCACAGAATCTGGTCGTCGCTGGAGGCGGCGACTTGGTCGAAGCCGTACGCAGGTTAGACGCGTGTTTCTCGCTTCAACCAGAAATCGTTCACTGGATGTGTATCGATTTGCTCAGAGTCACTTACGATTTTTTATCCGCGACGATGAGTGATTGGCAACGTATTGACACAGAAGCTGAACTGCAGTCGATCGACGCAGACGACCTGACCACTTACTTGGTTGCAGTAGATTCGTATTACAACCAACACCTCATCTCGCAGTCGCATTCACTCGCCAGGTCGTTGCCTTGTGATTGGAAAACGACCTCGGACTCGTTGGCATGTTTGCTTGCCGCGGTAACCGATGCTGAAGAATGCGTGTTACTGAAGTCGTGTGATGTACCGCTAGCAAGTTTGGACGAACTTGCTCGTCGAGGCATTGTTGATGAGTATCTGCCGACACTTTCCCAGGAATGTCAACTGATTCGAATTGAACGTTTCCAACCCGACACGTATTGATCGTCCGTCAATTCGAATCAGACTGCAATTCTTCATCGGTCGTTCGATCGAGCAAGCGAGCGCGGATGCGGTTGCCATGTTCTTGAGGTTCACCACTTGTCTTGTACAGCTCAATGGCTCGCGAGGATTGGTCCAGTCGTTCGTAGCAGCGAGCCAGGTTGTATCTCGCCATCGGTTCCCACTGACTTGGTTGGCTCTTATCGAGAACTCGATCCGCAAACCAATTTTGCGCGGTATCGAACCGACCATCGTCGTATTGCACCAAGCTCAACCAGTAGGTCGCGGTTCTTTTTCCCAGACGCATCATCGCCTGGATCTGTTGAACTTGGCGATCGTAAACTTCCGGTGCAACGCCCAGTTCCCGCCGTATACCATATTTATTCTGCAGGTCCACATCGATACGCAAATCTTCGATTTCAAACTCCGGTGCTCGCTGTTCCAGGTAAAGTGTGCGAGCGCCCTGCTGGCCTTCTTCATCATCATCCATGAACTTGCCAAGCAGGTGTGCCCAGCGACCGCGAGCGAGGTTTTGTGAGGAACTGTTCTCCGAGTCGAGCAGGCCACGCTGGATGAAGTCCCAAAAAGCGAGCATTGGATCTCGCTCGGCGGCCTGCTGCAACGTCGAGCGGTAAACTTCCGCAAGTAGCGGCATATCCCACAATCGCACGCCAGCGATGCCGACAATGGCGTCGAGCTGTTCCTTCATGGCAACCGTATCAGCGTATAAAGTTAGTCGGCGATTTCCCGTCAGCCCGCGCTCTAAGCGTTGCATGCGAGGCGAAACAGCATCGGGCGTAAGATTCAGCAGTGCCACGCACTGCTGAACGTTGTTTTTTGTGAGCTCATACTCAAAGAACCCAGCAACGGTGAGTCGGCGGACGACTGATGCGTCATTACGCGCTTCGGCAAGGGTAGCGATTCCAATTTGATTTGGCCCAGGAATATAGGTCCCCAAGCCAGGCTCGAATAAGTAGAGATCGTCATCAACATGAACCCCAACGCACCAGGGACGAAGTTCGCCTGTATCCGAGTCGGGCAGTGCCAGTACGGCCGAAAGGATATCGGCTTGCCGACACAATTGCGTAAAAACACCAGCACGCTGCCAGGCGTCACCGGTTCCGCGCCAGAGTGATTCGTAATTGCTCTGGCGATAACCTGCGCCGCGAAACGTCATGCCCATGGGAAAATTGGGCGCGGGAGGCGCCGGGTCGGTCAGAACTAGAGGCTCATAAGCGATGTTGCGGATCGTCCAGTCGAAAATCCTCGTCGCGACTCGCAGCTTTGCCACTGCTTCGGGTGTCTTGGTCGTCGCCAGCGAAGTCAACCAAGGCTGCAACAAGGGATCATCCGATGAGTCTTGATCGATCCAGTTTGCGACTTGGCGAAAAAGAAACGCGTCGCGAACATGATTGACATCGTCGACGCCAAATTGCCCACGCGTTACATGCTGTATCGCTTTTTCGGTCGGCAACACATGCGAGATAGTCTTCAGCAATTCAGTTGCACTGGCATCCAGCTCGCTTGCAATTGGCCCCGTCGATGTGGTCTCGCTCCAACGATTCAGGTGAAAGGAAATCTGGCGTCGAGATTTCTCTGGATTGAGTTCGACGAAACGCTGAAGCAGATTGAAGACTTCACCCAAGTGGTCCTGCTGTGCTTCACTTTGCATTCGAACCTGTCGCTTAGCCTGGATTGCACGAACAGCACTCGAATCGTCACTGCACCCAAGTGTCAGGACGGACAGCAGGGCAAAAAGTCCGGCAGCAAGCGAGGTGGGACGGACGCCGTAGAGAGTTTCAAACGTCGGCATAGCGGAGCAAGTTCAGCGGGGTAAGTACGTGAATGCCTGAGGGGCTTGACGCCGATTTTCTAGACGCCGATTTGAAGCGCAGCCCGACGCAGGGTCAGTAAACGCTCCACTAGGTCCGGAAACTCACTCAAAACGATCATGTTCGCACCGTCGCTGGGTGACGAAGCGGGATTCGGATGAGTCTCGAAAAAGAGTCCGTCGATACCGATTGCTACGGCGGCTCGGGCCAATGGTTCGACCATTTCCCGGTTCCCCCCCGTCGTGCCGCCCAACCCGCCAGGTCGCTGGACGCTGTGAGTAGCATCAAACACGACTGGGGCGCCCAAGTTGCGCATGATCGGTAACGACTGCATGTCATTGACCAGCCGACCGTAGCCGAAAAATGTGCCTCGCTCACACAGCAAGATACCCGCAGCGCCGCTGGATCGCAGTTTGTCGACCACGTACTGCATATCGTCGGGGGCCATGAATTGACCTTTCTTAACATTGACGGGTTTGCCGGTTTCGGCGGCGGCGATCAACAGGTCCGTCTGACGTGCTAAAAACGCCGGAATTTGCAACAAATCGCAAACGCTGGCCACCGTCGACGCTTGGCCGGGCAAATGCACATCCGTCGTCGTCGGCAGCCCCGTTTCGCGACCGACGTCCTCCAGCATCCTGAGACCCTCCTCTATGCCTGGACCGCGTTCTGAAGCCAAACTGGTGCGGTTCGCTTTATCAAAGGAAGCCTTGAAAACAACATTCAGCTCCTCGCGAACGTTGAGCTTCGCCAACACCTCCGCGATCTGCAGCGAAAGATCTCGCGACTGCAGCACACAGGGTCCAGCAATCAGCAGCAGTGGCTGGTCGGGGCCACAAACGTAATCACGAATCGATACTGGTACAGGTTTCATGCGGCAAATGTTAGCGAAATGTGTACTCAAGGCGTAGCCGTTCAGAACAGGGTCAATTCGCGCGGCGAGTTTCTTACACGGGCGATAAAACCACTGGCCCAATCCGCGGGAACTCGCTCGCAGAACTCGGCGGCATCATTTTCGGTCGCGAACCACGCGAAAACACTCGGCCCCCAACTGCTCTGTCCCACGCCGACGGCGCCGAGCGATTTGAGTTGTTGCACAAGATTTGTAATTTCAGGGCCGTTGTACGCCCCCCCTTGAACGCAAGCGAACAACAGGCCGCTCTCGCAATTGAACTGCTCCACCGCAGCGGAAAAAGCGGCGAATTCGCCCACCGAAGCGGCTGGCAACACTTGTTCTCGCGCGATCTGCAGCAGTCGGCTCGTCGCCTTGGGGCAGGGTTCCAAGTGAACGAAGCATTGCTGTTCACGCTGGCCACTCACGGTGGCGATCGTGGCTTGGGGCGTAAACACCGCTACTCGCCACGAAGTCGGCAGGAGTTGTCGAGAAACGATGGGATTCAACGACGACGGCTGTGATGCATCAGCGTCCTCAAACACTAGGCCGCCGTGAAAGTAGCCATGAATACCGACAGCCGATCGTTCGCCTCGACCGGCCACATCGATCGCTATCGATCGCTCGCTGTCCTGAACACCAAAGCACAGCGTCAGTGCTTCGGCAACGGCTAATGAAAGTTGCGTGCCGCTGCCCAAACCATGATGCGCATCGGGGCGGTGGGCGACTTCGATGCGGCAAGCCGGCAACGCGTTCATCGCATGCCGCGTGGCAAATCGCTGTGCAATCAGCTCGATTCGCTCGGCACTTTCGCTATCACACTGAAACCGAGGTTGCGGCGTAACCACCACTTGAGTCGTCGGATGCTGGATCATTACACCCACGCCACCAAACGGTGCGACAGTGCGCAGGAGCCCAAAATGCAGCCGAGAGCCGGTCGTCACGCGAACTGCGGACGATGATCGCAGCGGTAATGCTTCATAGCGAGAGTCGCTCATCGATCGTCTTTTGCAACCATTCAAAAGCAGTATGTTCGTCGTTGCCGCCCGTTTTGTCGATAAGCGGTCGCAACCGTTTCAGTTCGGCACGAATTTCGTCAGCGGCAATTAGATGAGTGCGGGTCGCCAGAATCGCCGCCTCAAGGACGGCATGCTTGGCGCGGTTGAGCCCGAAGTACGGCCGAACCACTGCCGACTCGACGACTTTGCAGCGCATTTCCGCACGTGGCGAATGGGTCGCTAACTCAGTTACTTCGACTGCGAAGTATCGGTGGCAATCACGTAGCCGCCAAAACCGTTTGTCTGCAAGAGGCTCAACCAAACCTACCGCATCGACGGTGCTGACCGCCGCCCGTGCGATCAGCAGCACGTCGTCGGTGACATGGACCACCGCCCGCCGTGTGGACAATAGATTGGTGTACGTGGTCGAGCCTTCGAACGGACGTAAGATGAAGGTTCTTTCATCGTTACCGACAATCTCCGGTCCCATCGGCGCGATATTAACTTGGCCATTATCGCCAACCGTGGTCACGATCGATTCTAAGATTAACGGCACGCGAAACGTTCCAGCGCGATTCGGGCAAAGTTACTCACCAGGGTTTGCCCGTGCGACGTTAACACCGATTCCGGATGAAACTGCACACCATAGACCGGCCATTGGCGATGACGTACTGCCATGATTGGCCCGTCGTCGACGGTGCGCGCTGTGATCATCAATTCGTTGGGCAAAGTAGCCTCGTCAATCGCTAACGAATGGTACCGTGCCACTTCCATCGGTGAAGGGCAGCTGTCAAACAATTCCTGGCCATCGTGAGTTATTTGGCACGACATGCCATGCATGGGCTCGCAGGGACGAACGATACCACCACAGGCTACTGCAATCGCTTGATGTCCCAAACACACTCCCAGGATCGCCGTCGTGTGACCGAAGTGCCGGATGGCGGCGACCGAACATCCAGCGTCTTCGGGACGTTTGGGGCCTGGGGAAATGACGATCCCCGTTGGCTGCAAGGAAGCGATTTGCTGGACATCGCATTCATCACTACGAACGATTTTGGTTTCGCAACCGGCGATGCGAAAGTACCTTGCCAGGTTGTGTACGAACGAGTCGTAGTTATCCAACAGCAAAATCATCGGCGCGGTTTGGCGAACTTAATCTTCTCGATCAACTTCACCACCTGGTCACCATCTTTGTAACCACTGACCGCCGTGATCGACTGGATAACGTACTCGTATCGCAAGTTGTAATCGGTGTCGATCTCTAGCTCGGGGCCTTTGTCATCGCCGGCAACCGGTGCTGCTGTGCCAACCAACGTGACAATGTTTGCACGCAATTGATCAAAGTCAACACCAAGGTTGATTTCGTTCAGCGCCATGTCGGTAAGTTTGCCAGTCGCATCGGCTCGCAAACGCAACTTCAACGGCAAGTCCGTCGGATCAACCACCGCGTTGCTAGTGCTGGCAAGCGGCATCTTGACGCTAAAATCGCCTTCCATTTCCACGATCTTGAACGTCATCACGAAGAAAATCAACAGCAGAAAGACGATGTCAATCATGCTGGTCATGTTCAGTTCGTTTTTCTCGGCATCTTTGCTGTTGCGAATTTTCATGAGCGATCTTCCTTCACTCGCAAAGCAAAATTTTCGAGTTTTTGTTCTTGAGCCACACGAATCACCTCTTGCACATCTCCCGCAGCGGTGTCCTTGTGGGCGCGGATGATCACATTCGCATCACCAACTGATTTCTTCTCCGCATTGATAACAGAAATCTCTCGTTGCAAGCCGACCCGTAGCGTTTCGGCAGTGTAGTTGTCACCACCGAGAATGATTTCGCCGTCTTTGGCCACGTGCAGTACGATGGGAAATTCCAACGGCGCTTCCGGTGGTTTAACCAGTGTGCTGGACGGCAACACGACGCGATCATTGGACTCCGTTTGGGCGAAATTGATCAGCACCATGAAGAACGCGATCAACTGGAACACCATGTCGATCATCGGCGTCATATCGCCTTCGGCCATATCGGTTTTTATGCGTTTGACCCGCATTTATTTTTTGATCCCAGGCTGAATGTCCTCAAAGCGGCTCATTAGATTTTCGCTCGTCACACCGACTTCTAGCAGCAAGCGCGCGACGCGATTGCGCAATATATTGTAGGCCGCGATTGCGGGAATCGCGATCGCCAAGCCCACCAACGTTGTGAACAAAGCCGTGGAAATACCACCAGCCAAGTCCGACGGTTTCGGAGTTGCACCTCCGGTCGCGATAACTTGGAACGAGGCGATCATCCCTTGGACCGTACCAAACAATCCAATCATCGGACTGAGGTTTCCGATCAACGCCATATAAGACAAACGGTGTTCCAGCTTCATGCTCTCTTCTTCGCCGACCTCTTGCATCCCTTCGAGCGCCTTGTTGTATCCACGCGACAGTTTCGACAAGCCTGCGGAGAGAACTTGGCCCAGCACCGACTCGTCGCTTCGCGCCAAATCATAGGCGGCTTGGAACTCTTTCTCGTTTAGTTTCTCTTCAAAGTTATCCACCAATTCTTGGGGACAGAGAGTGTCGCGACGAGCCGCGAGAACATTCATCACGAACAGCGAGACCAACGTTACTGAGATGAGAAGAAACACGATCACGTACGGCCAGCCAAGCGACTCGATTGTCCAGCTCAACAGATTCTGATCCTTCTTAGCCGACGACGCTGCGGCAGCAGCC
>JBGSIA010000183.1:0-129560 GCA_041751935.1 Pirellulaceae bacterium | reverse complement strand
GTTATGAAGCAGCTTTTCCAGTAGACTGTTATCGACTGGCGGTTCGGCGACGGCTGTGGACTGCGATTCATCCATGATCGCATCAACAGTATCAATTTCCCCGTTTCAGCCAAGATCAATTTCAACAGGCTGAATAGTTACGAATCGTTTACCATCGAATTCACCTGCGATCACTGTGACGTCACCGTTTGCTTGATTGTACGAGACGACTTGGCCATCCATTTGGCAAGCGAGCAAGCGACCAGCGGCGGTGACAAACATACCGTTAGTATGCTTGGAATCCTTGGTGAAGGTAATGAGCTTGCCAGCGTCCGTCAATTTGTGGATTGACGATTGGGGAATATCACTGAAGTACAGACTGCGTGAATTCGCATCCCAAGCTGGGCCTTCGGTGAATTCAAAACCCTGCTGAATGATTTCCACCGGGCCGACCGGAGCGATGGTCACAACAGCTTCGTCAGCAAGCGTCGGAGCAAACATTTCAAAGCCAGACGCCGCGACAAAACCTAAACTGCAAAACAATACTAAAATACGCATGATCGATATCCCAGGTGCCTACAAAGTCAGCACTCTTTTCGGAAAAGGTCTAAGTTAAGTTGCGGTCAATACTTCGCGTCGCAATTTGGTAAGGTATTCAAGCATCGGCCTTGGCTTACCACATGTGTCGATCAGCCCTGAGTGGCTCTGTACATGAGGCTCGCTATCGGACCAGCCATTCCAAACGATTCCATGCACAACTTGCTTTGCCAACAGTGTGCGAATCATTTGGCCACCTAGCTGCAACTGTTCGTTTTCGGCTGGTCCTTGAGTCGCTAGCGTTTCGCTCGGTGCGACGGCTTGGGCATCCATCCCCATTCCTCCTGGAACGGCTAACTGGACCAGCAATGGCATACCGAGAGTCGCCCAGCGATCAATCATTTGGCCGTAATCGACCGCAGAGCGAGGCATGGTGCCACCACTGAGATAATTGACATTCGTTTCCAGTCCAATACCGGCCAGCGCCAGTCCACTTCGCAGCAGTGCGTCCGCAAAATGCAATGGCGATATGCCCTCGCGGTGCTTGGACAAGTACTCACCGAACGGTTGGTCGAACGTCATGATCGTGGGCACATTGGGGTCCAACCGGCGAACTGTTTGCAGCATCGCGACGGCCAATCGCATCACTTGTTCGTCATCAAGTCTAAGCGGTCCAGGAGTGTTCAACGCCGAGGCACAATTCCATATCTGTACCGAGCCTCGCAATGTAATGACCGTGCGTTCGACAAATGATGTTGCCGCGTCCAGAAAGGCCTCGAAGTTATCTTCGAGCAAGTACAACCATTGAGGCAACAGACGCTGGCGAAAATCGATTAGCGGTCCGCCGATCACTTTCAATCCCTTGGCTTGGCACCAGCGAATGGTCGTCCAAGCATTGTCGTAGTTAAAGCGTCCAGCGTCGGTCTCAATGTCGGCCCAGTTCAATCGTACTGCGGCGGCATTGAATGCCTCGGCAAACAGATCACTTTGTACGGGTGAGATAGCAGGCGACGGAGGCGTGACTGAGGCGCCGAATAACGTCGTGATTTGAGCTTGGCGCTGCTTGCGAAAGGATATCGACTGGACGGCGTACGACTCACCAAGTTCGGCCATCGCGCGTTCGAGAATTTCGATAGCATCAATTGCTGCTTCGCTGCCAAGTTTCGAATCTCCTCCGCGTTGGGCCGCATCAAGGAAGCGATCCGTGCCCTGTTGAAGCAATTTTTGGAACGTATCGCTCAAGACCAGTCCAGCTCGTTGCCAGGCATCACTCTGCACACGTGCGCGATAGCAACTTCCACGAGCAAGCTCCAGCAGCAACTGATGTGATTGATCAATCGGTCGCAATGAACAGGTACTTAGGGTGCGAAAGCCAATGCCATCCACGGGACAGGTAAGGTACAACTTGCCCGATGACTCAATCCCGCGGACCACACTCAAGCGATCCCCGTCAAAGAGACTTTTCGATTGCCAGGGCACTCCCTCGATCCCGCAAATGTAAGCGTCTTTCCAAAGCGAGCGCTCGACGAAGGCACGGGCCGCTTCGGGGACATCGAAGTTAAATTGCCCCATAGCGATCGACCACACCATTTTTGTTGTTAAAGGGGCTGCCGCCCCGACGTTACTCAATCCAAACGACGGACAAACGACCCGCCGAGCTAGCTTATGGTAATCCGTCGAACCGCTATCGGCGAGGGTGACACATGCTTGTCGGAGCGAGTTCTCTTTGGCACAGTAGCAACGCCCATCATTTTCGCCTGTTGCTTGCGGTCGCTGAACGACCGCCTACCTCCCACACGCTGGACATTGAATGTATCGTTTTGATGACTACGGCTCGCTGCTGGAGACTCAATTGCCTTTGCCGCGACGATCCGGCAAGGTTCGCGATGTCTATGATTTGGGGGACAGCTTACTCATCGTCAGCACCGATCGAATTAGTGCCTTTGACTACATTTTACCATCAGGAATTCCCGGTAAAGGGGAGTTACTGACGACGATGAGCTGTTTTTGGTTTAGTCGGCTTCCGGGTCGCAATCACTTTCGCAGTACAGAAATTCCGTCCGAGCTAGTCGCCTCGATGGACGTGGCCCCTCTGAAAGGCCGAGTCGTTGTAGTGGACAAAGCTGCGGTCGTTCCCTTTGAATGCGTCGTCCGAGGCTATTTAGAGGGCAGCGGGCTCAAAGAGTACCAAAAAAACCGACAAATCTGCGGCATAAAATTGCCGGAGGGTTTGGTTCAGTGCGACAAACTTCCTCAGCCAATTTTTACTCCAGCAACCAAGGCCGAATCTGGGCACGACGAGAACGTCAGCTTCGAACGCATGACGGCGGACATCGGCGAGCCTCTTGCCAGCGAATTGCGTGATCGGAGCTTGCTGATTTACCAAGCCGCGTTTGAGCACGCACGGGAGAAAGGCATTTTGATTGCCGACACGAAATTTGAATTTGGATTCGTCGAAGGTGAGCTGACACTAGTCGACGAAGTACTCACGCCGGACAGTTCACGATTTTGGCCAGTGGACGATTATCAACCGGGACGACCACAAAAGTCCTTCGACAAACAGTTTGTTCGTGAATGGTTATCGAACTGCGGATGGGACAAAAACAGTCCGCCGCCACCGCTGCCGCAATCCATCCGCGACCAAACCGCAGCTAAGTATCGAGAAGCGCTACGGCGAATCACCAGTTAGTTAACCGTCAATGGCTGCGAGTTAGACCAATTGGCAGTGTTGCAGAATTTCCTCGCCCTGGGCACGATAACCAATATAAAAAGGGCCAAATTCGGCATACTTCGCACTCGCTTGGTCGAACCTCATTTTGTAGACGATCTCCTTCAAGTATTCGGGGTTCCGCGCCCACAGCGTCACCATCCACTCCCAATCATCTAGCCCCACACCCACACTGATCAACTGGCTGACTCGACCAGCAAACGCGATCCCGCTTTGCGCGTGTTCGGCCATCATCGAGTTACGGCGGCTGAACGGTTCCATAAACCAATTCGCTCCCGGAACTCGACTTTTGTTCATGGGATAAAAACAGGCCGCTGGCCATTCAGGGAACTCTGGGCGAAGCCGTTGCTCGTTCATCAGTGGCAAGCGACGCTCATACGCCGTGACCTTGGCAGCCAATTCGGGCGAGTCCGGTGCCGCACCATCACCGATTAGGCGATCACGAAACCGCTCAATTGTCGGCACGTACTCACTTACTTCGCTCATGGAGACGAACGACCACGTGGGCTCGACGTATTTGCCGATCCCAGGAGCGATGATCCTTTGGTGAACGGCGTCGACTTTGGACGGGTCAGGATCCATCACCATGACCGCAAAATCTGTCCGGTGGCCGCTCGTCCAATACGATGCCATTCGCTGCGGAGCCGCATCCCCTTGGGGCTTGAGCGCCTCGACAAACTGACGCTGGTGATTCGGGCTGAGCCTGGCGTCGAGGAACTCGCGGCGGAATCGGTAGAAATAATGAGCGCAATGCCAACCGGTTTCAGGGATGATCGATGGTTCAGGCTGAGAAACGGCGTGGCGACCGGAAGGAGGAGGAACATTCATCGAATTAACGTTGGGATAGCGGAACGCGGATTACCTGTCCGAGACAACGTAGGTGGCCGTTGTGTCAACCGCTATCCTAGATCGTCGACGCCCGCTCGACGAGCCGACCTATTGATAGCTCCAGCGTTTGTAGGTATCTCGATAGCCGCTGGATTTTTTCCAGTGCTTACTGCCGCTGGCTCCGAAATAGCCGTAGGCGTAGGGAGCTTTCCAGCGTGGATCGATCGTCGCTTCGGGAATCGACGCCGGAGCTGCCAGCTTGTGCTCGTGTAGATGTCTCAACACGGGACCATCCTCATGCGCAATTTCGTGCATCATTGTCTTCACGGATTTGCTGCCGCGATGCTGCGTCTTAGCGTCGGCGGTGTCACTGAGAGACAGGTGGCTGGCTGACAAATGATTGGCCGGTACAACTGACAAGTCTTGAGCGTAGTGGTCTTGCTCACTGCCATACTCGTCGACCATTTCCGCTCGGACAGCGTATAGGATCGGCTGAGCGGCACGTGATGTGACGATGCTTCGAATCGGATGAGTAGCGTTCTGACGCGATGTCGGTGGGCGAAGAATCAAGTGTGGAGGCGCATCCGCTAACTCGGCTTCATTGAGAAACTGCACAGGAGCTGTGAAACTCTGGCCCATGGCTACCGAAGCGCAACAGCACCATCCAACCAAGAACAACACTATCCACGAAATAGGGTTGTGGGACGCATTCGCTTGGGAAGCAACTGTGAAATGGGCATCGGGAATACGAAGTTGGGACTTTGAACTTTCACTATGCATCGTTTATTCAATCTGTGACGTGGTGCGGACTTTTATTTAAGTCGGCATCCGCCGGCGCTGGATCAATAAATCTTGAGCGGACAAGAAACGATTTTCCAAAAAAGCGTTGCCCGGCAGGCTGGAACTTCGAACTCAATCGTTGATCTTAAGCACCGGCAAACGTCCCCGCCGGTCGATTGTGCCGCGGATCGATGCGGGCGTCCGATCTTGCGGGCGCGGCCGTGACACTGGCGAGTCAATCGGCGGACGGTAGTGACTGCCCTGGCGTGTACGGCGGGTTGCGAATTCCTCGTCGATCAACCGTCGCAAAAGTGACTTCTCTAAACACCACTGCGGCTCGATCAGATAATCCGGCGGGGCATCACCGCTGACTCGTTCAACAATCACTTCTGGTGCGACCCGCTCTAAGAAGTCGACGACAATCCGGATGTAATCCTCGCGGGACATCATTTGTACCTTGCCAGCAAGAACTTCGTCGCCCAATGGCGTACCGCGAACGGCATACAGATTGTGTAGTTTGATGGAATCGAACCCCAGCCGAACAACCTCCTGTGCCGTCGCTAACATCATTTCGTGAGTCTCACCGGGCACTCCGAGAATGATGTGGGCACAGCACTCAAAACCTCGACCTCGGCTGCGATCGATCGCGTTGACCATGTCCGCATGAGTGTGCGCCCGATTCATCCATTGCAAACTCGCGTCGTGAATCGATTGCATCCCGAACTCAAGCGAGACGTAATGATTGGTTGCAAGCCGCTCTAGCAACTCCAAGACGGAGTCGGGAACACAGTCCGGCCGAGTTCCGATTGCCAGCCCGACGATGTCCGAGCGGAGCGAAAGAGCCAACTCGAAAAGCTCCTCCAACTGGTCGACAGGAGCGTACGTATTGGTTGCGGGTTGAAAGTAGGCGATGAAACCGGACACTTTGTCGTATCGGCGTCGAACCGACTCGATGCCGCCAGAAAGTTGGTCGCTGACTCGTTTTAAGCGTAACCTTCGAGAGGGGCTGAAGGAACGGTTATCGCAAAAATTGCATCCGCCCCGAGTCACGCTTCCATCGACATTTGGGCACGTAAATCCCGCGTCAATGCTCACTCGCTGCACCCGACCGCCGAACCGCCGACGCAACGCCGCACCAAACGCATTCAATCGCAATCCCTCGCGGTGCCAAGCGAGAGAATCGTGCTGTTGTTCAAGCATTTTCGGTTTCAGAGTTGCCAAGCGGGGGAGGTGAGTCAAAATGGTGGTGGTGGAATCGAGCAATCCTTAAAGGCAAAGAGTTGCGCGGAACCTCATGGAATATTTATACTGACTGAACTTTTTTATACTCGAATCAAGTAGTGATCACCATGAACATGCATGTCAACCCGATCGATGACGAGTACGTACCGCCCGTTTATGCGGGAGCTTTCGGTCAGCTCGTGCCCTGTGGAGGCGGCGATGTGATCCCGTTGATCAAGTCGCGATTGCTGGTCGGCCGGCAAGCGGACTGTGACATCCAGCTCAAGTTCGCCAACATCTCCACCACGCATTGTCGACTTGCTGTTGAACAAGGCTACTGGTTCGCTCGCGACCTGAATAGCCGCAACGGAACTCGCGTGGACGGCAAGTCCATCGTCCGCAAACGTTTGGACCCGAAGTGTAAGTTAGCCTTTGCCAAGCACGAGTACATCGTCGAGTACGATCCTCAATTGCTTGGCGCGTACGGGCCACCACCGCCGGACGATGATTACTTGGACGAATTGAACAAGCACTCGTTGATGGACCGTGCGGGTTTGAGTAAACGCAAGCCGCGACAATAAGCGACCGCGACTTTTGGCGACCGCCACATTAAGTGCCTGCGATAATCGGTGCCCGCGAGATTAGGTGACGCGCCCATAGTGACTTGAGGACGGGATTCGATAGGATATTCTCACCAGTCAAACTCAGCAGTCGAACTGGGAGCGACTTGCCCAGATTTTCTGCCGAATCCACACACCTATGTCTAGCGCCATGCCCAAACTTGCACACCACGTTTTCTTCACTCTTGCCGATCGTACCGAATCCGCCCGGCAATCCTTGATCGACGCCTGCAATGGATATCTGAACGATCACGAAGGGGTTGTCGATTTCAGCGTCGGCGTGCGAGAACCTGGTTTGAATCGCCCGGTCAACATGGATTACGACGTTTCACTGCACGTCATCTTTGCCGACCGCAAGTCACACGACATGTATCAGACCGCGCCACGTCACTTGGAGTTCATTGCCCAGCAGAAAGAGAACTGGGCCGAGGTGAGAGTATTCGACAGCAATTTGTGCTAGGTCCTTCGTTGTTGATCATTCCTTTGTGATCGTTTCGTGCAAGTTCATCAGCACGGTCGCGACATCGAACCACGCCGCAAACTCGCTTTCCGTGACAGCATTGGGTAGCGCGACTTCCGCAGCCAATTGCTTTGCACCGAACGGCACGTTTTCATACCGCTGTGATTGCAAGTGGTAAAGCTCTGACAGGGCCGTAAGTTCCTCGGGCAAAGGCGATCTGGCCGTACAGCGACGAAACTCGTCCACGATCGTTGACTCGACCGATTGTTGTTTTGCAGTTGACGCTGCGCGGACGCCGACGGTTTTGGCCGCTTCAACAAACACCGGATCATTGAGCAATGTCAGTGCTTGTAACGGTGTATTCGTCCGCGATCGCTGGATCGTGCAAGCGAAACGATTGTTAGCGTCAAAGCTGACGAAACTGGGATAGGGTGCACCACGTTTCAGCACGACATAAACACCGCGACGATACTTCTCATCCCCGGGGCTGACCACATACTGGTAGTTCTGGCCGCCAACCTTTGCCCACAACCCGTCGGGCTGGTACGGCCGAATCGGAGGCCCGAATTGCTTCAAACAGATCAAGCCGGAAATGCTCATCGCATTATCGCGGATGGATTCAGCACTCAATCGGACTCGTGGCCCGCGTGCTAACAATCGATTCTGGTCATCCAGTTCCGCAAGCTGTTGAGTTACCTTGGACGACTGTTGATAGGTAGCCGATGTCACGATTACTTTAAGCAAATGTTTCATCGACCATCCATTTTCAACAAACTCGACCGCAAGCCAATCAAGCAACTCAGAATGCGTCGGAGATTCGCCTTTTAAACCAAAATCTTCGGGCGTTCGAACAAGCCCCTCACCGAAAAGTTCTGACCACCAGCGATTGACGGTCACGCGAGCAACCAGCGGGTTGCTTGGATTCACCAACCATTTTGCCAAGTCCAAACGATTCAGCTCGCCCTCATTCGTATGATCCAAACGATGAAGGAACTCGGGTACGCCCGCAGTCACATGATCACCCGGCGAGCGATAATCACCACGCAAGAATATGTTCGTCATTCGTGGTTGCGGCAACTCGACCATCACCAGGGTCGTTTCAGGCTTCAACGCATCCAATTCCTGTTGGATGCTGGCTAAATCTTGATCGATCGCAACGGATTGCGGATCCAACAGCATTCGATAATCGAGCAGCTGTTCTCGCTGCTTGCGAGTCCATGTATTGGGTTCCGACGCAATTATGTTGACGATCGATTTCGGCACGCTGTCCACATTCGGGCTGCCGGAAATAGCAGAGATTTTTAAACATCCGAGAGTTCTTGCGTTGCCAAAATTCTGGTGCAGTTTAAACCGCAGCTCAACTCCAGCCGTTGTATCCAGTGGCGAGTCGAGAATAAACGTTGCCCAATGCGGTCTAGCGAACTGAGGCGAAATGGCCCAACCGCTCTTGCTGTTTTCATCAATCGCACCGACCACGTCCCAGTTGGCCTGAGAGAAATCACTCTTTGCATCAACCAGCCGGAGCGGTTTTTCTGCTCCAGCATCATCAAGCAGGCTGACGGTAAGCTCGTTGAGCACAAAGTTGCTGCGGACCGAATCTCCACGGCCGGGCCCGCTGCCAGGCAGCGATTCGTCGGTCAACGCATCCAGGCGAAACGCCCGAACGACACCGGCGGTCAACTTAGCAGTGATCGTGTACGTATCCTTGGACGGCGGATCGCTGCCGACCAACAGCACCGCACCATCGTCTCGCAGACGATAGGAATCGGTGTTGCCAAGTGACTCAAAATCAACCACTTCAATCGAATGTTGCTGCGGAATCTCGGCAATCGTCGACGATGTCTCCGTGGACCAAGCTGCAAGATCTTTGTTGAGTTCATCTCTCCTTTGACGTCGTGCATTTGTAAACGAAACTTTCTTGTCGAGGATCTGCGTCCGCTGAGTATCGCTGTTTGTATCCGACAATGGCATCGTTGGGCCGATGAAGGCAATGCTGCTCGGCTGGTCCGGCTTCTGCCGATCGGCTTCCAATTCGGTGCTGTTAAAAAAGGCAAGAAAGCGATAATAGTCTTTCGATGTAAACGGGTCGTACTTGTGATCGTGACACTGGGCGCATTCGAGGGTCGAGCCGAGCCACACCGAAGCCGTCGTATTGACTCGATCGATAACTTGCTCAATTCGAGTCTCTTCCGGCAATGACCCGGCTTCACAATTTGTCGGCGAGCAACGATGAAAACCGGTCGCGATTCGCTGGGATTCCGTGGCCCCAGGTAACAAGTCACCAGCAAGTTGCTCGATCGTGAACTGGTTGAACGGCAGGTCCTTATTGAGCGCCGTAATGACCCAATCCCGGTATGCCCACGAATCGCGAAAATCATCTCGCTGGAATCCGTGAGAATCGGCGTACCGAGCCAAGTCCAGCCATGGTCGCGCCCAACGCTCGCCAAATTGAGGACGCGACATCAACTCTTCGACCAACTTCTGGACAGATGCTGGTGATGAATCCGATTCGAAAGCCTCAACCTCACGAAGTGTTGGCGGCAATCCAATGAGATCCAAGTGAATTCGCCGCAGCAGCGTTCCCGCCTCGGCACGAGGCGACGATTTCAATCCAAGTTCGTCTAGTCGCGCCAACACAAATGCGTCCACAGCTGACTGCATCCAGTCGGGATCGGAAACGGTCGGGACAATCGGTCGCTGAGGTGTTACATACGCCCAATGCGGTGGCGCCTCGAAGTCCTCCGGCCACTGGGCACCTTGTTCAATCCAGAGCCGAATTGCGGTGACTTCACGTGGATTCAGTGGGTCACCAAGGACTGGCATCACCTCGTCGTGCCCGCGCGGTAAACTAATTCGCCGCACCAACTCGCTGTTATCGGGACTGCCGACTTCAAGGACCGAGGAAGACAGAGCGTTCGCTTTCACATCCAGCCGCAAGCTGGACTCCTGTTTATCGACACCGTGACACTCGAAACAGGATCTCTTCAGTACGGGGTAGATGTCACGAGCAAAATCAATTGGGCTACTGATTTCAACAGGGCCACTGGATTCCGAGCGTTCGGTGGCTTCAACATGGCTCGCAAGAGACAGGACGCAGCAACCTGCGATCGCCATCAGGAGAAATCGTTGTTGCCGAGAGAATAAAGCGAGCATGACAAACCGTCTGGTAGAGCGGAGCAAGCGACGACTAAGAACAAAGACTAGCATCAACACCGTTTTGCCAATGACCGTTCGTTCTCACATGCCACCAGTCTACACGAGCCCCGCCTCGATACGATATGTTCGAGATCGGAGCTGGTCAGACATTTGCCACAGGCAGAGTTGAACCGCGTTCAGTCGCGAGTCCGCTCAGATTACGCAGCAACCGCGATCTTGCCACAGGCCGCTGGCTTGTGCCAGATCGTGGTCATGCCGAACTGACCACTGTGTTTGTAGGGCCCGGGAAAATCGAACCGCGGCCAGTTCTGCAAAACGCTGGGCAGGTGGGTGAAGTAGTAATTGCGATCAGAATTGTCGAGCAACAGATAGCCGCCGTCAGCTACCCAAGGCACAGCATGCGCCAAGCAAGCTGGTCGTGCCCTTCCGTCAATACTGATCAAGTCGAATCTTGATTGTAGCGAGTCGATGGTCGCAACGTATCGACTGAACTCGTGTCGACGAAATTCATCCGCATCGGAACCGTAATCAGCTGGATCGACTGGGTCGCTAGTGCCTCCATCGGCTCGCAACTGCGGTTCAACCAGATAGGACTCGATGTTACCCAGTGCCAAACGATTGATTTCGTCCTTTACTTTCACGTTCCAACATCGGTCATGTTCGATCGAGACGACTTTAGCGGCGCGCCGAGCATAGAAGATCGTGGAGCCACCACTTCCCCATTCCAAAACGTTACCAATTCCCATCACGCGAGTTTCGATGAACTTTAATGCTGGGATCGTGATCCACGGTTCTTCGTCCTCGATCGGAGTCCGACCTTGTCGATTGCTTGCATACCAAGCCGGGAAATCACTGGCCAGCGTTGGCGTCCATGCGATACCGTGCCGAGACACCAGGGAAAGGCTCTCGCGCAAGTATCGGCGACAAAGTGAAAAGCCGTTGCGTGAATGCGACATGAGCGGACGCCTGGGTAGGAAACAATTATCAGCACTCGCTTCCTATCAAATCTCGCGACCGCCAGGCAACGCCAGTTCAGCGAATACTTCTAGATTCTAACCGTGTACCAAGTACTCAAGCAGATCGAGAATTTCTTCGGCTGTAAAACCGTCAAGGAGGTTGGCGGGCATTGGCGAAACTGGTGACTCATGCACGCTTTCAATCTCTCGTTTATCGATTTCTATAAACTCAGTCGATCGCAGTGGGTCCATGACGACTTGCATTGTTTGCGAGCGATAGTCCCCTTGAATTGCGATGCGTCCAATGACGACTCGACCATCGCTAGTCACGATCTGTACGCTGCGGTAGTTTTCAGCAATGACCAGCGATGGTGTGATAATGGACTCAATCATATCACGGCGGCTGAATCGATTGGCGACATGCGTCAAGTCAGGGCCTATCGCTGGACCTATCCCGGGGCCGCGAACACCGCTGCGATGACAGCGACTGCACAATGCGTCACGAAAGATGGTCGCTCCCCGACCGGCGTCGGCCTGATGCTTCGAAGTCGCGAGTAAGTCCACTAGCTCTGGCACTGTCCATTGCCTTACGGTCGGACGTATCGGCAACGGTTGGGACTCGTTGTTAATCGGTTGCCATAAATCTCCCAGTTCGGACCGTTCGGATGGTGTGAGTGTCGCCTTCACTTCCTCACCGACGGTGCTAAAAAATTTGGGCATACCTTCACCGCCAACAAATTTCGAGCTGTCTTGTAGCAATTGAAAGTAAGCTTTTCGCGTTTCGTTTGTCCAACCGTGACGAATGTTTCGCAATATAAATAACCCCTGCATTTGGTCTTCCTGGACGTCACTTGCCAGTAGTGAGCGAGAAACGATGTCCACGATCGTTTCCGCTTCCAACTCAGCAAGTAAACTCAACGCCTCACGATGAGCTTGTCGATTTGTACCACAGCGACACACATGAAGAGCGGCTGAATTCAAACCGGAACTAAGCTGCGTGATCTGGCGGACAACGTCACGACGTTTCGCGTGAATGGTCTCGATATCCTGTTCCATCAGCAGCGAGTAAATTCGCAACACGCCCCAAATTTGCGACAGCGAGAGACGATCTATCGATAGGGTTGATAGGCGATCAAGGATCACCGGAACGACCGAAGATTCGCCGCTACGAACCAGGGCCATCATCGACTCGATGGCCGCCACACTCTGTGACTGTTCCAATGCTTGTGACTGATCCAACGCTTTGTCTCGCCACGAATGCACGTCCTGGTGTTCGATGGCAATTCGCGCCGCGTACCGAATGTTCCAGTCTGGCGAGTTCAAATGCTGCCAAGCGAATTCAATGTTGCGAGGAGTTGGCGTATGTCCGAGTTCCAACTGCTGACGCAACTTTCTCGCATGGCCAGCGTCTTCGATCGCTTCCGTTTCATGCCGCGATATCGCTGGCCTAGCTTCAACGTGTCCGGCATAGGCAATGCGATAAAGAGCGGACTGGGTTTTACGCCCGCCGGTGATAACGTACATCGCGCCGTCAGGACCAATGGCCACGTCGGTGACATTAAGCGGTCGCCCCTGCAAGAACGTTTCGGCCTGTGCGCGATATCCGGCTCCACGAGGGGCAAGATGAACCGCGAGAATTCGTCCATAGGTCCAGTCCAAGACGAACAACGCCCGCTGATACTCTGTGGGAAAGTGGGTACCGGTACCGAACAACACTGCCGTTGGTGAACCTTTGCCGATATCCAGCGTTGGCATCGCGTTGTCACTGTGATCGGGAAAATATGGCGGCCATTTTTTCGTCACGCCGCGCCAGCCAAAATCGGCTCCAGATACGAGTTGCAATATTCGAGTTGGTCGATACCACGGCGACCCCATATCAAATTCGGCGTCGGCATCGTAGGTGAACCATTCGCCATCTGTGTTCTGTGACAAACCGAACGGGTTTCGCATTCCAGCGGAAAGCAACTCCCAGTTCTGTCCGTCAGCGTCTGTGCGCACCACATGCCCTTCAGGCAATACGACGTTCGTTTTCGTGTCGCGAAGCGGCGAAGTGCGGTCGAGGATTTTATCCTGGGGCAAATCAACGGAGTCACCATGAATCGAGTAAATCTTACCATCGCTTGCTATGGCTAAATCATTGCGACCGTGCCCAACACCACCGGGAAACTCTCGCAGCAATTCAACCTCCTTGGGCAGATCGTCCCCACTTTCCAAACGTACTCGGTACATGCCTTTGGAGTTGTTGGCGTTTACATACAGTGAGTTGTGCGCGTAAACCAAGCCACGACATTCCAGCAACTCATCGAGCAGTGGCTCGACTTTCTCAATGGATTGTTTTGATGCGTCAAGCGTCAGCCGCAATAAACCACGCTCCTCTTTGGCGATTGTCAGGCGTTCCTGTGGATCGAAAGCCATACTGACCCAGGAGCCTTCATCCGGAAGTGCACTACGGATGAACGCAACATTGAATTCCGGTGCAATCAAGAATTTGTTTTCATGCGACGTCGTACCTACCTCAGCCTGTCGCCATTGCTCGTAATTCTCAACCACATCGAGTTCAAGACCACGCCGATCGATGCCCCACAACGCTTTAGAGACCGCTCCCAAGGAAAATGTCCGCGAGCGTACTGCAGGAGATGAAGACGTAGCAGACCATGTTTCGTCTGAAACCAACGTCATCGGGTGATTGTCGTTGGCGGAATCGATCCGCAAACTTAAGGCGAAAGCTGCCGGACCTGGAACCGCCTCGGCGTCAACTTGCAACGCATTCTCGCCCCTTGAAATCCCGTGAGTTACGTCGAGGTCAACCGTCGGGCTGTAGGGCTCGATCGTTGCAACCGTCTCACCATTGATTGACAATTTCACCAAACAAAAATCCGCAGCAATCCGCACCTGTGCATTGTTGACGGGTTGATCGACTGGAAACTGTTTTTCAAATACACAGTCAGGATTTGGTTGCACGATGGATTGGTTATCGTTTGCACTTTGATACCAAATCCAGTGCGGGACGGATTCACTGGGAGAGTCTGGCTGGGCGTTTGCGATCACGCCAATCGCCAATACGATTATTGCCGCTGAATTAAACGCATATAGTTTCGCGTTTGCGAACACCATGGGAGCAACCTGACGACCATTGGAACGAACGGGTGAGTTCTAAACGCCTAGGATAGCGTGTTGCTTCGCGTTTCGCTGGCGATCGATCGACAAGAAAGTCGTACAGGAGCGTTACGGTTTCTGGTATACTTTTCGAGTGAAACACAACCTTTTCACCGGGGAGTTGTACCTTGTTCTTTTCAAAACGATCATTTGTCGCGTCGCTGTTGATTCTCGCCTTATGTATAGCGGCGAACGTGCAAGGGCAATCTCCAGCAACCGCAAAACGCGTGTGGGGCGACAAGTCTGGAAAATTCACTGTCGAGGCGACCGTCATCTCGGTCGCTGGCGGCAAGGTCAAACTGCTAAAGACAGACGGCCTGGCGATCGAAGTGCCGCTGATTTCGCTTAGCGATGCGGACCAATTGTTCCTTAAAGATTGGACCGCTGCCCATCCCGAAGAGAACCCATTTGCCGGCGGCACCCCGATGGTCGTTAGCGGGGCATCCGGTGCCACGGGACCGTCGGCTGCCACGGACTTACTCGCTCCAAACGCTGCGGTTGACGAGTTGCCCACTGATGGTGTCGAGATTTTCATCAACGTCAGCGAGACCCCAACACCAATTCAATCCGATCCGCTGCCCTATCAATTCCAATTCAAAGAGTTCTCGCGACCTCTGGAAAAGATCGACGCTTACGCACGAGTCTCGGCGCCAATTGTTATCGATCCAGCTGCAGCAATACTCGCCGTATCGGTACATCGCAACGGCAACGCAGTGGAGCCGACAACGTTTGGAAGCGTTTACCTTGCTGGACCAGCACAAAAGCGATCAGTGCAAGTGCTGGATGTAAATCAGACACTGTTGTTACTGGATCATCACGTCAGTTCCGGCCGCTCACTAGCGGTCCTCGGTGTTGACTCACCGTCGGATCGTGGAGGCGATTTGGTGCTTCTGGACAAGCTAGCCAGTGGTAGCCCGACGGCAATGCATCGATGGCATTTGCCCGAGTGGCAAAAACCAGGCTTTGCACCGAA
Organism: Pirellulaceae bacterium; assembly: GCA_041751935.1. Classification (GTDB taxonomy): domain Bacteria; phylum Planctomycetota; class Planctomycetia; order Pirellulales; family Pirellulaceae; genus JBBSJZ01. The sequence goes on along the minus strand of JBGSIA010000183.1, from coordinate 114,166 downwards.
GGTTGAGTTCGCTCGACAACTTGATGGCGAGCGGGCGATAGTGCGAGTCAATAACTCGGTTCACTGTTGGTCACTGACCACCGGTAAATCGCTGTGGCGCATCGATCGGGTCAGTGGCAAACTCGATGTCAGTGGAGGTGGCAAGTACCTCGCAGTCGCAATCGGCGGTGGTTGTCATGTCATTGACGTCGAGCAAGCTTCGTTAATCTCAACACTTTCCTTTCCTAGTTCACTGACTCCCGAAATTCAATTCTCGCCAAAGGGTGACAAACTGGCGCTCGTTGCTGGTAATCAATATGTCGTTTGGGATTTAACACAAGCCGAAATCGTTCACGAAGCAACGATGGCGACCGCGAGTGGTAAATTCTTCGGCTGGGTCAGCAATGACGCGTTTCTGACCCAGCTTGCGGGACTCGTTGATTTGAGTCTGGGTCGTAATGTTTGGAAGTATTCGCTGCCGTCTGGTGGGGAAGCCCGAACCGTATCCGGTGGTGTATCGGCAGTGGACAAGATTGATATCGCGACACTGTATTGTTTGCCGGTGCCACATCCACCCGTGACTGGTGCGTTGAAAAAGTTGGGACGTGTTGACGACAGCATGATGCTACTGAAACCCGGCAGCATGGTTTCGCTGTCGATTGATGCAGAAGAGGGAATCGACAAAGACGCAATGCTGAAGGCGCTGCAATCAGCCGTCGAGCGAGCCGGCTGGAAGGTGCATCCCTCAGCCGAAACGAAAATCATTGCTACGATTTTGCGAGGCGACGAACAAGAACTGCGATTCCGTTCAATTGGCTTTCCTCGCACCGGGTCAGGTGAAGTTGTCAAGATGCGACCTTACAAAACCAGTCTGGAAATTGTTCGCGGCGATCAAACAATCTGGTCACAAAGTTCGCGAAATATGGTGCCCTTCGTTTTACATTTGCAGAGCGGAGAATCGATTGCTGAGGCCGTGAAAAAGTACGAAGTCGCTGATCCGACCTACTTTGAACGCGTCACCATCCCACCGCGCATTCTGAAGCCGGAAGTCGATAAACAGATTGGCACTAGCCGGGTAAAAAATGGTCGCTGGGATGAGAATTGATGCGTCCAGACGATAAACTCAGGATTCACCTTTCCGGCTAATGCATCTCACTTGGCCGATAGTTTTGCGGTACAATGTGATTCTCACCCCTTTGTTTCCTACCTCACCGGATACCATTACCTCTCAAGGTTTTGCGTATCTCACCCCGTCGACCGCGTTATGCTCAGAATTGGATTACTGCTCGCCGTCGCCGTTTTCCCCATGAGGCTTGGTAGCGTCTGGGCGAGCGATTCGAGCGGTGAGCGAAAGCAGATTCAACACCCAGAGTTCACGGTCGATGTGATGCCGGTGTTATCCAAGGCGGGATGCAATTCGGGGACTTGCCATGGCAATTTAAACGGAAAAGGCGGGCTGAAGTTCTCGCTTCGTGGTCAGGATCCCCAGTTCGACTTCGACGCCTTGGTGCGTGCGGCTCGTGGGCGCCGGGTCAACCTTACTGCTGCGGAACAAAGTCTGTTTCTACTCAAAGCAACGGGCGCTATCCCACATCGAGGAGGCGTTCGGTTTTCTGCTGGCTCACCTGAACTTGAGTTGCTTTCCCAGTGGTTGCGTTCTGGTGCGAATGGTCCCTCGGCGAGCACTCGCCAATTGGTTCGTTTAGATGTCGAGCCTCGTGAAGCGATTGTGGTTGATCCGCAAGACGACCTACAAATTCGAGTCGTCGCGAATTTCTCTGATGGCTCCTCCCGTGACGTGACCAAGTTGGCGTGTTACGAGCTTTCGAACTTGAATGCCGTCGTTGACGCCTCGGGAGTTGTTACGCGAAAAAAATACGGTGAAACGACGTTGATCGTTCGCTATTTGCAGATCCAACGGCCAGTGCCCCTCGCATTCACTCAATCGCGTCCCAATTTTGTCTGGAGCGAGCCTGAGGCGTTCAACGAGATCGACACCCACGTGTTCGCCAAACTAAAACGCTTGCACATCAACCCCGCTCCATTATGCGAAGACTTTGTATTTGTTCGTCGCGCCTATTTGGATGCGATCGGACGCATTCCCACAGCAAAAGAAGCGAAGCAGTTTGTTAGCGACACCCAGCCCGACAAGCGTGAACTACTTATCGACGAATTGTTGACTCGCCCCGAGTTTGCGGATTTCTGGGCACTAAAGTGGGCGGACGTGCTGCGAACTGAAGAAAAGGTTTTGGACACGAAAGGCGTCGAAGTCTTCCACGGTTGGATTCGCGACAGCATCGCCGCAGGCCAACCGCTGGATCAGTTCGTTCGCGAGCTGGTAACCGGCACCGGCAGCACCTACGAAACTCCACCAGCGAACTACTACCGCGCTAACCGTGACGCGTCGACTCGGGGTGAGACAACGGCGCGACTGTTTCTCGGCACGCGATTGCAATGCGCAAAATGTCACAATCATCCGTTTGATCGCTGGACCCAGGACGACTATTACCAATGGTCATCGTTGTTTTCGCAAATCAAGTACGAAATTGGCGAAAACAAACGCCAAGACAAGTTGGACAACAATGAGTTTGCCGGTGATCAAATGGTGCTGGTGGCCAAGACCGACGAAGTTCGTAATCCGGATACGGGTCGCGTAGCGATGCCAAAATTTCTTGGCGGTCAAACATTGAGCAAGCAGGCCTTGGACGATCGTTTGCCAGCATTGGCGGCGTGGTTAACTTCTCCAGAGAACGAGTTGTTTGTCCGTTCACAAACGAATTTCATTTGGTACCAACTGATGCGACGAGGAATTGTCGACCCCATCGATGATTTTCGACTGACCAATCCACCCAGCAACCCACCGCTGCTCCAGTCGCTATCGGACGATTTCTCTAAGAGTGGTTTTGATCTTCGTAGCCTTGTGGGCAAGATCATGAAATCAAGAACATACCAGTTGTCGTCCGAACACAATGAATCCAATGTCAACGACGAAACAAGTTTTTCGCGGGCGATCGTGCGGCGACTTCCTGCCGAAGTGATTCTCGATATGCAGAGCGACGTGCTCGATTCTCCCGCAAGCTTTGTCGGTTATTCGTCAGGAATTCGTGCCGTTCAGATTCCTGGTGTGCAGAGCAAACAATCGCGAGGCAAGTCCCTTCTACCCGGTGATCGGTTTCTCAAAACGTTTGGAAAGCCAGAACGGATCATGGCCTGTGATTGCGAGCGGTCCAACGAAACCACACTTAAGCAAGCATTTGTGTTGATCGGCGATGGCTTAAACGAACGGCTCGCTTCGCCCGATAATCGGCTCACTCGGCTGGCAACCTCATCAATGTCCGACAGCGACGTCATCAACGAGTTGTACTGGACGGCGCTGTCACGCTTGCCAAGCGATACAGAACAATCAGCGGCAATTCGAATGATCGAACTTTCGGGCGGCGACCGTACAACCGCGTTGCAAGACATCGTTTGGGCGCTGCTCAACGCCAAAGAATTCCTATTTCGAAAATAGAAGTAAACACGAGCATGAAAATACCTTCCCTAAGTCGTCGTTCGATTTTGCGTGTTGGCGGTGCGGGAATGCTCGGTTTAACAATGCCGAAACTGATGCAGGCGGCTGAGCGGGCCACATTGCTCAAGCCGCGCGCGAAGTCCGTAATCTTTTTGTTCCAGTGGGGCGGCCCCAGCCAACTTGATACATTTGATATGAAGCCCGACGCGCCTGCCTCGGTTCGTAGTCCCTACAGTCCAATCTCATCGAGTGCCGATGGCATCCAGGTCTGTGAGCTACTTCCGGAGATGGCAAAGCGGATGCATCAGGTGACGTTGATCCGTACAATGACACACACGATGAAAAATCACGCGTCTGCTGGCTACTACGCACTCAGTGGTCACGAACCACCGGCGGACGACCAGCGACTGCGAGACTCGTTGGATTTGTACCCTGCCTACGGAAGCATCGTTGATCACTTGGCTCCTAACGTCAACGGAATGCCGACATCGGTAGCCTATCCCTATGTCATTCGCGATGGATCGATCGTGCCGGCGCAACACGCCAGCTTTCTTGGAAAACGACATGACCCCTTGTTGTTCTTGGAAGATCCCAACGATCAAAATTTCACGCTCCCAGAATTGAGTTTGCCGCAAGGGCTTTCGATTGATCGATTGCACCGACGTCGCGAAATGCAAAAGCTCGTCGATCAGCAAGCGCAAATGCTGGAATATTCCGACGAAGCAAGGGGGTTCGACGAGTATTACGAACGAGCGATTTCCATGTTGACATCCGATCGTGTTCGTAAGGCGTTCGATCTTTCCGCCGAGAAACAGTCGGTGCGCGATCGTTATGGCAGGACATCGTACGGACAAAGTTGTCTACTGGCGCGTCGATTGGTCGAGTCTGGCGTGAAGTTCGTGACGGTCTATTTTTCGGCCAGCATCGGCGGTCGACGTATCAATGAAGGTGGCTGGGATACACATGGTTTCGACGACACCCGCATGTACGAGATCGTTAACAATTACCAGCTACCGATCACGGACCAAACTTTACCAACACTCTTGGTCGACTTGGAGGAGCGAGGCCTGCTCGACGAAACGCTCGTGGTATGGATGGGCGAATTCGGCCGTACTCCTGAGATCAACAAGAACCTCAGTCGCGATCATTGGCCCCAGTGTTACACGACGTTGATGGCTGGTGGTGGAGTCAAACGCGGTTACGTCTACGGGAAATCCGATGAGCGAGCGAAGTATCCGGCCGAGAAACCAGTAAAACCCGAAGACTTAGCTGCCACAATTTTCCAGTTGCTTGGTATCGATCCGTCGACCGAGATCCACGACCGCAACAATCGCCCCCTGGTTATCGGCGGCAATACGCTGCACGATGTGATTGCGTAGTGTCCGTCGGTGCCATCAAGTTTCATTGGATTTGATCGTTATTGGTCAACAGTTACAGCGATTGGCGTGGATCTACAGCGATTAGCATGGTTTGATTGCTCGCATGAGTTTCATGGTGAATTTGATATGGTTATGCATCGCTCAAGAACTTGTTGGGTGACTGTTAAGGTGCATTGGTTGATTTTGCGCTCGCTTGCCCCAATCTTGTTAGCCGGTCTCATGGCTGGGTGGCAGAGGGCGAACGCAGAGCTTCCTGATGAGAATTCGGACACCGTCATTTTTGACGATTCGTTTGAGATGCTTCGACCGGGACCGTTGATGCCCGTTGTGGGACCGCACTCGGAGTATCATTTTGTCGCTGAAGCCGTCCCCTATGGTCCTTGGTCCGTTTCCACTTTTGACTCCGCGAGCGACACTCAAACTGCCTGGCGATCGATACGACGCGAAGACGGCTCTGCATCGCTTCGACAAATGCACCGTAATAAGGCGAAACACTGGCATCCGATTGTCGTCGCTGGCGATCCACTTTGGCAAGATTACAGCGTCGTCGCCAAGTTGTTGCTTGAGGAGGTAGACGGACGAATTGGAATTGCAATCCGCCAACGTAACGATCGATGTTATTACTTCGTCGGCGTCGAGAAGGGACAAGCGATCTTGCTTCGAGTGCAACACGAAACGAATTTTCGCGTACCTGCGGAAGATCGATTAGCTTCACAACCGATCGATGTCGTTGCGGGACAGACAATCGTCATCAAAGCATCCGCTCATGGGGAGCAATTAACAGCGGAAATCAACGGCATTTCGTTGCAAGCTAAGGATGGCACGTTTTCCCATGGATGCGTTGCTTTGCTCGCGGATATACCGGCACAATTTGATGATGTTCAAGTATTCGCTTCATCCCAGGAGGTTGCTCGCCTGGGCAAAGCTCGAAGCGAGTGGGAAGCTGCCGAGCAGACTGCGGCGAGTGCTTATTCCAAGCCCAAACTGTGGCGAACGATCAAGACGCCGCAGTACGGGACCGACCGCAATTTGCGGTTCGGCGACCTCAATGGCGATGAGCAAATCGACATTCTGATTGGACAAATTGTTCATCACGGGCCCACGGACAGCAACAGCGAACTGGGTTGTATGACCGCAATCGACCTCGACGGAAAAGTGCTGTGGCAGAACGGGACCCCAGATCGCTGGGGAAATCATTTAACGAATGACGTGGCGTTTCAAATCAACGATCTTGATGGCGATGGGCAGGCAGAGGTCATTTATTGTCAGGGACAAGAACTAGTTGTTACAGCAGGCGCAACGGGGAAACGATTGCGAGCGGTACCGACGCCCGTCAACACAACCACGCGAATGCCATTCAACCGCTTCCCGCGAATACTAGGCGACAGTCTTTTGGTCGCCGACCTGCGAGGCCAAGGCTATCGAGGCGACATCGTATTAAAGGATCGGTATCAACAGGCGTGGGCCTTTGACAATCAATTAAAATTGCTTTGGAATGTGCAATGCAACACGGGGCATTTTCCCTTTCCGATTGACACCGATGGCGACGGTCGAGAAGAAATCAGCTTGGGCTATTCGCGATGGTCGCCCGATGGCAAGTTGATCTGGAGCCATGATCGGACTTTCAATGATCACGCTGACAGCATCGCTGTGGTTGATTTGGATGGTGACTCGTCGCTAGAAACGGTCTGGGCTGGAAGCGACGAGGGGTTCATCATGCTGGACGACACTGGAGTACCACGTGTGCATCTGCGATTGGGCCACGTACAGAACATCACCATTGCGGAGCTCCGTCCTGATTTACCAGGGCTGGAGATCGCGACCGCAAACTTTTGGAAAAACCAAGGGCTGATTCATATTCTGGACCAACGTGGCAACGTTGTTACTGACTTTGAGCCGCGCCCCGAACACGGTAGTTCGATTGTCCCGGTGAACTGGAAAGGTGACGGAACGGAGCTATTGCTCGTCGGTCCCGATCCGATTTATGGAGGGATATTCGATGGGTATGGTCACAAGGCCATTCGGCTTCCCGCCGATGGTCATCCGACCAAGGCGTATGACGCTCTGGATTTAACCGGCGATCAACGCGATGAGATTATCGTGTGGGATGCGCAGGAGATTTGGATTTACACTCAAAGCGACCAGTCGAAAAACTTGCTCCCTGCGCCAAATCGCAACAGCCTCTCGAACGAATCGAATTACCGCGCCCGAGTTTCCGTTCCGGCAAACTTTGCAAGCGACCATCAACGACTGTGATGGCCCAGCAAACGTGTTCACGTAGTCAAGTGCGACGTGACCCCGCACATTTTTTTCCCGTTCGACCCTTAGCGAGATGGGCGAACATCCTCGAGGGCTTTTTCTAACTGGCGCATGCTTCGCGATAGCAGGACCCGTATTGCGACATCAGTTTTTTCAAGTTGTGCCGCAATTTCTTTGCTTGGCAGTCCATCAACGTAGCGCAGACGAATCACTTGTTGCTGTTCCGGCGACAAACTAGCGATGGCCTGCTGCATCCGCGACATGCGAATGTCCTGGCTCATTGCCGCACTTGGAGTCGTCATGCTAGCCGCCAGCAATTGCTCCCAACCCAATCCCGCATCACCGGACTTGCCATCGGGAGCGTGCAGCGATTGCTGACGAGTCGCATCTCGCCGCTTTGCCTCGAAGTGAAACCGATGAGCATCAACGACTCGTCGCCGCGCGATTTGCATCAACCATTGATACGGTTCATACTGGTCCAGCGGCGCGGTTTCCAACGAGGCGACCGCGGTGGCAGCCACATCCTGAAGAAGATCATCAATTTCCACGACGCTCAGTAACCGCTGGCCGGTAATGGAACGCAGGAAAACGCTTAGCTTCACGCGATTGTTCTCGATGAACTTTGCCAGTGCCTCAGCATCACGCTGGAGAATCCGCTCAATGAGCAACTTTTCGTCGGAATCCTCATCGGTCGGGTTCATAGCAGAATCGCCAAGGTAAGGAGGGAATTCGTTTGAGCGAGGGATGCATCAATCCACCCACTTTACAGTACAATTGCGCCTTATGGCACCAGACATTTTGCACGTCAACGAATCGACAGTCACTTTCGACGAACTCGTCGAGGAATGCTTGCTTCAGCGTGCGAAATGGGGACCAGACTCTGACATTTCCCGACTGCGAGCGTTGATCCCTGAGACCGACGAAAGTGTGCGTCGGTTCGTGCTGATTGAACTGATCAAGTTTGATATGGCTTTGGCTGCCGAAGCTGGACAACTGCGTCCCATCGAACGCTATGTCGATGCATTTTCAGATTTACTTTCCAGCGACACGGTTCCACTGGATTTGCTGCTGGAAGAAATTCAGTTGCGAAAAGAGGCGGGAGAGCACCCCAGTCGAAGCGATTATGCGAGGCGATTTCCACAGTTCGACGATATGCTCAGTCAACTATTGGGTGATGGTGAAGCGACCGCTGCGTTAAGCAAGCTCGGGCCGCCGCCTGAGTTGTCGCTAAACAGTCGCCTTGATGATTTCTACTTGCTGCAGAAACTCGGCAAGGGTGCCTTTGCGCACGTTTACTTAGCGCGACAGATATCGATGCAACGGCTGGTTGCCTTGAAGGTTTCACGAGGTAAGGGAGACGAGCCGAAAGCGTTGGCTCAGTTTGATCATCCGAACATTGTTCGTGTGTTCGACCAACGTGAGATCCCAGATCCGCATGTCCATATGCTGTACATGCAATTTCATCCCGGTGGTACGCTGGCGGATGTCGTGAAGTGCGTTCGCGTTACTGGCAATGCGGTACCAACGGGGCGTATGTTGCTGGATTGCATTGACAAGAATCTGCTCGCTACTTCCCAGATCGTTCCCGATAATTCAGCGACTCGTGATTGGATTGGCAAAGCCCAGTGGCCGATGGTCGTTGCTTGGTTGGGAATTCAATTGGCGCGAGCTTTACATGAAGCACACCGACAGGGCGTGTTGCACCGCGATGTCAAACCGGCCAACGTACTGCTGTCAGCGGAAGGCGTTCCGAAGCTTGCAGACTTTAACGTCAGTCTTGCTGGCGCAGCGGGTCGCGCGGGAGCCGCAGCCGTGTTTGGCGGTTCCATCGGCTATATGGCGCCAGAGCATTTGCGAGCCATCTTGGCACATACGAAACGACAAACGGACTGGACAGCGAGTGGCTCAACCGGTGACTCGGATGTTCGTGAAGCAGCCGATTTGTACTCGCTCGCGGTTTTACTTTGGGAGTTATGGCAAGGCCAGCGTCCGTTTGTCACGGATTCAGTCGCCATTTCTTGGAGCGACATGGTGGTTCAACAATTGCAGTCTCGAATGCAAGATTTTCAAGAACCGCATCGTGACGGCAATGCCTCGGAGCGAGTGCTTGAAAAGACTTTGCGGCTAGCGTTATCGCCTGATCCACAGAAGCGATTGTCCAGTGGAGCGGAGTTAGCCGGTCGATTGCGTCTGGCGATGCACCCCGAGGCGGCGGTGCTGTTTGATCCTGGTGAGTCGACGATCAATTCGCGAGTCGCTCGACTTTCCCTCTGGCTTGTTGCATGTGCGATCATCTTATTGCCAAATGTGGCCGGTGGATTCTTTAACTACCAGTACAACGAACTCGAAGTAATGAAAACACCAGAAAGGATGGAAGGACTTGCGAACGTCTCATGGTGGGTGAACCTGACATTCTTTCCGTTCGGCGCAGTTATTGTCATTTGGTTTGCCAAGGGCGTGATGCGCGCAGTACAGTCGGTTCGTGGTGGCGCGAGAGTGACTCACCGAGATCTGATGAACACCTTGGAATTGGGGCATCGCGCGGCGGTGATTAGTGGTTCCTTGTGGCTGATCGCTGGGATTCTGTTTCCGGTCGTGTTCGCATTGATGTTTGCGGACTTCAGCCTAAGCGACGCGGTGCACCTGTTTATTTCGTCACTGATCTGTGGTGGCGTGGCCATGATTTATCCATTCTTTGGCATGGCGCTCGTCGCATCGCTGGTTTATTATCCGCTGTTGCTAAGCGTGTCGATGCAAGATGACGAATTCGACGCCCGCTGGCGACTGATGGTTCATCGCAGTGAAATGTACCTGTTGATCGCGGCCATAATCCCCGTCTTGGGCGCCGCGTTGATGGTATCCAGTGAAAGCTCGTCTCGAGGGTTCGTGTTGATAGCGCTCGCCGCCGGCGTGCTCGGGTTGCTCGCGTCGGCGGCGGCGTATCGCGTGGTAACAGACACTTGGGCACGACTCGGCGAAGTCCTTTCCAGTCGTACATCAAGTGTTCCCGGCGAACAATAAATTGTTCACAGCGCGTCAGCGGTCGTCGGTTGACTTTCGCCCACGGTACCAAGTTGCTCAATGGCGGATCGCAATGATTCCGCTGTCGGAGACTGCAAGTCCATCGAGTCGACCGAGATTTCCGGTTCAGCTCGCTGTTGCATGAGTGGCGACGAAACCGGGCCTTGATTTGTATCGACCGGCGCAATGGCCGTTTCCTCGATGTGTTCCACTCCCGCTTGGCCGACACCCACGTGTTCAACCACAGCGGTGACAATCGGAATCTGACCGACATCGAACGCCTTTAGGTTATTGGCTTCGTTTGCTTCGGCCAACTCATCAAAGCTGTCGATCGCGACAACGATCCGTTGGTAGCCGAGAACTTGGCCATCGCGATTTCCCATCGCCAACGACTCGATCGGAAGTTGAACATGCACTTCGAGTGCAGTGCCCGGTTCGATCGATTCAACCTGGAGGGTCCCTGTCGGAGAGGTAGGCGTGATGTGACCGAATAGCGCGACGATCGACACGTGAAAGTGACAGACCTTGCGTGCGCTGTTGTTCGACACGGTGACAGCGAACCTTGGCCCGCATGCCGGATCTTCGTGAGGCAATTGGCTGACTTGCACGATCTCCAAGTCGCCCATTTCACAGTCGCGACCGCCGCTCGGACCAAACGGCGCATGAAAAAACATCGAACTGGACTCGCAACGATCGACGCTGTTGTTGACGCCATGGCGCAGTATCTGTTGGATCACGTGATCACAACGGATGCTGCTGGAAAACAGGTCGACTGTACGCAACGTTTGTGCGTGAACATTGCTGGTCGCACAAGCAATGCTGGCTAACAAAGCAAATGCTGCAACACGCTTGGTCACGTGTTGGAATTGAAAATGGATCATCGTATTACCTTGATTTGAAGTTTGAATTTGGACAAAAAAAAGCCCGGCAACCGCGATTACTCGGGTCGCCGGGCTGTACGTTGGGAACGCGGACGGTTTACCAGCAACCCCAGTAGCTGGTGTAGCAAGGTGTGTAGCAGGTGTAAGTCACTGGAGGGCAGTACGTGTAACGTACTGGTGTGTAGCAGTAGTTGTACGTGGGGTAGCAGTTATACGAGTAACCGTAGTTACAGTACGAAGAGCGGAAGCCACCGTAACTGCCGTAACCACCGAAACAGCCACCGAAGCGTCGGAAGCACGCGGCCACCGCTTCCTCACCATCGGCCTCGTCGTCACCCAACAGTGCGTCGACGTCAGCTTGACCGAGCAGGTCGGTGTCTGCGTTTGCAACTTCGGCGGCGACAGGCGACTGATCACCATCCAGGCTGGCGATTGCGGAGAGCAAATCGTCGTCGCCCATCACGGAGTTTGCGACCATCAACATCGGAACTACGGCGAACAGGAATCGTTTGAACATCTTACAGGTCTCCAAAAGTGTGGCAGGTAAAAGTGGAAGGAAACATGAGTCTGCCGTTTCTCGTCGTTTCCAGTGTTTCGTTCATGCCAGACCAAGCGGGAGCCGTTTCGGAGTGTTACGAAAATGTTCGAAAGATTTCTGGGACCATCGCCGTAGTAACATCTGCGCCTCGATCACGCTGGGATCACAGTCTTTGAAAAGTACTGATGTTCAGAAAAATCAAATTGCGAGCGTGATCATGAGATTGTTGTTGACGGCTGCTGTCCTAAGTGCGTGCTTGTGTCCGCGGGCGTCGATTGTCGCGGAGGACAGTCTGTTTTCCGAAATCCCAATCGAGTCGGTATTCGATAAAGGTCTGGCGACGGGTGACCAAGTAGCGTCACTTGGCGATGGGGCGATGTTGGAACGAATTACCGGCGCCAACTCGCTGTCATTGTCACTCACGGCTGCGGGATTCACGCCCAAACGCGATGGTGACGCGGTGACAATCCAAGTCGATCATGCGGGCTGGAAACTGCCGATGACGCTGGTCGTCCAGATCGAGCAAGATCGCATTGTGTGCGAATTGTCGCTCGTTAAAGTGGACGACAAGACGCAACTTGCTTCGGATTCGCTACTGGGCCTGCTCGCAGCCGGGGATGCGGTCGGTGGGGCATTCTTTGCCTACGACGACAATAAAAAACTCATCTCGCTGCGATCTTCGTTGAAAAACCGAGCGATCACCGCGAGACAACTGAAGCAGGACCTGGAGCAGTTAGCGGCACTTGCTGAGCAGCACGCGAGTGTTTGGTCAAAACTTGGCAAAAAAGCTCAGCCTGTGCCGGTTGAGAAAGCCATGCCTGAGGAAACCAACCAGAATACCTCTGCACCAAGGTTTTCCTTGGTCGGACGTTGGGGGGCGACGCTCCGCGGTGGGGAATCGATCGCCATTCAAATTACGAAAGAAGCGAAGTTCCAGCTCGTGCATTTGAAATCTGGAAAGTCCAGCCAGTCCAAAGGCGTTGCAGCCCGCTCCGGCGATCAACTGACGCTGACCGGTGACGACAAGGTCACCTTGAAAGGGAAAGTCACGCAAACGACTGCGGACAAATTTCAGTTCACCATTCTCGACGGCAAGGGTAAATCGCAAACCACGCTGAATTTTAGTAAGGCAAAGTAACAAACAACGCCCCAAGCCGCTTGGTTTGTCAGTTCCCGATTTCACTTCCAAATCTTCTCCCCGGCGGGATCAACCGCCACGATGCCATCCAAACGAGGTCTCAAAATGTTAATGCCACTCCAATCAATGTTTTCACGCTGCTTCTCTGGACTCGTTGTCGTCATCGGATTGGCAGCAACATCGCCGACTGCCTGGGCCGATGCCGAAACGTATACCAAGACCGTTGCGTCGACGGTATGGATCTTGGCCAGTGACGCCGACAATCAGGCATCGACTGGAACTGGAGTATTGGTGGACGCCGAAAAGCGACTGGTACTGACCAACGCCCACGTGGTCGGTGACAGTCGCACAGCGGCGGTGTTTTTTGCAGACATGAAGAACGGTGCGCCTCAAGTCAAACGCAAGCACTATCTGGAAAACGTGACGAAGCTTGGTCAGCCCGGTCGCGTCGTTGCAGTTGATCGCCGTCGTGACTTGGCGCTCGTACAGATCCCCAAGGTGCCTGAGGGGGTGAAACCAATCAAACTTGCCGAAAGCGGTGTCACTCCAGGTTCCAGCGTTGATATCGTCGGGAATCCCGGTGGCAGCGACGTACTTTGGGTCTACACATCGGGAACAGTGCGATCGGTTTACGACAAGAAATTCAAATCAAACCACGGTGAACACGATTTTCGGACGGTTGAAATTCAAAGCCCGATTCAACCTGGCGACAGCGGCGGTCCAGTAGTCAATTCTGCGGGCGAACTAATCGGCATCGCCCAATCCTTCTCGCCCCAGAACGCGCTGGTCAGCTTCTGTGTTGAGCTGAGTGAGATTCGAGCGTTGATCGACAGTTCGTGGAAACCAGCACCGCTTCCCAGCAAAAAACTTCTCGAAGACGCCGAAATCGAGCATACAACGACTTCGACGGGGCATTACCAAATCGAGCAAAGCTTGCCCGGTGATAAGAAGCAAACCGTTTTTGTCGCAAAAGAAACGGAGTACTTCCAGCGTGCCGATGTACGAAAAATATGGTCCTTGGTCTCAGTAAACAAAGACGAACCGAGTGCAGAGCTGATGATTCGGCTGTTGCGACAGAGTTCGGTAACGAAGATCGGTGCTTGGGCTGTGGAGAAAAATGCAGCTGGCGAGCACATGGTGATCTATGTCGCCAAGTTGGATGCAACAGCTCCAGACGAAGCACTCAAAGGCACGGTTGAATACGTCGCCCGTATCGCAGGAGCGATGAGCGACGAATTGAATCCCAAAAAGACTGAAAAGTCAGCTGCCGATACGCTTACTTCGTGGCTAGCCGAATAGTGATATCCACCACGTAGGACCTCGAAAGATTTTATGTAACGTCCTGAGCCACGTTCCGCTAGGACTGTCACACGCGTCGCAACTCATGCGACGCCCCAATTCAACTCTCTCTCCACTTCAATCTAATTAAGGATCTCAGCCATGAAACGTCACTTCAGCGCAATCGCACTCGTCATCGCCGCGATGTCAAATTCCTCCCTGCCGAACGCTCATGCCGGTGGCTGTGGTGGTCGTGGCGGCATCTCGATCGGTTTTGGGCACGGTCACGCACGCATCTCGTTGCCACACGTGTTCAACAATCACCGGCCCACATATCAACAACCGGTGTACAGCCAACCGACTTACCCTCAACCCGTCTTCACTCATCCAGCACAGCCGCAGCCGACTTACGTCCTGCCAACTTCCTCCCAACACCCCACCTATTCGCAACCAGGTTTCCCGCAACAACCGGGCTTCCCGCAACAAGGCATGCCTCAGGAACAAGGCATGCCTCAGGAACAAGGTATGCCTCAACAACAAGGGTTTACTCAGCAACAAGGGTTTACTCAGCAACAAGGAACCTCACAGCCTGGGAATGTTGGACCGGCAGCCGCTGCAATGACGCCGCAACACGCGGGAATTCGGCAGCCTGCGGTAGGTTCGGGACAGGTGCCATCAGCGTCGACGAAGAATATTGCACCGCAAGCAGCGCCCATCAGCAGTGGTAACACCAGTTCATCGGCGTTGGAATTGTTAGCGTTAATTGCCGAGGAAGAAACGGCCGCCGATTTGGGTGCAAGCAGCATTCCTGAATTCAGCGAAGCGACTGCGTCAAGTGCGAATATGGAAACCGTGCCTCATGCAGGGACGTGGACTGTGAACCTGGAGGGCAATCAAGCCGTGACGTTGGTACTCGGCGAGCAAGGTGACTTCACTTGGACAGCGGCAAAGGATAGCAAGTCGAACAGTTTCTCCGGTCAGTATCGTCTTGATGGAGAACGTTTGACACTAGTTCGCAGCAGTGACTTGCAACAAATGGCTGGGAGTTTCACGGGTGATGCGAATCAACGGACCTTCAAACTTGACGGGGCAACCACCAGCGGCCTAGCCTTCAGTCGCAATTGAGATGCAATCCACAGTTGAAAGTTTTTGCCGAAGCCGCGCACTCCGCGCGACTTCGGCATTGTTTATTGCGTGCCAAAGCTCTAATCTCCAGTCAAGGATTTCACACGGAGGTCATGGACGAATGAAGGAACGACCAGCTTGCACGCGATCAGCTTAGACCGACTTCGAGTTTCGTTCGAACCGCCTCCGTATCATCCCAGCCGGCTGCTTTACGGTGGTCACCTGCAGACGTTGTGGCAACTGCGACCGGCCAACGTGGTGATGTCCAGGACTCGACAATATCGCGTGGATTTGCCTGATGGTGACGCGATTGTGCTGCACGACGACCGTCCGCCGCGGTGGCTAGAGGACAACCTTTCGGTCCTGTTGATTCACGGTCTGGGCGGCGATCACACCAGCGCTTACATGTTGCGGTTGGCTCACGAGTTTCACGCACTTGGAATTCGCGTCTTTCGTTTGGACATGCGAGGTTGCGGAGCAGCGTATCATTTGTCCAAGCAGATCATGCATGCTGGACGCAGTGATGATGTTTTGGCAGCGTTAACTGCCATTGCGGAAATGGCCCCAGAATCGCCGCTAGCGGCGATGGGTTTTTCGCTCGGAGGCAATCAATTGTTACGTGCTTTGGGGCGCGTCGGCGCTGGCCTGGATTTACAACCGGCGTGGTGGCCGAGGCTTCATTTCTGTGTCGCAGTTGCCCCACCCATTGACCTAGAACGTTGCAGCCGTCGACTGTTGCAGTGGTGGTTGCGGCCGTACAACCGGCACTTCATCGACAGCCTACTGGAAGGCGCACCACCGGCGATTCGTTCTGCGGGGGTCATTCAACGCGCGTTGACGCATCGCCCGCGAACGATGTGGGAATTCGATGATCGCGTTACTGCACCGCTTGCTGGCTTTGATCGAGGTTTGCATTACTATCATGAGACCTCCGCACTATCGGTGGTCCGGGATAACCCCATTCCCACGTTAATTCTGGCAGCCGACGATGACCCAATCGTTCCCGTCGGAATCTTCACCGAGATTGTCGACGAACTGCACGAGAACTCGCAGCTTTTGACAACCCAGCGAGGAGGTCATTTGGGTTTCGTCGATCGATCGGGAAGCTCATGGATGGATAATGTGCTCTTGGCGTGGACACGACAACAGATGGCTGGATTCACCAGTGCGTCCTGATGGAGCATATGCTGTGCCGAGAAAACCCACATGATGCCCTTTCTGGGTCTTCTATATGGATGTAGCAGGACGCGACAGACACTTGGCCACAATAGAAACAGGACAAGTTACCAAGGATTTTCGAGTTCACTGACGTCGACTGAAGCGTTTAACCAGTGTCAGAAGCTAGCGAAACGCCTTTAAACCTCGGATTTATTGACCGTCTGAGGGGCGCCAACTAGGATGATAACAGTCGGCCGAGCCGCGTAAGTCCTTTTCTTTGAAGCATTCATCATCCGTTGATCGCTCGTTGACGCCGGCAGTGTATCTACTCGAACACAGTGTATCTACTCGAATACAATGCGGGTCGGAGATTGATTGCCCGTTCATTCCCTAGGGAAGGTTTAGGTGGATCGACGAAGTCCCGAGGATTGCGTTTTGAATGAATATGGAATCTAGCGAGTCGATTCGAACCGATGCGTCAACGATTCACCGAGCGGTGTTATCGGACTCCAACTTGCAGTCAAAGCAGTCCGATAACCGTTCGTCAGAGAGCGGTTCGGAGGCGGGCACGGCTTTGCCCCATGGCCCGACGGCTGACTTGGAAGGCGCACAAACAGTCATTCGCGGATCGTCGCGAGTAGCGGCGAGCCCAAACAGTTTCGAGACCCTTGATCGAACTCCGGCGGCGGTCGCCAAAGTGTTGTTGGGACAACGGCTGAATCACTTTTTGCTGGAAGAGTTAATTGGCGGTGGCGGGATGGGTGCGGTGTTCCGCGCCCGCGACGAACAACTCGACCGCATCGTCGCGATTAAGGTCATCCCCTTTGTCGGGGAGGACCCAGACCTGCAGCGTCGGTTTCGCAATGAAGCTCAAAGTGCGGCGCGGTTGGATCATCCAAACATCGCCCGTGTGTTTGATGTTGGCAGCCAAGATGATTGGCATTACATCGTTTTCGAATACATTCGCGGCGTCAATATTCGCGACCAGATCTCGCGTGATGGACCACACTCGATCGATGACGCGATTTACTATACCTGTCAACTAGCTGACGCGATCCAGCATGCAGCCGAACGCGGGATCGTTCACCGTGACATCAAGCCGTCCAACGTGCTGATCAATAATGATGATCAGGTCAAGCTTGTCGATATGGGATTGGCTCGCAGCGAGAATCTGGAACTTAGCGGTGACATGACCGCCAGCGGCGTAACACTCGGGACATTTGATTACATCTCGCCTGAGCAAGCTCGCGACCCACGCGATGCTGACGTGCGAAGCGATATTTATTCGCTCGGATGCACGTTGTACTACATGCTCACGGGACGACCGCCGTATCCAGGCGGCACGATGTTGCAGAAACTGCTCAGTCACGGCAACGCACCGCCCCCAGATCCGCGATTGTTGCGAGCAGAAGTCAGCGATGACTTGACTGCGATCATTCACAAAATGCTGGCCAAGTCACCCGATGAACGCTACCAGACCGCGCGAGATCTGATTGCGGACTTGAAGGAACTAGCCAGCCGTGAAAATTTGTCACGTGCTGAAGCTTTGGGTATCGCGCCCGCAGCCCCGGCGAGTATGACTTTACAATGGGTTGAACGTCATTTGCCCTGGATGATTGCGGCGATGATACTGCTTGTCAGTACGCTTTGGCTACAACTCGTGTCGGTGGCCTCGCGGGATGAATTCTCGGTATTACCGCCAGAATCGGCGGCGCTGGCCACTCAAACGAGCGTACGAACGCTTCCGATGACAATGTCCAACAGCGTCGAAGCTGGCGGCACAGTCTTCAGTAAGTTGGACTCGAACGGATTGGCCGAGGTCCCTTCAGTGCTGAAGTCCACATCTCAGCCAACCGGCGCGAGCGTGGCGTCCGAAGGCTATGGCGATGCCGCGGAGCCACCGTCGATGGCTGCCGTACCGATCCCCCGGGGACTGTCACAGTCGAACACCGCATCGAGTACGGAAACAGCATCTGTTTCCTCGCTAAATCCGGTCGATGTGGCAATGAATTCACCTGCTACCACGGACGCGACGACTTCGGAGATTGTGATCGCTCCCAGCATTATTCGTATCGTTGGCCCGGAAGACTCGGCGGAGGCTGCCAATCGAATTGCCGGCGTCGCGGTCACTCGTTCCTTGGCCGAGGCCCTGCGCCTGGCGGCAAAACACGAAGTCAATTCCATCGAGTTGGCAACACCGCTTGTCCATAGCGAACCAGTGACCGTCGAGCGAGACGGATTGGTTTTGAAATCCATCGTTGGTGGAACGGTTATCCAGTTTGAGAATACCGAAAACCTATCGATGCAGCGTTCTCGGATGATGTCGATAGGCGCCAATCGAATCGAGTTCCAAGATATACATTTGCGATGGACAGTGGGCAGTAGCGAGATCGACGGTGGTTCGTTGATTGCGATGAACGACAACCGCTTGGTGCGATTGAGCAACTGCACGATGACAATCGAGAATCCTTCGCGTCGAGACGAAGTGTTTGCATTTGAAGTGGTGACTGATCCCGAAATGCTTGAGCGACGTCGTGGAACGGAGGCGACCACAACGGCGTCCAACTCATTGACCAGCGGTGCCTTGCCGCTGGTGGCCATCGAACTGGAAAACGTCATCATTCGTGGCGAGATGACGATGATCTTTATGGATTTTGCTGCAGAGTTGCAGCTGCAATGGGACAACGGGCTGTTGGCGGTTTCACGAAGAATGATCGACACTGCAGGCGCTTTGCAAGAACCGTCCGCCACAGCCGGTCCCATTCAACTGTCAATCAACCGACTGACGGCTTATGTCCCGCGAGGAATTGTGCGGATGCGGTTGGGTGTTAGCGGTGGTTACCCGGTCGTAATCGATCGCGAGGCACGCAACAGTGTCTTTGAAGTCGACGCCGGTGTGCCGCACTTCGAGATCAACGGTTTGGAGAATCTTGATGAAGTCTCTACAGTTGTGCGACTACGAGGCGAAGCGAACGCCTACGATGCCGAGACAACGTTGTCTGACCCAGTTTTGATGACGACCGATCGAGCAGGAAAGCGAGTGAGCGTAACGATGAATGATTTGCTTAAGCAAAGTTACTACTGGGAGGACGAGCGGTCGCCGCGTTGGGCCGTGCGTTGGTCTCGTCTGGAATTACCAGGTGTCTCGCCCAGCCAATTCACGCCCGCTGATTTTCGTCAAGATGGTACCGTTTTGAGCGGTTTCGAAGAGCGTTTGCTACCCCGTCTGCCAATCGCAACGACTGCGACGGACTTGTCGGACACCAACATTGAACAAAATGCTAAGAATTTACCGGCCATATTGACGCAATGACCGCTAATTTTGCGTTTTAGCGGTTGGGTTGATTGACTTTAGGCACCCCTGGCGACTTAAATAATGGCGTTGTCGACGCCTTTCAGTCGACGTTCCCTATGACTTCGCCCCGTTCCCGGTCAACGGACTACAGTGTGTAGTTACGGGATTGACTCAGACAGCTTTGGAGGATTTGCATGAAACGCTTGGCTTTGGTGTTAGGTTGCTTGATGTTTTTGGCTTCGCCTGCGATGGCGATTAGCGAATTTGGCAAGCAGTGGAAAGAAAAGTACCTCAGTGGTGAGGACGTCAGTGATGAATTCAAGAGTGCAGGTCGCAAGGCAGGCTGCTTCGCGTGCCATGTCAAAGATGAAGACAAAAAGAAGGTTCGCAACGAGTATGGCCAAGCTTTAGGCAAATTCCTCAAGGCTGAGGACTTTCCCAAAGAGTACTTGAAGGCTAATCCAGAAGAAGCACAAAAGAAGATCTTCGAAGGCTTTGAGAAAGCAGCTGACTTGGAAAGCAAGGACGGCAAGAAGTTCGGCGAGAAGATCAAAAACGGCGAATTGCCAGCGACCGATAGCGGACTGTAGTCCATCTCCCATCCTACATGTAGCATCGATGCCTGCCGGCCATTGCGGTCCGGCAGGCTTTTTTATTGACTCAGTATCCGAAAAGGGGTCTGACCCTTTGGAGCGAGTCGTATTCCATTCGTTTATCGCTTTCGAAGGTGAGGATCAGACTCCTTTTCGGACAGGCCCTGACGCTCACATCACCCCCACTTAAAAGTTAACTCAACATGACTCGACGACTATTGGTTCCCTTGGCTCTTTGCTTTGGCCTCGTGTGGACAACGTTCGCTAAAGCAGAAACGCCAGCAGTGACGGAAGACGGATTCGTTTCGTTGTTTGACGGCAAGTCCCTTGAAGGCTGGAAAGCGTCTACGGAAAACGCGGACAACTGGGAAGTCACTGATGGCAAGGTTGTTTCGCAAGGCGAACGTTCACACCTGTTCTATATGGGCGAACTGGCTCCCTTTGAGAATTTCCATTTCAAGGCTGAAGTGATGACCACGCCTGGCAGCAACGCAGGCCTGTATTTCCATACGCAGTACCAAGAAAGTGGTTGGCCCAAGGCAGGTTATGAATGCCAAGTCAACGTATCACACAAAGACCCGAAGAAGACTAGCAGCCTTTACGGTGTCGACGATGTTGCCGATCCCGGCGTCAAGGACGATGAATGGTACACTCAAGAAATCATCGTCGAAGGACGACATATTGTGCTCAAGGTCAACGGCAAAACGATGGTTGATTACACCGAGCCTGAAGGCCAAAAAGCCGCCAGCGTTGACTTCGAACGACGACTTGGCAAAGGTACGTTTGCCATCCAGGCACACGACCCGAATAGCAAGTGCTACTTCCGCAATCTGCGAGTGAAAAAGCTGGATTAGAGCTTGTTCCAGTCGACCACTTCGTAGCTTCGACGCGAGCCGAGCGCTTGCAATACGTCTAAATCGACCTGCTCGGTGATGAACTTCACCGAGCCATCGCACATCACGCTTTGCATGCCGCCGACGTGGTAGCTGCCTGGTGAGAGTTCTTGCATCCACGCCGGTTGTGATTTCACGCTGATGCCGTAGTTTGTCGAGATCAATGCTTCCGAGAAATCACGTCCTTGCAGGTCATCGAACTCGGGGTGGTACAATCCGTGACGGTCACAAATTGGACACTCGAAGGAGATAAATCGGCCTTCGCAAACAGCTAAGGTGTTGGAAAGACCGTCCATGATGTCAGCGAAGACAACTGGTCCTACCAGCGGTGGAACGGGAAGCATGGGGTTCGCAGTCGTGAACCGCTGCACGCGCAGGACACCATTGCCGAAATCCATCGACGTTCCAGCCAATCCGCTGGAAGGTCCATTGTCCGTTGTCACATCACTACCAGCACTGCCGAGATAGCTGACTACGCCCCGCCCGTCGATTTCACTGGTCGCCTCGTTCTGGTGCAGTGGGCCAGGCTGGCTGGGACAGCGGTAAGTTGCCACGGCTGTTCTGGCCAACTCTTGAAACTGGCGGCTCTCAATTGAAGACCCGGTTGGACTCCCAGGTTCAGCCTGCGGAGTAATCTGCCACAAATCCGAGCGTTCAATAAACGGAGTGATATCCGTTGTCCAAGCTTGCCCCCAACCACCCTTGGCACCCCAGGGCAGCGAGCGGAAGGCACTTTCGTAATTGTGCAGCGCTAGTCCGATTTGTTTTAAATTGTTTTGACAATTCACCCGACGGGCGGCTTCGCGCGCTGCTTGAACTGCGGGCAGCAGTAACCCCACAAGAATCCCAATGATCGCGATCACGACAAGCAGCTCGACGAGCGTGAAAGCCGAGCGACCGGGACGCTGGGTAGCAGAAGTATTTGGTGAGGCAGGCGAGGAGGGGAGACAAACGTGCATTGAATGACGCCGGTGGGAAACTCAAAGGTATCGTCGTATCAAATAATCCCGTATTCTAGTCCGCTGGGTGTGGGGGGAATATGAGTGAGGCTGGCAAGACGGAAGTGGACATGACCATTTTTAGAGTCCGAGCAGACCTCTGAGCAACCCGTTCATCGGCTGTGCCTGGGCTTTTTGCACCACCAATCGGTCGCCGGCCGAAAGCGAATAGTCACTCTCAGGTCGAACTTGCTCGTGGTCACGGCTCATCTTTACCGCCATCCGAATCCCCGCAGGCATACCAGGAGCATCGCGGTAAAGCGTCGCATCAATACTGCCAAGCTTGTCAATCACCCCAGTCTGCTTTAGCAGATCGCTAACAAAGACACTTTGGCCATCTGGGGGAAGTGGCAGCGTGCGAATCGGTGGCTCAGCACCTGCAATTTGCAGCACAATACAGTTTTGTGCCTTGGCCTCACGGACCTTTTTGTACATCATCGCCCCATCGGAGGGCTGCAATGGTTGTCCCTCGCCACTGATATATTGTGTTTCACCGACTCCCATGAACGGCAGCAAAGCAGGCAACTTAAACGTGCTACAACCGCTGCATGTAACCAGCGACATTACCAGGGCGATCGCGGATGCCATGTGAGCGGCGGAAGGGCAGGGTTGGCTCATATCGTTGTCGTCAATCTGGGCGAGATAAATCGGGCAAGTTTTGCCGGATAGTAGATCTAATAGGCTCGATCGGGTCTTTTTTCCAGTTTCTTGACCACAATCGCTCAATTTTCCCCGATCTTCATTCTTCACGCCGAGGAGTGGGATCGCTATATTGCCAAGCTTTCCCGAACACAACGAAAACTCAGATACTCAATGGTCGGCAGTAATTGCCGATCTCATAGCGGAGAAGTGGTCATGGCGCGACAGTGCGAAACGTGTGGTAAGAAGGTCCAGTCAGGTAACCAGATTGAAACTCGTGGTAAGGCAAAGTACCTCGGTGGAGTCGGTACCAAGATCACCGGGATCACGCGGCGAAAGTTCGTCCCGAATCTGCAAAAAGTGCATGTGACGATGCCCAGTGGCGAAAACAAGACGCTTCGTGTTTGCACGCAGTGCATTCGCACGGGAGCGATTCGCAAGACCGTTCGCACCAAACCGTTCGATGTGACCGGTGGCAAAGCGACTGGTGGAAAAACAGCGACCGCCAAGAAGTAACCTGATCGGTAAATGACAATTTCGTTCGATTTTCCCCCGAGTGGTACTGCGAGCTGATGTCAATGAGCGACGATGATATTCGTAAGCTGGCTCTGCTCGCTCGGTTGGAATTGAGCGACGACGAAGTTCGTACGTTGGGACCTCAGTTACAAAGCATTCTCGGTTTTGTCGAGCAACTTGCTGAGGTGGACACCGACGATGTCGAGCCAATGACGACGGCCCTTGAAGTTGATAATCGCTGGCGAGCCGATGTCGTACAACCTGGATTGTCACACGAAGACGCGCTTCGCAATTCTCCGCAGTGCGATGAGAACTATTTCCTTGTGCCACCCGTGCTCGGAATTTCGTAGAGCCATGGCTTTCGGTGATCCACAGGACGACCGTCGATGCAGCCCGATTGGACGAGTTTGTTGCCGCCAATCGTTGCCATTATGTTGGCGATCCTCACGCGACAAGTTCTCCTCCCATTAGCTATCGGAGTCTTTGTCGGTACGCTGTTACTATCCTGGCGCCAGTCCGATGCAACCGTCTGGACGGTTTGTTGGATGTTTCTAAATGCGATCGCCGCGTCGGTGAGCGATTGGCCACACGTGCAAGCGTTGCTATTCAGCTTGCTATTGGGAGCGATGGTGGGTGTTCTGGAAATCGGCGGCAGCATGCGAGATTTGATCACTCGTGTCGCTCGTCGAGTCCGATCGCGATGCGGTGCGCAAACGATGATCGCCACCAGTGGACTGTTGATCTTCTTTGATGACTATGCCAACACGCTCCTACTCGGTGGGACGATGCGTAGCACGGCTGATCGTTATGGAATCTCGCGAGCGAAACTCGCCTATATCGTCGATAGCACCTCAGCGCCGGTTGCGGGACTAGCCATTGTGAGCACCTGGGCAGCCACTGAGATTACTTATATGGCAGATGGCTTGGTCGCTGGCGGTGTGAGCGAACCGTCCGCCGCCTTCGAGTTGTTTCTTGCTTCCATTCCCTATCGATACTATCCGTGGTTAGCGCTGGCCTTTGTCATGATGATCGCTATCAGCGGCCGTGACTTTGGTTTGATGCGAAAGCTTGAAGCCAACGCCGCCAGACAACCGCCCCCTGTTGATGATGACCAACTATCTGAGTTCCACTGGCTGTGGCTCGCTGCGGTCTTTCCGGTGGTCGCTTGCATGAGCACCGTCATGCTCATTCTTGCAGTCACTGGAAACTGGGCGGTCGCGCAGGAAGATCGCAGTGACAACCTGCTCCGCTTGGCGGGCCAGATATTCGGCAATGGTGATTCCTACACGGCTCTGGTTTTGGGTGGGGTTGTCGGGCTGGTGTCAGCAATCATGGCGCATCTGAAACTAGGTGACGTTCGTTTGGACGTTGTGGCGAGCGGGGCTTTTCGCGGCGCGCTACAGATGATGCCAGCGATGTTCGTGTTGTGGCTTGCGTGGGCACTTTCGGATGTGACACAACCGGAAGGCCTCGACACCGGTGGCTACTTGCGAGGGATTCTTTCGAGCCGACTTGATCCACAATTCTTGCCCACGACCGTTTTTATCTTGGCCGGTGGAATCGCATTTTCCACCGGGACAAGCTGGGGCACGATGGCGATCTTAACACCGATCTCGATCTCTCTATCGCTGCAACTTGACCCCACCGGTGGTGCTGGCGGAGCCATTTGTTTATCCACCAGCGGCGCCGTTCTAGCCGGAGCAATCTTTGGCGACCATTGCTCTCCGATTTCCGACACCACTGTACTTTCGAGTCGCTCCAGCGGCTGCGATCATTTGCTGCACGTCCGCAGCCAAATGCCGTATGCGTTGGTAGTTGCGGTAGTCAGTATTCTCTGTGGAACTTTACCGGCAGCGATCGGAGTTTCACCGTGGGTTTCACTGTTCCTCAGTGCGATCGTGCTGTGGCTTATCGTGCGCTACATCGGTCGAACACCGACGCAAGACATTGCATAAACCGTGTAAATTTTACAATCAATGAATTGCGTCTGCCTATTGTTATTGGACCGTAAACGTGGTCTGCGAGTCATGGTTGTCGAGTGGGAGTAAATTACAACAACTTCGGCATCGATCTTGCATCTGTAGACCAATAACCATTACGCAATCGCTAACGGTCCTTTCGCAAGCACGGAGCCACCAGCGGATCATCATGAAGAAGCACATCGCTCTGGTCATACTTTTGTCGTGTGGCTCAACATCCGCCGCGTTTGCCCAAATCCTTGATACTCCGCAGACGCGACTGCGCCCGATCGGTTCGTCTAGCTTGGTGGATCGCTATCAACCACCGACACTTCCGGTGCGCCAGACGGAGTATCGCCCGGCGGGATTCTATGATTCAGGCGTTCGACAAGCCGCGATGCTGCAACAGGCCGGCAACCTTTCGCCTCCACCACTTCCTGGCAATTACTCATTGCCTCCGGGAGTTGTTCCGCCCGCGTCGGCTTTGCCCAATGCATCTGCTCCCAATTTTTCACTACCGCCAGGAAACGTTGGAACAACGCTGCCGCAGTACAACTCGAATCAGAATTTGCCAACCCAGAACCTGCCATCCACCTTGCCTAGTCCGCCGCCCATCAATATCGTTCCGAATCAAGCTGCTGCTCCGCAAACATCACTGCCCCAAACTCGCTTGCCACAGAGTCCGGTGCTTCGCGATTTCCAACCGGTACCGCAACCACAACTAGGCAACGAGTATTCGACGATTGACAATTGTGCTTGTATCTCAGCGCCCTCGGGTTACTCGGCTGCAAGCGTTGGCTGTGGTCCAGTGACGTATGCTGCACCAAGTTACACACAGGCGCCACAAGCCTACATCGCACCTCCGGCGCAGATCGCGCCTCCGACACTACTTCCCGGGCAAGTCGCACCGATAAGCAGCAGTGCTGCACCGTTGCCATCACTTTTCACGCTGGGTCAAGAATACAACCCTGTGCAAGTAGGCCAAGGCATTATCGGTCAACCCGTCGCTTATGTACCCGGGCAAACATTCCGCAACTTCTTGCGATACCTGTTTCCGTAAAGCACAATTAAAGCGTCAATACGTACGAGAAGCCTAGTCAACTTTCCGCATCAAATCCATTTCCACTGCACGAAAAATGTGTCGGTCGCTCAGCGTGTTCAGCGGCACTTGATGCAGCACTCCGTTATCATCTCGGAGTTCGACGATTTTAGAATCAATGATTCGCATGAATCTTGCACGTAGCGAAACTTCTCCTTGCTGGTCAGTCCAATGCTCCAACGGAAACGCGATCTCCCCTGCACCATCATTCGCGAATGCCGCTTGGTTACGGTTCCATACCGGAAACTCGATACCTGACTTCTCGTTTCGGAGGTCGTTTGCAATCGGTTCCATACTGGCACGTGTTCCCATTCCTCCCCACAATCCATACGGACTTTGTGACCCTGGCGCGGTGTAACCCGGTTGGTTCGCAACCGCGGGAGCTGTAAGGTCGCCGGTATCAACGGAATCACTCACGAACGCGATTGCACCGTCGGCCATCAGCACGTTCACACCGCCCGCGTGTCGACTGGACGTTGATGCGATCGCATCGAAGACACCCAGTTCAGAAGTACAGGACGTCGAGTTTGGCGGCAGTACCGTTTGAAAGCCCGTGATGAGCAGTGCCCCGTCGCACCAACGCGATCCGCGTCCAAAATCATGCCAACGACTTGCCGGATCATTGCCCGCAGATAAGCACAATGACGGATTCATGGATAAGCCGTCCACGGTTTGAACAATTCCGCTCGGTCCGCGACCGCCCTCTATACTGGCGACCGTTTCTGACATCATCACCGTGTTGGCAAGGCCATCAAGACAGTCACGAAATTTAGATACGCGGCCGGCGACAAAAAGACCGCGATGACTGGCAGCCGAAAACGCAACTTCTTCTTTATTTTCTTTGTTAATGATCAATCCAGCTTGCAGTGCCGAATCACCAAAGCAAGCAACGTAATTCGTCGTCAGCCCCATGCTGGCGATTGGCTGCAAAGTAAAAACAATACGCGGTTGATAGGCATTCTCGTCATGATTCTCGTCCGTATCGTCGGGACAACGGAACGTTCCCGGGGATTGTCCCCACGGCAAATAAACTTCAGCATCAAACCAAGGCACCGGCCCCATCGGCGGAAACGATTCCGACGCCGTCGGACTTATGTAGGGGTTCGAAATTTTTTCCCACAAAGCCTGTTGTTCGATGAACGGTGACAGTGCAACCAGAAACCCCAACCGACCTTGATTGCAGGCCGCCGGATCTTCGTTGCCGGTAGTGCCGCCACATGTTGGTGGCATCTGGTTGTACGCAGCATGATAATTATGAATCCCCAGCCCCAACTGTCGTAGATGGTTGCGACAATCATCGATCCGTGCCAGCGAACGCTGGCGCAGAACCCCTGTCGCAAGCAGGGCCATGACTGCTGCCACGCTCAACGTAACAACGCCAAGATCCGCGAGTGATCGAATACTAGTTTTCATCATTAAATGCCCTAGGTAAATTGGCCTTACTGCTGCAGTTTCCAAGCACCGTCGACCCGTTGCAGTTGCAATTCGCTTCGGCGTCCATTTGCATCACGAATCCGCATTCGGACACTTGTTCCAGAGTCATCCAATTGCACGTCGTTGATTGCTCTGACATTCTCCAGCATCTGAATGGCACTATCAAATTGTGCGATGATATCCGCTCGACTAACTTCGAGTCCTTGGATGAACTGCTTCTTGGCGTCGTCCGGTTGGATGCCGCCAAGCGAATCAGGCGAAAAAAAACCTGCTGGCACCAATGCTTCAACAAAAGAAGCAAAGTCTTGGCTTTGCAATAGCTTTAACCCGACTTGCAACTGCACCAAAATTTCGTCTCTTGCTTGCCGCTTGGCGGCGACAGCCTGCTTCGCCACGCGATAGGCGTCTTCGCTCGCTAACAGCGAAAGCCGCACCCGGGTGATTTCACCCGACTCACTGCTGAATAGGGCAACTTGCTGGTTTTCGACCGCGACCAATCGTGCTTGAAAAGTGTCGTTGCCCTGCTTCATTGTCCACGTTTCCAGTGGCTTGGTTTGCAGTTCAGCAACCATCTTGTCGCTCAGTTCCAAGGGAGGCTCTGTAATATTGGCATCCACGAGGTTAAGCGTTTCGCGAGATGCGCGAGTACCGAGTCCACCCCATAGGCCGTAGGGACTCTTTGAACCAGAAGCCGTCAATTTTCCATCGCTCGCCGACTGTGGGCCGACACTCGGCGACTGGCTATTGCCAGAGTCAATGGTGTCCAGCACAAACGCTACGCGTCCATCGGCTAGCGCGATGTGAACGCCGTCGGCGTGATAACTAGATGCCGATAGCACTCCTTCCAATTCGCCTTTCAGCGACGTAGCTGAGGAAGAATTGGGCGGCAAAATCATTTGGAAACCAGTCGATAGCAAACTTCCCTCGGCCCACCGAGCACCGCGTCCTTCCGGCCAATACATTGTGTCGGCAATCTCTCGAACAGCAGCACATCGCGCTGGTTCAACTGCCAAACCAGCTACTTCCTTCGCCACCTGCGGTCCAGCGATTTTCGCCTCCGAAAACATCACCGTATAAGACAATCCATCGAGGATATCTCGAAAACGGAAAGCATGCTCTCGCACGAACACTCCACGTTTCGCCGTAATATCGTCGCTGTAGGGAGCAAACGCACGTTCCCATGGTGCACCAACGTCGTAGACCGCGTCACCATAATTAACTACATAGCTGGCTGCTGTTGAAAACTTTTTCGCATCCTTGTCGTTCGGACAAACCAATATTGTTGGACGTCGCGCCCAGGGCTGGTAGGCCGCGGAGTCATGCCAAGGAACAGGCCCCATCGCAGGATATAAAATGTCACCTTGCCATGGGTTAGCAATTTGCTCCCACAATGCTTGCTCTTCAAAGAACGGCAAAAGCGCCACCCAGACACTTAGCCGACTCGCATTGCCCGCAAGTGGCTTCTCCTGGCTTCCCGAATCGGTGCCTCCACTTCCCTGTGGCAGACAATCGTACGCGGAATGATAGTTGTGCAGCGCCAGTCCAAGTTGTTTCAAATGATTGCTGCACACAACCGCTCGCGCCGCTGACTGATCATGTGCCAATCGTTGCAACAGAATCGCCAATACGATCCCTGCCATCACCAGTGAAGCCAAAATATCTGGAAATGACCATCGTCGAACACTCACGATGCAACCTCAATCGAGAAGAGTTTCCACACGGGACCGGACATGGATGTTACCCCAAAGAATGCACCGTGAACAGATAACAGAGGCCACCATTGTCTGATCTACCGCAATAAATGGCACACAGGTTGCGTAGAGCTGTTCGGCTCCTACGCACAGCATCGGGCTGTGATTGCAACGTGACCGCCACGGGCATATTTCATGTCGACAGCTTCCTCTAATCTTCAGCGACGATGTTCGACGCCGATTCGAATGAACACCCATCCGCCGCAGTCGGAAATAGCAACTCATTCGTTTTATAACGACGTGCTTGTTGGCTTGCGTTTGCCGCAAAAACAGATTCCGAGCAAGTATTTGTATGACGAGCGCGGCTCGAAGTTGTTTGAC
Organism: Pirellulaceae bacterium; assembly: GCA_041751935.1. Classification (GTDB taxonomy): domain Bacteria; phylum Planctomycetota; class Planctomycetia; order Pirellulales; family Pirellulaceae; genus JBBSJZ01. Next base: position 84,402 of record JBGSIA010000183.1, on the reverse strand, counting down.
CAGATTTGTCATCTTGACGAGTATTACCTCACGCGAGCAGAGTCGCAGATCATGGCGACTCATGGCCAGGAAATGTCGAATTGCATTGGCAGCAACGTTGCGCTGGTTGAATTGGGAAGCGGCAGCAGCGAAAAGACTCGAATGCTATTGGACCAACTTTCCAACGCGGTGGCGTACCTGCCCGTCGACATCTCAGCAGCACATTTGCATTCAGCAGCCGAGAGAATTCAGATCGAGTATCCGACGCTCACTGTCCATCCGATTATTGGTGATTTCATCGACCAAATTCAATTACCGCCAGTCTACCGTACTCAAGAAATATGCATTTATTTTCCTGGGTCAACGATCGGCAATCTTGGGTCGGACGATGCGTCTGGATTGCTCGACTAGGTTCGCGTCATATGCGGGTCGAAAGCACGATTGTTGATCGGCTTTGATCTTCAGAAAGACCCTGCTGTCCTCCACCGCGCCTACAACGATGCGCGAGGTGTTACAGCCAGCTTTAGCATGAACTTGTTGCATCGTATGAATCGAGAACTCGGAGCGAATTTTGACATCGCCCGGTATCGCCATCGCGCGCGTTACAACGCTCCACTGGGGCGTATCGAAATTTTCATTGAAAGCTTGTACGATCAATCGGTTGTGATTGCTGGTAATCGTTTCAGCTTTCAACGAGGTGAGTTGTTGCGGACCGAGAATTCACAAAAGTACACACTGAATGGTTTTACTGAACTAGCGAAGAATTCCGGGCTCACCATGAACAAAGTGTGGCTGGATTCAAACCAACTAGTCGCGGTCGCATTTCTTACCTCTCATCGTGGAGAAGAATCGATTGTCACCTCTTAGCACAAGCGTCGCTGACTCACGTTCCATGAACCTTGATCAAGACGAACGACTTTTATTGGCGGTCAAACATTATTTGCAAGTTCGTCAGTTCAGCATCAAAATTTCTGAGCCGTTGACGCCAGAGGACTGTGCCATTCAGTCGACGCCGGATGTCAGTCCCATTCGCTGGCATTTGGCTCACACGACTTGGTTTTTCGAAACGTTCTTGCTGAAGACTCAACCGTCGTACGTGGTGTTCAACGAGGCATTTGAGACTCTTTTTAATTCCTACTACAACTCAGTCGGCCAACCCTTTCCGCGAGATCGTCGAGGACAGATCTCACGGCCTGGACTTAATGAAGTGCACCAGTATCGTCAGCATGTGGACGAGGCGATGAAAACCTGCATTGAGCAAAATCGATTTGAGCGACATGAATGGGATGTGCTTACGCTAGGTCTGCAGCACGAACAGCAGCATCAAGAGTTAATGCTTACGGACATCAAGCATGGGTTCTATTCCAATCCATTGCACCCCGCCTATCACGATGATCCGAAAGTGAATATTCTGAGTCCACTTAATGATGACGCAAAATCCCAATCGTCAATATCCACTTGCAGCATGAGATGGCACTGTGTTGAAGAAGGAATTGTGCAGGTCGGACATGCTGGCAAGGGCGGATTTTCCTTTGACAATGAAACACCTCGACATCGAACCTATCTACAGCAACACGAGATAAGTTCGCGGTGCGTAACGAACGGCGAGTTTTTGGATTTCATTAACGACAAGGGATACACGCGTCCGGACCTTTGGCTTTCATTAGGTTGGGCACATTTGATCCAGCAACAATGGCAGGCGCCGCTGTACTGGATATGCGACGGTGACTCGTGGTCACAATTCACGCTCTCGGGAGTTTTGCCGTTGAATTTGAACGAACCCGTTTGTCACGTCAGCTACTTTGAAGCGGATGCTTTTGCACGCTGGGCGGGCAAAAGACTTCCCACAGAGTTTGAATGGGAGACCTCCGCTAACAATGCAGCACCATGCGGGGTGTTTGCCGACGTATTGTTCCGCAACCGCGAGCCCATCCATCCCCAGATTGAAGCTCCAGCCGAAGACGTGGGCATCAACATGTTCGGAAACGTCTGGCAGTGGACCGGCAGCCACTATTCGCCCTACCCCGGATACCGGCCTGCATCAGGTGCATTGGGCGAGTACAACGGTAAGTTCATGTGCAATCAATTCGTCTTGCGAGGTGGCTCCTGTGCCACTTCGTCGGACCACATTCGCGCCACTTATCGCAATTTCTTTCCTCCTGAAACGCGATGGCAATTCACGAGCGTTCGTCTGGCCAACGATTGAGCGTCGCCTGTTGGAAATCGTCGTCCGATCGCGGAACACCATCATGCAGCGAAATCACGGTTCGAATCACCAAACCGCCACTGGCTATTGTCCTTTTGAGAATGGAAAGTTAGAATCCCGTCGAAGGTTTCGCAGTCGGTATGTGCCGAAGAAGGTGCCGGAGAGGTTGCGAAGCGCCTAGGATCGAGAGTCGATGATGACACCGTCCACGGGCTCGGGAGCGGCATCCCTAAAGTTGTCCGCATCAACCTTGTGCAGGAGGCTTTACCCAATGTTGGTACTCTCGCGACGTGCTCAGCAACGAGTCGTTTTTCCCCATCTCGGCATCACTCTCAGCATTCTTCAAGTTCGTGGACGCATTGTCAAAATTGGCATTGAAGCACCACAATCGGTCAAAGTTCTGCGGGAGGAAGTCGCTGATGGAGAAACGAGCGACCAGGGTTGTGATGAAACCGAACACCGACGGCGAAACGAGCTGAACGTGCTCCAGCTTCGGCTTGACGCTCTCCAGGCACGCTTGGACCGCGGTGAATCGATCGATACCGACGACTTGGTGCGATGCATCGTGAGTAAAGCAAGTGCCGCTGACCATCAACTATCACCGGTCCAAGCGGTAGCGCCGTTAGTCGGTGATGACACCCCGATTCGATTGCTTGTCGTCGAGGACAGTGATAACGAACGGGGATTGATGGCTTATTTGCTGGCATTGCAAGGCTTTGACGTTCATGTTGCCCGAGACGGTGCCGAAGCGCTTGAGCAGTTGCGAATGTGGGGCGCAATGCCTGACTTTGTGCTAATGGATATGCAGATGCCGCTCTCGGACGGACTGGAAACGTTGCATCGGATTCGCCATGACGATCGACTGGCCAATCTGACGGTATTCGCCGTTACCGGAACATCGCGAAGCCATGCCGATGAGCCGGTGGGTCGAGGCTGGGACGGTTGGTTCCAAAAGCCTCTCGACGTGTCTTCTCTAGTCGCAAGAATTCGCGAAGACATTTCAACTTCGCGGACCGCTCAAAGCGTTTCTTGATCCACATCCACGGAGTCGATCCATGAATTCATTGCCGTTGGAAAAACTGCCGCAGCCAGTCACGCGATTTATGTGGCGATATGGAACTGCCATACTCATGACCGTTTTGGCGATTTGGGCAAGAACGCTTTTGCATCCCTGGCTGAACGACGACTGTCCCTTCAGCCTGTTTTATTTGAGCGTGTTAACCACGGCTTGGGTCGCTGGAACCGGGCCAGCCGTATTTGCGATCATCATCGGTACGCTCGCCGCAGCACATCTATTCATCAAGCCGGAGTCGTCTCTGCTGATCGACGATGCACCGGATTTGCTCCAGCTTGTTATCTACGTCATCGTGAACGTCGTCGCGACGCTGTTGTTTAACCGACTCGAACGTCAACGGTATTTGGCAGAAAATCGCTCCTCGGAGAACGAGCGGCTGAGTCAATCACTTCGTGAAGCTGATCAACGCAAGGACGAATTTTTAGCGCTGCTTGCACACGAATTGCGAAATCCATTGGCGCCGATCCGGTCAAGCTTGGCGTTGCTGGATATTAAATCGGATTCACCCGCCGACGTTATACGAATTCGTGAGGTAATTCAGCGTCAAACCAATCATTTGGTTCGCATTACCGATGACCTGCTCGATGTGTCTCGGTTCTGTCGTGGAATGGTGGAGTTACAAAAACAGCCAATGGACTTGCGAATAGCAATCACTGACGCTGTTGAAATGACCGAAGTGCTGTTCAAGGCAAAGTCGCATCGTTTTCAGTTGCTCGTTCCGGATTCACCGGTCATGGTCGAGGGAGATCGAGTGCGTTTAACTCAGCTAACTGCGAATTTGCTTGGAAACGCCGCCAAGTACACTCCCGATTGCGGTCGCATTACGTTGCAGGTTGAAGCGGCTGACGATTCGGTATCGATTTCTGTGAGCGACAACGGCATCGGTTTTTCGCCCGCCGAAGCCGATCGATTGCTAGAGCCGTTCATGCAAGTGGACGCAAGTCGCACGCGAGAGTACGGTGGGTTGGGAGTAGGGCTGACCATCGTGAGTCGATTGGTGGAACTGCACGGCGGAAAGCTACACTCATTTAGCCGTGGACCGGGTCTAGGCAGTCGCTTCACCGTCGCCCTGCCGACGGCGCTGACCGACCCGACGACCGAAACTGACTCGGAGAGCGAATCGCTTTCAAGCTCTTCCAGTGATCACGTAATTGCGGACAAACGCAACGCGGACAAACCCAAACTGTTGATCGTTGAAGATAACGTTGATGCATCCACTCTTCTTGGCGAACTTTTTGAGTCCGAAGGTTACTCCGTGCGGATTGCGCGCGAGGGTGTCGAAGCGCTCCAGGAAATCAGTTCCGATCCACCGGACGTAGTCCTTCTAGACATCGGGTTACCAGGCATGGACGGATATGAAATCGCTCGCCGGATACGACGGCATGGAAGTGCATCGTCCGCTCGGCTGATCGCCTTGACCGGTTGGGGAGGCCCAGCAGATCGTGAATTGGCGATCGATGCAGGATTTGATGTTCACTTAGTAAAGCCGATCACTTTCCGAGAATTGCTGCAGCACGTTCATGGGACTGGCAGCAACTTTGGCAAGGTCACACGGCACGCACAGTTGGTTTAATCTCCCAGGATCATTTTAAGATCATTCTGCTTCCAGAGCATTGGCCGCAATGATTGCCATCCGTGGCATTGCCGCAGGCGCGCGGCGAAACATCGGCGTCACACTAGCCAGGGTATCGTGTAGTTTTTTCGCGTAGCGTTCCTGACCGGTGACGCTTGCCAAGTAGGCGAGATTCTCCGCCGCGATACTGGTTCCCGACGGCACTGCGTTATCCAAGGGATCCTTGAAACGCACGATCAGTGATTCCGAGTCATCGGCAGTGAAGAAGAAACCGCCGGACTGTGTATCCCAATAGTGATCGAGTTGCTGGTCCGTCAATTGCTGAGCATTTTCCAGCCATTTCGACTGGGACGTCGTACGGTGCAGAGCAATCAACCCAGAAACTAGCATCGCGTAATCATCGAGGTAGCCATCCAGTTTCGCTTCACCTAACGCGTAACTGCGCCGCAGTCGCTTGCGTTCGTCGGGCATTTCGCGCAGCAGGAAATCGGCCGCCGAAACCGCTGCGGCCACGTAATCATCGCGTTCCAGAATCCGGCCAGCATCGGCTAGTCCTGCGATCATTAGACCGTTCCAAGCTGTCAGGATCTTGGTATCCGTTGCCGGGCGCTCACGGGACTCTCGGATTTGCAGCATTGCCTGACGCGGTCCGCTCAGTTGTGCATCCAATTCCGCCAACGACAGTTCGCGTTTCTCGGCAATTCTTGCTAGTGATTGGTCGGGATGTGGCACAACATATTTTGCCTCAAAGTTTGGTGCAGCGTTCAACAGGTACACTTCGGCAAGTATTTCGTAGTCGTCGATCTCTGTCGCATATCGACTAAGCTCTTCCGGCTTCCAGCGATAAAAGGCTCCTTCTTCACCCTCGCTGTCAGCGTCTAGCGAACTGTAGAAAGCAAATTCATCGGAGTCACCCTTCACGGAAGCTTTTAACTCACGAATCACAAAATCACAAATACCCTCACATACAATCCGGTACTCTTCTCGATCGGTCAGCTCAAAGGCTTGTGCATAAATCGAAGCCAACTGGCCGTTGTCGTACAACATCTTTTCAAAATGTGGTATTTGCCAACGACCGTCGACACTGTATCGATGAAATCCGCCACCGAGATGATCGTACATCGCACCACTGGTCATTGCGTCAAGCGTTTGAGTCAGCATCTCGAGCGCTTGCTCACGTTCATCGTCAGTAAGCGAAACTCGCTGTGCTTGATCGAGCAGGTAGACCAGCTTTGAGGCTTCGGGAAATTTCGGTTGCTGCGGATTAAGGACCTCGATCCCGAACCCACCGTTTTCAGGATCGAATTGTTCCCGAATCGTTTCCGCCACGCGACGGACATCAACAGCCGTGGGAATGTCTTTCGTTTGATCAGTGGCGACCGCCAACTGTTGCTTCTTGATCGCTTCGGTGACGAGTTCCCCTTGCGCAAGTACTGCCTCTGGACTAGATTTCCAAGCCTTGTCGATTTGTTCCAGCACCGAAAGGAAACCCGTCGCGTTTCCGCGATCCCCATCACGCGCGGGGAAGTACGTGCCGCCCCAGAACGGTTTGGAGTCGGGTGTCAAGAAAATGGACATTGGCCAACCGCCGTTACCTGTGATCAACTGGACGGCAAGCATATAAATTTGGTCCACGTCGGGTCGTTCTTCGCGATCGACCTTCACACAAATAAAGCGTTGGTTCAACAACTTCGCGATTTCGGGGTCGACAAATGATTCTCGCTCCATCACATGGCACCAATGGCATGCGGCATAGCCGACCGAGAGAAACACCATCTTGTTCTCCCGTCGAGCACGCTCAAAAGCTTCTTCACCCCAGGGATACCAATCGACCGGATTGTGTGCGTGTTGAAGCAAGTACGGACTCGACTCCCTCGCCAGCCGATTTGCTTGTGGTGATTGAGCCAGCAAGCCAGCGGCACCGCTTGGACATAGAAAAAGAAAACAAACAATCAAACGTCGCACGATTACGTTCCGCTTGCATCAAGGGGCGGGAAATGAATGTCCGGCTATAGAATTTTTCCGACGCCGGGTATGCTGGACTGAGGTTGTTCAGTCCGAGTTCGCGTTTCAGATCGGGTTTTGATGGAAATACTAGGTGGGCCATTGTTCGCGGTTGCTGGTGCAGGTGAATCGCATGGACCGGCAATCAGTACGATCGTGATGGGATGCCCTCCAGGGCAGTATATCCGACGCGAGCAGGTACAGGCATTTCTGGATCGTCGTCGACCCGGTGGAAATAAGCACGGAACGCCACGCAACGAGAAAGACAAGGTCATTTTTTTGTCGGGACTTTACCAAGACGATCACGATAAATTGTTGGCTGGTGGCAAATTATCGGTCGAGATTGACGGTGGTACATTCGAGACCGAAGGTTACCAGGAGGGATACACCACGGGAGAGCCGATCGCGGCGATCGTGCCTTCGACGAGCAAAAAATCGGGTGATTACACACAGTTTTCTGGCCCGACGGGCGAAGTTCGGCCTGGCCACACCGACCTTGTCAAGTTCCACCAGTCGTCTGGATTCGTGGACGTCCGCGGCGGCGGTCGCTCTAGCTACCGAGCCACGATCTCAGATGTCATCGGTGGCTCGGTCGCCCGGATCATCTTGCAAGAACTGTTCGGCACCGTGATCCTCTCGTCCATCTGTCAGGTCGGAGCCCTGCGTGCCGAGAGCAGTTTAGGTACCTACTTCGATCAACTCGTTCGCCGGCAAGGCAATGTGCATGTCGCGGCTGAGGAAGCCGATGCGGTCCAGTCGCAACTTGCGGCGGCTGAGATTCATGCGATTGATGCTAGGTTTGCCGATGAGGCGGGAGAGTTGATTAAACAGACTCGCAAGCAAGGCGATTCGCTTGGTGCCATGATCGAAGTGGTGGCCATCAATGTGCCACCCTTACTGGGTGATCCTCTTTACCAAAGTTTGAAGGTTCGGCTCATGGGTGCATTAGGTGGCCTGCATGCGGTACAGTCATGCGAAATTGGTGCTGGGTGCGATGTTGTTCGTCGCTGCGGCAGTGAGAACAACGATCCGATTCGCACTCACGGATACGTTGGCAATACACATGGTGGATTGCTCGGGGGAATCACCACCGGAATGCCGCTTGTTTTGCGAGTTGGTTTCAAGCCGACATCGACAATCAACAAGCCACAGCAATCGGTACGCAAGAACTTAGAAGAAATAGATTTTGAATTGGAGAAAGGACGGCATGATCCTTGCGTTGGTGTACGAGCGGGTGTCACACTCGAATCACGAGTCGCGATTGAATTGCTCAACGCAGCCCTCGCTCACCAATCTCACAAAATCCATCCGAGTCTGTCGAAACTGTTTTAACTGCAGGACCGTCCATGGTGGTCGACCAAAAACCTAGTTCCATCGTGACCGCGCTGGTGGCCGTTAATGTGCTTTTGCTCACCGCCACAGCCGTACTTGTTTGGATGTTGTGGCGGAATCAGACAGGGGTCATGAACGCCGATGCCGCGCAGAGCGGGGGCGTTTCCACTCAGTTTGCAAACCGTCCTTCGAGCCAGCAAGCGTCGACCAGAGCGGAGCCGAATCCAGCGACGGCAGTAGAACCCGGTTTGACTTCTCGTTCGCCCCGAGCCGAATTGGCGACGGAAGAACAAGCTACGATCGACTTGTTCAAAGCAGCTTCACCGTCGGTCGTACACATCACCACTTCGCGAGTCGCGCGTGATTTCTTCTCGCTGAACGCACAAGAAGTTCCTCAAGGCAGCGGCACTGGTTTTGTCTGGGATACTGCTGGGCACATCGTTACGAATTACCACGTGATACGCGAAGCAGACGTGGCCATGGTAGCGTTCGACGACCAAAGCAGTTATCCGGCGAAGTTGGTTGGGTCAGCAGCAGAAAAAGATTTGGCTGTGTTAAAGATTGACGCCCCGCCGGAGAAGCTCAGGGCGATTCAACTTGGCTCATCGGCAGATTTACAAGTTGGTCGCACGGCATTTGCCATTGGAAACCCGTTCGGATTGGACCAGACACTAACAACTGGCGTGATCAGTGCGCTAGGCCGCGAGATCAAATCGATGGCCGGCGTTCCCATCAAAGACGTCATACAGACCGACGCCGCAATCAATCCTGGCAACAGCGGCGGTCCCTTACTGGATCGTTCGGGGCGATTGATCGGAGTGAACACCGCGATTTACAGCCCCAGTGGGACTTACGCGGGAATTGGGTTTGCGATTCCCGTCGACACGGTTCGCTGGGTTGTTCCCGATTTGATTGAGCATGGCCGGATCATTCGGCCGGGAATCGCGATGACGCTAGCAAGCGACTCTGTTGCGAAAAGATTTCGCTTGCCCGCCGGAGTATTGATTCTGGATCTTCCCGCGGACGGCCCCGGCGCTACCGCCGGACTGCGCCCATCGCGTCGGACTCGATATGGAGAAATTATCTTGGGCGACATCATTACCGCAATTGACGAGTCGCCAATCACGTCGACGGGCGAGTTGATGCTGGCGTTTGAAAAATATCATGCCGGGGATATTGTCGATGTGACTGTTATTCGCAATGGAGAACGGGTAAAACTGAAGGTGAAGTTGGAGACGCTCGACGGCTAATTCCCAGGTAGGGGACGTCCTTATGAAAGGCATGCGGTTTCTATTCACGAGTGGTTTACTCGCTGTCTCGGTTTGCCTGTCGGTAACGGTTTGCTTGCCGGTAAACAGTACAGCCCGAGAGCCGGGCAGCAAACTATATCGGCAATTGATTGGGAACAACGAAATAGTTCGCCTACAGGCACTCGCACTTGCACAGCGGACAACTCAGCAAACACCCGGCGTCATTGACGATTTAATCCATGCGGCAAATTTTATTGCTGAGCATACAACCGCGGAGAATGTCGTTTGGCCAAGCACGGTGGAACTCTTGTACACGATCGGATCGTTCCGGCAGCCGGAGTCTGAATCTGCGCTGGTGGAACTTCTTGATGCGAATCACTCCGGCATCGCGATGGTAGCTGCGGATGCACTCGGCAAATACGACTACGACGGGGCTGTCGAATTCCTTAAGCGCCAAGTCGATCGGCCTGAGTTCCAGTCTAGTTATGGTTTTCGCTTTAACCTCGTTCGTGCGATGGCACAATTGCAGCATGCCGACGCCGTCGAGTTCTTGGATCAGCTAAAAGCTGGCCTGGATGGTCAACTCCACTTTGAAATCGAGCGTTTGTTGTCCCAGGTAACCGAAGGCTACTTTGATGGCGACGACCAACGGTATGCTGCGTGGCAAAAGACACAAGCACCCAAGCTCGTGCTAACGCCTGCGAGTTTTGACTCTGAGTCAAAAGCACGAATGCGACTAATGCCCCAGCGGCAATACTACGGCATCGACATTCATGCCAAGCGAATGATGTTCATCATCGATCATTCCGGAAGTATGAACGAGACCGTTTATGGCGTGTCACGCCTTGAACGTGCAAAACGTGAGTTGATCGCTGCCATCGAGCAACTTCCGCCGGACGCGGAATTTGCCATTATGTTTTATTCCGACTCCGTCCGAAACTGGCGTCAGGAGTTGATGCCAGCCAATGACGAGAACAAACGACAAGCGATTGTTTTCGTCTCGCGATTGGATGCCGCTTCGCGCACAAATACCTACGGTGCACTGAAAAACTCGTTGGAGTTCGACGATGATCTCGAAGCAGTTTTCTTGTTGACTGACGGACGCCCGACGATGGGCGATATTGTCGCACCGCCGGCAATCATTGCGGACATCGTGCATCGCAATCGGTTCAGGCATCTGAACTTTAACACCATTGGAATCGCGGTGGATGGCGGTACCGAGCAATTCCTGCGGTCTCTGGCGGAACTCTCGGCCGGTGAGTTTCGTCAAGCGGATCGATAATTTCCGTGAACAGCATCTTTCGCTGCCGTACTGTGATCAAGCATCACCGTGACACCGGCGAGTGCGAGTGAATACGAGAAATTCTTCGCGACACCCTGCTGTTGAGCACCAACAGCACGCGTTTACGCTAACTTGATTAACATGGCAACGTGTGACAAGCGTTGGAACGGACAGGCCATATGGGAAATTAGTGATGGCAAACAAGCTTTCGAACTTACTTGCGTCACTCGTCGTCTTTGCTTCGAGCCTTATTGCTTCGAGCCTTGTGGCTGAGGAGGAGCTTACGAACCACACGATTACCGCAGAAACAGTTGCCGAGCAGTCAACACATGCCCAGCGAAACGTTCTGCTTGTCACGCTTGACGGTTTGCGTTGGCAGGAAGTGTTCAGCGGTGCCGATGAGCGACTGGTCGACGACGGCGGTGGCGTAAAAGATGTGGCCGCGACGAGCGAGCGGTTCCTGCGACCCACCGCCCAGGCCCGACGTGAAGCGTTGATGCCGTTTCTGTGGTCAGAGATCGCACGCCAAGGCGTGATGTTCGGAAATCCTGCGGACAATTGTTCGGCGAAAGTTACCAACGAACAGCATTTTTCTTATCCCGGTTATTCGGAAATTTTGTGCGGGTTTGCTGACCCACGTATCGATTCCAACGCCAAGGAATACAACAATAACGTTACTGTTTTGGAATGGTTGCATCGTCGCCCCGAGTTCGCGGGACGAGTTGCGGCCATTTGCTCCTGGGACGTGTTTCCCTTTATCATCAACGATCGGCGAAGCGGAATTCCCGTCAACGCAGGTTGGCATTCAATCGCGAACCTTGTTGATGAAAATCACAATGGCGAGCTACGACAATTGGATGCACTTGCCGATCAGATACCGCGTCTGTGGCCGAATGTTCGCTACGACTACTTTACATTTCGTGCTGCTCAAAGCGTTCTCCAGCACAACCGGCCTCGTGTTCTGTACGTCTCACTGGGCGAGACCGATGATTGGGCGCACGAAGGGAGGTACGATTTGTACCTGGATGCTGCGCGGCGCAATGACGAATACCTCCGTGAACTCTGGCAGACCATACAAAATTCGCCCCAGTATCGTGACAGCACGACGCTGATTGTGACGACCGATCATGGTCGTGGCGACGGGCGAGAGCAATGGAAGTCGCATAGTAAAACGATTCCTGGCTGTAACGCCATTTGGGTCGCGATGCTTGGCCCTGGCATCCAGCATCAAAAACAAAGCGACAAACAGGTGACCCAATCTCAAATTGCCGCCACGGTTGCCGCCTGTGTGGGATACGATTTATTGAAAGACCAGCCGCAGGCTGCGCCACCATTGACGCAATCCATTCCGGCGAAGGTAGTCGTCCCCTGAGAGTATGGCCGAGTTTTCTTGCAGTGAGAATCAATGATGAAATTTCGATTGTGGATCACCTTGATGATGATGCTTGGTTGCGTTTTGGACTTCAAGTTTTTTTCGTTAAGCGAAAACGCACTTGCCATCGAGCCGACGAGCACATCGGTCGGCGACTCGCTTGTACGCGACTATTTCCGATTGCAAACTGAGCAACTTAGCAATGTCGCCTTTGCCGAAATTTCAACGCTTGACGATTGGCAGTCACTTCGTGATGAGTATAACCGTCAACTGCTAGAGATGCTCGGACTGGACCCGCTGCCGGAAAAGACAACGCTACATCCTGAGGTTGTGGGCACGGTCCAGGGCGACGGGATTGTCGTCGAGCGGTTGCATTTCCAATCGCTGCCGGGATTGTATGTGACCGCGAATCTGTACCGTCCTACAGTTCAAGATGGCCCGCTGCCGGCGATTTTGTACGTTTGCGGTCATGCGCGAGTGAAGGAAGACGGAGTGAGTCTGGGAAACAAGACGCACTATCAACATCATGGCGCATGGTTCGCTCGCAACGGCTACGTCTGTCTGGTGGTAGATACGATCCAGCTCGGTGAGATCGAAGGCGTGCATCATGGCACATACTCGCAAGGCCGTTGGTGGTGGAACTGTCGCGGTTACACGCCGGCAGGTGTCGAGGCTTGGAACTGTGTGCGTGCATTGGACTACCTTCAGTCTCGCTCGGAAGTTGATGGCGAGCGAATTGGCATGACCGGACGTAGCGGCGGAGGCGCCTACTCTTGGTGGACGGCGGCGATTGACGAGCGTGTGAAAGTGGTTGTTCCTGTTGCCGGAATCACGAATCTCAAGAATCATGTGGTGGATGGTTGTGTGGAGGGCCATTGCGACTGCATGTTCATGGTGAACACGTACCGCTGGGACTACGCGCTGGTCGCCGCCATGGTCGCACCGAGACCGTTGCTGATTTCCAATACCGACAAAGATTCCATTTTCCCGTTAGATGGCGTTGTGGATGTTCATACGAAAGTCCGCCACATTTATGGACTCTATCAAGCATCGGACAAACTTGGACTGAACATCACCGAAGGCCCGCATCACGACACCCAAGACTTGCGCATTTCTGCTTTTCGCTGGTTCAATCGATTTCTCAAGGACGATACTTCACTAGTCACCACACAGGCCACACCCTTCTTTGAAAAATCGCTATTGAAGGTGTTTGAACAAATCCCCAGCGACGAGCGTGTCACGACGATTGACGAATCATTTGTTCCTGAGGCTAAACAACGATCGTCAACGGACACCGATCTTGATTCAGATGCTGTGCTGATGAAAACGCTCAGCGAGAAAGTGTTTCGCGGTTGGCCCAGCGGTGACGCGGTCGAGCCGATGAATGTCCAAACCGTCGCTGAATCGACGCAGAGTGATCGTTCAATCCGCGTGCTGCAATACACGAGCCAGTCGCCGTATCGGTTGTCGGTCTATCTTGTGGGACCATCAACAACCACCGACGCGAAGTCGTTGTCGATGATTGTGTTGGCCCAACCCGAGTGGGAGCGTGTGACCAGGGGGCTGGCGATCGCAGCCCCCAATTTCTTAAGTCGTCAATCCAGTGATCACGATACCTGGAAGTCAATCCACGAGAACTCGCGGGACCGATTGATTGCCTACATTGTTCCGCGGGGCGTGGGACCGACCGAGTGGACCCGTGATACGAAAGAGCGAACTCACATTCGTCGCCGATTCATGCTGTTAGGTCAAACGGTTGCCGCGATGCAAGTCTTTGATGTTTGCCGAGCTATTGAGTGTTTACGGCATCAGGATGAAATGAAAGTGTTACCCTTCGACCTGTCCGGCGCTGGCGATGCTGCGGCATGGAGTTTGTTCGCGTCGTTGTATTCGTCGCCGATCCGCAACTTGACGCTGACGGATTTGCCGCAAGAGCATCGCGGGGCGCCGGATCTGCTCAACATCAGCCGATATTCAACGATGTCGGATATCCAGCAACTGGCGACCAACCGAGTCCAGCGATTCACCATCAATAAAAACGATGGCCAGTAATAGCGTTGATCACTGTGGAACTCGAGGTAGAGTTTAGACGTCCTACTCGCGGAGAGACCAATACAACGAGCAGGGTGACGATGACGTGCAAAGCATCGAGCGGGAAATGAGTGCCGCCATTGGTAATGCAGGCCGGTTCCGGCAAAAGGGGTCGGACACTTTTTTCCCGCACGATACTTGGTGACATTTCATGTAGAATGATACCATGCCAAACACTACCATTCTCGCCGCTGGTCCTGCGAATGCATCGTTGACGCTGACCCTTTCCGATGTGCTGACTGACCTGGGCGGGATCTCGCCGCAGCGGCTCAGATCGACATCACTGCAAGGTATTGAGGATCTCGCCCGGGCTCACGCCGAGGGCGTAAGCTGTGAACTCGTCGACGGGCTGCTCGTGGAGAAGGCGATGGGGTTTAGAGAATCGTTGATTGCGTCGATCTTAATCGAACTGCTCAGCAGCTTTGTTCGCCAACGAAAATTTGGCGTCGTCTCGGGGCCGGTCGGCTTTGTTCAATTGTTCCCCTCGCTGGTTCGCGGCCCGGATGTCGCGTACATTTCTTGGGATCGATTGCCTGGGCGCCAATTGCCCACGGAAGCCTACCCGCTGATCGCCCCGGAATTGGTCGTCGAAGTACTGAGTCCAGGCAATACTCGTGCTGAGATGGCACGCAAACGACGCGAGTACTTCCAGGCGGGCGGGCGGCTTGTCTGGATGGTGGATCCCTTGCGTCGCAGCGTGGCTGTGTTCACGACGCCGACCCAGTACGTCGTTTTGCTTGACAACCAAACGCTCGATGGCGGCATCGTTCTAAGCGGCTTGTCGATTTCGCTTGCTGAACTGTTCAGTGTACTCGATGGTCCCGATGCTGTAGAAACGGAGCCCACCACTTAGTCCTACATGGTACGCAATCAACAGCTCCGCACCTTATCGCGGCTCGTCGAGGATTGCGCCGGTGGCGACAAGTTGTTGTTTCTGGGACGCGTCGAATTTGGCTTGTCGAAGATCGATGAGATAGAAGTCGACACCCCTGATTCGCGCTCCGCGAAGGTCGGCGCCGTACAGACTCGCTTTACGGATCATCTCGGGTGTCTTGAAGTATTGGTCATCGTAATCATCGGTATAAAAGCCAGTGCGAGTGCCGTGTGACGGATACGGGCTGGCGACCAACCCACAACGAGTCGAGCCCATGTGAAACGTACAGCCGCGCAGATCCGCGTTTCTCAGGTCACAGTACTCCCAATCGATCAAGGCCATCCGCGCGCCGCGCAAATAGGCTCCGCTGAAGTTGCAGCGAGCCAAATTGGATTCAGTCCAGATCGAGCCCACCATTTTCGCGTTTGAAAAATCGACACCCTCGGCTTGCATGTCTTCACAGTTCATACCGAGCGAACAACACAAGCGGCTGAAGTCGGCGTGATCGATCGTTGCCCCGAACAAATGTGTGTCCGTAAACGAAGCTGCGAAAAAGTTCGCGTGAGTTAGGTCCGCATCGGTGAAATCAGCGTGATCGAAGTCGGCTTGTTTCGCGTTTGTGTGCTGCAAATTGGCGCTGCGGAACGTAGCGAATCGAAAGCAGTGCTTAGATAAGTTGGCGTTGCTGAGATCCGCGCGATCAAACCGAGTGCGGAAGGCGACGGGTCGTAAGTCGGTTTCCGCGGCCTGCTTCTTGCGACGCTGGAGCAGGCGGTCGAGCATGGAGTTCCAGCTTGGTTGGTCGGTGTCGCTTTCCTCGACCACGACTGGGTCCGACGTGGGGCGAAGGCTGGCACCCGTCAGCTTCGACCGTGAGAAGTCGGCATTGGCGAGTTTCGCGTCAACCAGTTTGGCTCCACTGAGGTCGGCATCGGCCAAGCAAACATTGCGCAAGTCAGCCGCGGTCAAGTCGATGTCGGGCCAGGACACCGCAGGAAACGACGCACCATACAATTGCAGCTTCGGGCCGCGCGGTTGCCATTGAACATCACACAGCGACAGTAGCGTGGCACAGTTCGCGGTGACTCGGACACGGTTCTCGGTGAACAGCGACAGCAGCTTGGACACCAATTTGGGTTCGTGTTTGATTCGCTGCAAGAGCAACGGGAATTGGTGTCGTGGGATCTGTCCGCTGAGCAAATAACGATCGTCTTGCAGGTTACCGCGGTGGAACCGCTGTATGAATCGGTGCATGGCGAATCCGGCCTGGATGTCCGCGTGCAGCAGGCAACGTCGCACCGAAGAATGCGCACGACTGAAGTAGACGTGCAAATCGTGAGGTTCGCCGGTTCCACGGTGGCCGAACAATCCGACTTCTTGTTGGCTTGCAGGAAAGATATACCGGTCGGCGATAGCATCGGCCAAAGCGGGGTTGTTAATTCTCGCGTGCAATTCGTCAACGACGATCGACTCGATATCGGTATTGGTTTCGTCCGCTGCCAAGCGATCAAGAATCAGCCGCCAAACCGATGGCGAGCCGGACGCGAAATGTTCGCTGGCGGTACCGAGTCGTCGCATGACGCTGGCGCATTGTTGTGGATGCTCAGCCAGCAGGTATTCAATAAAGTCATCACGCTCCCATGGGGCCAGTACCAACACGATGTCGCTATCGGATTCCATTGCCGTTCGCACCGTCACCAACGGTTGACTCGGTTCCAGTGGGATGCTGCCGTCTTCCAGTCGCAATCGACAGTCACCGATCGCTTGTGAAAAAACGACGGCGAGGTGGGCGATCGCGGATGATTTGCCGTCACCTTCGAGTTTGACGGTAACATATCGCCCGCGATCGAGGTGGAATTCAATCTCGTCGGTCAGCCGGACGACTTCGCCCGTCCGAGGCGAAATAACTCGTGGGGTGACGGGAGCGGGAGTTTGCTGAATCAAGAGACCCACCAGAGATCCGATTGTCGGAGTAGCCACAGCTAAATGCAAGCAAATTTGCTGTCGTCTACGCGATTTGGCACAGTCCTCTGGGGGGACGGATCGCGGTATTTCGCTACCTGAGTTAACCTTTGGGGCCAATTCCCCAAGCGATCTTCTGACGACCGTGATTCTATGGCTACCGACATCTCAAAATTACGTAACATTGGCATCATCGCACACATCGATGCTGGCAAAACGACCGTCACCGAACGGATGCTGTATCTGAGCGGGCAAAAGCATCGGGTGGGTCGAGTTGACCATGGTACGACGGATACCGACGACGATCCCGAGGAACAGGAACGAGGGATCACCATCTTCAGTGCCTGTGTGAAGTATCGTTGGCAGGAATACAGCATCAACCTATTGGACACGCCGGGGCACGTTGACTTTACTGCCGAAGTCGAACGTTGTTTGCGAGTGCTTGATGGAGCTGTCGTCGTGTTTTCGGCTCGCGAAGGCGTCGAGGCACAAAGTGAAACCGTCTGGCGACAAGCCGATCGATATGGCGTTCCGCGGATCGTGTTCATCAATAAACTCGACCGCGAGGGAGCTGATTTCGAAGCTGTATTGAACGACATTGGGCCGCGGTTGGGTGGGCGTCCGGTGGCAGTGGAGCTGCCCGTGGGCCAAGGACCACCCCACGTCAAGAATCCGTTCCGCGGTGTGATCGACTTGGTCGATATGAAACTTCTGGAGTTCGACCCCGAAACCGAAGGCAAGCAGGTAAAGGAAACCGAGTTGCCGGAGGAGTTCATCGATGAAGCGACTCTTTGGCGAGAACAACTTCTTGAAGTTGTTTATGAATTGAGCGACGAAGCGATGCAGTTGGCAATTGAAGAAAAACCTGTTCCGCGCGAGATGATCCTAGCTGCGTTGAGAAAGGGCTGTATCGACCGCACGATCCAACCTGTGTTCTGTGGTTCGGCACTGCATGGAATTGGAGTCCAACCGCTGATGACGGGCGTTGGCGACTACTTGCCAAGCCCATTGGATCGGCCGCCTGTCGAGGGCGTTGATCCCAGCAATCGCGATAAAGTCTTGGTTCGAAAGCCCGATCCGAAAGAGCCGTTTTGCGGACTGGTATTCAAAATACTGCCAGCAAAAACAGGAGATAACTATTGGATTCGCGTGTACTCCGGCGAACTCAAACAGAACTCTCGCGTGCAGTGTCCCAATCGCGACAAGAAGGAAAACATCGCTCAATTGTGGCAAATCCACGCCTCGAAAAAGGAACGCGACGGGCAAGTGGAATCAGTAGCCGCGGGCGATATTTGCTGTGTCATCGGGCCGCGATTTGCGATTACTGGCGACACGGTATGTGATACCAAGAGCGTCATTGAGCTGCCGAGCATTAAATTCGCCGATACCGTGTTGTCGATGGCGATCGAACCGGAAAGCACTGCCGATCGAAAGAAGCTCGAAGAGACGCTCGATATGCTGCGTCGACAAGATCCGACGTTCAAGGCTGTTGAGAACCAGGAAATTGGCCAGACCTTGATCAGCGGCATGGGGGAGTTGCACCTGGAAGTGATCCAACACCGGCTGACGCGCGACTTTGGTTTGAATGTCAAGTTTTACAAGCCCCGTGTCAACTATCGGGAAACCATTGGCGGAAAGAGCGACGTCACGGGCCAATGCAATCGTCAAATGGGTGCAACGCACATGTTCGCGCGTGTCAAAGTGAGAGTCGCGCCACTCGAAGACTTGTCCGCTCCGGTACAGGTGTTTGATCGTTTGAGTCCCGACACCACGTTGCCCGCCGCACTACGTCAGGCTGCGAGCGATGAGTTGCGAGCCCGCGCCGAAGGCGGTGGAATGATCGCTGGATTTCCACTATCCGGTGTAAAAATCGAGTTTTACGATGCCGAGGCCCAGGAAGAGGGCAGCGACGAAGTCGCGTTTCGCATCGCGGCTGGCGATGCTTTCGATCGCGGGCTCGAAGAAGCCGGGCCGGTGTTGCTCGAACCCGTGATGAAAGTCGAAGTCACTGCACCCGAAGAGTATATGGGAGAACTTGTCGGCGACTTGCAACAGCGTCGGGCAATTATCGCTGGTACGGAAACGCGTGGGATGATGACCGTCATTACGGCACACGCGCCCCTGAAGGAACTGTTTGGCTACTCCAGTGCGGTACGAAGCTTGAGCCAGGGCCGAGCCGCGAGCAGCATGGAACCGCTGACCTACCAGCCAGCCCCCAAACAAGACGCCGAAGCTTATTCGTATTAGTCCCTGTGCGAGAAACGCTGAACAATCAGCGGCGAAGCTCCAAATGAAGTGCCTCTCGATATGAACCGAACTGAAACCTTGCGAATGAGCGAGCAGGTCTTGCACCTACTCGATCAAACCCTGCTGCCAAATCGAGTCGAAGCCTTTGAGTGCCGAACCATTGAGCAAGTCTTTGATGCCATCGTGCGACTTGTTGTGCGCGGTGCGCCGGCAATCGGTATCGCAGCAGCCTACGGAGTCTGTTTGGCGAGAAACAGCGAAGGGAAATTCTCTCGAAAAGCAGCCCTGGCAGCAGCGGACTACTTGGCGACCAGTCGTCCAACGGCGGTGAATCTGTTTTGGGCCCTGGATCGAATGCGATCGGTAATCAACAGCGTGACGTTGGATGGCGAAGAACTTCGCACGCGATTGCTCATAGAAGCAACCGCGATCCATGACGAAGACCGACTGATGTGTCACCGCATCGGAGAACATGGCGCCAAACTATTGCAGTCGTGCGAGAGCGTGTTAACACATTGCAATGCCGGTGGACTGGCGACGAGCGAATGGGGCACGGCACTGGCACCCATTTATCGTTTGCATCAACAAGGCAAAACGCTGCGAGTATTCGCTGACGAAACACGGCCGTTGCTGCAAGGAGCGCGGTTGACGGCGTTCGAGTTGGCTCATGCTGGAATCCCTGTCACCGTTTGTACAGACTCCATGGCGGGATCGCTGATGCAGTCCGGTCAAGTCGACGCGGTCATTGTTGGCGCCGATCGAATTTCAGCGGCGGGCGACGTGGCCAACAAGATTGGGACTTATCCGCTCGCAATTCTAGCGAGGTACCATGAGTTGCCGTTCTATGTCGCTGCACCCACAAACACCTTTGACCTGACGCTAGCGTCTGGATCGCAAATCCCTATCGAGCAACGAGGCCGAAGTGAAGTCGCCGAGCCTTTTGGCGTCACCACTGTCCCGGCAATGGCTTCCGTAACGAACCCAGCATTCGACGTAACTCCCGCTGAACTCGTCACTGCCATCATCACTGAGCGCGGTGTGATCACCTCGCCAACGCGGGCGTCGGTGCAACAGCTCTTCGAATCGTCGTCAGGCTGACGTTCTGCCAACAGCCGTCCTTGCCAACAGCTCTTGCGAAATGGCAAATCGTCAACGAATTCACTGTGAGTCCGGCGCATATTGTGGCGAGCGGATGCAGCATTGGCTCCTGGCTGTGCGATAGGCGACCACTTAACCGCAACTCGCCGATTTAGTCAGAAACTTTTTCTGTTTTTTTCGAAACTGGTGGAGCGAGTGACCAAACGTGTCACGAGCCCGGCTGATACTTAACCTCAGAAGCGGCGACTGATGTGTCTCAAAGAGAGACCGAATGCTCAAAACAATCGGTTTCATTTGGGACTTATAGAAGACGTTTTAGCGAACTCCGGCCACGGTTCGCGGGTCTGGTTTCGAGTCGGCTCGGCGGAAATACGAGTGAAATTTGAAATTTCATTCAAGTCGAGCCGCTCGAAATCGAACATACCAAGTACGTTGCTGCGTAATGGCACGAACTTTGTACATGGTGGAAGCGGTTTCAACATCCAGTTTTCAACACAAAGAGACAGGGAAGGAAAAGTCATGTTAGTTTTGAGTCGTAAAGAAGGCGAACAGTTGTTGATCGGTGACAACGTGGTTTTGACAATCACGCGAATTTCGGGAAACCGAGTCGCCATTGGAATCGAAGCACCGCGTGATGTACGAATCGTCCGCGGGGAACTCGATCGCAAGGACGTCAGCCGCCCTGGGGTAGCGGCGATCTCGGCTGCCATGCACGAATCGAACGTTGCGATCGCCAGCCAAGCAATTAACTAGGCCAAGCAATCAACTAGACTCGCACGACGCATCGTGAACTTGACTCAATGCAGCACCCAGGGCTGGATAGTCGTGGGGTTCGATCATCAAAGCCTGATGATCCAGGACAAAGAGTCGGTTTGATAGCAATTCGCTGCGGACCAGCGGTTTCGGTTTACGACACCGCTTATCGCTCAATCGATGCAAAGACCGAAATCCTTCACCGAGGGGAACCAGCAGTCGATTTGCGTGAGCGATGATTTGTTGTCGATGAGCGGGCGAACGGCTGAGAAAGGCAAACTTGTAAAAGCAGCGAGTTTCACAGCGAACCGTATCACGGTGCGGCACTTCACTAAGAGGTGTCCAGTGAGGCAGTCGTTGTTGGCAGAACTGCGTTAACCACTGGGTGGTAGCACAGCGCCGGTTGTTCAATAACGGCAAGCGATCAAGTTGTGGCAGCAGCACTGCAGCTTGCAACGCGGATAAAGGAAATGTATCGCTGGGGCGGTCGTACAACGATTTCAGCCGTGCGTCAAAGCGAGGATCGTCCGTGAGCACAGCACCACCATTGCCGGCCGTCAGCGGTTTGCTGCCGCCGAAGCTCATTACGGCCAGATGCCCAAAGCTGCCAGCCGGTAAATTGCTATTTGTTGGTCCCTGAATTTCTGCGATGGGGTCAATTCTTGCTCCTGGCGATTGGCAGGCATCTTCGATCAGCGTCCATTTCCTTTCTGTACAGAGATTTTGAATCTCCGCCACCTCCGCCAATTGCCCATACAAGTGCGAGACGATCACTGCGCGTACGGAAGGACCGGCTGCCTGGGCGATTTGCCGTGGTGTGGGTGAAAATCCATCTTCCCCCGCGTCGACCAGTACGGGCGTTGCGCCCACCGCTTCGATACAGCGAACGTTGCCTGGATAGTCGAATGCACATACGATCACTTCGTCGCCGGGCTTGACGGCGGCAGCCCGAAGAGACATTTCGACTGCCGCAGTGCCGCTGGAACATAATCGCACAAATTTGCGGTTGACCAAGGACGCCAACCGGCGGGTCAATTCAGCGTGTGCGTTGGAGAAGTATCGTCCCCAATCTCCGCTTCGAATCGACTCACTGATCGCGGCCTCGATATCAGGCGTTCGCGGTGGCCAATCGGCAAGTTTCAAGTGAGACACCCCAATGGAACAGTTAACGAAGGAAGACGCATCCCATTCGATGCGAAAGAAAAAAGTGGTGGGTGGTGGTTACACACTTCCAGGAACATCTTGCTCGAAAATAGCTACGAATCTCAGCATTTCCTAGTGATAACGCCGCGAGTCGCAAGCGGATGGGCTTGTGACGTTTTTTTCGCTTCCATATCATGCCGCATTCGCTGGACGGTCGCGCTGTTTTCGTATTTCCCCTCTGGGGCGCATGGCATTCCACCGAGTCCCCCAGGATCTACTGGGCTATTTTTCAAGGCTTTGAGTCGTTGTCCGCAATGTTGACGGTAGTGATGTCGTTATTTTTCGTAGGGATGGAACCAACCATTTCTACCCGGCTGACGACTGCGCCAATGGCCGCTGTCGTCCCTGGAGCGATTGTGG
Source organism: Pirellulaceae bacterium (assembly GCA_041751935.1). Lineage (GTDB taxonomy): Bacteria > Planctomycetota > Planctomycetia > Pirellulales > Pirellulaceae > JBBSJZ01. The sequence continues at coordinate 61,741 of JBGSIA010000183.1, read as the reverse complement.
CTCAGGGGACGCTCTTGGCACAGGCCACCGAAACGGTGGCCGAACCTGGCGCTGTGGAAGCGGAGTCGGACGCCGCCGACGGCGAGCCTGCTGACGTCGACGCAATGGCAGAGGGAGCGCCACCACCGCGAAAATTGACTTTCATCGAGCAGTTGATACAGAGCGGAATTCTGTTGCCAATCGGCTTGGTGGTGTTGTTTTATGCGGTCTTTTTAGCGCCAGAGCGGCGGCGAAAGGCAGAAGAAGCCAAGATGATGTCAACCTTGAAGAAGAATGATCGCGTCGTGACCATTGGTGGCATCCATGGCACGGTAGCCGCGACCAGCGGTGAGAGTGATATTGTAACGATAAAAATTGACGAGAGTTCGGGCACTCGGATTCGCGTCAATCGTTCGGCGATCGCGAAAGTGATCTCTGAAACCGATTCAACAACGGAAAAAGATAAGACGGAAAAAGGTAAGGACGATTGAGACCATGGTCCCAATCGTTGGCCTTTATTAACGAACAACCGATAAATCAGCCGCGAGCGTGAATGTCACGTCGCCTCAAATCGAACGCATCCCCGACCGACGAAAACGATGATGGAATCCCTTTTTTCTGCTTCACTGGTTCTCGGCGACCTAGCCAATCTGGTGGACTGGGGTCACTTCGACGCCTTGGGCCATGTGCTGGCACAGCTTCCCGGCGATATGGGCGCTGGCGATGTACGCCCTGGCGACTACTCAGGTGGAAACGACGAAGGCGTAAGTTGGAAACAAATCCAGTTGTTGCTGATCGCTGTTGCCGTCATTGTCTTGCCGTTTGTGGTAGGCAATTGGTTTGCCAGGACGGCCCGAATGCCTGCGTATGGCACGCGATTCGGCTTCATTCTTCTGGCACTTACAGCGAGCGGTGTAATCCTCTTCAACAAGTTGCCGGGGTTGGGCGTCGATCTCCGCGGCGGCACGATCTTGGTCTATGAAATTGATCGTGGCCAAAGTGCGATATCGACAGACGAACAGGGCCAACAAATCGCCTCGGAAGATTTGATCGAGCCGCTTAGCCGCCGGATCAATCCGAGCGGAACTCAAGAAATCGTCATTCGCCCTTATGGCGAAGACCAGATTGAAATCATCATCCCAGAAATTGATGATACCGAAGTCAAACGAATCAAAGGTATTATCGAACAGGCGGGGATATTGCGATTCGCAATTGTCGCCAACCGTGCCGACCACCAGCGTGTCATTGACTTGGCCGAAGAACAAGCGGCGTCTGAGGTTCAAGGCATTCGCACTCGAAACGTCGTGATTGACCCTGACATGGTTGGCATCGACAAGTCTGGTCTCGACCGCTCAAAAGTGGGATTCTGGGCTCGCGTCGACCGAGAAAAAGAAGAAACGCCGGGCAGTATTCGTCCATTGCGAATCAATGTCGGTGACTCAATCGTCCGCAATCCAGCGACAGGCGAGGTGTTAGAACTTCCGGCGGAAGTGCGCGGCGACGACGCCGAAGCAAAAATTGTCCGCTGGATGGGACAGCAGAACATCAACGAAATCGAAGTTCTGATGATCTCCGATCCTCAATTGAACATTACCGGTGAGGACCTAGCATTTGCGGCGAGTGCCTATGACGAGAGTGGCAACCCCTCGGTCGCATTCACACTCAAGGATGCGGGCAGCGGAAAATTCTTTGCGTTGACAACGAATAACGCTCCAGTGGGAAATCGCCAGAGACAGCTCGGGATTGTGCTGGACAACGATTTGCTTTCCGCTCCGAATATCCGTCAGCCGATCAGTGGCGAGGGCCGGATCACGGGTAACTTCACAACCGAGGAAGTGCAAAGCTTGGTCGCAGTATTGAAAGCTGGCCAGTTGCCTGCGGCGCTAACAAAACAACCGATCGCCGAGAACCAAATCGATGCCACGTTGGGCAGCGACACGCGAGAGAAAGGTGTGTTTGCGACCGGCCTGTCGATGACAATGGTGCTTGTTTTCATGTTGTTTTACTACCGATTTTCGGGAATCATCGCCTGTATTGCCCTTTTAATGAATTTGGCAATGATTTTAGCGACCATGGTACTAATCAACCAACCGTTGACCTTGCCGGGGCTGGCGGGCTTGGTGCTCACCGTTGGTATGTCCGTTGACGCAAACGTGCTAATTTTCGAACGATTGCGAGAAGAACTCAATAAAGGCGCGGCTTCGCGGATGGCGATTCGCAATGGATTCGCGCGTGCGACCACGACGATCGTAGACGCCAACTTGACCACCTTGATCACGGCGATCGTCCTTTACGCGATCGGCACCGACCAAATTCGTGGCTTTGCGGTCACGTTGATTCTCGGCATTCTGTATTCAATGTTCACTGCGATTTACGTCTCACGAACATTCTTCGATTATGCCGAACGCAATGGATTCTTGTCGCTGTCCATGTCCGACATGGTCAACTCGCTGCGCAGCAGTTTCGCTGGTGGCGGCCAATTGGATTTCATGGGCAAAGGCAAGCTGGCATTAGCAATGTCTGGCTTGCTAATGATTGTAGGCATGGTGGCGTTATTCGCTCGTGGCAGTGGAATCCTCGATATCGATTTCGCTGGCGGTTCCTCGGTCCAATTTCGTTTGGATCGCTCGACACCTGCGGATGAAGTACGACGAATCGTGGGCAAATCACTCAATACGGATCCCAAAAATCCGGTTCAGGTCACGGTCACTTCGGTGCTCATCCAGAACTTACCGAAAGAAACTGTTTACAAAGTCGATTCGTCAGTGGAAAAAGTCGAGGAACTCAAGTCCGCAATCTCGGCGGGTTTTGCGTCTGAGGCAGGCGTTGGGCTGGTAACGTACGAAGTTAAAGTCAGTCCTGAGGGTGAGGCTCGGGTGCAACCATCAGCTTCCAATGGTGTGATGCTGGCGGTGGCGCGAGCACAAGACGATGCAGAAACTTCCGATGCAGCGGAAAACTCTGAGCCCGTGGATAACGCAGTCACAAAGCCGGCGGATTCCAGCGCACCGGCCGTAACTGCGCCGCCGAAATCGGTGTCGACTCGACGAACGATTGAAGTGGGCATTGAAGGCGAAGCGGGTGGTGCAACAATCAACTCGCCTGCCTTGATCGAAGGGTTGGTTAACGCGGCAAATGAAGTCTCGGTGCCACTAAATGATCGCGGTATCGAGCTGATACCGTTCGGCGAAGGCTCAGCGGACTGGACAGTTGGATCGGCCGTACCGTTCTCGAAATGGACTGTTTCGCTGCCTTTGCCTGCTGAGCAAGCCGACCAAGTCATCGGCAAGTTCAAGCAGACTCTTGGAAGCGATCCAGTTTGGATTAGCAGCAGCAGTGTGGGTGGCCAAGTTGCTGGCGATATGATCGGCCGTGCTTTTGGTGCATTGTTTGCCAGCTTGCTGTGCATTGTCGGCTACATTTGGTTCCGATTCCAACGTGTGTTTTATGGTTTGGCAGCAGTTGCGGCTTTGGTCCACGACGTCGTGATCACTTTGGGAGCGATCGCGATCAGTTACTGGATCGCCGACGCCCTCGGATTCCTGTTGATTGATCCGTTTAAGATCAGCCTCACAGTGGTAGCAGCGCTGCTGACAATCATTGGTTATTCGCTTAACGATACGATAGTTGTGTTTGACCGGATTCGTGAAACCAAGGGCAAGGCTCTGCGTTTAACCGGCGACATGATCAATAGCAGCATCAACATGACGCTCAGCCGTACGTTGCTGACTTCATTGACGACCTTGATCGTAGTAGTATTGTTGTATGCGTTCGGTGGCGATGGGATTCACGCATTTGCGTTTTGTCTGGTCGTCGGTGTTGTTGTCGGAACTTATAGCAGCGTATTTATTGCTAGTCCGATCCTGCTGTGGCTGCTCGAACGTGAACAACGAAACAAGGTCGCAGCAACACGTTAAGCGTTTTCGCCTATTTTCATTATCAACGGACTGGTTGGATGCGAATTAGTTCAGGGATCGGCGTTCTGTTCCTTGCTGGGCTGATACATTGTGTGCAAGGGCTGATTGCGCCCTCCGCAACGGCAACAGAGCCCTCGGCGGTGTCCAGTGATGTCGCCAAAGACTTGCCCGAAAGCGAAACGGGAAAGGGAGAGCCATGGCAGCGTCAGTTGACCAAGGATGTCGCTTTTTTATGTAGTGACGCCCTGCGAGGACGGAGCGTTACTGACGATACCATCCATGTTGCAGCAAATTATATTGCCGACCGTTTCAACCAACTGGGACTGGAAACGAATTTGTTTTCCGGTACGCCGTTGCAACCGGTGTTGATACCGATCGGCAATCGGATCGGCCCTGAGCAACATAACCGACTAGCCATCACAACGCGAGATCTTCAGGGCACCGAGGTAGAAACCTTGGCGGTCCTTGGCCAATCGGTGAACCCACTGGCGATCGGTGTCCGTGAGTCAACCGTACGCGGGCGTGTCGTATTCGTGGGCTACGGAATCACGGCGCCCGAGTACCAATACGATGATTACGCCGGCTTGGATGTTCGCGGAGCGATCGTTGCGATGTTGCGAAAGGAGCCGGGAAATAGCGATCCCTCAAGCCGCTTTGACGGAACTCGTACCACCTCTCACGCTTACTTTTCTACCAAGGTAGCCAATGCAATGAACCATGGTGCCACCGCTGTAATAATCGTTAACGACCGAGCGAGCATCGATGAATCGGTGGAGAAGCTCGATACCTCTCTGAGCAGTGAACGCCGCCGCCGAGCGCGTATGGTTGAGCAATTCGACGAACTTCCCGAAGAAGCAATCAAGAGTCGAAATAGCCTGCAGCAAAGACTAGCATCCATTGATACAGTCATTGCTGGCTACGAAAAGAGTCGTCAAGCGATCGCGGACGGTTTGCTCGGAGTCAGTGAAGCTGGCGAGCGAGCGGACTCCGCAACGACGATTCCCGTCTTAGCTATGTCTCGCACTCTATTCGACTCGATGCTCAAGTCCCAGACGCGAATGACGATCGATGACATCGAGTCGCGACTAGATACACAGCAAAGGCCACTGAGTTTCGCGATTGACGATGCTTCGGTCGAGTTGCAGGTGTCACTATTTTCCAGTGATGAAACAACAAACAATGTACTTGGAGTGTTGCTCGGCAAAGGTGCGCTGGCCAACGAGACCGTGATTGTGGGCGCGCACTATGACCATGTCGGCATGGGCGGCTACGGTTCGCTGGCACCTGGCACCATCGAGATTCATAACGGAGCGGATGATAACGCCAGCGGTGTCGCGACGATGATGGCGGCGATACCGCTTATGCAAGAGCGATTGTTGGCCTTCGATACGCACCGGCGAGTCCTCTTCATTGCCTTCACCGGTGAAGAACGCGGATTGCTGGGCAGCGTCGAATATTGCCGTCGTCCACGGTTTTCGCTGAGTTCCACCGTCGCGATGGTGAACCTGGATATGGTTGGCCGGTTGCGCGACAACGAGTTGACGGTGTACGGCACCGGCAGTGGCGATACGCTGGACCAAACATTGGAGCAAGCCAACTTCAAGCACAGATTCGATCTTTACAAGGTCGTTTCCGGTTACGGTCCCAGTGATCACCAATCCTTCTATGAAGCGGGTGTACCGGTACTGTTTTTTTTCACTGGATTGCATAATGACTACCATCGCCCCAGTGACGATATCGAAAAGATCAACTTTGAAGGAATGTTTCGCGTCACCGAAATGGTCTCGGATGTGGCGACACAGTTAACCATCGCGGCCTCCCGCCCGTTCCGCGTGGAAACCGACAGCGGTGTGGCGATTCGGCGTCAATTGACGACATTTCTCGGTGTTTCACTTTCCAATCGCAAAGATCACGTCGTGTTATCGGGAATCGCCGAAGGCGGCCCAGCGATGCTTAGCGGCCTGCAAATAGGCGACCGATTGGAACGCCTTGGTAAAAATCGAATTCAATCTGCAACCGACGTATTGGAGACGCTTCGCGATTTTTCTCCTGGCGATTCAGTAGACGTGGGAGTCTACCGCTCCGGCCATCGCCTGGAGCGTCGCGTTCGATTACAAGCGCGCCCTTGAAGCACGCTCTGCAATATTTTCTTAAAAACTTCTTCCAGCAGCCCGAGACGGGCATTTTTAATCTTTACTCCCAACCCATTCGCCTGACACAATCGGGCCACGATAAACAGCATCGGATGGAATCCGGTGCGATTGACCTACGCAAGGAGAGCGAACGTGCGATTGTTTTGCAGAGCGGCCATCGTGATGGCCATCGTTAGCGTGACCACTGTCAATGTGACGCCGGTCCAGGCCGAAGATACCGGACACCGTGTCGCGGTGGTCGACGTCGCCTACATTTTCAAGGAACACGCCGGCATCAAGGCTCAGGTTGAACAGGTCGAAACGGACCTCAAGAACTACGATACTGAGTTGACGGCCAAGCGTGATGAACTCAAGAACTCCGCTGAACAACTCAAGGCATTCAAAGTCGGAACGCCTGATTACACTCGGCAAGAAGAGTTGGTTGCTTCGCTAGAGTCGAAACTACGTTTGGACATGGCACGTAAGCGGAAAGAGCTGGCTGATGCCGAAGCAAGAATCTACTTCGACAATTACCAGCGAATTGCCGCGGGTGTCAAGTTCCTTGCCCAACACTACAAGATCAACATCGTGCTGCGTTACAACAGCGAAGAGATGGATCTGGAGAAGGGCGACTCAGTCATTCGTGGTGTGATGCGTAGCATTGTCTATCACGACGAAGCGCTCGACATGACCAAGGGCGTGATGCAGTACTTGGACCAAACACTGAAGGTTGCTGAAGGCGCCGGCGGTTCAGCACTCAAGTAGGGCTGGATCACGTAACGTTTGCTCTCAGTCAGTATGGCCCCGTTGGCACAAGTCCGCGGGGCATCGCATCATGCTCGTTAGCGCAAAGCGACGAGTCCCCACCTGGCACGGAGGCCCAGCGTGACCCCATCACGCAATGAACATACGATTGCCGCGGCATGTGAAGTCCGCGGACGAGGATACTGGAGCGGTCGCGAAGTTCGTGTTTTGATCGAACCGGCGCGGATCGGTACCGGTGTCGTGCTCGTCCGAGGTGATCTGGCTTCCGAGCCCAGTTGCCCGGCATCGATTGAATTCCGCAATGACGCGGATCTGAGGACTAACCTGCGCCGTGGCGAGGCGAGCTTCGCTATGATCGAACACTTAATCGCAGCCCTGGCGGCGATGGAGATCGATAACTGCGTCGTCACCATCGACGGTGAAGAGTTTCCTGGACTGGACGGTAGTAGCGAGGCTTACGTGAACGCCTTACGCGAAGCCGGATTGATAGTTCAAGCGAAAGCCAAGTCCCGGCTGGTGATTCAAGATACCATTCGCATCCAAGACCAAGGGCGATGGATCGAAGCGTCGCCATCGACGGATGGCCGAAATTATTTTGAATACCGATTGCAGTTTAACGACGATACACCGATTGCACCGCAAACTTTCGGACTCGTCTTGACACCGTACCGGTTCATTCACGAAGTTTCTCGAGCAAGAACGTTTGTGACTCAATCCCAAGCCGAAACACTTCGTGCACGGGGTTTAGCATCCCATGTGACCAATCACGACCTACTCGTGATCGGACAAGACGGACCGTTGGAAAACGAATTGCGTTTCCCTGATGAATGCGCTCGTCATAAAACCCTCGATATGATCGGCGACCTAGCTTTGGCTGGCGTCGAAATCGTGGGACGAATCGTTTCGTTTCGCGGGGGACACAATTTGAATGGAATGATGGCCGCACGGTTGGCCCAGCTCGCAGCCGCACAAATAAAACAAAACCAAAGTCAACCGAGTTCGGCCCAACAGTATCCGGCGCACGCAACCCTTCGTCGCGTCGCCTAACGACCCATTGAAAAGTTTCTCGGAGACACCATGAGTGCAATTATCGCTCAGACCGCTGTTGTCGACCCACGAGCTCGACTCGGCAATAACGTCCGTATTGGCCACTTCAGCGTCATCGGTCCTGATGTCACGATTGGCGACAACTGTCGCATCGAAGACCATGTCGTTATTTCAGGGCTGACAACCATCGGTGAAGACAATCACTTCTTCCCTGGATGTGTAATTGGAGCACACCCACAGGACGTCAGTTATCGCGACACACCGACGCGCGTCGAGATCGGTGATGGCAACGTGTTTCGCGAACACTCGACCGTCAATCGGGCGACCGAAAAGGAAGACGGCCTGACTCGAGTCGGCGACAATAACTATTTCATGACCAACACGCACATCGCCCACGATTGCAAGTTGGGCGACCGCATTGTGATCGCCAACAATGGCATGCTTGGTGGACATGTGCGAATTGAGAACGATGTCACGATCGCTGGCGGAGTCGGTGTCCATCACTTTGCGTCCGTTGGACGACTGAGCTTTGTCGGCGCGATGAGCTTGGTGTTACACGATGTTCCACCGTACATGATCGTCGAAGGTCGTCCTACACGCCCGCGTTGCAGCAATGTCGTGGGGCTAAAACGACACGACTTTCCAGCGGACGATATTCGTGTTCTTGGCGATGCGTTCAAATTGCTTTACCGACAGCACGTCGGGTTGGAAAATGCGATGGAGATTCTGCTCAGCCGCGAACCAATGCGACCCGTGTTAGCACACCTGTTTAACTTTTTGGAACTCTCAAATGCCGGCCGGCACGGTCGCGGACGAGACAGACGGAGGATGGCGGCGTGAGTCGATTAAGAATCGCGGTTATCGGAGCGGGACACCTCGGTCGTATCCACGCCAAATTGATTGGTCAGGTCGATGGAGCCGAGCTTGTCGCCATCAGCGATCCGGTTGAAGCCGCAAGAGTTCAAGCAGCTTCTCTGTTCAACGTCCCGATCTTTGAAGATTATCGTGAGCTGATCTCCAAAGTTGACGCCGCAGTCATCGCCGCGCCCACCGGTGCTCACGCAGCCATTGCAACGGACTTACTCAAGGCCGGCAAACACCTCCTCGTGGAGAAGCCACTGACCGCGACCAGTGAAGATGCGCAGCGATTGGCGATGCTGGCTGGCGCGAAACGGTTGACACTGCAAGTCGGTCACGTCGAGCGTTTCAATCCGGCTTTCACCAGCTTGGAAGACTTAGCCGTTGACGTTAAGTACGCCGAAGCCGTTCGCGCATCACGATTTCCTGGACGCTGTCTGGATGTCGGTGTCGTTATGGACTTGATGATCCACGATTTGGATCTGGTGTTGTCCATGACCGATGCAGCGATACGTAGCGTCTCGGCAAGTGGACTATGCGTTGTCAGTGATCACGAGGATTTGGCCGAAGCTCGAATCGAATTCGAGTGTGGTATGGTGGCGAATCTAAAAGCGTCGCGTATCAGTCCCACGGCAGCGCGATCGATGCAACTTTTTGGCAGCAACGGCTTCGCCGAAATCGATTTTGCCACGCCGTCGCTGAACATCATCCGTCCTTGTGTGACACTACAAGATCGGTCGTTTTCATTAGCTGACGATACCGATAATCCGCTAACTTATGCAACAACGTTGTTTGAAGGGCGGATGCACTGCGAGTCCTTACCTCTGCAGCCGCGAAATGCGATTCTTGATGAACTGCACGACTTTGTCATCAGCATCCAGACCGGAATTGCGCCTGCTGTCGATGGCAATGCTGGGGCGCGCGCGGTTACCGTGGCGGACATGGTTTTGGATTCAATTGCACGTCGACAATGGTACGCTGGTTCCAAGCCCAGCGAGATCGGCCCCCATGCAGAAATCCGCGAACGCATCGAATCCGCCAGTCGCCGCATCCATGCTACTCGCCGCGCAGCGTAAACTCGATGGACGCGTCGCGGAACTTTATTGTTTCGAATGAGGCAGTCGTTTCAGCTTCGCATCGGTGATGTCCAGCCCCACGCTGGATACGATGGCGACCATTTCCGCTTGGCTATGAATCTGCAGCTTCTTGCTTATCGATGACTTGTGCCGCTCAATGGTCTTGGGGCTGCGGTGAAGCATCTTGGCCGCTTTGGGAACGCTCATGCCATGTCCGAGCAGCGCGAGCACTTCAAGTTCACGAGATGTCATTACGTTGAGCGATCCTAAATCAATATAGCTGGTTTGGATCGTTTCGCAGGTATGAGTTAGATGCGGCTCGGAGTCTCTGCTTCCACACTGATGAGTGACAACGATCACTCGATTGCAGGGAGGCGTTCGATCACGAACCGGCCAAACGGTAGACTCGATGCGTCGTCCCAAAAAAATATGGCGAATCATGATCGGTCGCATCTCTGTCAGAACGCGACCGATCAACATTAGCCGTTCTTCGACATAAGGCTTCGGCTGAAATTCGCTGATCAGCCGGCCCTGGTATTCGGTGATCGAATCATCAATGAATAACGCGGTCGCGGTTTCATTGATAAACAGCAGTCGTCCTTCAATGTCCATCAGGCAAACGCCGACTCCGGGAGTTCGCGATAGAGCACCCCAAACGCTAGTGTGGTCGAGTTCCGGCGGATCCACGCGGACGGTGGATGCCGATGAAAGCGAATCTCGGAAGCTTGATTTCGAGGCTGGCATGCTGGTCGTTCCAGTCAATTAAAAATGCGCCGACCAACGATTTGGCGGACGGAATTGGATGAATTCCCTTATATTTTATCGGCTGATTGGGGTCGATACTAGCAATACCAACGAGGGAGCGTTGCTCGCAGGGACGCAGGAATCGGCCATGGATGGCTTCATAATACTCATGGCTGCAAATCGGTCGTATCCCTTTGGTATCGACGAGGGCTTGGATAAAACATTTTATCCCTACGGGCAATGCGTGGTTGGTGAGAGATCTCTGGGGGCAGGGATCTCTCACTGACCCGCTTTGTTTTGACTAGTCAACAGCTGGCTCCAGAACCCTCTATTTGACGCCAAATTGGTATTCGACCCAACCGGACATTGATTCACCGGGCGGGCAAATCTGCAAGTGCGCCGCTTCCGTCTTCCCTGCAGCATGCAAATTGTGAGCATCGGTGCTGCAGGTTTGGCTCTCGATACCGAAGTAGGGACGGTCCGGTGTCCAAACGACTAAGTGCGTGAATGCTGAAGATGCCAAAATCTTCACCCTTTGATTCAGGTCACGAAACTCGATGACTGTTGGAGTCGCGGGCTGAATACCCCAAAAAACGTCATCGAAGGTTGTGCCTTGAAGTGACATGAATTCTCCCAACGGGTATTCAAGCTTGTCAGCGGGAACTAGTTCGCCGGACGGCAACTGTTTGTCAGCTTTCATCCAATGCGAAGCGGGAATTTTCAGGAACGTTTGGTCTCGCGAGCCTTGATAGACGAAGTAGGGATGCAGGGCAAAACCAAACGGCACGGCAGTGTGTGAACCAGTATTATCAACTTTGTAAGTCCATCGTACTGTGTCCTTGGTTACGGTGATTGTCAGAAACAGTTGATGCGGGAACGGAAAGCTTGAATGGAGAGAAGTTCCTTCGCGAAAATCCGCTTTGCAAGTGATCGACGCGCTCAATGCATCCGTACTCGAACTGACGTGCTCCCAGGCATGACGATTGACCAATCCATGGATAAAGTTTGTTCCCGAGTTAGACTTGAATTGCACTGTTTTGCCATCGAACACAAACGACCCATCCCGTACACGATTCGGAGTCGGATAGAGCACGGGATTGCCATAACCAACGCCAGGTAACAGATCGAGCGACTCCGGTTGACGCAAGTATTCAACGTCATCGACTTGAATCGAATACACATTCGCACCTGCCTCAGGAACAAACTTCACAACCGTACTGTCTTGCTGCGCCGTGTAAACTCTTCTTCCCGACTCTAAGTTGACAAATATTTCACCAGCCTCGATCGACGGCAAATGAACGCAAAGTGCCAACATTACAGCAGTCGTGCGAAACATCATTCAAATTATTCCAAGCACTGCGACAGAAAATACAACTCGCCCAAACTAGGGCCTGCCAATTACGCGGGCAGGTTGCCGCGGCTCAAATTTAAACCTAACGTTAAACCATGAAAACGACAGCGGCTCTCAAGCCGATTCCGACGAGGAAACCGACGGCATTGGGCGCGATCGCCAGTTTCAGTTTTGATTTCGGAATTCGATAAAATGCGCGTGACTCATCACCGTGCAGGTAGGCCCAAAACAACCCACCGACGATCAAACCAATGATTGCCTGCACGACGGATTTGATGTCGACTTCTTCGCCGCGAAACTCACCCACAAGGCCCATGATTCGATCAGCAAAGAAGAAGGCGTATCCAGCGATGACAATGTACCAACAAATCGTCTTAGAGACGAAACACGACACCGAGATAGCCAGCGAGCTGAGCATCAGGAACACGGCGCTGAATACAATGAGCCCCCACCATGCGACCGCTTCAGGAGCTTCCGCAAGATCTTCAGCCTCAATTTCATTTGCGGCGATCACTGAAATACCAAACAAAAGCAATACACCAAAGAAATAAAGGACAGTCCAAATCGCATTGATTACGCCAAGAAAGGTCAATGTTCCCGGGCGTTGGCCTGGCGTAGCGTTTGAACCGACATCCCCCGGGGATGCATATTGCTTTAGGGCTGCGGCGCCCGCATGAGAAGTTTTGGCCGTGGCCGGTGCAACCGCTGCGACACCGCGAATCGGTTTCATATCATCGGTCGTCAGGTCATCAAACGCTGAATTATCCAGACCGAACGGATTCGCGGTTGGACCGGGCGGTCGCGTTGGCGCTGGAACCGCCGGACGAGGCTGGCCCGCTGCCATTGGTTGCGGGACGGCACGAGCAGTTGCGGGCGCAGCGGGCAAACGTAGTTGCTTGCCACATTGGCACTGGATGACTTTGCCGGCGGCCGAATCGGGAGCCTGCAGCATTGTGCTGCAGGCGGGACATTTGATCTTCATGGACAAAACCTTGGCAGGGACCACCGACAGAATGCAGTCGTTGGATACCGAGGTTATACCGAATCGACAGCGGGCACGACAAACCCTTCACGATAATCACGACTGAGCAACACATTCGCATCATCGTTATCAACGAACCGCTCAGCTTCTGTGTCAAACGCCAAGTGCGGACCGAGCGACAGCGGCGTCTTCTCAGGATCGACACCATTATCTTTGAGGTGCTGTAGTGTTCGCTCGAGTGTCGCTTGGTTGTCGTCGAGACTCTTCACACCAGCAAGCGCCTTGGACAACTCTGCCGGCGAGACCTTGCTGGACTCACCGAGATAGTACGAGATATTGCCCAGGTGGCTGACCGCAGCGGACAGATGACCGGTTCGCGCGTCGGCGTTGAGCGTTGATGCGTCGCGAGATTTGCACGCGTCAACGAAGTTCCCCATATGGATCGCGTCCAGGTCACCCTTCATTTTGAATTCTTTGATCAACTTCATGTCGAGATCGTAGGCGGCGCAATGCCCGTAACTTGTTTGCACCAGGTAGCCTTCGCTGCCATAGAACACAACACCAATCTTATTACCCGAAGTGCTGTTGAATAGCTTGTTGAGCTGCTCGTCGGCGGATTCATCCACACTCAAGCCGCGCGTTTCAAAGACGATGCACTTGTCACCGTAGTCGTAGATCGAGACTTCGGTATTCGCCGTGTCTCCGGCGTCGACGTAGCTGGTGTCTTTGCGTTCGGCTTGGTAGCCCAGCCGACCACCGTAGGTGATCACGTTGTTGGGCTGTCGATTCAGCCCCAATCCCCATCGAGCGACATCGGTTTGATGCGGACCTTGGTTTCCCAGGTCGCCATTGCCGTAGTGGCGTTGCCAGTGCCAATCATAGTGAAACTGTTGTCGCGTGACTTTGGGATCAGTCAACGTTGCTGGGCCGCTCCACAAATCAAAGTCAACGCTTGGAGGAATGGGATAGTCGCCCAACGCGCCGATCGACTTGCGACGCTTGTAACATAAGCCGCGTGCAAAATTAACTTCACCGATACCGCCCTCAGCGATGAACTTCACGGCATCGATACATGCTTCACTGCTGCGACACTGAGTTCCGGTTTGCACCATCTTCTTGTACTTATTAGCAGCGGCAATCAGCGCCAAGCCTTCATGGATATTGTGACAAATCGGCTTCTCGATATAGACGTCCTTTCCAGCCTGCATCGCCCAGATCCCACACAGTGCGTGCCAGTGATTGGGGGTGGCACAGCTCACGATATCGATCTCCGTCGAGTCCAACGCTTCTCTCAGGTCGCGATACACCGCTGGGCGTGCTCCATACTTCTCGGCGATCTGGCTGGCGCGCTGACCTCCGACTTTCTCGTCGATGTCGACAATCGCTCGAATCTCGACATTGTCGTTGCTGCCAAATCCATTGACGTGCGACATCCCGCGACCGTTAACACCCACAACAGCTAAACCAAACTTTTCGTTTGGACCAGCAGCTCGAACGCGACTGGTGGTCGAAAACACTCCTGCCGCAGCCGCAGCCGCGGTGAGGGCGTTGAACTGGCGACGGGAAATCGAGTGACTCATGAGCGGGATTCCAAGAAGGTGGGCGTGTTATCAAGAGGCGAAACCGCCAATGTAATCGGTTTGCTGGCGTGGAACCACAACCTTATTTCATCTCTGGATCGCATTTCGGGTACGCAACTTGCACGTTTGGCATGGTTGATGTTGGGGATAGGGTCACTGGTGGCTCCGTCACCACAACTTTGCCGCTGACTCTGGAGATAATTACGATGCATCGTCCACAGAACCGTGTTGTTGAACTCGTAGCTTACCTCGCGCTGGGTGTCGCGCTATGGATCAGCATGGGGATGATCGTGCGTGCGGATGAGGGCACCCCGCAGCAAGAAGCACCACAACAAGAGACAAGTGACTCCGGAGCCGCCATCGCTGATCTGGGAAGCGGTATCAATATCGACGCTGGCGATGATGTGGGCACCGTCGAAAGCTCCAATCTGCGTGGGCTGGGTGCGCTGGAGAGAAGTCGCGGACGACGCACCTACTTTGAATCTTTATCGGCGATCAATCTGCAAAAGGCGATCGACGCCTATTTAGAGAACCAACGTGAAAGGATTGAGTCTTACTACGAGATGCGGGACTACCGGGATCAAAAGGTCGCCGATAAGCGACATACGGTAAGCCTTGAAGATGCCAAACGGATTGCAAAAGAAAAGGCTCCTGATCGATTGACCAGTCAGGAATTCGATGCCAAAAACGGAAAGATCTATTGGCCCGATCCGCTTGACGATAAGGTGTTATTGCCTTATACGAGATTGATCAACGAGACGTTTGCGAAACGTTCGGACCCAGGCCAGCGTTACAGAGGCGAGGACGCTCGACGCGTTCAACGCATGGTGCAATTGATGCAATCAGCCGTGGACACAATCAAACACGAGCTTCCGGTTCGGGAATACATCACGCTCTCGGATTACTTATCCAGCGTCAGCTACGAAGCGTCGTTCGATGCCGCTGGCAATCGAGTCGATCAATAGAAGAAGCACCCATCGATTGAACGAGTGAGCTACCGAACATGGAGTTCCCAAGCATAAAGTGTCGAAGAGATTAAATTCGCGTGACAGCGAGTTCCGCCAAGCTGATCAAAGCATCCTTGGATGTCGAGTGATCGAAGCCATCGAGTGACTCAATGGCTAGCCGCTGATATCGAGTCGCCATCTCTCGGGTATACGATTCCGCGTCACTCCGCCGCAGGTACGGTTGCAGATGCTGGAACCGCTGTTCGCTAGGTCCCTGCAAAATACTGACTAGCAATTGACGCTGACTTGGCGATGCTTGATCAAGCAATCGCAAGATCGGCAAGGTCATCTTACCTTGCAACAAGTCCGTACCGAGCGTCTTGCCGATTTGCTGATCGTCGCCCCAGAAATCTAAATAGTCGTCGGCAAGCTGGAACGCGATCCCCAGGAAGCGACCAAATGCCTCAAATGCCGCGATTTTTGCTTCACTTGCAGCGGCGTACTCAGCACCAAGGGAGCACGCGACGGAACACAATTCGGCTGTCTTGTCACTAAGGAGTTGTAGGTATGTCGACTCGTCCAGAGCGAGATCATTGCGATACAAGACTTGTCGCAATTCTCCCTCACAGACTCGACGTGCCGCTTCGCCAATCATTTGGCAAGCTCGAGTTGAGGACAATGTCGCCGCCAACCGAAAACTTTGAGCAAACAAATAGTCTCCGAGCAAAATGCTGGTGTGATTGTCGTAGCGACAGTTGATGGTTGGCGTGTGACGACGCATGTCTGCTCCATCAAGCACATCATCGTGCACAAGTGTGGCAGTATGTACCATCTCGATGACGGTGCCGAGTACTATATGGTCGAGGGTAACGGAACCACAAACCTTTGCCGCGAGCAGGACGAGTGCTGGCCGAAGCCGTTTACCGCCCAATTGAGTCCCATGCATGAGCAGCGGACGTAGCGACTGGTGGGGCGAGTCCAGTTCGCGACGAAATCGAGCTTCGACTTGCCGCAGTTCGTCGGCCACCCCTGCGTAAAGCAACCGGAAGCGAGTGCCCGCGTGGTCCTCGGGCTCAAGCGGTTGGTGCACTGTTTTTCGACCACGCAACACGGTTGTCGTATTCAGGCTGTTATCCGTCATAGAATTCAGTTTCATCGTTGCCACTCGCAGTTATCGGTTCCCACATGGGAACCGCACCGGGATGCCTCACGGTAACGGACCGGTTTCCGAAAATCTGGCAACCGGACGGTCAAGTCTTACCGCTAATTTGGTTTTCGCGGTCGAATGAGCCTGATTTCCCGCCGCTTTTCTCGATCAATTCAATGGCGGAGATGGTCATGCCGCGGTCCACCGATTTCACCATGTCGTAGACAGTTAGGCAGGCCACGGAGGCTGCCGTCAACGCTTCCATCTCAACTCCTGTTTTGGCCGTGGTTTTGACGCTGACACGACACTCCAATTCGGCAAAGGTGGCGTCGACCGGTTCCGGGCCGCGGAACTCAACGGTGACGGCTTCGATGGGTATCGCGTGGCACAACGGAATGAGTTGACTGGTCAGTTTCGTCGCCCCGATCGCTGCCAGCCGAGCCACACTCAAGATGTCGCCTTTGGAACACGTGCCACTGCGAATCATCTCCGCCGTCGTCGACAGCATGCGGATTCGGCTGCGCGCCGTAGCGATCCGCACGCTCGGAACCTTGGTGGACACGTCGACCATCTGGGCGTGGCCCGAAGGATCAAAGTGGGAGGAACTTGTCATGGGTGCCAAGATAAATAAACACTGTCGGAACCGCGAGCCCATGAGAAACGGCGAAGAACACCGGACGAAGAGTTATTCGCCGTTAGGCTTAGAGTTCGGATAGGCTTCAGAGTTCGACGACGATTCCAGTTGGACCAGCGTTAAGAATCTGAGTCGGCCCGAGAGTGACCTGACGGCCCCAGTCACTGTGAATATGGCCGCAAACGACGAGTTTGGGCTTTTGTCGCAAGACGGCATGGCGGATGGCGTCACTACCGCGAATTCGGCCGCTGCTGTCGTGATCGACGGTGTCCAGGGGCGGTGAATGCACGACAAGAATCGCGGACTGGGCAAGTCCCGCTAATAAGGTTTCGGCCTCTTGTTCGTCGAAATCGTAACTCCAATCACCAAACGGCGTCACAGGAATACCGCCACCGACGCCCCAAAACGATTGTCCTAAAATTTCACAGCCGTTGCCGTGAAGGATGCGGGCCGACTTCCATCGGGCGGCCGCCTCGATAAGCTCTTCGGCGGTCTCGCCATTGCCAGGAACGAGGATGGCAGGCAATTCGAGCTCTGCCAGAATATCGAGCGTGTCGGCGAGCCCTTGATGACGATTCGCAAAATCACCCGCGCCGATCACGACGTCGCATTCTCTCGCGGCACACACAAGTCGGCGAGCGGCGTCTTGGTCGCGGTGCAGATCGCTGAAGCAAAGCAGTTTCATATTGACCAAATCAACATCGGGAGGGCAGCACGAACATCGGTTATTATCTACAGTAGGTTGCTTATGAACAACACGCGTCCCAATCCCGATGCTCGTCGACCCCTGGCGCTGATATTTTCGGTGCTGATGATTGCCGGTGGATTGTGGCTGAAGTACAGCGAGGGAGACAGTGCGATGGGGTTCGCGTCGATGTCACTCTTAAGAGTCGGCATCGTCCTGGGTGTGATTTGGATTGCCTGGCCATCGCTGCGCCGACCAGCCCAATGGTTACCGCCGGGGATCGCGGGAATCATTGTGCTAACATTGTGTGCTATTGCAGCACAACCGCGATTGATTTTGGTGATCGCGCCAGTGGTCGGCGGGTTATTAACACTCGGAGCGATCGTCAGAGCGCTGCGTTCTCTGAAGTAACTCGCTCGTCGAAGTGACGGCGCGGATCGGGTATTTGCAAGACCGATTTGCGCCTTAGAACAACTAAAGTCGATAAAATCGGAAAAAACCTACCTTGAGCGCCTTCGGATAGCCGAAAAAACCAACAACACCGGTCCGACAACCACGTGAAAGATCAGTCGTCTACCAGATACGACCCCTGGCCCGCAAACGGAGCGGCTGGGCTTTTACGCGAACTAGCTTTCACACGGAAAGCATGTCGCCGGAGCGATTCAGGACTGTAGGGAGGCATTCCATGCGACTAAGACATTTCGGATGGGCGATTGCCGCGATCGCGATGCTCGGGCCAATGCAGGCCTGGGGTGGTGACCGTGAAATCGCTGAACAGATTATGAAACGGCTCAAAGGACATCGCGATAGCGGTGCCTTGAAGGACTTCACGCTCGACATGAAAGTCGATTCCGGCGTGGTCTCCTTTCGAGGTAGCGTTCGAGAACCAGAGCAACGGCTGATCGTGCTCGAATCAGCCGCTGGGATTGATGGCATTGCCAAGGTTCTTGACGAAGTTACTGTCACCGGTATCGCCGCTGACAATTCTTCAATCGTCAAACCCAAGGCTTCTGTCGCTCGACTGGAGCGACCACAGACCGATGCGGCGGAAGACTTTTCACTTCGCCAAGCGTTAACTTCGAAAGTGGAATCGGTACGCTCGACTTACACCGGCGACGTAGCCCAGGCGGCTGGCCCTGCTAGCGGAGAGTCGTTCCGGGTCGTCACCGCCAGCAACGGGTTGGCTGGCCAAGTCATGCCGGCGGCAGCAATGGAGCTAGCTTCACCGCACACCAACAATGATCAGAGTGTGACCCAGAGCGTTGTCGCAGCTTTGGGGCGGGCGCAACAAAGCGGACAACTCCGTGGCTTTGGCGTCGACGTGAAGAGCAGCGACGGAATCGTAGAACTGACGGGGCGTGCCGCGTCGGAGTCACAGCGAGACTCAATCCTGCGGATTGCCAGTAACGTGCCAGGCGTCGTTGGTGTTCGCGAATCGATCAACGTAACCAATGATGCACCAACGCTGACTCGTTTGCCCGAGCCGACGTTGGCCCCAGAAGCGGGTAATGTTCCAGCGATGAACACACCTTATCGCATGCAGCCAGGACAACCGATCCCGGCACAAAATGCGAGTATGGGGGGAGTTCCAATGATGGGTGCGCCGGTCTCTGGCGGACCAGTACCAATGGCTCCCTATGGTGGTGGAGCAGCCGCACCACGTTACGACTCGCCGTATCTGCCTAACTATGCTTGGCCTGGCTACGCAGCATACCCAAACTATGCTGCCGTGACCTATCCCCAGCAGTACAGCCCATCGGCATGGCCGTACATTGGCCCCTTCTATCCCTATCCGCAAGTGCCTTTGGGATGGCGCCGGGTAAGCTTGGAATGGGATGATGGATGGTGGAACCTCGACTTCACTGATCGCTAAACAACGCGATTGGTAAAGCGAACTACAACGAAAACGACTAACCGTCGGCGGCTGGAAAAGGCTGTCGACGGTTCTTGCTTTGGCAAACGCTCGTCTGAGAGCTAGCTGCGTGAGCACAAAACCTCGCTTTACGCGTCCAGAATCGCAAATTTACGCCTTAAATTCGTATTTACCCGCAAGACCCGCACAAATTCACACGATACTACATGTACGCAAGACGCTCGCGCCGGCTCGCCTAACCTCGGTGGTTAGTCATTCACCTGGTACCGACGTCCCAATCGGATCGAAACCACGGAAGGTTGCCCGAATGTTCCACTTGAACCGCAGTCGCACGCTTCACACACTTGACGCGCCATCACCTCGACAGACAAACAACGCGGTCCGGCTGGGGCTAGCGACGGTTGCCTTGTTGGCGATCTCAACCTCCGGCTGCTACGGCGTTACCGGCGGTTACAACATTGGCTTCCTCGGGTATCCGCTGCCGGTCAGCCCGTTCTATCAGCAGAAACAAGAAGACAAGTTCTGGGATCACGAGCGTTATGAGAAGGTGCCAATCTTAGGACCGACGACTTCCGGTGGACCAGCAGTTGCGCTTGATCCGCCCAGCGATGATGAAGTCATGCGTGCACTCGAACGGGCTCGCCCGGTTCAAGGAGGTGTGCCATTAATTTGGGAAAAGCAACGCAATAATGTGCGGATCATTAAAGAGAAGATCGCTGACTATATCGATCCGCCGCGTTTCTATCCGCTGATCGGTCCGGCTCAACTGCACCACGCTCACTACAAGTGCACGATTTACTTTGAAGAGAAAACGTATGTCGGATATCCGGTCCCACACACGCTGCATGATCGCGAAGCGTCTGAAGTGATGTATATCGACCACAACCACTTCCATATGGTGGGCGACGTCGAACCGTATACAACACCGAATTTGTAAAGCGACGGAACTTTGGGAAAGTTACGGCCGTCGGCACCAGCCACCGTTCACTTCGAGCGTCTGGGCGGTAACAAAAGTATGAGCTGGGTTCGCTGCATAGACGACTGCGGCGGCGACATCTTCGGGCGTTCCCCAGCGGCCCATCAGCGATTGGGACCGGGCACGTTCATCCCACAACGTCCCAGTGGTCGACGCGCCCCAAGCGGTTTGAATCCAACCGGGGGCAATCGTGTTGACTCGAATTTTAGGCGCCAGGGTTTGTGCAAAGCTTGCCGCAAACCCCATCACGGCGGATTTCGCTGTGCCGAAGATTTGCCCAGCGTCTCCTTCCATGCCCTGCGGTGCTTGGTCCCAGCCTAAAAAAACCATCGATGGCGGTCGATTTGTAGACGGCTGGTCCAACATTTTTTTGGCGACGTTTCTCGCTAATCGGATCGTTCCTTCGACGTCAACTTGCCACAGTCGTTGTAGCTTAGCGCAAAAATCAAGCTTGGTTGCATCGCCCGTCAATACGTCAGCTCCAGCATTGTGGACCCAAGTTTGGATCGTTGGTGCCGCCGTAAACGCTTCCGTTGCAATCCGCTCAATATCCGGAAAGACTGACAAATCGCCCTGAATTACAGTCGTTTTTGCACCCATTTTGCGGATTTTTTCTGCAGCATTTTCGGCACCTTTGCGGTTCATACGGTAGTGCAGCAGCACATGGCTGGCCCCTGCGGCCGCCAAACGGATCGCAATTTGTTCACCAATACCACTAGAGGCGCCGGTCACGACGGCGGCGGACTGGTCCCACGACGATGTTTGATTACGCTCACTCACTGCCGTTCACTCCCTGCAGACTTTAACGTTGGTCGCCCTTGCTGATCCGCATAGCATCCGGCTAACCTGCATCACTTGCAAGCTTACCGCAGAACACCTGACTGGTTCGATTTACACCAGAGGGACGAGAGAAACCTATGTCTGATGCCAAAACGGTCGCCCAAGCCGAAGTCGATAAAGAACTCGGTGAAATTCAAAATACCGCTCCCGACGTGGATGTGGACGCCAGCGAAACGCAAGAGTGGCTCTCGTCGCTCGATTATGTGCTCAACAGCAAAGGCCCCGAACGGGTCAAGTTTTTGTTGGAACAGCTTCGCGACCGCGCCGCCGAGGAGGGCGTCCAGCTCGTCAATCAAACGAACACTCCCTACGTGAACACGATTCCGCGTAAGGATCAGCCAGCATTTCCTGGCAATCGCGAGATTGAACGTCGTATCAAGTCGATCATTCGCTGGAACGCGATGGCGATGGTCACTCGGGCGAACAAGAAACTCGATGGAATCGGCGGTCATATCAGCACCTTTGCCAGCAGTGCGACGCTGTATGAAATCGGCTTCAACCATTTTTTCCGGGGCCGAGGCGAGGACGGATACAGTGGTGACATCGTGTACTTCCAAGGCCACGCATCGCCGGGCATGTACAGTCGCGCGTTCCTCGAAGGCCGACTGACCGAGAATCACCTCGAGAACTTTCGCCGCGAGCTTGGTGAAGGCGGCGGACTTTGCAGTTATCCGCACCCCTGGTTGATGCCAGGCTTCTGGGAATACCCAACCGTCTCGATGGGCCTGGGGCCGATCATGGCGATCTATCAAGCTCGTTTCAACGAATACTTGCGCGACCGAGGCTTGAAGGACACATCCGGGCAACGCGTCTGGGCGTTCCTTGGCGATGGAGAGTGTGACGAACCAGAAACGCTCGGCGCGATAACGCTGGCCTCGCGCGAGAAACTCGACAATTTGATTTTTGTCATCAATTGCAACCTACAGCGACTCGATGGCCCCGTTCGCGGCAACGGCAAGATAATTCAAGAATTGGAATCGATCTTCATCGGCGCCGGTTGGAATGTGATCAAGGTCGTGTGGGGTGACGATTGGGACGCACTGCTTGAGCGAGATGAAACCGGGTTGCTTGCCAAACGCATGGCGGAAGTTGTTGACGGTCAGTACCAGAAATACACCGGTATGCCCGGCAGCTACATCCGTGAGCACTTCTTCGGTAAGTACCCTGAACTGCTCGAGCTGGTGAAGAATTACAGCGACGAGAAACTCGAGAAACTTCGCCGTGGCGGACACGACCCCGAAAAAGTCTACGCGGCCTATAAACGGGCCGTGGACCTTAAGAACGGCAAACCGACGGTAATTTTGGCAAAAACAGTCAAGGGTTACGGTTTGGGCGAAGCGGGCGAGGGTCGCAACGTCGCGCACAACCAGAAGAAACTCAACGAAGAAGAACTTCTTGAGTTCCGCACACGGTTCGGGATTCCGATTAGCGACGAAGATGTCGGAAAGGCGCCGTTCTACAAACCACCGGCCACGAGCCAAGAGATCAAGTATCTCAACGAACGGCGTAAGTCACTGGGCGGTTCGCTTCCAAGCCGTCCGACCGAACATCCGACGATGGAAGTGCCTACGCTTGACGAGTACCGCAAGTTCTGCGGCGATTCGCAAGGCAAGGACATGAGTACGACGATGGCGTTCGTGCGACTGTTGCAGCAACTGGTTCGCGACAAAAAAATTGGCAAACATGTGGTGCCGATCGTTCCTGACGAGTCGCGAACATTTGGCATGGATGGCATGTTTAGCCAAATCGGGATCTATGCGCACGCCGGTCAGCTGTACGAACCAGTCGACTCGGGAATTTTGATGTACTACAAGGAAGCAACCGACGGCCAGATCCTTGAAGAGGGGATCACCGAGGCTGGCTCGATGAGCAGCTTCTGCGCCGCAGGTACCGCTTACAGTGCTCACGGCATCAACATGATTCCGTTCTTTATCTACTACAGCATGTTCGGTTTCCAACGAATCGGCGATTCCATTTGGGCCGCAGCGGACATGCGTGCCAAGGGCTTCCTGATTGGCGGTACCGCCGGCCGGACGACACTCAATGGCGAAGGCCTGCAACACCAAGACGGACATTCGCTGCTCAACGCGATCGCATTCCCCACCGTGCGTGCCTACGATCCAGCGTACGCATATGAGATGACTGTCATTGTGATGGAAGGTCTCAAACGGATGTATCAAGACGGCGAACAAGTGATCTACTACATCACTGCCGAAAACGACAATTACGTTCATCCGGCAATGCCCGAGGGTGTCGAGGAAGGCATTGTTCGCGGCATCTATCGCTTAAGCAGTTTGGATGCCGCGAAGTCACGCGCTCGAGTGCAGCTGTTCGGCAGCGGTGCGATTCTTAGAAGTGCTTTGGATGCGCAAAAGATCTTGGCGGAAAAGTACAATGTATCGAGTGTCGTTTGGAGCGTTACCAGCTACACGCAGCTCCGCCGTGATGCAGCAGATTGCGAGCGTTGGAACCGGCTACATCCGCTGGAAAAAAACCGCCGCAGTTACCTTGACACCGTGATGGAAGGCGTCGAAGGTCCATTCATAGCGTCGAGCGATTATGTCCGAGCGTTGCCGGAACAACTAGCTCCATTCTTGCCCGGATCGCTCGACGTGCTGGGAACGGACGGACTTGGGCGAAGCGAAAGTCGCGAGAATTTACGACGCCATTTCGAAGTCGACGCTGAGTCCATTGTATTGATGACATTGCATCGTCTGAGCAAAACAGGTGTATTCGATGCCCAAGATGTCGCTAACGCAATCCAAGAACTGAACTACAACCCGGATAAACCGAATCCATATTTCACCTAATAGCAAACGAGTGAAATACGACTCGCCTGCCCAGGGCTTGGCCCCTGCGCTAGGCAAAAACGACGGGTCCGCAGGACCAATAACGAACTCCTTTATTCAATCATTCATCCTGAACTTTTATGGCCACGCAAGTAACACTCCCTGAACTCGGCGAAGGCATCGAATCGGGCGACGTCTTGGAAATTTTTGTGTCGGTTGGCGACATGATCAAAAAAGGCCAGGACATCGTCGAAATGGAGACCGACAAGGCGACAGTGCCGGTGCCCTCATCCGCAGCGGGCAAAGTAACCAAAATCAACATTAGCCAGGGCCAGTCAGTACCGGTAGGAACCGTGTTGATTGAAGTCGAAGCCAGTGAATCGGCGCCACAGTCAGAAAACAAACCTGCACCGCCGCCTGCAAAAGCTGAATCGGCGAAACCGCAACCTGAACCAGCCGCTCCACTCCCAGTAGCCGAGGCTAAACCAGAACCACCCAAGCCACAAGCTGCGGCAGCTCAGCCGGCCGCGCCTCAGCCTGTTGCGTCCAAACCTGCCGCGCCCCAGCGTCCGCAACACGAACCTGCCGAACCGGTTGCCGCAACTCCGCCACACCCTGCATTGTTGAGTACCGCCAGCAGTTCGATTCCTGCTGGTCCGGCGATTCGCCGCTTTGCCCGTGAGGTCGGTGTTGACTTGAGCACCGTTACCGGTAGTGGCGAGGACGGACGCATCACGCGAGATGACGTCCTGGCCGTCGTTCGCCAAGCCAATAGCGCGGTTCGCTCCAGCGCTGCATCATCTTCATCATCAACGGCCCCAGCGTCCTCCGGTGCAGCGGCATCCGCCAATCCGCTGGCAGGTACCGCTGATACGGATGATTATGGCCCGATTCGCGTTGAACGAATGAGTAAAATTCGCAAGACGATCTCGGCACAGATGCACTTGAGTTGGTCGTCGGTGCCGCGAGTGACGAATTTTGACGATGCCGATATCACCAATTTGGAGCTGCTTCGTCAAAGCAGCAAAGACGATTACGCGGCGCAAGGGTTGAAGCTGACGACGATGCCGTTCTTGATCAAGGCAGTTGCGACGGCACTGAAACACCATCCGCTGGTCAATGCGGTCATTGATCCCGAGAACGAACAAATTATCTATAAGGAATACGTCAATGTTGGTGTCGCCGTTGATACCGATCGCGGACTTGTAGTTCCAGTACTCAAAAATGCTGACCGGATGGGAGTTCCGGGACTCACTCGCGGACTGGCGGAAATGGCCGGTAAAGTGCGCGGCGGTCAATTTGCCGTGAGCGACCTGCGCGGTGGCACGTTTACCATCAGCAATCTTGGCGCGATCGGTGGCCAGTACTCGACTCCGATCGTAAATATCCCCGAAGTCGCGATCCTGTTGGTCGGACGCAGCCGCAAGCTGCCCGTTGTGATGCCTGACGACTCAATCAAACCACGGTTGATGATGCCGCTGAGTTTGTCCTACGACCATCGCCTTGTTGACGGTGCTGCCGCAGCCCGATTCCTCAACGATGTGATCGGATACCTTGAAGCGCCAAGTCGATTGCTGTTAGCCCTTTAACGCAATGGTCGCGGTTCGATTCAAGATTGACCACGATTTTGTTAGCGAGCCCGGAGACCCGCTCCACGATTAGATTTGTAACTGCCGATCGCCTAAGCACCGAACTTGCCCATGCGGCCGGCGTTACTGAGCGCCAACAACATCAAGTACTTAGACTCGAACTGGCCCAAACCGCCGGTGATGCAGGTGGATTCGCCGAACGTGGTATGTGGGTCGGGACGACAACAATCACTCACCAACAACGTTGGCACCGGATGCCACGAGTGGCTGCTTAAGAAGCTCGGCGTGCTGTGATCACCGGTCACGATCAAGACCGTTGGCTTGAGAGCTTCAATCTGTGGCAAACACGCGTCGACCTGTTCTGTTCGCTTAACTTTCTCGGCGAAATTACCGTCTTCGCCGGTACTGTCGGTGTACTTGAAGTGAATAAAAAAGAAGTCGTACTTATCCCAATTCTCTTTTAGTACATGCATCTGGTCGTCGAGCGTTTGAGCGTTGCCGACAATGTCCATTCCCGCTAATCGCGCCAACCCCTTGTACATCGGGTAAACCGCGATCGCCGCCGCACGCAATCCATACACTTCTTCGTAGCTTGGCATGTACGGCTTTCCAGCGAAACCACGCATTGTGTGAAAGTTGGCCTTTGGCTGGTCTTTGAGAATTTCTTTCGCTTGACGCAGAAACTCTTTGGCAACTTCCGCCGTCTTTTTACTCTCCGCATTGCGTGCAACGGGCTCCAAAGGAGGCACGCCGGTCGCTTGGGGATCCGTGTCATCGACGTCTCCACCCAACCCTTCACCGCGAAATACGACTACAAATCGGTGTTCTTTTACAGGTTCAACAAAAATCTCGACGCCGTCGATTTTGATCTGTCTCAGACTGATGGCGACGGGCGCCGATTCCTCACTGGCAATACGTCCGGCGCGACGATCGGTGATATTGCCGCGAGCATCGATAGTGCAGAAGTTACAGCGAATCGCGACGTCGCCAGGCTGGAGTTCAAAGCCAATGCCAGTCGCTTCCAGTGCTCCGCGACCAATTTGGTACTGCAAAGGATCGTAGCCGAACAAACCCAAGTGGCCTGGACCGCTACCCGGCGCGATGCCTGGCTTCACGGGGATACTAGCGCCTTGCACACCGAGTACGGCAAGTCGATCCAAGTTCGGCGTCGCCGCTGTTTCGAGTTCGGTCTTGCCTCCCGGTTGCATGGGCAGGCCTCCGAGCCCATCGGCGACGAGCATGACAATTTTCGAGTCGTTTTTGACCATCAAACTGCGAGTCAGTTGATGCATATCCATGAGTTTTTACTGGGCTGGAGGTACATAGTTATCGCCCGCTTGACGCGGTGTTGGCTCTGGGCAGTGTCTATCACATCGGCGCCGTTGGGCAAGTAGGGACTCCCTGGTACGATCTCCTCTGTGACGTTTCTGTACCGCCAACTTTCCCGCGGTTCCCTGCTGTTTGACTGCACGATGTCTCTGATTCGATTCGACTACCGCGGCGCGCTGCACCCAGGCTATGGAGTGACCAAGCAGCTCGTTTCGTCGCAGTCCGAGAAACTCGCGGCCCTTCGCGACGAAGTGTTAGCATCTTTTGCAGAGCAACCACCGGGAAGCTACTTTTCGCTACCCCAACAACAACTCGCTGCCTACGCCGCTACGCGAGAGCTCAGCGATTTAGGACGAATTTTTGCCGTCGCCAATTCGCTCCACGATCACCTGGATGCTGTCGTCGTGCTGGGCAATCGAGAATCCCTCAGTGGACCCCGTGCCGTCTTTCAAGCTTGCTGTGATCCCTATCACAACGAACAATCGCGAGCGGCTCGCGGCAGTAAGCCGCGAATGTATTTTGGTGGTGATAGTTTTGATAACGACAGCAGTGCCGCATTGGCCGAGCGGCTCGTGGCCGGCGGTTACGGCGACTCACCAGCGGATCGGCGGTGGGCGATCATCGTGATCGATCATGCTGGTGATCATGGCGAAACAGAAGTCGCCTTGCAACGTCTGCTCGAAATTCTCCGCAAGCAACTCGGACAGTCGGCGACGACTTGGTTGCCACGACTAGTGATTCCGGTCACGGCTCTCGATAGCCCGCTACGACAGTTGGCTCGCGAGATCGGCTGTAACGAAGTATTCGAATTTCCAGAACACCTAGCGGACCTACACAGTGTGTTGTCCAATGCCGGGCTGTTGCCTGCGGCAATGCTGGGACTGGATTGCATGCGTTTCTTGCAGGGTGCAGTCGCCATGAACGAGCATTTTTTGACGGCTCGATTCGATGAAAATGTCGTTCTCCAGTTCGTCGCCGTTAGCCACGCCTTGGCATCAGTTCCAATTTTAGCCGAACGAGCCGATTCGATGGCTTCAACCTTGTGTGTCTGGAACGAGGCTCTATTGGGGATCGAAGCATGGTACGGTCGAATTGCTAGCCGCTCGCACAGCTTTGTCATTCATAATTTGGTGATCCAAGACTATCGCCACGACCATCATCTAGTCAGATGTGCTGCGGGTGTTCAAGATAGTCTTCGCCCGCTGGACGGTCGTTCGATGCCTCAGTTGATGAGCTCAGCAACTCAACAAAT
Organism: Pirellulaceae bacterium; assembly: GCA_041751935.1. Classification (GTDB taxonomy): domain Bacteria; phylum Planctomycetota; class Planctomycetia; order Pirellulales; family Pirellulaceae; genus JBBSJZ01. The sequence continues at coordinate 33,249 of JBGSIA010000183.1, read as the reverse complement.
AAATGAAATGCGGCATTCCTGCGGTCGTCCCACCACTAACATTGTTCTTCCGCACATCGACACACATACGCTCGGCCAATTATTTCAGATGCTGATGATTGCGACTACGCTACAGTCGCGTTTGTCCGTCCAGGATTCTTCCCTCCCTCCTCAAAATTCTATCCATGTCGGCAATTGATCAGTTATTTGTTACGCTTCGTTCGCGCGGACGCAAAGCCTTGATGCCCTTCGTGACCGCAGGCGACCCTGACATTGCGACGACCGCAGCGGTCCTTCGCGCAGCGGTTGATGCTGGCGCGGACTTATGCGAAGTGGGTGTCCCGTATAGCGATCCGATCGCCGACGGACCGGTCATCCAAGCATCCTACCAGCGAGCGCTGGATCGAAAATTCAAACTGGCTCAAGTTTTCGAGCTTGGCGAAAACGTTTGTCGAACCACTTCGGCTCCGCTGGTGACAATGATTAGCTACGCGATCATTCACCGCATTGGCTTGGATCGCTACGTTGCTCAAGCCAAAGCCGCCGGTTTCGCTGGCGCTATTGTTCCCGACTTGCTCGTCGAAGAAGCAGAACCTCTATCGCTGGTATGTCGCCGAGAGGACTTCAGTTTGATCCAACTGGTCACTCCCACGACGCCGCGAGAGCGTCAAGTTCGAATTGCCAGCTTGACGACTGGTTTCTTGTATTACGTTTCGGTTACCGGTATCACCGGGGAACGTACGGCATTACCGACGAATTTGTCGGATAATGTTGCTTGGCTTCGAGAACAAACGGAGCTTCCCGTATGTATCGGTTTCGGCATCAGTGGCGCTGATACAGCCAAACAGCTCGCACCGCACGCTGATGGGCTGATCGTCGGCTCGGCCGTGGTGCGACGAATCGCGGATGCAAAGTCGCCACAGGACGCCGCGAGTCGCGTTGCCGACTTCGTCCGTGAACTGCGCGATGCAGTAGATGGCTAATGCTTCCTCCAACGACGCGACGTTCACAGGATCGTGACGCGAGAGTGGATATTAGATCGACGCTTCATCAAGCGGGTGCGTGTCTTCCAGCGACGAGTCGCTCTGCTTCTTCACCTTTTTCAACGGAGCTTCGGCTGGTGATGTCGGCTGAGGCTTAGCAACGATCACTGTGATATTATCTTCTCCACCGCCCTTGATCGCGACTCGCACTAATTCGGTACAGACGCTTTCTGGTGAGTCACGTTGGGCGATTATTTCGGCCAGCATGGGTGGCTCGATGTATCGATGCAGCCCATCACTGCATAGCACCAAGTAATCTCCAGCTTGCAATTCAGCGCGACGAACCTCTGCAATCAATTCTCCCTCGCCGCGACCGCCCAAGACATTCCATAACACGTGACTCCAGCGGCTCGTTGCTTCTTCCTCCGGTCGCAGGCCGCCGGTTTCCACCAGTCGTCGTGCAAGCGTGTGATCGGTCGTCAGTTGCTCGGCGATTCCGTCGCGTACCAGATAGCATCGCGAATCACCCACATGCACGACATACAATCGCGGCCACACAACATGGGCCATGGTAAGAGTTGTGCCCATGCCACGTTGCTCGAGGTTCTCTGACGATTCTCTTAAAATGCGAGCATGTGCATCTTGCAACAGTTCTTTAAGAGCTTCGACAAACGCTTGCTCACTGTCATGATCGACTTGCAGAAACCAGTGCATGCTGTTGAGTAAACGTCCGACCAAGTGATCCACCGCAAGACTGCTGGCGCGCTCACCTGCGGCATGCCCCCCCATCCCGTCAGCGACTAGCATCAACTGGCCCTGTACCTCGCCGAACAATCGCGACTGGGTGTCCATCGGCAAACTCGTCGACGAAACGAGCATGGACTTATTTAGCTGCGCGATCAGAAATTGATCCTGATTAGATTTGCGTCGCAACCCGACATCCGTAATGCCAAACGCCGTCGCATTGCCCCCAGAAACTGAATTCCGCTTTAGAGTCGCAGAGTCTTGATCATTTATATCATCATCGCGTGTATCGTCCTGTCGCGGATCGTCGTTAGTCGAAAAATCAATCCCGTCGTCCAATTTCCTACCACTCCTCGAATCAGAATTGTTACTATTAAAGCGGCCTTTTGGAATCAAACGCGTACTCATCGTCAACGTCCACTATACTCTTTCAAGAGACCAAACGGGGGAGCGGATCTATTTTTGCCGATTTCTATGAAGCATTTTTCGGACCCATCGTTTCAACATGAGCACACTTAAGTTTCCGATTCTCCTTTATTTCTTTTTCTGCGTCTTACTGCCCAACCTGTGCTGCATCCACCTGCTAGCCCAGTCGCCATCGGAGCTGCAGTCGGTTGCCGGGAATGAGCAAGTCGAGGCGGTAATGAAGTCATTTTCGGCACTGGGCGTTCAATCCGATGGTTCCTCGCCCACGCCGCCCGACGAAGCGATAAAGTTGCTAAAACCACAGGAGGGATTGACGATCGACTTGATCGCTCACGAACCCAGTGTTTCTCAACCGCTGTTTTTGTCTTGGGACTCACGCGGCCGCATGTGGGTCGTTCAGTATCGCCAGTACCAGTTCCCCGCCGGACTGAAAATCATCCGTTACGACCAGTATTTGCGAGCGGTGTTTGACAAAGTCCCTGAGCCGCCACCACGAGGCACAGCCGGCGCTGACACAATTACTGTTCACTCGGACACTGACGGCGATGGTTTGTACGATACCTCCAAAGAAGTCTTGACCGGACTAAACATCGCTACTTCCGTACAAATCGGCCATGGTGGAATCTGGGTTTTGAATCCGCCCTACCTGCTGTTCTATCCCGATGCGGATGGTGACGATGTTCCCGATAGTGATCCTGAGGTTCACTTGTCTGGATTCGGCCTGCAAGACACACACTCGGTCGCAAATAGTTTGCTCTGGGGACCTGATGGTTGGCTTTATGGAGCAAACGGCAGCACGACCGCCGGCACAATCAGTTCGGCGGTGACCAAAGCCGTCAACTTCGAAGGACAATGCATCTGGCGCTACCATCCTCGCTCGCGTGAATTTGAAATCTATGCCGAAGGTTGCGGCAACACGTTCAGTTTAGACATCGACTCGACCGGCCGCGTGTTCTCTGGTACCAACGGCGGCAACACACGCGGCTATTACTATCCGCAAGGAAGTTACAGCGAAAAGAATTGGGGCAAACACGGTCCACTCACCAATCCCTACGCTCTTGGATTTTTTCGAGCGATGCTGCTTCAAGGCGACACGCGTCGTTTCGCTCAAGCGTTCGTGATATACGAGGGCGGACTTTTTCCCAAATCTTTTGACGGATCAATCGTTGCTCCCAACTCGCTTCACAATGTTGTCTGGCACAGCGAACGAATACCACATGGTTCAACTTACCGCACCGAAGACCATGCCAACTTAATAGAGAGTTCGGATCGTTGGTTTAGACCGGTCTACAGTGGCGTCGGTCCCGACGGTGCGATTTATCTTGCCGACTGGTACGACACGCGACTTAGTCACGTTAGTCCAATCGATGATTGGCATAAAGAAAGCGGGCGGATCTATCGAGTCCGACCGAATGATTCACAGCCAAAGTACACCGATGGCGACTTGAGCAAGCTTTCGTCGACGGAGTTAATCGCCAAGTTCGAGCATCCCAACAAGTGGGTTCGCCAGCGAGCTGTGTTGGAACTCAGTTGGCGTCGTGACTTGTCAATCCTCGACGCGCTGGTTGCGAAAGTTGACAACGACGCGTCACTGGAAGCCTTGTGGGTTATTGCCGGACTCGATGCGCTTAGCACCCAGCGAGCCGTTGACTGGCTCGGACACACATCGCCGCATATTCGTCGCTGGACAGTGCGACTGCTCGGCGATCGCCGCGAAGGGCATGCTGCCCTCGCCGATTTGGCTCGTCGCGAGACGGAGATTCAAGTCCGTAGCCAGCTTGCTTCAACGGCCAAGCGAATCGATGTCGTCAGTGGATTGGCAACGCTCGCGGAACTCGCCAAACACTCCGAAGATATTAACGATCCGCACCTGCCGCTGTTGTGCTGGTGGTCACTGGAATCGCACGCCGATCATTGGCCCGAAATCCAACAACTTTTCTCGGACAAATCGTTCTGGCAGTTTCCGATCGTAAAACAGTTTCTCATCGGGCGGCTGATCCAGCGAAATGCGTCGCGAGGCTCAGCGGAGGATCTTCAGCATTGCCAGGAACTGGTGCAACTTGCTCCCGACGATTCTTGTCGCGATGAACTGATCTCGCATCTTGTCAAAGCGTTTCAAGGTCGCGCGCTCCCCGTCCTGCCACCAACACTGAACGACGCGTTTGTTCGTTACCAAAACCAAAGAGGAGAATCCGGCGTCGTGTTGGCCCTACGATCGGCGCAACCGGACGCGGCGAAAGAAGCAATCGCCACGCTGAAAAATACTGCCATCGATATCGGTGTTCGGATCGAAGTCGCCCGCACGCTGGGCGAGATCCCGTATCCGGCTGCGATCGATACGTTGCTACAACTCGCAACCGGGCGCGGCGTTGACGATCCAGCACTGCAGCGCACCGCCATCGCTGCGGTAGCGAGTTACAACGAAGAAAAAATTGCCAAGCAACTTGTCGGTTCGTTCTATAGCAGCATTTCCGGCGAACATAACTTACGGGATACAGCGTGTCGCACACTCGCTTCGCGACCAAACTGGGCCTTGACCCTGCTTGCTGAAATCAACAACTGGCGACTCAAATCTACGGCAGTTCCCGCCGACGTCATTCAGCAATTGCGAACTTATGATGACGCTCAGATCGTAGCCGAAGTTGAAAAAGCCTTCGGCAAGCCAATCGCCATGCTCGCCCCAGAGAAGCTTGCGGAGATCAACCGTTTGAGCCAATTGCTTTCCCATTCAAAGGGCAACTTCGATGACGGCAAGACCCATTTTATGAAACGCTGTGGCGTCTGCCATAAGCTGTTTGGTGAAGGCGAATCGATTGGTCCACCGCTGGACGGTTACCAGCGCGGTGACATCAAGTTCTGGCTGGCGAACATCGTTGAACCCAATCTCGAAATTCGCGAAGGGTACCAATCGTACCTAGCGATCAGTGACGATGGACGCTCCATCACTGGTATGATCACCGCCCAGGATACTAACACCGTGACGCTCCGCACGGCTGATAATCGAAATCAAGTACTGCCAAGAACTCAGCTCGAAGTATTGAAAGCGCTACCTACATCCTTGATGCCCGAAGACGCACTCAAAGAGATGAGTGAGTCCGAGTTACGCGATCTGTTCGCGTATTTATCGTTCGGAGTGCCCCTGAAATAACGCCTGGCGATCAACCCAACGACCAGCTCTCGCGCGGCTCGCGGCGGATAAACGGATCTGCTTCGGGACAACCGATGCACTGCATCTTCTTTGCATCCCAAACGATTTTCTTACCCACTCGGTACGCGACATTGCCGAGGTGGTTCACTTCGGTAAGCGGACCGGCGTAGCTAAACGGGCTGCCGGTCTCGCCCTCGCCCAGACAAGCGAGTACCCACTGGTGGTGATGACCTGGTGAGTCAGGGATGAACGGCTCCGGACGCTCGAAATCGACGAACTTGTCTTCCGGCAACAGCACATGCTTGGAATAATCTGACAACAGCATCCCACGCGTACCAATGAACAAAACACCGTTGCCCCACTGAGGAATCTCGCCGCGCTGCCAAATCTCTGGCTTGTGAGTCCCCTGATGCCAAGTCAATGTCACAGCCGGATGATTTATCCGGGGACCGTATTCGTACTTAGCGGTCATCGACGCCGGTGCAATCTCTGGATGTGGCGGTATTCCGAATGCTTCGACGGTACGCGGTGCATCAAGTTCCAACGCCCAAAACGGTAAGTCGTTCCAATGGCTGCCCAAATCCGACATCGTGCCATTGGCAAAGTCCCACCAGCGGTACCAATTCGGACCAGGAAAATAGACCTCATGAAACGGTCGCTCCGGAGCCGGTCCCAACCATAAGTTCCAATCGATGTATTCAGGCGGCGTCATCGACTCAAGCGGTCGCGAGTCCACGAATAATCGATCATTGTTCTCTTTCGCTTCGGCTTCACTCTGTAACCCCCAAGCCCGCGAGACCCATACATGCGCTTCATAGACGGCACCGATAGCGCCGCTTTGAATGAGCTCTACCACGCGATGGTAATTCTCGCTTGCATGAATTTGGGTACCCATTTGCGTGACTACGCCAGCGCGGGCCGCCGCTTCGGTAATCCGCCGCGTCTCGTCAATGTTGTAGGCAAGCGGTTTTTCACAGTACACATGCTTACCCAGTTGCAACGCCGGCATCGAGGCGAAGGCGTGCGTGTGCTCCGTTGTGCTGACCACCACCGCGTCGATCTCGTTTCCAACACGATCGTACAATTCACGAAAGTCTTGAAACGATTTGGCGCCTGGATGTTTTTCTGCCGCGCTGCCAAGCGTCCGAGTATCGACATCGCAAACCGCGACGACGTCAACGGCTCCTGTCGCGGAAATCGTCGCTAAGTTCCCGCCACCTCGACCTCCGACACCAATAAACGCGACCTTCAGACGATCGTTCGCAGCAGCGCGGGTCTTTCCATTGGAAAGCATCGCGGTGGTCGCGGCCGCAGAACATCCAGCAAGAAACTGACGTCGATTGTGGGAGTAAATGGGGTTCATCGAGATAATGCCTGTTTGAGTTCGATGCCAGTTCCTGGCAAACGGTACCGAGCGACTTTTCCGTATAATTCTAAGTGTAGCGATCTCCAAGACAACAGGTTTACCGTGCTTCCCAATGTACCTTGGCGACATTGCACTACTATAATCTCAATGGCAGTTACTCAGTGCTCGGCGGTTGGCTCACAACTCCGAGGCTAACTTTTCGCGAAAAATCTTGCTGTTGTGGCGAATGTCAACGGGCAAGGGCTTGTCGCGAATGATGATTTCTTTAATCCGCGATGTAATCGGATTGCGACCGGCCAGTTCCAGCAACTCCGCCCGTAATGCCGCGCGATCAGCGACCGCCATGTCACAGTATCGCGGCTCCAGTTCGACCATCACCACCGGGGTCTGGTTCGGCCGTGCACCGCGGCCCACAAGTGCCGATCGATAGACCGCCGGATGCGCATTGAACACGGCTTCACAGGGTATCGTCAGCAGGATGCGATCGCCCATCTCCACGCGATGAGCCTTGCGACCGCAAAACCAAAATTGATCTTGATCGTCGATGTAACCAACATCGCCCATACGGTGCCAAAAAGAATCACCGTCATGGACCTTATGAAGCGAGTTTTGGTCATCGCGAACAACATACTCGCGAGATACCATGGGACCGCCTACCATCAATTCACCAATCTGGCCTGGCGCGACTGGTTGGACTTGATCGATCGTCGCCAGGGGCTCGTCGGTGATTTCGATCACCTGCCACTTAACATCGGCAAAACGAGTTCCGACACAGACCCCCTTGCCCTTCGCCGTCGCGGGGCCTGTGCGGGCAATGACTTGTCGCGATTCGATGGACGCAATCGGCAACGCCTCGGTCGCGCCATAGGGTGTCACGATGTCCGTATCTGGATGCAACAACGCCCGCAGTCGTGCCAGCGTCGCGGCCGGGACGGGCGCACCCGCCGACAAGATTCGTCTTAGCGTAGGAAACGGATTCGAGATACCGTTCGCTTCACAATATCGGACGACCGTATTCCACAAGGCCGGCGAACCGAACGCTTGGTCAACTTCCCAATGCTCCGCCGCTTCGATCAATCGCTGCGGATCAACATCGGCTGGACGTGTAGCATCCATGTCCGGGATAACTGTCGTGACGCCCATCACTGCATCAAACAAGCCAAATAGGGGAAAGCAAGCGAGGTCTCGTGAGCCACGCTGGATTTCATACCGATCGCGAATGCGATCAATTTGCGAATGGAACGTACCGTGCGTGTACAAGACACCCTTGGGCGGTCCCGTGCTGCCGGTAGTGAAAATGATCGCGGCCGGATCCTGATGGCTAATCGTCGGAATCGCCTGAGCGCCGTTAAGCGAAATGGCATCCGATGCACCGAGAGTCATTATGTTGTCCAAGGTCATGCCGCCCCATCCCCATTTACGGCCAACGGTGACGTTGTATTTCGCATCCACGAATTTCCGACGATAGAGCGTGCGAACCAACTGCGCCTTCGGAATACCGACGATACCATCAGGCTTAGCGTCAGCTAGGCAACTGAGCAAGTGCTTTCGCCCGATCCCTGGATCAATCAATATCGTGACCACTCCCGATTTGAGCAGGGCAAATACGAGAGTGATAAATTGACTGGAGAACGGCACCAACATCGCCAACCGCATGCCTGGCCGAACTCCCCAAGCCAACAACCCGCAAGCAATCTCGTCGCTGGTTCGATCTAATTGCTCAAACGTAGTCAGTGAATACTGCGTAGCCGGAACACCGCGGCGACCGCTTGGTTCAGCAATCGCAATCGCTCCAGGAATCATGGCTGCGATAGCACTTAATCGGCTAGCAACATTTCCGGTGCAAGCGATCGTATCGCATCGCCCATCGTGGCTCATGCGACCTCTCCCAAACTCTGGACGCCGCACGCATCGGCAAGTGCAACATCAACGATGGCTGCGGCGATCGAATGCGGAAGCACCTGCTGCGCACCCTGCCAACCTGGGATTCCGTTAACCTCGACCACTCGCGGCGGCCCATCGTCGGCGTCAAGCAGGTCGACCGATGCAAACCGTAATCCGATGGCGTGAGTGATTTGCAGCGCGAGTCGTCTTTGTTCGTCACTGATTTGAATTGCTTGACATTGACCGCCGCCACTGACGTTGGTGCGAAAGTCGTTTGCGTTTGTTCGCCTGACTCCAAACACATCGCTACCGATCACCAGTAGCCGCAAATCACATCCACCCGGAGGCACAAATGCTTGTACATAGTGCACTGCGTCAAGTTGGTCCAAGGTAGCAAACGACGTCCACGCAAGTTCGGCGTTCTGGATGCGCATCACACCGCGTCCTTCCCCACCAAAGATCGGCTTCACCACGCAATCACCGCCTAGATCGCGAAATGCGTCCATTGCTTCGCGGCGTGATTGAACAACGCGTGTGTCGGGCACTGGATAACCAAGCGAACTGATCACCGCAAGAGTAGCAAACTTATCGATGGCAATTTCAAGTGACCGTGGAGAATTGATCACAACACCGCTACGGCGAATGTACTCATGCAAAACCGCAAGCCGAAACATGATTCGCTCGAATGACCCACTGGGCATCGTGCGCGTGACAAGTGAGGAAAAGTCATCGAGTTGCCCTGCCGCACAGAACAATTGCGTTCGACCATCGTCCGTCACTTTCGCCGACAGCGTTTCGTACGGTGCAAAGAATAGTTGACAAGATCGTGCTGCCGACGCCGCGCGAAGTTGGTCCGCATGCCAACCCTGGTCACTACCAAGCACGAGCAATTTCGCGATACTGTCATTGCGTGTGGTCACGTGTCGAGACTCTACACGAGGAACGATTGTCGCATCACAGCCAAGTCGACTTGACCACTCTGCCAAGTCCGACCCGATTGTAGGTTATGCATCGTCACCACAGCGGGACTAAATAACAGCGGGTCGACTTTGTAGAAGTCGTATCCGTAATCCTTAAAGACTTCCGCGAACGGACGACCATAATCCTTGGATGATCGGCTCGGAACGTTGGCAATCACCGACTGAATTTCTTCATCGGTACAATCGACCCACAACGTCACACGACCGCCGTACAATATCGCGTCGTTGGTGCGACCGATGCCGAGGACTGTTTTGCCTGTCTTTGCTGGCGGAGGAAGTGGGGCGGCTCCAGCGGCCGAAACAATCTTGGTGACATCGAACGACAAGGCGTGCAATTTGTGCATCGCCGTTTCAACACTTCGGGCAACCACTTGCACGCTACCAGCTATCGATGTGCTGGGGGCGACGGCGATCGCCAAGTTCTCGCAATTCACACCGCATTCTGAGGCGATCATCTCAATCACTTCCGCCGTTGGTAGGGCTTCACTCTCCAATACTCCGACCGCGAGATCACAGGCTTCGCTCAGACTGAGGTGCAGCAACATCTCTTCTCGACCACGAATCAATCGCATTGGACCGCTAGCCATTGCGAAATAATCGCCCGCGGAGATTGGCCAACCAGCGTATTGGGAACCCAGACAGGCAACCAGTGGCGAATCCGTTCGCACGACGACGTCCCAATCACAGCCGATCGATTCGTGATCTGCGACGGGCACTCGAGGGCTAAGCGAAACACAGGCCTGATCGGCGAGACACAGTTTCGCCAGGACAAGCCCACCACTGAGCGAACCGCGGTGCGGACTAGCGGACGTACCCGCACCCGCATCGAGAATTCGGGCTCCTGTGACGTGCGAACAACGAATTCGCAACGCGTCAGCGCTGGACCACGCGTCGTCGAAAAGTCTGGTTGCTCGATTATTGATCATGTTCCAAAGCGTCCCCGAAGTCGCATCGATTGTCCAGTGGTCAGTAGCTGAGAAGTGCCTTAGCATAGGGTTACCGACGTTACTCTACCTTCGATTCATCATCATACTCCATGCCGCTCTCGATAATTCGCTACCCGCATCCGACGCTTCGTATCCGCAGCAAGCCGATTCGGCGAGTCGACAAGGCATTGAAGGACATTGCCGCAGAAATGCTCGAAATGATGTACGAAGCCGAGGGCGTCGGGCTGGCTGCCAACCAAGTCGACATTCCACTGCGGATCTTCGTTGCTAACCCGGCTGGCGTTCGCGACGAGGGCGAAGAATTGGTGCTCATCAATCCAGAATTGCAACTCCCTAAAGGCAACGAGGCGGCGCAGGAAGGTTGTCTGAGTTTGCCTGGGATTTACGGAATGGTTAAACGCCCCAAAACGATTTGCTTGAGCGCGTACGATTTGTCGGGAAACCCAATCGAACGCGAGGTAGACGATTTTCTCTCACGCGTGCTGCAACATGAAAATGATCACTTGGATGGCGTATTGTTTTTCGATCGCATGTCCGTCGAAGCAATTCGCGATATTGAGGTTGCCGTCGACGAACTGGTCACGGATTTTCGCTCGCGTCAATCGTCGGGCTCCATTCCTAGTGACGAGGAATTAGTAGCTCGTGCGATGCAATGGCAAGAAAAGTACTCGTAGCTGGAGAAGCGATTTGTTGAACAAAAAAACGCCACACCCGCTGCGAGTGATCTTGATGGGCACCGGACCGTTTGCGGTACCCACCTTTGCTGCGATCCTTGCGGCTGGGTACGATGCAACACTCGTCGTCACGCGGCCACAACCAGCAGTGAAAAGTCGCGGCTCGGTACCGCCTGGGCCGGTACGCCAATGGGCCGAAGATAATGGATTGCCGATCTTCGATCCACCTAGCATCAACGACCCCCAGGCTATTGAGCGACTGGTTGCTGAAAAAGCGATGCTGCTTGTCGTGTGCGACTATGGACAAATACTTAAACCCGAAGCTTTACGATCGACAACGCTCGGCGGAATCAATCTGCACGGCTCGCTTCTACCGGAGTACCGAGGCGCTGCTCCGGTGCAATGGTCTGTCCTTTCCGGCGACACCGCTACCGGCGTGACCGTGATTCACATGACGCCGAGACTCGATGGCGGACCGATCCTGGCCACGAGCGAAACTCCCATTGGTGTTCAGGAAACTGCGGGTGAACTGGAGTCACGGTTGTCACAACTTGGTATTTCCGCCACGCTTTCAGCAATCGAGACGCTCAGTGACTGGGATGGTGTTTCGCCAATTGGCCGACCTCAAGACCCAACCCGTGTCAGCAAGGCACCGCGATTACAAAAAACCGACGGCGAGATCGACTTCACAAAGTCATCACGTCACATCGATTGCCAAGTGCGTGCCCTGCAGCCCTGGCCAATCGCCTACACGCATCTGGTCGTCAGCGAAGGGAAGCCACCGCTTCGCATCGCGATAAAACAGGTCACTATTTTAGATAACGACGTTCCCAGGTCGGACAACGTAGGCGAGATTCTTCCTGGAAGCGAATTGGATGTGGTCACGTCCAGCGGCGCGGTACGTATCGAGCGTCTTCAGCCTGCTGGAAAGCGTGAGATGACAGGTCGAGAGTTTCGTTGCGGATACCAGTCAATTGTTGGTCCAATGCAAAGGCTTAGCACATGATCCAGACCCAATCAGCAACCATCACTTTCGTTGCATCGCACCTCACGCCGGTCGGCACGCTGCATTCAAAATGGAACGAATTCGGATTGCATCGACTCACTTGGGCTCATAGCGACGAGGACTGTTCTCGCGACAAAGACCAAAGCCTTTCGTTCGGTTGCGCAGTCGAACTTGACGAGATGCTCGACGAATACTTCCAAAATGGCCAGCAGTCGTTTTCGGACGTCAAGATAGATGAGTCGACTTTGACACCATTCACGCGTCGAGTCTACGCAGCATGCCGCGCAATTCCTGTCGGCGAAACAGTTACCTACGGCCAACTCGCCACCGTAGTGGGCAGTCACGGTGCAAGTCGCGCCGTCGGCTCGGCAATGTCCCGCAATCGCGTCCCGATTATCATTCCCTGTCATCGCGTTGTCGGCTCCGACGGTAAACTTTGTGGCTTCAGCGCTCCTGGCGGATTAGCCACCAAACGCAACTTGTTGAGTCTGGAACGATACCACACGTGGCCGACAGAAACGAACCAGTAGATCCAAGCAACGGCTGAAACGAACGACAAACCAACAAGCCATTTAGGTCGGTATTCGATTGCAACTTTCCAATTCCCCGGCGGCACAATGACGCCTTGCTTGAGCAAATCCACGCTATGAACCGCTGCGGGTTGACGTGTGTGATCAGCAAGCGAAAGCAACGTTGCGTGCCAATTCCCGTCCTGTAATTGCGGTCGAACGATCAACACGGCCTGCGAGTTTTGCAGCAGTACTTCCACAGACTCCACACCGTCGTGAACCACCTGCTCGTGCATGATGCTATCGTCGTCGGAGGCTCTCTGCGAGAATTCCAAAAACTCGTCGCTGTAACAGATCGGCTCGTGAGAATCCTTTAACTCTCGCAAAATCAAAGCCATCTCGCGCCGCGTGTTGTTGGCAACGGGCTGCTGTCTCCACGACGTGAAAAACTGCACAGTTGAAGGTTGTGGACGATAAGCATGCCGCTGGACTTGAGCGAGTTGTAACGTCGTCCCATCAATCGTGAGGGTGCGACTTTTGTCGGAGGATAAAAGCGTAGCATCGATCGCCAGCCATTCACGAATATTTCGCCACAGGACTCGCGTTTCATCGGTGGTTGAATTTCGAGAAACGTCGTCCGTCGCTTGCCAAAATCGCTCGATGGCGCTGCTGCGAATGGAAGTCATGTTGTTGAATACGGCTTGACGATCCTTTAAGTGCCAACGCCCGAACCAGGCATCGCGTTGGCTTGCTTCGACCTCGAGCATCCGCAAGTCACTCGATGTTCGGCGCCACTCCATCGGAAATCCGCCGCCAGATTGTGTGCGCAGCCATCGATGTGCCGTTTCCATCCGTTGAGTGCTGCTCATCACTTGGTGCAAAGCCGCTGAATCGACGGTGCCGATCCATTGACGCGCCGCCAACGCCAAATCGAAAGCTGCTAACAAGATGATCGCTGCAACATAAAGATCTCGATGCCGGGCAGTACCCAATCGCCGCTTGGCCCACAAAATCAGCCCCAGAACGACGCTGGAATGGACAAGCGATATTTGGACAATCGCTAAGCCACCAAAAACATCAAGCGGGCCCCAAAAGCGGTCAGTGGGTAAACGTCCCGTTGGCTGCCAAAAAAAACGCAGCAAGCAAACGCCCGCAAATAGTATCAGCAGTGAAATCGCCAGCGAGACGACGACTCGTTTAGGAAACGCAAACCTCGAACGCGAGGAACGATCTAGTCCACTGGATGCAAGGATTGCTAAGCCAATCGACAAAAACGGCAACCACTTTGCTGGATAGCGGAACGAGTCGTAGCCTGGAAAGAAGTGATACAACCACCAATACGCACCGCCTACCGCCGAGCCGACATTAGAAAATTGCGGCGAAATGTTCCGCAAGAGCGCCCCTAAACCAAAATGCCCCAACACCAACAGCACACTCATTGCCACCAAGAAAATAAACCATCGGTTCTGCCGACGACGGGTGGCAATCAGCAAACCTAACACCGAAAACATTCCGGCATACAAGCTTTGGGTCCATAACTTTCTCTCCTCAGGTATCAAGGTGCTCAGGCGGCGATTGATTGGAAAAAGATCGCCCCAAGCAGCAGGAGTGACAAGCTCAATCAATGCCCAAGGTGCCACGGAGTACTCCAGCGCATCGTTCTGTAACGACGAACGGGGTGGCTGCAAGAAATACAACTGGGTCTCGTCGTTCAACACGCGATAACTTTGCCGACTCCAATCCATCGAAGCGACAATCTGGGGGCACGTCATCAACAACGCCGCCACACACGACGCGACCAAGACAGTTCCTCGATCGACGGCCTTGCGATACTCTCGCAACCAAGCGAAAGCAATAATGATCACTGCGGAAATCATCACTGCATGCAGCGCAGTTTGCGGATCCCCACCTAGAACCATCAACGACAGTGCAAGTGATTGGATGACTACACACCAGCGACGATCCATCGCTCGAGTTCTGAAGCAAATACCAATCACCAGGGGCAACCAAGCCGCAGCGACTAAGAATGGTGGATTGCTGTACAAGAAAAGGACACTACCCGAGAGCGGGTAAATGACTCCGGCAATCATAGCGCTAGCTCGCGATGAGCCACAGCACCACGCAGCCCACTGGGCTGTGACACTTGCCACCAACAAATGGAGCACGATGTACCAAACTAGCGCTGTGTCCGTCGTCAACGGCAGTGAGTACACGAGGTATCGAAGCGGATAAAGGACAGCGGTTGTCGTTTCGCCAACGAGCGGAATTCCGGTTTGATCCAGCGGGTTCCATAGCGGAAGCCATTGCTCATGAGTTCGCTCGGCGACATAGCCATACAGCGGTGTGTAGAAGTGCCCAACGTCTCGGAAAGCAAGCTGGGAGAATCCCAGCAGTGACGGTAGAAACAGTCCCAAGATGGCCGCTGGTCCAGCGGCATTTGCCAACGCAAGTGTCAATCGACTGGTGCGTTTAATGCTGAGTATTCGACTTTCCCGCGAATCAGCGAGGGGCAGTGACGAAGCCGGCGCGGGATTGTTGACGAAGCGCATCAGCTCGCTGGATCACTTGGGGCGACGGTTGCAATTCGGCGGGAACCAATTCCACGTCGATGATCCTTTCATCACGGATCTCTCCAGGCCAGAGAGTTTCAGCGACAAAATCGATCCCAGGCAATTGATACCAAGGCGGTGTAATCTTGCGTCGAATCGTCTCCGTGCGATACCCGTCTTTCTCGACTCGAATCTCTCGCGTTCCATAATAAACGAAACTTGTCGCTGCGGGAGCCGTTCCGATTACTTGATTATCGATAGAGATCGTCGCACCTGGCGGGCTAGTGCGCACCGTCATTCGTCGTCGTACGCAACCGACGCTGGTGGTTGCGACGAGCACCAAACACATGAATCGGCAACGAACTTGACTGAGTTTCACGCGAGTTCTGAGCTTCCGCCAGGAGATGAAGTAACGGCTACGGTGATGTACTAACAAATGACTCGCCAGAAAATCCAGCCCGATTGCTAGGCTCAAAACATCTCTTTCTCAATAAGGAACGGTTGGAAAACGAGTGGCGACGGCATTTAGCCGACGGTGCCTGAAACGGCGGATGACGAACGAGCAAGTTTGATATCTAATTGTGCTGAGATGAGCACAACCGTTTTCCGAGCCGTCGACGTCGCCAAAATTTACCAAATGGGTGAAGTTCAGGTACACGCGTTGCGTGGAGTTTCACTCGAACTGTACGACCATGAATTTGTCGTACTGCTGGGTGCGTCGGGCAGCGGTAAATCGACGCTGTTAAATATTCTCGGAGGTCTCGATGTGCCAACGTCGGGAAATGTTTACTATTTGGATAAAGAGTTAACCGCGAGCACCGACGCTGAGCTGACTCACTATCGGAGGGAAAACGTTGGCTTTGTTTTTCAGTTCTACAACCTGATCCCCAGTCTGACCGCGAGAGAGAACGTTGAGTTAATCACCGAAATTGCCGACGCTCCGATGAACGCACTGGAAGCACTTGATCTGGTGCGGATGAAGGAGCGTGCCAATCATTTTCCGGCACAACTATCCGGCGGCGAACAGCAACGAGTTGCAATTGCCCGCGCTATCGCTAAGAAACCACGCGTACTGCTTTGCGACGAGCCTACCGGCGCATTGGATGTGGAAACAGGCGTTGTCGTTTTGGAGGCCATTTCACGAATTAATCGCGAACTTGGCACAACGACGGCGGTGATTACTCACAACGCGGCGATCTCGCAAATGGCCGATCGTGTGATCTCGCTGTCCGATGGCCAAATATCAGGCATAGAAATCAATCAGCGCAAAATCTCGACCGAACAACTGCGGTGGTGAGCCGTGAGAAAACTCGACCTCAAACTCATTCGCGATTTGATGCGAATGAAAGGCCAAGTGCTAGCGATACTGCTGGTGGTCGCCGCGGGCGTCGCGACGTTCGTGATGTCGATGTGCGCTTACGAATCTTTACGTTGGAGCAAAGAATACTTTTATCGTGAGTTTCGTTTTGCGGACTTGTTTGCCGAAACCCGTCGCGCACCAAATCCCATCATTCCACGTATCCGAAAAATTTCCGGTGTCGCGGCAGTCGAAACTCGACTGGTGTACGATGTTCTGCTGGACGTTCCTGAGATGAATGAACCAGCGACCGCGAGACTGATTTCTGTTCCAGAATCGAGCGAGCCGGCACTGAACAAAGTTTACGTTTCTCGAGGGCGGATGCTGGAACCGCAGCGAAGCGGAGAGGTTCTGGTATCAGAAGTATTTGCCGACGCCCATGGTTTTGTCGCCGGTGATCAAGTCACGGCAATCATCAACGGAAAAAGTCAAACCTTGAAAATTGTTGGTGTCGCCTTGTCTCCTGAATACGTGATGCAAGTGCAACCAGGCAGTATCATGCCCGACAACAAACGTTTTGGCATCTTTTGGATTAACGCTAGCGATCTCGAAGCCGCGTTCGACATGACCGGTGCTTTTAACAGCATCTCGCTTAAGCTGGCGTATGACAACAACTCGGATGAAGTCATCTCACAACTGGACAGACTGCTCAAACCCTACGGCAGCGTCGGCGCCTATGATCGCAGTCAACAACTGTCGCATCAGTATTTGTCGGATGAATTGAGACAGTTGCGAAGCATGGCGGTAATGTCGCCCGCCATTTTCTTGTCGGTTGCGGCATTCTTGTTGAATATCGTCGTTTCACGCATCATCAGCCAACAGCGAGAGCAAATCGCAGCCCTCAAAGCGTTCGGCTATACCAATCTCGAAGTTGGCTTTCACTATTTGAACATGGTCCTGGTCGTCTCCTTCGCTGGAACGATCATCGGAACGTTGTTCGGATTTTGGATGGCGTCCGGGATGACAAAAATGTATGGCGATTTCTACAAGTTCCCCGTATTGCAATTTCGCATCGACGAACTGTCTGTCGTGCTCGCTGTCGTTTTAACCACAGTGGTCGGAATTGCGGGCACGTTCTTTTCCGTCCGCGATGCAATCCGGCTGCCACCAGCAGAAGCGATGCGACCGGAGCCTCCGCCGAGCTATCAACCAACGCTGTTAGAACGCGTGTGCCCTCGCCGGATGATGCCACCGGAACTGCGAATGATCGTTCGTAACATCGCTCGCAAACCGCTGAAAGCCAGCCTCTCGATTTTGGGAATCGCAATGGCAGTCTCGGTGATGGTGCTGGGGAACTTTTCGCTCGACGCAATGAACTACATGATGGAGTTTCAGTTTAGAAAAGCACAACGCCAGGATTTGACGGTGACGTTTGTCGAACCAGCGACGGCTTCCGTGTTGTACGAAATGAGTCACCTGGACGGAGTGCTGGACAGTGAAACAACTCGCTCGGTCGCCACGCGAATCAGTTTTCAAAATCGCTCCCGGCGCATTGGAATTATTGGATTGGAGCCGAATCCACAGTTGTACCGGTTACTGAATAAGCAAGAACGAGTGGTCCGTGTGCCAGAGCACGGGCTAATGCTCAACACCAAATTGGCCGAACTTCTTAGCGCCAGCCAAGGCGATCTGGTAACCATTGAAGTCTTGGAGGACAAGCGACCCACGGTAACCATGGAAGTGACTGCTCTGGTCGAGGAGTATGCCGGATTGAATGCTTATATGAACAAGTCCCAACTGCACAAAGTGCTCAAAGAATCAAGTGTCGCCTCGGGCGCGTTCTTGCGAGTCGATGCCAATCGTATTGATGAAGTTTTTCATGAGTTGGAAGTTCGGCCCGGTGTCGCTGGAGTGACGATTAAGGACGCGGTGCTGCAGAGTTTTCGAGAAACGGTAGCGGAGAATATTTTGGTAATGCGATCATTCTTCGTTTTTTTTGCCGCGGTGATAGCCATCGGTGTCGTCTACAACACGGCAAGGATCTCGCTGTCAGAACGCAGTCGCGACTTGGCTACCATGCGCGTCGTTGGCTTTACGCGGCAAGAAGTTTCGCTGGTTCTGCTCGGAGAGATTTCGCTGCTGACGTTGGCTGCTCTTCCAGTAGGATGCTTGCTCGGATTCGGTTTGGCCGCTGCATTGACCAGTGGATTGGATACGGACAACTATCGAATTCCGCTGGTCGTCCACCGCAACACCTACGTACTCGCATCAGGCGTCGTTATCGTGGCGACTGTTCTCTCAGCGTTGGTCGTGCAACGTCGCATTAACGAGCTGGATCTTGTCGCTGTACTGAAGACTCGAGAATGATATGAAGTTTACTTTAAAGACTTTGCTATGGGGCGTGTTGTTAGTTGCCGTGGCAATGGTTGGCATTTTTGCCTTGTTTCCACAGCCAGTGGAAGTTGAATATGCGACGGCCACGATCGGCCCCTTGCGAGTGTACGTTCAAGAGGACGGAAAGACACGCATTCGAGAGAAGTATGTTGTCTCGGCCCCAGTGTCCGGACGTATGTCACGAATTGAACTGGATGCGGGTGATTCTTGCCGCGAAGAGACGCTATTGGCAGTGATTGTCCCGAGCGATCCGGCGATGCTCGATTCACGCGAACGAGCGGAAGCTTGGGCGAGAGTCCAGGCCGCAGAGGCCGCTTTGGAGCGAGCCAAGTCAAGTGCTGATCAGGCAGAAATCAATTTCACTCTAAGTTCAACTAAGTTAGAACGTGCCAAAAGATTGCTCCCTCAAAACGCCATTTCGCAAGACGAATTCGATGTCGCCCATTCGGAACAACTCGCGAGTGCTCAAGCCATCAAAACGGCGAAGTTTGATACGGAAATCGCCGCTTATGAATTACAAATGGCTAAGGCTGCCGTGGATCAAATTAGCGAACCGGCTGAGCCCGTGACCGTAAATCCTTTTGAAATTCACTCGCCAATCGCAGGCCGCGTGCTGCGGGTGTTGCAACAAAGTTCCGCAGTCGTCAGTGTTGGAACTCCGCTTATCGAATTGGGCGATCCAGGCAACTTGGAAATCGAGATCGATGTGCTGTCCACCGATGCCGTTCGCATCAAGCCGGGCGCAGAAATGACGATCCAGCATTGGGGAGGCGAGTCGCCGCTAAAGGCCTATGTTCGCGTAATCGAACCTGCAGCGTTTACCAAAGTGTCGTCACTTGGCGTTGAAGAACAACGCGTGAACATCATCGCCGACTTCAACGAACCGCCAGATCGGATTTCACGTCTAGGCGACGGCTATCGAGTGGAAGCAAGCATCACGATGCAGGAGTTGGATAAGGCGTTGTTAATTCCCAATAGTGCCCTATTTCGACACCAACGCCAGTGGCACGTGCTCGCCGTGGTCAACGGCCAAGCTGATCTACGTCCGGTTGTGATCGGTTTGCAAAATGACACACATACCCAAATCATCCAAGGTTTAACCGCAAATGACAAAGTCATCGTCTACCCCAGTGATACGCTCAAACCAGGCACTCCGGTGCGTTTGGATTCTCGACAAACCGCGAACTGACAGGGTCTACCGGCGCGTCGAATTACCCGATCGTGCCATTGCCGTGGGACGACTCCACGCGCGACCGCTACGGTAAACTCGGTCATAGTACATTGCCAGCGATCGCAACGCATGACCCTTGGGACCAGGCTGCCAATCGTGTTTGTGGTCCGATTCCATTGCATTGAGCAGGAAGCGTACGGCGGCGACTAGTCGCGGGTTTTGCAATTCGGAATCCGGCGTGTAGGTCAGTAGCCATTCGACCATGTGTCCAGTTGTTTGCACCTTGCGATCCAACTCGCCGTTGTCGCCGCGTTCCTCGAACCAAGAGGTACTCATCGAACCATCGCGATTCTGTAGCTGGTAAGTGTAATCTACAAACTCGTCCAAAAATTTTTCAACGCGCAGCCACTGCCCCGTGATCTCTCCGCCCTCACCACGACGATTTCGAAGCGAGTGAGCTAAGCCCATCAAACGATGCGTACCACCACAAGCGACGCCCACGATCGGTTGCGACAACTCTTCGCGGATCAGCCGCTCGCAATCCCAGGTTTGACCATCTGAGGCAATCCATGATTCGTCGCTGCTTAGGTAATGCGACAGGGCAATCAACGTGAATGTCAATTCTTCGCCGGACTTGCATGCGGCGGCTTCACGACGAACAAGATCACGAACCGTGAATCGAGTACGGCCGGAGTAAAGGGGATAAGTATCGGGAACACCGCACAATGACAACACGGCCAGAAATTGCCCCTGGTGTCCTTGCAGACCGACACCGCTCTTGGCCTCGATGCCGCGTGGACCAGCAACAAGCAGCTTTTGTCCCCGACAGGCATTGTTCCCGGCGATCCATGCGATCGCGTTGTGTGAGTTGCGACCGACTTTGATGTTCGTATCTGCCCCATACACCATAATTTGGTGCATCATCCCCCAGTTGCTTCGCTCGCTGGCGTCGTCAGGATGTGCGTGATAGTAACTCAAGCAAGCTCGCATCACTGGTTGCATTTGACGAACAGGTGCGGTCAAGGGCATCTTAACCACCGCGCGTCCGGTGTAATCAAGCTCGACGTCGTGCGGCACCGACGGCTGCTTTTCAACTCGCTCGGGCGTGGTCAGCCGTGCCGATTGTTCTTCGTCAAGCTCGATCTCAATTTCCTCAACGAACCGCTGCTTCGGTTCATTATCTCCTTCGTGCAGCTTCTCCGGTGCATCTCGCAGTTCCATCTCACGGTTTTCCGGTGGCTGGTCATCGCCAACATAGATGCTGGAGACTTGTGAACGATCTAGTAGTCCGCGGATCGACTTGTCCAGGACTCGATCGGTCGGTTTGCCATCACGAGTGATTCTCAGAGGACGCAAGGGAACTCCGCCCACTGAGTCTCTCACCTCAGCCGAGTCTCTATCGTCAACGGTCCCATTCTCGTCACCTGATTTCGAATGCGAATTGGCAGTCGGTTCGGGGGTCGGTTCGGCTTCATCGCGATTGGGTGCATTGAGCGCCGGTAGATCGTTTCCCAGAGCCTCTTCGGCGGTTCCGCTACTTGCATTGCTTTCATAGCCACATTCGCTTTCGGGCGGCGTTTGCTGTGCGGGAGTCAATGCCGACGGCCCAGACTGCCGCAACAAATTCAACTGAGGGGGCGAGACGGGTTCCAAAGGCGACGGCGATTTCGTTTCAACTAAGGTTGGCTTCCGGATCGGAAGCGTTGGCTTTGTGGCTTCCGACTGCACTGCCTGGGGCGTGTCCATTGGTTTGAGCGCAGCAGGGGGAAGCATCACGCTGGGCGGTTGCGAACTCGTCGGAACAGTCGGCTCGGCTGTCGCCGCCGGGTCGCGTAGCGGCTGTTGGCGATTGACAGCCTCTCGCGCTACCCAATTATCAGTCGTCATCCAATCGCGAGTCGCAGGCGGGATGGTCGCTGGCGGGATAACTTCTCCAGCACGTTGATGTAAAGATTGACCTCCGGAGGTCGTGCTCGGTTTTGAGGCTTGAGGCTTACGATCCGAAACGGTAAGTGCGGGTGATCGGAAACGAAGAGCGGGTTCGAAATCCTCGGGCTTGGTATCTGCCCATGGGCGAGTCGCATTGCGGATCTGGAGAGTGGTCGTTGTCGGTGTGCCCGCCGGAACGGCCACCGGCGGCGACAATTCGGGCGTGTTCAAAGTGGGCGAATCCGCATTCACTTGGTCGCACACACACGTCGCAAGCATGACAGCAAAGAACTGGCGACGGTAGGAAACGCGACTTTGGATCGAACGTGAATACGACGGCACAGCTAACTCCAGGTTGCGAGACATACAACCAGCTATCGGACATTGCCGGGTTCGGAATTCAGCTAGAAAAGAAGTCGCGGCTGATGAATGCTGCTGGAGTTAATTTAGGCAAAAACGAATCGTGCTCGCGCAGTGAATTTGCCAAACACTTTGGCGAAACGAACACGAAACGCTAAAGATCAAACTCTTCTAAAGAATCAATCAGCAAATCGAGTGAATCTTTGGGACCGGTTTCACGCTTTTCGTGTCGTTTGCGCAATAGGTCGTCGACGCCCACGGCATCACGACCAGCGAGAAGTAACTGCTCATCCCGCTCTCGTGCCGCAGTCGCGATGGGATTTTCGTCTTTGGTCGGAGCACCAAACAACTGCGACAAGTCGATCTTGAAGCCTTCCCCACCATCGACTTCGGCGCCAGCAATCGCGGGCGCTTTGTGCTGAGGAAAGATAATCGCATTTTCTGGACACACGCGACTACAGGCCGGGCAACCTTTGCGACAGTTGTCCGGTTGTTCCACGAGGATACTTTCGCCACCGTCAACTCCGTAAACACCAAACAAGCAAAAGTCGATACACTCCATGCAATTCGTGCAGCGGCTGAAGTCAATCACCGGGTACCACCGTCGTGCGGTCGGTTCGTCGATTTGCACCAACTTGCCGCCGACGATTGGTAGACTCGTTTCGGCTTCGGCAAGTTCGTCGGTCGAAGTGATCCGGCGGATCTCGTCCAAGAATAATTTTGAGTCTTCGCCAAGTTTCAAATCGATGCAATGCACCTTGCGTTGCACTCTCGGAAATTGGTCCACGAGTCGCGACTTGGGCGTTTCTTCGTCGACGGCAAGGGGCTCGTCATCATCGACATCGGGACCCAGGAGTACTTCTCCAGCCTGGCCCTGGATACCATTTCGGTCCAGCACCCAACGTGCTGCTCGCTCGTAGATCCACGAGACAACGATCAAGTCGCCATCGAGCTCACTTAGTTGCTCAAACGATTGGCTCGAGCGGGGCAAATCGTACAAATGCGGAATGACGAGTACATCAACGCCTTCCAGTGTCGCCGCTCCGTCGGCGATCTTCTGTTCCAATTCACGTTTCTCAGGATTACGCGACTGGCCGCGTGAGACGACGACGGTCCAGGTATTGAGTTTAGCTGCGGAGATCATGCGGTAAGTCCTTCAGTGAGCTGATCGCGATAACGTTTTGGGATCGCTTCAAAGGCAAGGCTATAAGCGGTTTCGAGAGGCACATTAACGTAACGTTGAGTATCAAGAAACAGCGGCATTAGCGGCAAGCAGGCACCCAAAGCCAACGGCTCAACATATGCAACAGGCGGATGCAGCGCATGATACGACACTGCTGTCCTACGCCGCTCGTCGGGGAAAGTGAACTCGGAAAGTGGATCGATCTCGTTCCAGATTGCTCCGTGGATACCTTGTGAATCGAATATTCCCGGCGGGTAGGGATCGACAACTAGCAAATGAATTCCTTGGTCCAGCACGCTGTAAACTTTGTCCAGTAATCGATCCAACGCTCGTCGGCTTGCTTTATTGCCTGACGACACGAGTTCCAAATAGGCGATCAACCGATCACCGGAAGTATGTCGCACGGCCAGACGATTGCGGCGCATGCAGTAGACTTCCGCTTCCGAAGCAGTTTGTGTCAAAGTTACCACAGGCTTCAACTGACTCAAAACAGCAACTTTCGCTTGGCCCGAAACATTTTCATCCGCGTCGAACGGGGGCTCATCGGGCGCTTCCAAGGCAGGCACATCCGGTCCGGTATCGCCAGCGACCTGCTCCGCTTCAGCATAAAAAGGCTTTGGCAACAAACCATTGTTGAGCAACCTCGCCAGTTCCGTGATCCAGGCACTATGGAAGCCGTGGTACGTGCCTGGGCTGACGCGGGTCCAGTCGTGTAGCGGCATCCAAAACGTCCTCTTGATCGAACTCGACTACCAATCCAACGGGCGCAACCAAGCGTTCTTGATATCGTCCAGTTCAGCTTTCAAAACCGACAAATCATCAACGCGAAGGTTAACAATCGCCTCGGGTGTTATTGTACCCAGAGCCGCAGCCCAAACGCTACTTGCCGACATTTCACTCGCAAACTTAGCGGCATTCTCCGGTTTGACTTCCACCAAGAAACGTGAATTCGATTCGCTGAACAGTGCTTCGGTCGGCGATAACTGTTCGGCACAAACGGCCTCGATGTCCAGATCGATGCCCAGCCCACCCGCCATCGCCATTTCCGCTGCAGCGGCCGCTAAACCACCCTCACTCAAGTCGTGACAGGCGCGCACCCAGCCGCTGCGAATCACACGGTGCATCGCCGCGAATGTTGCCTTGGCGACGTTCACGTTCACTTGTGGAACCTCACCACCGCAAAGTTCTCGCACGAGCGAGAGATGCGATCCGCCAAGTTCACATCGCGTTTCACCAACGATGAATACTTGGTTCCCCACCGCTTTCGCGTCCATGGTAACGGCTTGAGCAACATCCTCGATTTGCCCCATCGCGCTGATCAATAGACTCGGCGGAATGGCGATCGTTTGTCGTGTCCCAGCAGCGTCGTTGTAACTGAACTCATTGTTCAGACTGTCCTTGCCACTGATGAACGGTGTACCCAGTGCGACCGCCATGTCGTAACAAGCGATCGCCGCGCGGACGAGTGAGCCGAGTGTTTCGGCGCGATCAGTGTATCCCCAACAGAAGTTATCCAAGATCGCGATCCGCGTTGGATCCGCACCGACAGCGACTGCATTTCGTATGGCTTCGTCGATCGCCGAAGCAGCCATATGGTACGTGTCGAAATCACCGAACCGTGGATTCATACCGCAGGAGATCACCAACCCTCGACGGCTGCCAATCCGCGGTCGGATCACCGCCGCGTCACTCGGGCCATCGCACATCGGTCCCACCAGCGGCTTCACCACACTGCCCGCTTGCACTTCGTGATCGTACTGGCGGATCACCCAATGTTTACTTGCTACGTTCAAGCTGCCCATGATCGCCAACAGGGCTTCGTGGTTTTGGTGAGGTTCCAAGGAAACGTGCAGCGGCTTGGAAGGTGACGGCGAGTAGACGGCATCGCGAATCACAGGCGGTCGTCCTTCATGCAAAAATTGCATCTCGACGTCACCAACGACTTGTCCCTGGTAGGTCAATACCAATCGTCCTGTCGGCACAAAGACGCCGATCACAGCTGCTTCGACACCCTCGCTGGCACACAATTCGTGCAACTCATCCCACGATTCGCGAGGTACCGCTAACACCATCCGTTCCTGAGCTTCGGAAATCCAAATCTCGGTGTAGCTCAAACCCTCGTACTTGAGCGGCGCTTGATCGAGCCAAACTTCCGCGCCGAGCTCTTCCCCCATCTCGCCAACGGCACTGGAGAATCCACCCGCACCGCAGTCCGTAACAGCATTGAACAAGCCACGATCGCGTGCCTGCAACAGTACGTCCATCACCATCTTTTCGGTGATCGCGTTGCCAATCTGCACAGCGCCACCGGACAGCGACTCCGACTCACTGGTCAGTTCCGCGGAACTGAACGTCGCACCGTGAATCCCATCGCGTCCGGTGCGCCCGCCCAACGCCACAATCAAATCGTCTGGCTCGGCCCGTTTCTCTTCCATCCCCACGGGGATCAGTCCCACGTTGCCGCAATAAACAAGCGGATTGCCAAGGTATCGTTCATCGAAGTAGACGGCACCGTTGACGGTGGGAATACCCATGCGATTTCCATAGTCGCGGACTCCCGAAACGACGCCTTTCATCACTCGCCGTGGGTGCAGCACTCCCGGCGGCAACGAGTCCGCTGGCGTATCCGGCGGAGCAAAACAAAATACATCGGTGTTGCATACCGGTTGAGCACCCAATCCTGTACCGAGAGGATCGCGAATCACTCCACCGAGTCCCGTATTCGCACCTCCGTAAGGCTCCAATGCCGAAGGATGGTTGTGAGTTTCGACCTTAAAGCAAGCGTGCATCACATCGTCGAACATCACGACACCGGCATTGTCTTTGAAAACACTGACGCACCAATCGTCTTCGCCCAGTGACTTGCGAATCGTTTGCGTCGCTGCGAATACAGTTTCCTTGAGCATGTTATCAAAGTGCCGTTCGTCGCCGCCGGGCGTTCCGTCGGCCGACGGGCCTCGATAATGAATCCGACCTGCCAGCGTCTTATGGCTGCAGTGCTCGGACCATGTCTGGGCGACGGTTTCCAACTCGATATCGGTTGGGTCGCGGCCAATGGAGGCGAAGTGATCGCGAATCGTTTGCATCTCTACCAGTGTCAAGTACAACTGGCCCTCACGCGACAATCGTTCCAGTCCTGCGTCGTCCAGCGAGCGAATCGGTACCGTAACGAGTTGGAACTCGTAGGGTGACCCCACATCAAGTTCTTCGATTCGCAGTGGCCCGACAACGACCTGCTCAACGGAATCGTTCGACAGTGCCTTACGACAAATTGAGTCCAACGATTTGTCGTCGACATTACCTAACCAGTACTTGCGAAATGTCCTCACCGCGTGCACATCGATACCCGCATCCTTCGCTGCACCGGTGGTACTGGCTGCGACCGGATCCATCACGCCTGGTTTGGGCAACACATTCACGAGCGTCGAAACACCGGCGACTGCATGAGTCAGCATCATCGGTGGCTGTGACAACGTGTCTTGTCCAGCGATAGCGACGACGGCTCGTTCGGTCACCTGGTCAGCGAGTAGCATATTGGCAAGTCGAGTGGCTTCGGCGAGGGCAAAGTCGCCTTGAACCAGAAATCCTCGTGCACAGACAACGGAAACATTCTTGCCGAGCCCCAGTTCGGCGATTTCTTCGCACGTGCGAGCGGCATCACGATCGACGTGACCTTCGGCGGGATAAATATCAATCTGCCACAGCGGCATCGGTGACCTTTCGTTGAAATCGAGGGGATCGAACCGCCTTTAGAGCCTGTCCGAAGAGAAAGGGTCAGACCCTTTTTCGGATCTTAGTTATAGGGTACCGGCCCGATTTCAACCACGAGACGAAAAGTCAAATCAAGCGTAGCCTTTTGGATTCTTACTGTGCCAGTTCCAAGCGGTTTCCACGATCGATCTGACATCCATGTACTTTGGTGTCCACTGCAAAAGCTGCTTTGCTAATCGCGCGTCGGCAATCAACTCCGGCGGATCACCAGCACGACGTTGGCCGATCGCCTCTGGAATCGCGTGGCCGGTGACTTGGCGACAAGCCTCGACGATCTCACGCACACTGGTACCGCGGCCCGTGCCCAGATTGACGCACAATCCTTTGCCGGGCTGTAACCGATCCAGAGCCCGCAAGTGTGCATCACCGAGGTCATCGACGTGAATGTAGTCGCGAATACATGTTCCATCGGCCGTTGGATAGTCGTCGCCGTAAATCGTGATGAATTCGCGTTGTCCTAACGCGACTTGCAGCACAATCGGAATCAAGTGGCTTTCGGGCGTATGATCCTCGCCGATCGAACCGTCTGGTTTAGCTCCCGCGGCGTTGAAGTAGCGCAATGCAGCATAGGCAAAATCGTAGGCTGCGGCATAGTCAGCAAGCGCCTGTTCAATCACCAGTTTCGTAAACCCATACGGATTGATTGGTTTTTGCGGAGTCGTTTCAGGAATGGGGATCACATCCGGTTCACCGTAGGTCGCAGTCGTGCTGCTGAACACGATCTTTCGCACATCAGCTTCCCGCATCGCGTCGAGAAGTTCCAGTGCCGCGATGACATTGTTGCGATAGTACATCGACGGATCGTTCACTGACTCGTTGACCAAAGCGAACGCGGCGAAGTGCATCACCGCATCAATTCGTTTCTCTCGCAGTACGCTGACAAGTCGAGGTCGATCGGCAACTTCGCCTTCGATCAACAAACCCGCGGGAACGGACTTGGAATGTCCTCGCGAGAGATTGTCGTAAACGAACACTGTGTGTCCAGCTTCTAAAAGCAACCGAACAGCATGCGAACCGATATAACCGGCGCCACCGATAACTAACACATTCATTACGACCGTCCTCTCCCAGAGAAAACTCAAATACAAACTGTCAAATGCCGAAAACGATTGGCTTGAGGGTCAATTCGTCCAGCCATGCGGCCAACTCGCCGATGAGCCGAATACACGAAACCATAGTTCGCGAATCCTCCTCACGCCGAGACCCTCTGCTGTGGCGAAACGTCCGACCCGACTGCAAGCCTTGCAAACCACCGGGCCAGTGGCCAAAACGGAAGCGTCACCGCTGGCCGTTTGTGATGATTATCTACGCTATTTATCGAGCGAATGCCACCTCGCTAAAAACACGATCGCCGCCTACGGTCGAGATATGCGAAAATTCGTCGCTTGGCTCGACGGACGCCCCCTGCGTTCGCTGTCCGTCGGCGACCTCTCGGATTTTATCGGCACGCTCCACGAAATGGGCATGGCACCGTCCAGCGTCGCGAGAAATGTCGTCGCCGTGAGGACTTTTTTCAAGTACTTGCAACTTGAAGGGGCTGTGGAGTCAAATCCTGCCGAGCTGATCGTGACCCAAAAAATGTGGCAGCGAGTGCCGACGGTCCTCTCACCGCGCAGCATTGACGCCTTTCTAGGAGCCGTTCGCAAATGTGATCGCTATTGGCAACGCGACGTCGCGATGCTCGAAGTGCTTTATGCAACCGGTTGCCGAGCATCAGAAGTTTGCAATCTACGCGTCCGCGATCTGGCACTGGCCGACAAGTATCTCAAGTGTGATGGTAAGGGCGGAAAACAACGCATGGTCCCCATCGGAGGCCGTGCAATCGCCGCCATTGAGCTTTATATGGGCGACCTACGGGGCAAGCTGGCAACCAAACCGATTCATTTACCTGATGAACTTTTTCTTTCCCGAGCGGGTCGACCCTTTGATCGAATTCAGCTCTGGCGAATGGTGAAATACTACGCCCTTCGCGCGGGCATCGATCCCTCGATCAGCCCCCACAGTTTGCGACACAGCTTCGCCACCCACCTGTTGGCCGGCGGCGCTGATTTGCGACAGGTCCAGGAGATGCTGGGGCACGCCAGTATACAAACCACGCAAATATACACCCACGTGGAACACTCACGATTGAAGAAAGTGCATCAGCAATTTCACCCGCGTGCCTGACGGTGTCACGGACTCGATCCCTGTGTGTTTTGCCTAAAGCAGGAAATGCATCGATTGCACCAGTTTTCTGGGCATTGCCCTTGCGGTACTCTTCTACAGCGTCCAGTAATTTAGCCAATCGAAACTCTTTCTAGTCAATGAACTTGCCAAGCCACGAGCCCACAGTTGACAAAAAGCTGGCAGTCGATGCGAAAATGGCAGTCGACAAGAGTGGTACGCGAGTGCGCGAGATGTTCCGCCAAATCGCGCCTCGCTATGACGCGATGAACCATTTGCTGTCGCTGAACGTTGATCGCTACTGGCGGTGGCGGACCGTTCGACGACTACAACTGGATATCGATGCACCAGTGCTCGACGTGTGTACCGGCACAGGCGATTTGGCCATGGCGATTTCTCGACGTTTGGCTCGCGAAGGCAAGACCTCCCGCGTCATCGCGTCCGACTTTTGTCTCGCGATGTTGCAAATTGCCGCCGACAAACAATCTCGACGCGACAGTACCGTACCTCAGATCCAGTACATCGAAGCCGATACTCAGTCCCTACCACTTGCGTCCAGTACGTTTCAATGCGTCACCGTGGCCTTTGGGCTGCGCAACGTCACCAACACGGATAGCGGCTTGGCCGAAATGACACGGGTCTGTCGACCAGGCGGGCAGGTCATCGTGCTTGAATTCTCACAACCCCAGTTCCCTGTGATCAAACAAGTTTATGGATTCTATTTCCGCCATATCCTTCCCCGGATCGGACAATGGTTCGCACGAAATGATAAGAGCGCTTACGAATATTTGCCCGAGTCGGTTAACGAGTTCCCTCAAGGCCAAGCATTAGCTGACCGGATGACGGCCGCCGGGTTAGTTGAAACTCGATTCACTCGGTTGACTTTCGGAGTCGTAACGCTTTACGAAGGTACTAAGCCTTGAGCCCAAACGAATCGAGCACTGCAGAATCTGTGCTCAAATCGCCGCAGCGGTTCGTTGTGGGGATCACTGGCGCAAGTGGTGCGATCTATGCCGTGCGGTTGCTACAAGCACTTTGTCGCACTGATGTTGAAATCCACCTGACGATCAGCCCCAGTGGGGCAGCCGTGATCCAGCAAGAACTGGAACTAACGATCGATCTTCGCCAACCAAACCTGAGTTCGTTAGTTAGATTCCTTCCCATCTGGTCAACGGCAAGTAATGAACAGCGGACCTCGGTGAATAATCTTTCCCTAGATCGAATTCAGTATCATCGACACGACGACTTTCTCGCTCCGATCGCCAGCGGCTCGTTTCGGACCCAGGCGATGGTGATTTGCCCTTGCAGTGGCAGCACACTCAGCGGCATCGCTCGCGCAGCGGCAAGCAATTTGATCCAACGTGCTGCGGAAGTTCATCTGAAAGAGCACCGCAAGCTTGTACTCGTTCCACGTGAGACGCCGCTGAGTTTGCTGCAACTCGAAAACATGCAACGAGTCGCAGCCGCTGGGGGTGTGATCTTACCCGCGATGCCTGGATGGTATCACGGTGTTAACTCACTGGACTCACTGGTTGATTTTATCGTCGCCCGCATCTTGGATCAGTTAGATATTGATAATTCCATGATCCAGCGTTGGGGTGAGTCACCGTGAAAGACTGGTTGGGTTTGATCCGATTCAGCCATACCATTTTTGCGTTACCGTTCGTACTGCTGGCGACGGCGCTGGCATTGGCAACGCCGCTAGTCTCAGGCGATTATCCACAATTGCGAGTTCGCCATTTTGTCGGCATCTTGTTGTGCATGGTTTTTGCGCGATCGGCGGCTATGGCGTTCAACCGACTTGTCGATGCAAGGTTTGATGCCGGGAACCCGCGTACCGCGACGCGGCACCTGCCGTCTGGCCGATTGTCACGTGGACGAGTTTGGAGCTTCACTCTGATTAATTGCATCGGTTTTGTGGCGTCGACGCTCGCCTTCTTGCCGAACGCCGTCCCATTGGCCGCGTCGATTCCTGTGTTGCTATTTTTGCTTGGATACAGTTTGTCCAAACGATTCACTGCAGCAGCTCACCTGTGGTTGGGCTTGGCGTTGAGCTTGGCACCCATTTGTGCCTGGGTCGCGATTCGCGGTTACGCGCCCAGCCAGTTCCCCAGCGATCTGTTGCTGCCAATGATCTTAGCCGCCGTGGTCGCGTCGTGGGTAACTGGATTCGATATCATTTATGCCTGTCAGGACGCCGAGTTTGACTCACGAGTCGGTTTGCATAGCATCCCCGCGATACTTGGCGTGAGCGGTGCGTTACGAGTCGCTACGGTTTCGCATGCGGTGATGATCGGGATGTTGGTACTGCTAGCCTACGTCGGATCAATCGCTGGCTTAGGATTATTGTTCGCGATTGCGGTCGGCGTAACGACTGTTCTAGTAGTTATTCAGCATCGTCTTGTTCGCCCCGACGACTTAGCGCGAGTCAACGTGGCATTCTTTAACACCAACGCTGCCATCAGTGTGATCTTGTTGGCTGCTGGCGTGCTGGACTGCTGCTGGTTTTAAGTACCTTATCGCATTGCCGTTCGCGCTGGTAACCGAAACAAACGGTTAGCGCAAACGATTTATCACCAGTTTGAGCCGGAACAAGCAGATGCCTGCTGCTTGTTCGACCGGAACCGGTGACGATAAACGAGCTGTAGGTCGGCGTCATGACCTATTTCTCTATCGGCGACTGCAACTACAACTCATTCATCGTATCTTGCTTTGGAACGATCAACGATGAACTTCAAATGACCGCATACTAAGTTATCACGATGCTCATAAAGCGCTGACAGAACGTAAGCGTTCGGCGGGAGCATGCTTTTTGCGGACGGTAGGCTGGCGGGTTTGCTTCCACCAAACCCAGGAAAATTTCCATGCCGCATGCTCCACAGTTCGTCCGCCAGCATCTCTGGTAAGCCCGCCTGGAGCGATTTCAGACTCAGTCCATCACAGTTAAGGAATTTTGCCGCCGCGAAGGCGTCTCAGTACACAGCTTCTATTAGTGGAAGAAGAGGCTCAGCAAGCAACAGCTTACACCCGATTGTCACCAGCCGATTTCGGCGCCTGGATTCACATCTGATCTTCTAACGGATCGGCTCGCCGCACCTGGACCGGTGCTGCGTTTGCCCGGTGGAGCATCGATCCAACTCAGTGAGCACGTCCGACGCGAGTGCCTCGTCGAACTTCTCGCGGCGTGTGTCCAAATAACCCAAAGCAACATGCACTCGGAGGACTCACGATGATCTCGCTCTCAGTAACCACGCGCATCTTCATCTACACCGGCGCCACCGACATGCGAAAGAGCTTCAATGGCCTCAGTGGACTCGTCGCCGAGCACTTCGATGTCCAACTCCTCTCGGGACACTTGTTCTTGTTCTTCAATCGCCGGCGAGACTGTGTCAAGATTCTGACTTGGGACAACGACGGTCTGGCACTGTGGTACAAGCGACTCGAAGCCGGTACCTACCAACTCGGTTCGCTTGATCTCACACAGTCCTCATTGGAGATTGATCGCGCGACATTGTCACTGCTGCTCTCGGGGATCGACTTGAATTCAGCGAAGCGTCGCAAACGCTTCAAAGTTGCCTAGCGCGAACAGCAAAACTATTTCGGAAAAATGCATACGCAAGGCGAGTCATCGTCTTGCGTTTTTTGTCATGCAATCGCGACAACGTGTTGCTATGTCAATCGAAGCTTCACTGCCGCACAATCTCGCCGCGTGTCATGCGTTGATCGACGAACAAGATCGCATTAATGAGTGTCTTGTGCGTGACAATGAAAACTTGAAATATGAGA
>JBGSIA010000182.1:0-10791 GCA_041751935.1 Pirellulaceae bacterium | reverse complement strand
TTTGGTTGCTCTCCACCTTTTCTGTTGAAAACGCAGTTACCATTGGCTACGGGGCGGTAACGGCTTCCCCGATCAGGACTTTCACCCGATAATTCAATCGCCTTCACAGGCGCACTAGTGGGATTCGCAAGAATTCCACTTGGTAATCGGAATTCTTGCGAATCCCGCTACGGTAGAAGACTTGCGGCTAAAGCCTGTACACCAGCCTTCGACTTAAGGGAACCTAATTGTGCACCAAGAATCGATGCACAGTTGTTTCGTCGAGCGTTTCGCCGGGGCGAACCAGTGTGCTGGCGAATGAGGGACAGTTCGGAGCATTGGGGAAGTGCTGTGTCTCCAAACAAAATGCTTCATGTCCTCCGTAGCCATTGGAACTGTCGTCGCCGGGTAAGTGGTTTGCTGTGTAGAGCTGGATTCCTGGTTGAGTGGTCGCAATCTGTAACACGCGTCCCGTCTTGGGATCACGGACTTCAGCGGCCGGTCGCAGCGTTCCTGCGGTACCACGGACGGCGAAACAATGGTCGTAGCCCTTGGGACCAGGATAATGACGGATGCGATCGCCGAGTGCGGTGGCAACTCGGAAATCGAGTCCACTGCCGGAGACATCGTTGAGTTTGCCCGTGGGGATCAAGTCGTCATCGACGTCCAACACGTGATCCGCATGAATGGTTGCCTCGTGATCGAGCGTCGTGCCGCTGCCAGCGCCACCAAGATTCCAGTAACTGTGGTTGGTCAAGTTGAGGTGTGTGGCCGCGTCGGTGGTCGCTAGAAAACGGACGGTCAATTCATCTTGGTTGTTCCAGCGATACTCGACGGTGACGTTGACCGTACCAGGATAATTTGCTTCGCCAGCAGGACTGGTGTAAGTGAACCGGACAACGCTCGTATCGTTCTCACTGAACAACTCGTATGCAAACAATTGGTGCGAAAAACCATCGGTGCCGCCATGCAAGTGATGTTTTCCACAGTTTGTTTCCAGTTGCGTCTGGACGCCATCGATCGTGAATCTGCCCAGCTCGATGCGATTGCAAAAGCGGCCAACGGTGCTGCCAAAGTACGGATGCGGCCGAAGATAAGGAGCGAGTGAATCGAAACGCAAGTTGACGTTCGCAAGTTTGCCATCGCGATCGGGCACATTCACATCCAACAGTGTGGCACCAAAGTTCATCATACTGACGTGATGCCCCAGGTCGTTGGTCAGGGTCAGTTGAGTAACGTCGCGGCCGTCGTTGGTTTTTCCGAAGTGCGTAGCGTGGGTTTGCATGAGGGTGTGTTGGTCTGAAGCAGCGAAGAATCGGAGGATGGGCTACAATCGTAGCAAGAACTTTGTCGAAACGCTCCGTCGATTCGTTGCTGGATAGCCGCGAAGTCGACGATTTTTTCTGAATCCCATGGTGAGTATGTCCAGTTCCGCCTCGATGACCGTTAAGCCGCTGCCAACTCTTGTAGTGGGGCCGTTAAGGATTGGCTTTCCGGTGGTCCAGGCGGCGTTGTCGGGCTACAGCGATCTGCCGATGCGGGTCGTGGCGCGCGAGCATGGTGCGAGCTATACGCTTTGCGAAGTGATGCTGGACCAGTTCCTCGTCAACTTGAGTGATCGCAAAAAGACGCGTCACTTTCTTGACATTCACCCCGACGAACATCCTGTCGCGGGACAGTTGATGGGGGCCGAGCCAGAGCAGTTCTCACTCGGTGCGGCCAAGTTGGCTGAGGGGGGTTTCGATGTGATCGACGTCAACTTTGGTTGCCCGGTGAAGAAAGTCCTGGGGCGTTGCCGGGGCGGTTTCCATTTGTCCCAGCCCGCAGTTGCGATCGAGATCCTGCGGCGGACGCGCGACATCGTGCCGCCACAGATCCCTGTATCCGTGAAGATGCGTCGCGGCATCGACGATTCGGCCCAGTCTCGCGATCACTTTTTTGAAATCCTTGATGGCGCCATGGAGATTGGCATCGCTGCCGCAACCGTCCATGGTCGCACGGTGGTCCAACGCTATGTAGGCCCCAGTCGCTGGGAATTCTTGGCAGAAGTCAAACAGCACGTGGAAGACAAGATGACGATTCTGGGAAGTGGCGACTTATTTTCGGCAGCGGATTGTTTCGCGATGCTTGAACAAACCGGTGTTGACGGTGTGACAGTTGCTCGTGGTGCAATCGGCAACCCCTGGATCTTTTCACAAGCGAGAGCGATTGCAGCCACTGGGCAATTGCCGCCACCGCCAACTTTGCATGAGCAAGCGGCTGTGATGCGTCGCCACTTTGAACTATGTGAAGCAACCTACGGACCAGACCGGGCAGCGTTGTTGATGCGCAAGTTCTGTATCAAGTACTCCTACTCGCACCCGAATCATGATGTGGTGCGATTAGATTTTGTACGTCTGAGAAGTCACGATGAGTTTGAGTTGGTGTTAGCGAAACACTACAACAGCGATGCGCCTGGCCAGTACGTACCTCGAGAAGTTCACCGTAGCCAAGAAGAGTGTTGAGATGCGATTCGTATTTGTTCTGATCGTGATGATCGGTTGGTTGGGCACAACGCTCGCCCAAGATGTGC
The DNA here is from genome assembly GCA_041751935.1 of Pirellulaceae bacterium. GTDB lineage: Bacteria > Planctomycetota > Planctomycetia > Pirellulales > Pirellulaceae > JBBSJZ01. The sequence goes on along the minus strand of JBGSIA010000182.1, from coordinate 8,240 downwards.
GCCGGGTTCAAGACGTGCGCCGGGTTACAGACGCGGATTCATTGCTGAAGGAGCTGCAATCACTTCGCGAGCAACGAGACGCCAACAACCTGTTGGCGGTGGTGATTGAAATTGCGGCGCCACGAATACAACTTGAGTCAACGCTCGTGTTGGACTCAGCGATCATCGGCCAGGGGCTGACTCTACGCGGTGCAGCCGACGAGCCGACAATCCTCAGTGGCGCGACGACATTGGAGCTTGCCTCCAGCGATGCGACCAGCTGGCGATTTCAGTTACCCCAAGGTTGGAAAGACAAGGGGATACCGCGGCAATTGATCGTTGATGGCGAGTTGCAAGCACCGGCGCGGCATCCGAATTTGGGGACGCTGAGGATCGAAAAAACTCTTGCCGACCGTCGCAGTGGATTCACTGTGCCCGAAGGAGTTCTCCCAACATCATTCGACAAAGATGCGACTGCCGCTGACTTGGTGTTCTTGCATGATTGGTCCAGCAGCCGATTGCCGATCAAGCAATACGATGCTGACACTCGCACGCTGAGTACGGTTGGGCCGATTGGATGCGAAGCACCGCATTACGCGATCGATCATTTCGAAGCACAACCGCGATTTTGGCTCGAAGGAGCACCGTCGCTGGCTGATGCTCCCGGCGAATGGTGGATCGATCGTGAAGCGGGACAAGTTGTGATGCTCAAACGCCAGCCAGCGGAGGGCGCCACCGAGGTATCCCCGCCCGAGGTCGAGCTGCCGATCTTGGAAACCCTGGTCGATGCCAAAGGTGATTCCAACACCGCCATAGCTCATCTCGTTTTCGAAAATCTGGAGTTTCGTGGTTCCCGATTTCCGATGCCATTGGGCGGAATAGCCGGCGCTCAAGCAACGATGCATGAACCACGCGATGCCAGTGGCACTCGGTCCCAGTCGGGTCGCCCGATGTTATCCGCCGCGGTTCAAATACAGCATGCGACTTCTGGGGTTGTCGTTAATTGTCGATTCCGGGCTCTGGGGAATTCGGCGTTGTGGCTAGGAAGCCGTTCGAGTCGATGCAGCATCCGCGATTGTGAATTTACCGATGTCGGTGGCAATGCGATCAATTTAGGAGAAGACAACGGACGCCAAGTCGACGGCAAAGCGTGGTACCAGGGGGCTCCCGAGCAGATCTCAACTGGCAATCAAGTCGTCGGCTGTAAGATTTCTCGCTGCGGTCAGATCCTACCGGGCAGTGTCGCGATTTGGGCACCGCTGAATCGATCACTCGTAATTGAAAACAATATCATTCGTGACGTGCCGTATACAGGGATATCGCTGGGTTGGATGTGGAACGATTCGTCAACGCCAGCGGGTGAAAACCTCATTCGCGGAAATTCCATCGAACATCCGATGCAGTTGCTCAGCGATGGCGGCGGAATCTACACGTTGGGCAATCAGCCGGGTTCGATCATTGAGCGGAACACGATTGTCGGTGTGCCTCACGCGGCAGGTCGTGCCGAGTCCAACGGAATGTTCTTGGACGAAGGTACAACGGGCTTAACGATTCGAGAGAACGCGATTCGTTGGGTCGCCCAGTCTCCCTTGCGTTTTCACAAAGCGGGTACGAATCTGGTCGCGAACAACGAGTGGGAGTTAGCGACGGACAAGACGCCCGAGGTGCGGTTCAACACTACACCGCCAGTCAACATCGAGCTGCAAGCGAACGTCGTTCGAGATCATCCGCAGCGAATTTTTCTGATCGGCAATTCGTTGACCTGGGACACGTCGCCGTCGAAACTTGATGGTGAAGTTTGGTGGCATGTCGATTGTGGGAAAAGCCTACCGTACATCCATCAGCATCCCGAGTCGCCGTGTGTCGACACATCGACGTTGTGGCCGCTTGCGATGCGAAAAGGTCCGTACGATTTTGTCGTCGTCCAGCCTCATTACGGTTCGACAATCGAGAAAGACGCCCAGACCATTTTGGCGTGGTTAGTCGATCAACCCGACGCTGTACTTGTGCTGCATACTGGATGGGCGCGGCATGAACAATTGCGAGACGAACTTGCTGGTACAAGCGATGAGATGCAACATAATGAGCGGTACTTCGCACAACTGAGCGAACGACTGTTGCAGCAACGACCGCAGCTCGAAATTCGCTTGACTGATGCGTTCGCGGTTCTGGCAGAAATTGATCGCGATATTGAAAACGGTGATGCTCCATTTGACAGTATTTCGGAACTGTACCGAGACGCTATCCACATGAATCACGAGTTAGGCCGCCCTCTGGTCCATTCATTGATGCGAATTGTTTTGGGGCAACCTGAAAATTTTGTGTCCAATGCAAAGGACAGCGAGCGCGAGTTGCGATACCTTCGCGGCAAACTTGAAGCGGCGCAAAAAGGGCTGAAGTAAACGCAAGCGACTGGCGCTCAGTCCCCATCCATGATCGATTGCTTGATGGCCGTAACGATTCCGTGGCGGCCGAGCCTCAACGCCGTGACGCGGTCAACGTCCAGTCCCATCGTCGTGGCTAATCGGATCGCCAAGTCGACATCGCGGACTCCCCGGTAGTGGTTCGTTTTCACGTCGCCAATGTAGATCGTTTCGCGATCGGTGCGAAACCCCGATTCAAACGTATCGACGAGTTCGTCGATCCAGCTCTGGGGAACGCCTCGCGATAAGCAGTGTTCGACGCTCCATATTTCGTCGCCCTTACACTCGGTCAGGATCGCCAAGGCACGATGACGCGGAATCATGTGCCGAGTTGGTCGATCTTGGCGGCGATGATGAAATCATTCTCGCTCAATCCACCGATGGCGTGCGTGGTTAGTTCAACACGAACATTGCGGTAGCCTGTCAGATGCAAATCGGGGTGATGCTGGTCGGCTTCAGCGATCTCGCCGATAGCGTTTAGCCACTGGAGGCCTTGGGCGAACGATTTCAACTTCCGCTGGCGATAGATAGCCTTGCCATCATCGGTGCGCGACCAGAGGGGAATCGCCTTTAGAAAGTCTTGAACTTCGGTTGGTGTCAGGACGGGAACACCACCTTCACAGGGAACACACTTCGATTGGCACAGAGAGTCGGTGGTGTGGGTAGCCATGTTGCTGAGAGACTTTTTGAAAAAGGTGTCGGGCCACTGTGGGGATACCGGAAAAACAGAACACCTCGCCTACCACAGGTGTGGCGGGCGAGGTGTCTGGGTCTGCAGGAATTGGATGCATCGCGAAGCGGTTCGGGTGCGATGCAGATGCGATGTTATTCGCGAGGCCGGATGGCACCGGTCAAACCGCTGTAATCGATGCGGTCGGTGGTGTGCCAAAGCGGTTGGCCCAATTCGACTCGACGACGCAGCACTTCAATCTTTTCTGGGCTGCCCGCCGGTGCATCAGTCGCCTCGAAGTCGCTGCCCTGGTTGGGAACGAAGTCTTCATCGTGGCCGTAACGCAGGATGGCTTCAAAAACGTTTTTGCAGTTGCTCATTCTCTCTTCTTCTTTCCAACGAACGCTGGTCATCCGTCTGACCCGCATCGCACCATTTGAATTGTCTTGCAGCTCAGTCCACTGGCTGCAAATTGTGTTGTCAGCAGGGATTATTAACGTTCGCAGGCAAGAGTCAAGAAAATACTATCAAGCTGCAGCGCTCAATCACCCGGTTTAACCGCACGCGGGATAGTGAGCGAACCCAGGGCATCTGAGCCGATGGGAACGACGACGACTAGCCGCAATCGCGAAGGCTTAATGAAGCAAATGTTAATGGTGTCTAAAATTGCTTAGAGTGCGAATTGCGGGGGCACGACTTGCCGCGAAGTCAGCGACATGTCAAGTGGTGGTAAACGGCGCTATTTGGAATGCATTTGGCCCCCCGTAGCATTCTTGCTCCCATGCGTCGTACAAAATAGCGAACTCATCGCCAAAAAAAATTTCAGAATTTTTCTCGTTCACTATCAACCTTGAGTGTGTTCCCCGTGTGGTTTCAAACAACATTGCAGCTTCCACCACTGTCGCGCGGCTTCCATTTGATCACCCACCATGTGCTTAAGGCGGTTCCAGAGCTGTCGCAAGTGAAGGTCGGATGGATGCAAGCGTTCATCCAGCACACCAGCGCCTCGTTGACCATCAACGAAAATGCCGATCCGGATGTCCGCGTTGATTTCGAAACAGCCATGAACTACGCGGTTCCACAGTCCCTCGATTACGTTCACACGATCGAGGGCCCCGACGATATGCCGGCTCACGTCAAGGCATCCATGCTCGGTGCCAGTGTGATGATTCCCATTGGCAGCGGGCGATTGATGCTGGGGACCTGGCAAGGAATCTACCTCTGCGAACACCGAAATCACGGTGGATCACGTAGCCTGGTGGTCACCGTGATGGGCGAAACGACGGGCAAAGACGCTTAACGAGTTGCTGGGCAATCCGATTAGGCATCAGAAACCGGGTTTGGCGGGACTGCGTAAAAACGGTAAGCTGTGGGGCGACAGAGAAATCGGATGGTATTTTGAGTTTCTAGGGATTGGAAAGGAACACGCGCGTGTTTGTTGCAGCTTCGACTGAGTGTTGGCCAGACAAGGAATTTCATGAAGCGATCGAGGTCTTGCAGGATCTCGAGTTCGCGACCATTGAAATTGACATCCACGAACGCGGGGGGCACATCAAACCGAGTGACGTCATCGAAGACCCCGAGCGAGCGGCAAAGTTCATCCGGGGCGGTCATCGCTTGGATATTTCCGGGTATAGCGTCCAGCTCGATTCGACGGGCGAAGACCACTACGAAGATTTTCATCAAATCTGTCGCATGGCAAAAGCCACCAAGGTCGCCAATTTGTTCGTCCCTTCAGCAGAGTTAGGGACACCTTTCAATGAAGAAGTCGAGCATTTACAGAAGCTGGTACAAACCGCTGAAACCGAGGGCATCCGCGTCGCGGTGAGGAGCCAATTGGGGTGCTTGAGCGAAGATCCGGACACGCTGATGGTCTTGTGCAATAACGTCGATGGACTTGGCATTTCGTTGGACCCGAGCGTTTACGTGACCGGCTCAGCCAAGGGAAAAAACCTCGATAAGATTTTGAAGTACGTTTACAACGTTCACTTGCGAGATTCGCGACCGGACAAGTTCCAAGTGAGTGTCGGTCAGGGTGAGATTGATTACGGAAAAATCGTCACCCAGCTAGAGCGAGACAAATACGACCGAGCCTTAACGGTTCACATGACTCCGATGCCCGACCATGATCATCGAGTAGAATTGAGGAAACTGAGACGGTTGCTGGAGAGCCTGCTGTAACTGCCGTACCCGATGTAGCGGGATTCGCAAGAATTCCAATTACATCCGGGGAATTCTGGCGAGAAAAACTGCCGCCGCTCGCTTAACAGGTAAAGTGAACATGTCCCCCAATCACCGTCGCCAGCTTAGCCCAACACAATCGCCAAACACCCAAATGCGAGCCCCGGCGATCGACGTGGATCGCTGGTCCGTGGGGCAGATGGGTGACCTGCTGTCGCGTCAGTTGACCGATCGACGACCGCTCAGGGCCAGCGAGATGACTCCAGCATTGGCGTATGGTCGACATCAGGGACCGTTTCGCCAGGCTTCGCGATTGGCTGCGGTTGCCGTGACCTTGTATCAGCGAAATTCTCGGTGGTGGATTCCGCTAACACTTCGACCGCAATTTTTGAAGCACCATGCAGGACAGATCTGTCTTCCTGGCGGCCGCGTTGAAAGCGGCGAAGATGTCTACGGTGCAGCGCTGAGAGAATTTCGTGAAGAATTGGGCGTTTCTTGCCAAGTCACGCGATTCTGTGGCGAGCTCGCAACTCAGTACGTTTACGCCAGCGACAATCGAGTTCATCCGATTGTGGCGATTGTGGAAACACCCGACTGTGACTGGTGCCCCGATCCCGGTGAGGTGGCCGAGGTTATCGAAGTACCGCTAGCGACCTTGTTGGACACGCGGAATCGAACCACGCTGGTGCGTGAAAAACCGGTCCGAAACGGTGATCAAGTGGTCGATAGGATGTCCTTTCGGGCACCAGCGTTCCGTACCCGCGATGCACGGACGATGACCTGCGACACCCAGGCTGACCGTCTCGAAGCCACGGTCACGCCGCTTGCGTCGCGTCTGATTTGGGGGGCAACAGCGATCATTCTGGACGAATTGGCCCAATTGTTGCGTTAATTGGCTCGGTCATCGACTCGCTTAGCCAAATTGACACCGCCGCCGGTGGACATACAATTTGGCTCCGCTCGCTCGGTGAGCAAATTTGGAAACCACCTACATCAAGACGCAAGGAATTTCTCATGGCTTCCGATGCTGTGAAAGAATTTACCGACGACAATTTCGACGCCGAAGTGCTACAAGCCGAGGGCACAGTGCTTGTCGACTTTTGGGCACCCTGGTGTGGTCCCTGCCGTCAAATCGCCCCCATGATTGACGAATTGGCTAACGAAAACCCCGGCGTCAAGATCGGCAAGGTCAACATCGACGACAATCCCGAAGCTGCCCAGCGATTCGGAGTGAATAGCATTCCGACGCTGCTCGTTTTCAAGGGCGGCGAAGTTGCGGACAGCTTCATTGGGGTGCGACCTAAGTCGGCGTTGCAGCAGGCACTGACGGCCGCTTCGGCGTAGCTAACGCGTTGCGAGCAAAGCGTCACGCGAAAATGCGTTCCCAGGGATTCACTGGGAACGCTGACCATGGTTTCGAAATAATGGTTTTGCTAACGCTTGAAGCTTCGACGCCTCACGCGGCGATCGATTGAGACTTCGTCGCGTAAAAACTTCGTATCCCATCGATGACCCGAGCTTGTTCATCGGCCGACAGAGTCGGGAATATGGGCAAGTTCAGGACCTCGCGGCTCGCAGACTCGGTCTCGGTCAATCGGTCACGATTGACTTTCAAGTCGGCGTAGCATTCTTGCTGGTGCATTGGTACTGGATAGTAAATTTCGGTGCCGATTCCTCGCTCAGCCAAATGAGCGCGGAGCGAGTTTCGACGTCCGCCACCAACGCGAATCGCGTACTGATTCCAAACGTGGAACGCTGCTGGATCATTCGTCGGAGCCAAGATCGCATCATCGCCCAATAGATTTGAGTCCCGAAGCATGCGCGAGTAGCGAGCGGCAATTTTGGACCGCGCATCAACCGCTTGGGGCAAATGTTTCAGCTTGACTCGCAACACGGCCGCTTGGAACGTATCCAGTCGGCTATTGATGCCCACGACTTGGTGATAGTACCGCGGGCGCATCCCATGAGCGGCAAATAATCGAATGCGATCAGCAAGTGCCGCATCGCCAGCAGTGATCATTCCTCCGTCACCCATTCCACCCAAATTTTTCGTCGGGTAGAAACTGAAACATCCGATCGTGCCCCAGCTTCCCGCTGGACGCGAATGATACGCGGCACCGATCGCTTGGGCGGCATCCTCGATGATTGCAATATCGTGTTCGCCGCCGATTTGGCACAAACGATCTATCTCGGCGCATTGTCCGAACAAATGCACGGGGATGATGGCTTTGGTCGCTGGCGTGATCGCCTCTTCGACCAAGTTAGCATCGATATTGAACGTATCGGGGCGGATATCGACAAAAACGGGTGTCGCCCCGAGTCGCGTGATGCAACTAACCGATGCAAAGAACGTGAAGCTGGGAACGATCACTTCGTCACCAGGACCGATGCCCAATGCCATCAAGGCCAATAGCAACGCATCGCTGCCCGAGGCACATCCGATTGCATTGTCGACTTGACTGTAAGCGGCGACTTCGCGTTCGAGTTCATGGACATCGGGTCCGAACAAGAAACGTCCGCTGTCGACTACATGGGTCAGTGCTTCAATGAACTCTTCGCGGTAGGGCTGGTTCTCGCGATTGATATCCAGCAAAGGAACGGCAGTATTTGGATCGGCCATCGATCAACCTTCCATGGTTGGGGCTTGATAACCTGTGGGCGGGAAATTCGGTAAACAGCTTATTAGCTCATGCAATCCAAAGCGGTCAAGGCTGATGATTGGGTTTCAGTTGCCACTTGCGCATTGAAATCGGAGATGCTTTACTGATACCGCATGTCTCCTGTTAGGCGAGCGGCGGATGAAAATGTAACCGATGCAGTAGGACTCGCCTGAATTCCCCGTATGTAAGTGGAATTCTTGCGAATCCCACTAGTGCGCCTGTGAAGGCGATTGAATTATCGGGTGAAAGTCCTGATCGGGGAAGCCGTTACCGCCCCGTAGCCAATGGTAACTGCGTTTTCAACAGAAAAGGTGGAGAGCAACCAAA
>JBGSIA010000181.1:0-26720 GCA_041751935.1 Pirellulaceae bacterium | reverse complement strand
ACAATTGCGACCCAGACCGCTGGCATTCATTTCTCGCAAGTCCTGCCAAAGCTCGCGGCCATCTCGGATGACTTAGCAATCGTCCGATCGATCCGTCACGATCAAGGCAACCACGGTGCAGGCAACCATTACATGATGACCGGCGCTCCGCCACGAATTCCAGTTGGATGTGGTGCGTTCGTCAGCTTTCATCCAAGTCTTGGTAGCGTTGTGTCTCATCAAGTCGGTGCTCCCGACGGCATTCCTGCGTACTTTTCCATCCCCAGCATGTCGCGTTCAGGCGGCCCGCATTTTCTGGGCGCCAAGCATGCACCCTTTGTCGTGCCCGATGATCCCAATCGTTCGAGTTTCAAAGTTCGCGATGTCACGATCCCCAGCAGCTTGACAGATGTTCGAGTCGATTCGCGACAAGAAATCCGCCGTCGCATCGACCAAATGCAACGAATCACGGACGCCGCAGCCGGCGACCCCGTGCTGGCCGCCGATGAGTTCTTCGCCCAAGGTCTGCAGATCATCAGCAGCCCCGAAGCACAGGCTGCCTTTGATATTCATTCCGAACCCGACGCCGTTCGCGATAGGTATGGCCGAAACACTTTTGGCCAACAAGCGTTACTCGCCCGTCGGCTGGTTGGTGCCGGAGTTCCGTTTGTGACGTTGAGCCAGGGAGGATGGGATCATCACACGGATTTGTTCAACGCCTACGAGAAAAGAATGCCTTCCTTCGAGGCAACCATCGCCGCACTAATCACGGATTTGAAAGACCGCGGGATGCTGGAGCGAACACTGGTGATTGCCTTGGGTGAATTCGGACGTACTCCGAAGATAAACAAAGACGGCAGACGCGATCACTGGTCCAACGCCATGAGCGTGATGTTCGCCGGTGGCAATACTCCTGGAGGTCAAGTCGTCGGAGCGACCGATCGTCAAGGCTTTGCGGCAGTAGAACGAGTGCTTGCACCGGAGAATTTTGTTTCGACGGTGTACAGCAAACTTGGGATTGATCCCGGTCAGATGTTGTATTCGCCCGAAGGCCGACCCGTTCACCTGGTCAGCGATTCGGAACCCATCTCCGAATTGATGGGTTAGTCGGTTGATTTCACGCATCTTTCTCGCCATCGTTGTGCAATTTGCGATCCTGGACCGCGTTCAAGCGCAAGTCCAATTGGATTGGCTGTTTCCGGCGATCGTTTCTGCCGGTAGTGAAACCGTTGTCAACGCAGAGGGCAAGTTCCCGACTTGGCCCATTGAGATAGTCAGTGACCGCAGTGACGTGAAAATCACTGCCTCTGAGGAATCTGGCCAGCTCAAGGTTGCGGTGGCTGACAATGCGACTCCAGGCGTGGCGTGGATTCGATTGCACGATGCAAAGTCGGTTACCCAGCTTGTGCCACTGCTGATCGAATCCATGCCAGCTCAAATGGAAGTCGAACCCAACAATCGGATCGCTGACGCAACCGCTATCACGCTACCCAGTGTCCTTTGTGGGCGTTTAGAAAAAAGTGGCGACGTCGACACGTATCGTTTCTCCGCTGTCCAAGGACAAACGCTTGTTGCATCCGTTGTTGCTAACGAGGTTCTTGCTTCACCGATGGACGCTGTCTTGCAACTGGTTGATCTTGACGGAAACGTGCTGTTGCAGTCCGACGATAGCCGCCGATTGGATCCACAGTTGGTTTACCAAGTAGAGCAAGATGCCGACTTATTGCTGCGCGTGTTTGCCTTTCCGGAAACACCCAACAGTACCATCAGTTACGCTGGCGGAGCATCGTTTGTCTACGGTTTGCGGGTCACCCACGGCGAGTTTATCGATCATGTCCTGCCGCTTTTACAAATGGGTGATGATGTATCGAAGGTAAAACGGTTTGGCTGGAATTTGCAGGAAGCGGCGTCTTCCATGGGTTGGGCTTGGCGGCCCACGGGGCCAGCGGAAGCGACCATCGTTTTCGAATCTGAGACAGCAGAACCTGCAAAGACCGATTCGCTGCCATGCGTATTTTCGGGGCACATTGCCGCACGCGGAGAAGTCGACCGGTTGCGGTTTGCGGGCACGAAGGGATGCAAGTATCTCGTACGTGTTTTCTCGCAGCGCCTCGGTTTTTTGGTGGATTCGGTCGTCACCGTGGTAAATGTCGCTGATGAAACCAAGTCATTTGGGAATGATGATGGGCAACGGAACCAATACGACTCGGCCGTTGAATTCACAGCCCCAGACGATGCCCAGTATGAACTGCGGATCACGGACCTTGTCGATGGCTATGGTCCCCGCAATGCTTACAGCGTCGTTGTCGCCGAAGCCAAGCCAACGTTTGAACTCACTGTCCCCGATGATCACTTCACACTTGCGGCGGGTGCAACGATCGAAATCACGGTAAGCATCGATCGGCAATCAGGCTTCAATCAACCGCTGAGTATTACAGCCGATCAACTACCATCGGGTGTAACCTGTGACGCGGTCGTATCCGAAGTCAAAGGCGACACATCCAAAGCGGTTAGACTAAAAATTGCCGCTGAAAAAAACGCTGCTCCATTTACGGGAACGTTTCGTATCGTCGCCAAACCCACCACGCAATCGCCGGACTCGCCGCTAGAACATGCAACGGCAAGCTACCGACTTCGTGGTTTGTTTCCGATCAGCGATCTCTGGTTAAGTGTCGCTGCGCCTTAGTTTTTTGTGTTTCATTTGGTTTGGAACGAATATTCGACCGGTTTCAGAGGTACACCGGCGGCACTTTGGAAATTCTTATGATTGGGGCTGTTCAGTCCTAGCCGATAACTCTGATTGGGCTGGAGTGCGACCGGCAAACGGCACGTGCGTTTGTCCTCGGACCAACTCGGTCGCTGCCCTTCGGGGACCGCTGGAAAGGTCGCACCGCCCCCCGTCCACGACATGCCCTCGTTCATCGGCATGTTGAAGGTCACTGAGAGGATATCAATTTTGGTGTCAACATCGGTCGCGCCGTTGGCCGGAATAATTTCGACGATCTCTGGCGTTCTGGCTTGCCCGACGGCTTCGGCGGACGCTCCTTCAGTTGCAAAGTAGATCGCCGTGGGAAGTGCAGCCTGACCGTCAACAGCACGAAAGTTATTGTACGAAGTCGAGTTAATACCAACGCGATAGAACTTGCCTCCCTCGAGCTTGACCGGCAGCACGCAGGTTCGCTTATCGATCCAGCGAGCTTTTGCAGTTTTGTCGCTGGGTGGAAAAAAGGGTGGACCGCCAGTCCAGCTCATACCATCGCTCATATCGCGATCAAACGTCACACGAATTTCGGGCATTGAAGTTTTGACGTCCGTTTCACCTACTCGTGGTGAGGAGGAAACGATTTGTGGATGCGATGGTAACTGCTCTTTCTTAAGTGCCGGCACACGACGCTCTTGAGCGGTCGCATCCATACCGGTTCGCGACGCCATGGGCAATAGCGTCAGGCAGACAACGGCGACAAGTGCTCTTGATGCAAAACCAAATTGCCGCCGATTCTTTGTAAAACACATTATTTTCTCCAGTCGAAGTTGAAGTTCGGTTCCTCGTTCAAATACTCCTATCAGTCCAGCCGCATCGATCAAGCAGCGATGTGATTTGATTGCCAGTCCAAGCATTGCGTCACCATACCGCTGTGGCGAAATGGAAGTTTTGCGTAGCACCGCATCGTCACAAGCTTCTTCACGACACTGTCGCAATTGACGCATCGACCACCACACCAGCGGATGAAACCAAAACAGACTCAGCGCTACAACCTGCAGCCAACCGATCCAGATGTCACGGCGTCGATAATGAACCAGTTCGTGTGCGAGTGTCACTGCTACATCAGACTCTGATGCACCATGACGAAATTGCTCGGGCAACACGATGCATGGTCGGATCACGCCTATCAGAAATGGAGCTGTCCAGTGATCGGTGACGCGCAGCAGTGGACATCGAGAGATCCCCAGTTCGATAGCCACTTTCTCCAATCCGATTCGTAGCGGTCCCTCGTCCTCGGAATCGATCCCCGCGAGCGTATGAGCCACTCTCCAGTAGCGAGAGACAATCACCAACCAAAACAGCACCAAGCCGACTGTCCACGCTGCAAACAGAACGGTGGTCGTTGGATCGGAAAATAGATCAGCGGTTTCAAAATCCGTGACTGGACGACTGTCGCCATACTGCAATTGAAACGGGTTCAAGCGTCGCACAACTTGCGGTGACTCAACCCCAAGAACTCTCCATTGTCCGATTCCCGTTGGAAGAGAAAAGCTTGGAGGAAGAAATGACTTCGCGAGTACGACCAACCAGAGCGAGTGTCTCAATCGCGGTGACGAACGTTGCAGGACTAACGTCAAGATTCCGATCAGTACGATCAGCAACGCCAGCTGGCTGGACGCGTTGCAGATCCAATTCCACCACAGACTCGTGATTCGTTCAATCCAGTTCATCGCTATTTGTCCTGGTTCGCCCGGCGCTTGTCATCAAGCTGTCGCTTCAATTGCCGAATTTCGTCATCGGTTAATTCAACCTCGTCAATGAAGTGTGCCAGAACGGGGCTGGACGCCTCGCTGATCAATCGCGCCAACACACTTTGTACTTCCTGTCGCGTTGCAGCATCTCGATCGATCGCTGCTCGGTACAAATACGAATTTCCAATCTGGTCGTACTCGACTGCGCCTTTTGCCACCAAACGCGACAGCAAAGTTTTAGCGGTCTTGTAGGCCCATTGGTTCCCCGCTGGCAACTTGGCAAAGACATCGCGTGCTGCCAACGGGCCGCTTTCCCACAGCAGCTTCATGATTTCCCACTCGGCGGGCGCTAGTCCCAGCGGTTCTGTTTGGCTCATGTGTCACTCTCTCGCAAAAACGACTACTCATCTACACGAAAGACTACATGCGTAGGCGAATGGCGTCAAGTGCGATCGATTTGCGGCGTCCGGCGTAGCGGTTTGCTGGTGAGCTGCAGCTCCGGGACAACTTGGCGGCCGCCGTGGAACGTGCGTCTGCCGTCGATCGTGTGATCGAAGACAAAGACGCCAGCGGGAATTCCAGGCCGGTGCGAGGCTCTCAGGATTGCGGGATGTCCGCATTCGGGGCACTTCAGTCGCAAGCCGTGCGATTCAAGGAGTTGGTGGATCATTTGAGCCAGCTCCTTGTTGTGGGCGAGTGACTCCAGCGAACGCCCGCTGAAGTGAGCCAATTGCTGCTGGATTGCCAATCGGATGCCGCGTTGCATGCGATTGATTTCTCGCTGGAGGTCACCAATCGCCGCTTGGGCATCGGTCGTCGATAAAAGAACGCCGGGCTGCATACACCGCCACAATGGGTAAAGACGAAGAAACGATCCATCTGAAGCCTTGAGCCAGGAGGCTATTCAGGCTGCGAGTGAATGTTTGACCAGCAACGCACAGAGTGCACTTATAAAAAACATCAAATTCACTCTGGACGAGTTTATACAAAACGTATAAAGTGTCTAGACCAAGTCGCGATTTAAGGCGAATTGGGCGTGACAACAGACTGGCGGGTTCCCGCCCCAGTTGGGAAAACCGCTACGGCCGACCCGAGGCCAGCGTTTTTGCCAACTTCGTCCCTAGGTCAACATAGCCATGGATTGGTTGATTCATTACTGTCGTTTGGACGTGTACTCCCCCATTCCTTTCGCTCGACTTTTCCACAGACGCCATGTCGGTTAATCAACAGACGGTTGAAGAAACCAAAGCCCAGATCCGTGGGCTGGTTAACGAGATAGCAGCGCTCGCCAAGAGCGGTGCAACGGCCGAAGAGTTCTATTCGGAACTGCTTTCGCGTGTGATTACTGCGCTAGCCGCCTCCGGTGGTGCGATTTGGTTGTTGGATGAGGACCGACAGATTCGGTTGCAATACCAGATCAACGCTGAACCTTCCATTTTGTCGGGCGATTCAGAGGACGCCAACCGTCACAACCGGTTGATTCGTCGTGTCGCCAACGCCGGGCAATCACTGTTGGTGCCTCCGTATTCGGGCACTACCGATGGTGACGCCGAGGGCAACCCCACTCGCTACTTGCTGGTGTTGGGAGCGCTCAAGCACGAAGATCACCACGACGGATTGATAGAGATTTTCCAGCGACCGGACACTGCACCGGACACGCAACGTGGTTACTTGCGGTTCTTGCAGCAGATGTGCGAGTTAGCATCGGAGTGGCTTCGCAGCCAGAAGATGCGAAAGCTCGGCGATCGACAAGTGCTGTGGCAACAGTCCGACTCGTTTGCCCGCTCTGCCCATGAGTCGCTGGATTTGAAAGAAACAGCACACATTGTCGCCAACGAAGGCCGGCGGCTGATCGGGTGTGACCGTGTGAGTGTGGCGATCAAGAAAGGCGGCAAGTGCAAAGTACTGGCGATCAGCGGCCAGGACACGATCGAGAACAGGTCGAATATCGTTACCGCGCTTAATAAGTTGGCAACGCGCGTCGTGGCTGCGGGTGAGCCGCTTTGGCATGACGGCACGGTTGTCGATCTGCCACCGCAAATCGAGGAGGCGTTGGAGGATTACGTTGATCAGTCCTACGGACGAAACATCGCCGTGCTGCCCCTGCGCGAACCCCAGCGAAAAATCGAAGATGAGGCTGGTGCTGCTGGGGTGATCGACCGCGACAATGCTCACCGAGGTGAAGTCATCGGCGCGTTGATCGTCGAACAGATTGAAAGCGCGATACCGACAGAGATTTTCCATGCTCGTGTCGACTTGGTCTACGAGCATGGTACTCGGGCAATCGCCAACTCACTGACGCACACTAACTTGTTCTTGATGCCGGTGTGGCGGACGCTTGGTCGACTGACTTGGGTATTGCGAGCACGAACGCTACCGAAAACACTTGGCATCATCGCCCTGCTGATCGCGGCGACGTGTGCCTTGGTGTTTGTACCACTGAATTTTGACTTGGAGGCTGAGGGCACACTCAAGCCCGAAGCTCGCCGTGAGGTCTTTGCGGCAATTGACGGCGAAGTCATCGATGTGCTCGTGGACCACAAGAGCCCGGTCGTTGCTGGGCAGGAAATGATTCTGCTGCGAAACCGTGACTTGGAAATTCAAGTCACGGAACTGACGGGACAAATTCAAACGACACTTGCCGAGCAAGGTCGTGTGAGGGGCCAGTTGAGCGAGCGTCGCAAACTGGATGTGTCGGACAAACTCGCGCTTGAAGGCGAAGAATACGAGTTGAAGACCAAGCTTGACAGCTTGAAGGCCAAGCAAGCGTTGTTGGCTGCTCGTGCCGAGCAACTCGTCGTGCGGGCTCCTCATGACGGAGTGGTTGTTACCTGGGACGTCGAAAAAACTTTGCGAAGTCGTCCCATCATGACCGGACAAGTGTTATTGGAAATTGCTGACTTGAGCCAGCCGATGTTGTTGGAACTTAAGTTGCCGGAAAAGCGTCAAGGACATTTGGATCAATACATTCGCCAAACGAATGCCAAGCAGCTTGATGTGGAATATATTCTGGCAACCGATGTCGACCAAACCTGCAAAGCAACGCTTGATATTGCAAAGATCTCCCTGCGTGCCGAAGCTGACGAGGAGCATGGGGCGGTAATCAAGCTGACGGCGATTCCCGAACCGGATCGTTTGCGTGAATTGAATCCACCACCGGGTGCGAAAGTTACTGCTGACATTCGTTGCGGACGTCGCAGTAGCGGTTTCGTTCTGTTCCATGAAATCTATGAATGGGCGTACAAGTTCTTCTTCTAGTTCCTGTTTGCTTCATTCAAGTATCACGATTGATAAATTCTTTGAGAGCGAGTCAAAGCATGCGTATCCTAATCACTCTAGTCGCCGTTTCATTGCTCAACACAGCCGTTGCTCAACTGCCGCCGCTGGGATCAAGCCCAACGAGCGAGAGTGCTCAACGCGAGCGGACGTCCGCTAGTGATATTCAAGCAGAAAACTGCCGTGTGAAATTCATCAATCACGTACAGATACCAGCGGCGGCTGAAGGCAAACTCGTGGAACTGGGGATTGAGGAAGGCCAGAGTGTCGAGAAAGACGCCGTCCTTGGAATCATTGATGATACGGCGGCTAAACTAGCTCTGGAAAGGATCAAGGCTGAAGAACTCGAAGCGGAACTCAACGCCACCAACGAAGTCAACTTGAAAGATGCTGTCAATAGTGAGGAATTAGCACGAGCCGAAGCGGAGGCCTACAAGGAGCTTCGCAAACAAGGAGCGACGCCTTATTGGGAAATGGAGAAAAAGCGACTTGAGGCTGAGCGGGCGAAACTTCGAATCGACTTGGCGGAAATGCAAATGAAAATTGAGAAGGCAAAGTACATCGCCAAACGCAACGAGCGTCAAATGGCCGAGCACGAGATCGAGCGTCGTCGCATTACAGCTCCATTCGCTGGGTACATTGAAAATCGTATTGCCCAGCCCGGCGAATGGGTCCAGCCCGGCAGTCCCCTCGCAATGCTAGTGAAGCTGGACAAGTTGCGAGTGGAAGGAGACATTCACGCACTGCGTTATTCGGGACGCGTCGTTGCTGGAACTCCGGTGCAAATAGTTGTTTACAATCAAGCTGATCGTGGCCAAGCGATCACGATCGACGGACGGTTGGGATTTGTTAGTAGCGAAGTTGACTTGAATGACCGCTATCGCGTGTGGGTCGAAATCGACAACCCGCGAAACGGCAATACTTGGATGATCAAGCCAGGAATGGAAGCTGAAATCACGATCAAGGCAGGGAATTAAGCAAGAAACGAACGGTTGCTTTTCATGTCATGATCCGGCACTTTGAGTGCTTTGTTTTCACAGTACTTGAACCTGTTTCGAAACCAAACCTGATCCAAGCTTCCTTTACCACGTGCTCACTCCTCGTGTGAGCTTAAACTCCAAACGCCCATCTATTTTAGACTTTATCCATGACCACGTTGGCCGAATCCCTCGTCAGCAGTTCATCGCGTGCGCTAACAGTGCGCAGGCGGCCGGATTTGACTGCGAGTCGCCATCGTTACCAAGGCACCGGTTACTGGGTCGTGAAGGAACCGGTGGGGCTACAGTACTTTCGTTTCCACGACGAAGAGTATTTCATTCTCAATATGCTTGATGGGCACGTATCGCTCCAGCAAATAAAAGACGGTTTTGAACAGCGGTTCGCGCCTCAAAAGATCACGTTTGGGGACTTGCAACAATTTATTGGGATGTTGCACCGTAGCGGGTTGGTCATCAGCAATTCGCCGGGACAGGGCAAGGCGCTGCGGGAACGCGGGCGCAAAAAGAAGAACAAAGAGATGATGGGCAAGATGGCAAACGTCTTCGCCTTGCGTTTCCGTGGCTTCGACCCCGAGAAAATATTAAACGGTTTATTGCCCTGGTTCGGTTGGGTATTCACCGTTCCAGCCTTGTTTTTCTTTATCGGGTTGTTTTTGTGCGCGTCGCTGCTGCTAGCCAGTCAGTACGACACGGTTTATGCGAAGTTGCCGACGTTCCAGCAGTTCTTTGCTGCTGAACGGTGGTTGATCCTGGCCGCAACGATGGCGTTGGTCAAAGTCTTGCATGAATTCGGGCACGGACTGAGTTGCAAGAAGTTTGGTGGCGAGTGCCACGAAATCGGCTTCATGTTGTTAGTGTTCACGCCTTGTTTGTATTGCAACGTTTCTGACTCCTGGATGTTGCCCAACAAATGGAAGCGAGTATGGATCGGTGCAGGTGGCATTTATGTGGAGATGATTCTGGCATCGCTTGCTGCGTTCGTGTGGTACTTCACTGAATCCGGCACGACGATTAATGACTTATGCTTGAACATGATGTTTTTGAACGTGGTCAGTACAGTTCTCGTTAATGGAAACCCACTGCTGCGATTCGACGGTTACTACATCTTGATGGATTGGTTGGAGATTCCCAACCTACGTCAAAAGAGCACGGAAGTTCTCAAACGCTGGTTCCAACAGACTTGCCTGGGTTTGGAATTGCAGGACGACCCGTTCCTGCCGACTCGGGGCAAGTTTTTGTTCGGAATGTTCACGATCGCTAGTGTGATTTATCGCTGGGTTGTTGTCTTTTCGATTTGTTGGTTCGTGATGCAGGTATTGGAACCCTACGGTCTGCAAGCATTGGGGCGGATGCTAGCGACGATCGGTTTCGCTGGATTGGTCGCGCAACCTCTGATTCAAACATGGAAATTTGTCCGGACTCCTGGGAGATTAGCTAAGGTGAAACGTAAACCGTTGTTGACGACACTCGCCGTCGTCGGTGTTGTGGTCGCGGCGGTGTGTTACATTCCACTGCCTCACCACATTGATGCCGCGTTTGAGATTCGGCCGAGTGAAGCTGGTGCTGTGTACGCTGGCACTGGCGGTCAATTGATCCATGCCGTACCGCCGGGGACCCAGGTCAATGAAGGTGACACGATTGCTGTACTCAGTAATCCTGATTTAGAAATCCGCTTGACGCAGCTCAAGGGCGAGGAAACGGTCGCGGAGGTACAGAAAAGGAACGTTTCACTTCGCAGCCGCGATGATCATGCCCTGAAGGCGCAATTGGAAACTCAAGTCGAACTATTGGAATCGATTCGCCAAGTTCGAGTGAAGACCGAGGAAGAGATTGAACGACTGCAAGTCAAGGCACAACGCAGCGGCTACGTTTATCCGCCGCCGGAGCGCAAGCCCCAGCCCGGTAGTGACGGGCGGTTGCCGGGCTGGACGGGTTCGCCGTTAGAACCGGAAAACCGTGGTGCGCTGTTGACAGCCGACGATCTAATATGCGAAATCGGGACGCCTAATGCATTTGAGGCAGTGCTGGTGATTGACCAGGGCGACGTTCAGTTGGTTCGGATCGGTCAACCCGTTGATTTGAAGCTTGACTCACGGCGGCTGAGTACCTTCAGTGGGGAACTGACCGAACTATCGCAATCGTCGCTGACCAGCGCGTCCACTTCGCTGTCAAGTCAAACTGGTGGCGATTTGCAAACCGAAATTGATCCCCAAACAGGTGCGATAAAACCACGGAACGTTTCTTATCAAGGACGCGTCCCATTATCGGCTGATGAGTTAGAAATATTGCTCAGACCTGGCTATCGCGGTTCCGCGAAAATCCATGTTGCACCTATGTCACTGGGGACTCGCTTGTGGCGAATCATCGCCCAAACATTCAACTTTGAGTTCTGAGAACAAAACCACGCCGTCGGCCTGGACGACGCAACTTAACATTTATTGAAGTCACGTTTGACGAATAAACGAATTTTACATCTTCATGGTCCATTTTTCTTTTGCGAGAGTGTTATCGCATTGTTGCATGATCTGGTCACAGCGATATCATGCGTTTTGCGACTAAATCGCTGACGATCGAAAATTGGATAAGTGAAGCTTAACGAACCGTTCTTTTGCCTGTTGTGAAAGATCAAGCTTTCTTTTTCGCCCCTTCCCAACTGTGGAGCTATTGACTGATGCCCGAAACAAACACCCCCAATACTGACAAGCCGGAAAGCGCACCGGTCCCTGCCAAAACTGGGGCTGAGCAAGCACAAACCCAACAGCCTGTGCAAGTTCAGGTCGAGGACCAAAACGCGTTGGCTTTGTATGCCAACTTCTGTCGCGTGACTGGCTCACCTGAAGAATTGATCATCGATTTCGGATTGAATCCGCAACCGATTGGCGTGCCCAAGGATCCGATCCAAGTCAAGCAACGTATTATCGTCAACTTCTTTACTGCCAAGCGATTGTTGGCAGCGTTGCAAATGTCCGTGGCTCGTCATGAGTCGGTATTCGGAGTACTCGAAACGGACATTAACAAGCGAGTTCGTCCAGGCCTGCAGCAGAAGTAGGGGCTATATCCCTAGCGTCAATTCACACTGACAACCGAAAGCCGTGTTCATTCGAACGCGGCTTTTTTTCGTTCGATCCGTTTACAAGTTGCCCGAGGTGTCCTCGCGGAACGTGCCTTGTAGTTCGCCTGGATTGGGGCTTGTGCTGGGCGAGGACGAAGGGTTCGATAGCCTGAGATCGGGGTCATCCAAGCGAATTTCGCTGGTCAGTTGTTGTAGTTCGGCCGCGTTGAGCATTTCTCCAGCGGACCCGAAGATTGGTTCTGAGGGTAACTGTTCCAGCGGCAAACAACAGTTTCCGCCACAATCGATCATTCCGGCAACACGCGTACCTTCGAGTGCTAACAGGCTTTCGGGTGAGATTGGACCTGGATCGATCCACAGCCCTTCGGATGTCAGTTGCATCGTTCCCAGGTCCAGGTCCAAACTGCGGCGTACCACTTCGTAGTTCACAAAGATGTTCAGCAACTGGTTTTGTGAGTTCAGCAAATCGTTGAGCGCCTGGACCGTATCACGGGCTGCGGTTGGACCGCTGCTTAGACCTCGGGCATCACGCAGTGACCGAATGTCCTCGTTGAGTTCCAATTGAGTCGCAGCGATGCGAACCGATTGCCGTCCGATCTCGAAGTTCAATCGGTTCGCTTGCAACTGACGGACTTCGCCACGAATTAATTGCCACACATCGTCCTCGAAACTGTAATAGCTGCGTTTGGCTTGTTCATAGTCAATCAGTGATTGGCGATACGTGTTGCGTTCTTGCAGTCGTGTTATCGGCGCGTCCCATTGCAGGCCGACACGTAGTCGCCCAGTACTCGTTCGCAAGTCCGCCGGGTTGTTACCGACGTTTTGTACGTCACCGCTAAAGACGACATCCAGGCTACTTTCGAGATCGTCGGCATTGAATTCAATCAACCGCCACGAGTCGACAAGCGAAGCGCGGGCGTTCGCCCAGTCGCGGCGATTACGACGTGCGATCTCCAGCGCCGTCGCCGGTTCGATACTGACTTTGGGCAGCAGGACGCTTTCGGTCCGAGCGCGCGCTTGGATCAACTGTAACGACAACACATCGTCGCTGATCTCAGCGAGCAAGTCTTGTGACGCAAGAACCACGTTGACTCGCAAATCGCTGGCGATAGCCAGCGGATCGTCAGTGCCTGGTCCACGTTCGATGTATTGCTGGAGCGTCTGGTCAAGCGTCTCGATTGTCGTTTGGTGTGCTGCCAATCGCGTTTCCAACTCGGCGTAGTCTTGTTGCAGTTCAGTGATCAATTCATCGAGCCGTTGGACATCAAAAATCGACTCGTCGATCTCTGTCACATTCAGCAGGGAACAGATCATTTGTTGTTCGCGGCGGTACATTTCCAGCAGTTCACTGTTTTGTTCACGCCGCTCCGGCAACGAATCTGCGAATTGCTCCAGGTCTTTAGCGATACGCGGCAAGTCGTCGTCAATCAGCTTCTTATTGAATTCGGCGAGCGGTTGGACTTCCGCACGCAGTTTGGCAATTCGATCAGCAACCTCGGAAGACCAAACGAGTTGTGACTGAGGTAGCCCCGTGACTTCTTCTACCTTGGTGGTCGCCGTTCCCAGTAAAGCGATATTGATCGCACCTACTTGGTTTCGGACTTCGATTAACTGCTCGCGTCGGCTGCGGAGCAGGCGATCGATTAGTTCGAACCGTTCAAGAATGGGGTCTTCGACCACCGTACAAATATAGGGCGGCAAGCCGAGCGTTCCGAGGAACGTATCGATCGAGCCCTGATAATCTGCTTGGCGCGAGATCAGTTGGCTTTGGGCGTTGAGTAGCGCCGAGCGAGCTTGTGCAACCTGCAATCGTTGGCGAATGATTTCTTCGGGGTCGTCCGGAATCGTGGTCAGCAGTTCAACCAGCGAATCTTCGAGGATCACAAGGTTCTCACGCAAGCGCGCGTTGTTCTCTTCCAGGTTGCGAATTTGCAGTTGGTCTTGCAGCAATCCAATGAAACCGCCCGCCTGTGGCACGCCGCCGCCACCGCCCGCTCCGCCACCACCACCACCGAGTCCCGAGAAACCACTTCCCAGACCGGTGAATCCCCCGAGCCCCACGCCGAATACACCGCCGCTTCGTTGAACTTGGCTTTCAACATTTCGACCAGTGACGACAGATAGGTAAAAGCTGCGGCGATAGCGTTCGAAGGCGCGAACGTTGGACAGCAGTCGTCGCTCGGAAAGTGTTAAACGCTCAAGGACTTTATCGCGGCCCGCGTTACGCAACAGGGGTTGTAACAGTGCAAAGTCCAGTACTGTGGTGGCGCTCTGGCTATTTGGGCCGCTAAGCTCCCACACGATACTATTGGCAACACCGACAACTAAGTCACCGCCGGTAGCAAACGAACGTTGCAATGCCAAAGGGCGGCGTCCTGAGCTGAAAGGGCCAACAGCAAGCGTCGTGCTGCTGTTCCCCAGCCCCGTTCGATTGGGGCCGTCGGCTGTAAGGACGGTCGACGCTCCACCAAAAAACTGTGTGTCGAAGCGAAATCGTTCACTGCTAACGTCAAGTGCGGAGAGAAACAATTGCTCAAGTTGGCGTTGGTAATCGGGTGAGTGCATCAGCGCGATCCGCACGCTGGTATCTGCATCCAGCACCAATACGCCGTCTTCATTAAGCGGAAGGTAGTGGTACCACTCGGGGTTTTCGACGGCGTTGGTGATTCCAGCAGCCTTCCACATGGGATATCCCCGACGACCGTCCACGCATTGCATGTACCGGTGTGACGACGGGTCATCCAATGGCATCGGCTGAAAATCAGGATCAAATGGATTGAACATTCGGCTCCTTGGATCGATATCAATTCTCAAGGGAGCGATCGGTGGGCGTGAGACGTGACCTGACTTTTCGTCGATCAAACAGTGCGCTTCGTTACTCGCTTGTCGCCGATAGTACTGGCGGTGACACCCGACTTGCGCGGAGATTGCCAGCAAGAGTAATGAGACAATGGTCACACGGCAGGGATTGGTTTGAATAGTCACGGCAGCCAGTGAAACACGAATAATTGGCAGTTCAGTCAAATCCGGCGGCGGATGCACAACCGGTTCCTTCGGTATCGGTTTCGGAGCGGCGGTTATGGCGACTTTACCGGATCACGGGGTTAAACCCTTGTTTGGGTGGGCTGCAGGAACCGGTCGTGACGATTGGGGAAGATTTTCACGGGCGAGTTCGCGCCTTGCCGAGTGACGAAAATTCAGCCGGTTTTTTGATGAATCTGCTTGTTTATCCTCCAAAGAGCACGAAATGCTTGACGGTCGAATTAGCCCAACTTAATATCCATACAGGCTCCACAGTCCTCTCCTCTCGGGCGTTTCGTTCGCGCTGTGGCGCCTAACCGAGAAACGCACCCACAATGGTCGATAGATGAAGTTTGTCCTGCTAGCGGTACTGATCTTCGCGGTGATCGGCTTCTTCGTAGTCGTCTGGAAGGCCGCGCGCGATTGGCGCTGGTACCAAATCGTGGCTGCGGTGTTCACGATGCTGCTGGCCGTGACATTTATGTTTCCCGTCGCCGGCGTGCTTAAAAGCCGCGCCGCATGGCACCAAGTCTACGAGGAACAAGTGGTATGGGTCGAGCGCGTCGAGGACGAGCAGCAAGTCATCAAACACGGCGATCCAGCCGACCCCACGGTGGGCGAAGGCGTTATTTCTCTGGCCCAAAAACTTTCCAAGCTGGGAGTCGAAGCCGGACGTCGTTGGCGCAGCCTCAGACTGCAAACCGCTGATGCGAACTCGATAACACTTGTTCAGTCAGCCGCCGATGCTGGTATTCTGCCGGGTGCGGACCCGATGGGGGCTGATCCTGCAGCAGCGGCGGACGCAGCCGCCCCCGCCGCTGCGCCGGTTCCGCTGGTGCCCGACGGCCTTGTGGTTTACGGTTACGCCGAACAGCCACAACCCAATGCCCAGTTCACGATTCCAATGTTCTACCTGGGTGAATTTCGTGTCACCGCATCGGCACCAAATCAAGTGACGATCTCACCGACCGGTCCACTTGAAGCGGCTCAAGAGCAAGCGATTGCCAGTCGTCAAGCATCGCTCTGGTCGTTGTATGAAATGCTTCCCTTGGACGGACACGAACCGTTTATCGCTGACGGCAGTGAGCCTGACAATCAAAACGTTTTCGGCCGTGTCGACGATGAGCTGGTTCGTCGCCTGCTCGGAAATCGTGTCAGCGAAGACACGCTCAACGACTATCTGCGTGACGGTTCTCGGGCCACGCCCAACGATCGCCCAGAAAGTCGTTGGGTAAAAGTTGAGTTTACAAAAAGTTACACCGACGAAGTTGATAGCCCTGATCAGCGTGGTGCACTTGACGGTGGGTTCTTTGACGGAAACGGCCGTGCGGTCGACAGCCGCTTGCAACGTGGCGGCGAAGATCAAGGTAAAGTCACCTTCAAAACTGGCACTCAAATCGTCGTTAAGGAAGAAGCTGCGAATCAGTTGTTTGACGATGGTGTGGCGAGATTAGTCGATACGTACTTTGTTCGTCCACTGAACGACTATCGCTTTGTGCTGCGTCGTAATCGGTTACGACTGACCGAGTTGGCGATCCGTCAGGAGGAGCTGAAATTCGAAGCGCAAGTGTTGCAAGATGCTATTGATGCCACCGTCACGATGTTAACAACGAACCAAGACATCAAAGTCAAATTGGAACTGGATCTGACGCAAACTCAGGTGGAAAAACGAGCGATCACCGAATATCACGATAAGTTAGAAAAAGAACTCACGGCGACTCGCCAGCTGTTGCTCCGCCTTTATGAAAGCAATCAAACGCTCGAACGACAACTGGATCAAATCCATCGCCAAGTTGTCGGCCGCATGGAAGCCCTGACTTCCGCGCAGTAGCCAGTTTGCTGCCTACGATGCGCTGCGTATCAACACGCTGCGAATCAACCGGATCGTGTTTTAAACTGGCCGTTCACCGTTCTCGAAGAGCGCGCTGAGATACAGCCCGGTCGTTGCGTGGGATGCAGGAGTTGTATTGATTTCGGTTCGTGCAGCACGCATGACATCTCGACGCGAAATCTGTCCAATCAAGTGTCCTTTCTCGTCCAGCACAGGCAATCGGCGACACGAAGCGTCAATGAACGTTTGAGCGATCGTCAACAAATCTGTGTTTTCATTGATCGTTGGCGGATCGCTGTCAATGAACGGCAACAATACATTGGACGGCAATTGCTCATAGGTCGCATCGAGAATGAAACGCATACACGAGCGCTCAGAAAAAATCCCCAAAAAACGCGAGTCACTGTCGACGACCGGCGCACCCGAGATGCGATGTTTTAGTAAAACGTCTATCGCGTCGAGTACATCCATATTCGGTGAAAGCGTGATAAGATTCGACACCATCATTTCACGCGCAGTAATCGTTGACAGCATAGTAGGATCACCTCGAAATAGCGGACGAGCGAAGAAAAGTGTTGGACGGGGCGATCCGTCCCTTCTTCTATCGTCAGGGGAACGCCCCGCAGAGGTCAAGCAAATTCTGGGCAATTTATCGGAGGAGAAAAGAATGTTCGGCAAGTGGGTGGAGATCGAGTTTGACTGTTTACCACTCCGCAGTGTTACTCGGATGGACGTTCCAGTGGACGCGTCGCCAGTATACGAACAATTCGTGCTGCGAGTAAAAGCGGCGATTGAGCGTCACGGCAACCACAACACCTACTATTTGCATCGGGGAAAGTGTGTTTATCACTTGACCAATCAAGCGGACATCGGCGAAGTTGTGTTCAGGTTTGAGGGCCCTGTGATGACTGACACCGAAGATCTAAAAACTCGTAGCGTCGATCTGATCATCGAACTTAAGAAAGAGACCTGCAGTTGGCTCAGTGAGCCTGCCGTTGGTTTCTTAACCGAATGTGTGCGTCACGCCGTAACCGCTGAATTCGATCGCTTTATCGAAGCCGGAGACCTAAAGAAGACGCAAGCGAGAATCGAAGCCGTGCAAAAAGAAGTCGAGGACGGCGGCGGCTTTGTGGGCATGTATTTGTAGTGACGTTGGCCCGGTTTCAATTGACGCACAACGACAATTCTTCGTCACACTTTCAGCGGTGGACGTGCATGATGACGGCGAATTTCGTTTACGAGGGCAAGTGCTGGCGGATGACTGCTCAGTAGCATGACGAGTGCCGAAGTACTGCACTTCCAATGCAACCGCACCAAACTCGGCTGGCCACCGGCAGCATGCATATCATTGAGCACCAGCGCCAACACCGCCGGCTTGGAGGGATTCTCCTCGCTCAGTCGTAACTTCCCAGCGCTAGTCAACATTCGCAATTCACGTTCCTGGTTGGTCGCGGGCGCATCCAGGATTGAAACGGATCGCAACTCGACCGCCAATCGGTACCGCAAGCGAAGCATCGCCGTAACGCGGTTCTGGGCTTGGCTGCGCCGTTCGGTCGCCTCGCCGACGATGTTCCAATCATTGGCGACTAAAAAGACGCCGCTGCTGGTCTTATTACGATGTTGCCCTCCTGGACCACTTCGACGCTGAGTTCTCAATTCACAGCGTTTCAGTAGCGAATCATAGTCCCAAGTTGCAGGATGCGGAGACGGTACCAACGTGACTGGATACCGGCTGTCGATCGCCGGTAGTTGGGCGGGACGTCTTGGTGGTGTTGGTGTTTCATCAACCACGAATCCAATCCCCCACCCACGCGATGAAGTCGCTTGCGAGTGATCGGTCGGACAAACGTATGACAACGTCGCACCTCGAACCAATCGAAAGCAGGTAAGACCGTTCATCGGCTTCCGGAATTTCGCATTTGGCTTGAAAGAATGCCTCGTTCAGCACCGAATCGGGATCATCCCGAATCGGCGATATCGATGTAAGATGCGAAACATGAACTTGAAGACCAGCCGTTAACTCACAGACAGAGACGGGTAAGCCTTCCCAAATCTGTTCTCGATCTCGACTGGACAGAGAGAGAATCACCTGTCGTTTTGCATTCGGGCTGATGCGGCACCAAGGGACGTCGCTGTGAGAGACATGTCCAACTCGCTCGCCAAGTCGAACCGGTTTTAGCCGAGACGAGGCGAGGTTGTCATCGGTGCTGTCACCAGACCATTGATGCGACCTTTCCGGCGGAAGGATTCGGCCGCTAATCGGAGCAGTGACGATACATCGTTGTTCTTGCTGGCGAGCCATCTTCGCGCTCACCGTGGTTGCCGTTTGAGATGCTTGGAGAACTTGCCACTGTCGTGCGGCTTCTGGGCGATCAAGCGCCGATCGTTCAGCCGCCGCACGCCTTAGACTTGCAAGTCGCATTAGACCGTCCATGCGTATCGTTTCTAGTTTGGCTTCAGGATTATTGATCAGAACAAGTTGCTCATTTGCTAGAACCCTATCACCAAATTCGACATCAACGTGCTCGATCGTACCACTTTTCACAAGATAGACCGCGGTAGCTTCAAGCGGTTCAATGCGTCCTGTGGCATGGCGATACCGCGGCATCGGACACGTTAAGATCACCATGATCAAGACGAACAAAACACTTACGCCGGCAACTCGACGCCAGGGATTGATAGTGGCCCAGTTTCCGTGACCACAAACGACGCCAAACAACCTCCGAGCCGACCTCGTCACCCACAGCACAATCGCAAGAATAGCCAAGACCAATGCCAGACTCCGTAACTGGAAGTAACCAGCCACGTTCACTAGCAGCGAAGCGATGGCAACCGCGATAAGGCACCGATAACTCGCTGACGCCAGATGATATCCGGCCAAAAGGAAAACGCGAGGTGGCTGTATGAAGCTGCGTCCCGCACCACTGCCGCCAACCGTGCGAGTGATGAATCGCGACCATGCGTCACTTGCTTCCGCTCTCAGATTGACGCTTCCCAAAACGTCACACAGGACGTGATAACCATCGTATCTCATCAAGGGATTCGCATTGAAAACAAGCGTGCTGACGCCACAAACCAGCATCAAGTAAACCAACCACGATTGCCCTACTGGATCGTAGCTGAACATCCAGCCGAAAATCGCCAAAGATGCAACGATCAACTCGACGTAGATTCCGGCCAGCATCACCGCAGCACGCGACATGACACTGGGAACTCGCCATACGTCCGTAACATCGCAATAAGGGCATGGCACTCCGCAAAGAACTAGGACGCCAACATCTGCACAACGGGCGCCGATCCGACGGCAGACGACCGCATGGGAGAGTTCATGCACCAACTTGGTGCCAACGAAAACAACGGCCAATGAAAGCGGATGTAGCGTTGCTAAAAATGCCGGTAAGCGACTCACCGCAGCGACCCATTGACTGTGCGAGGACGCAGCGACGAGCATCGCGCTGATCACCATTAGGCTCCAGAGGGATACGGCTGTCGTTGAGAACAGCCAGCCACTACGCGGAGCCAACCAAGAGGCGAGCTTGTCGATGGAAAAGAGAGGAATGCGAATAGCCAGCGGAGAGAACCATCGATTTCTGGTTTCAACACGCGTCCGTAGCCAACCTGCGGCGGCAGCCATTTTCCATAGTGTCGGATCATTGCTGCCGTTGTTCAACGACTTCCACGCATGGCCAGCGACTCGCGCGAAGCGACCGCCAATCTCGTCAATCACCAGATGACAATCACGCGGTGACTGGGCCGCAACGGTGCTTCCCAAATCGCCTCTCAAACGTAGTGAACTCGGTGACGGTTTCTTCGTGCTCAATGAACGGACTCTAGTTAGGGCGGTTCATTCGACTGGGCCGAATTGCGATTTCGGCGGCGGCATAGATTTTCATCTTCACCTCAGCTCCCGGGCGAAGTTTCCAAGCGGTCGCGGTGGCAACCGCCGTCGACGATTGTTCGCATTCGTTGACAATCTCGGCATGAACACGATAGCGACCACCGGGCATCACATTTGGGTCAACTGACAACACGCGACCGCGAAGCGAATTCTCCTGGCCACTTCCCAGATCCACCCAGTGGACGCTTACGGGTAAGCCAGTGCAGCGATGTGGTGCAATCGTTGTGCTGTCGAGCAATGCGTGAATGTGAATGCGATCAATCCGTGCGATCGTTACCACGGTGTCCCCAGTTTGTACCCACTCACCAACGCTCTTGCTTGTCTCCAATAGAATTCCCGCCAGTGGTGATTCGACGTGTAAACTGCGAAGCTGATCATCGACCACGGAAAGCTCGGCTTCGGCCAACTCCACAGCGGTCTCGGCTTCAACGCGACGTTTCTTGGCACGTTCGACTTCCAATTCACCACGCTGGACGGCAAGCCGCAATCGTCTCAGCTGGGTCATCGCCACAGCACCACTGAAGTCATTCTGTATCGAGCGATTTGAATCCAGCTCCTGTTGGGCTTCTGCGAGCGCTGTCTCGGCGTACTTCAATTCAATCTCATTCAACGCAGCTTGACGTGCTAGTTCCAATCGCAATTGATTCGATCGCCGACGAATCAGCAACGACCGATCGTCCAAACGGACCAGCGGTGTGCTAGCTTCGACACTTTGGTTGCTGCTGACGAATACCTCAGCAATTCGCCCGGTTGCCAATGCTGGTACTTCGACTTCCTCTGCAAACCGCACGACACAGTCATGGACGTCGATGCCAATCCCGTTTGGTTCGGCTGCGCTGCCAATCGATACCACGACGAGTAAGTTGGTTGCCATCGAACAGGTGTTTCGGAACAGTTGTGCAACGATCCGCATCATATCTCTCCTGAGGAATTCGGCTGCAGTGACCCGAAGTACATCTGGTAACGGGCTCGAATCGAAGTGATAGCATCTTGCAACAAGACATAGGCTAGCGGCATCCGACCACACTTGCAGATCACTTGTGCTGGAGTTCCATTGAGCGGTCCTTGCGCAAGTTCGTTTGACAATGAATCAATGTCGGGATCGGTCAGCGACACCAGCACCGCGTTCATTGCCGAGCCATCAGATTCCGAGTGCAGTGGCGGACCTAGCTGCTTCAGCATCGCGGCAAACGACATTGCGTTGCGATTCGGCAATATCACACTGATGTCGAGGGTTTGCTCACGATCGGCGCCGACCAATGTCGAAATGCGATTTTGCGGTACCCTGGTGTCAACGGCCCAATTCGTTCTGCTGTCGATCACGCTGAGCAGAAAGTCCCCTCGTTGAAGCGGGCGACCGCTGATTCGCTCTTTTAGTTGCCACGCATCAACAGTACCTTCACGAGTGGTCCGTAGAGTCAGTGACTCGCGAACTTGCTCAAGCAACACGAGTTGTTGATCAATCGAACGCAGTTCCTCGGCGACCAAATCTCGCTCATTTTGAAGTTGACCGGTGCGGTCAAGACGATGGGAGGCGGTGTCCACGAGGGCTTGTGTCCAGCGAATCTGTTGTTCGACCAATACCGCCCGTCGACCCAGCAGCGTTGTGATCTGTTGTTCCAAGTCATCATCGCTGAGCGTCACTAAAACATCGCCGGGAACAACGTGTTGACCATGTTCAACATGAACCGCTTGAACGACGGTGCTGCGAGTTGCACAGAAATTTTCGATACTCTGGGACCGCAGTGTTCCCGATGCCACGACGACAAGAGGAACTGGAAACAAGGCAACAACCAGAGCCGTCAATATTATTCCTGCCAACAACGACAAGCTTGCAATACGGCGCGACAGGGTTGGTGCCGCAGGACCTCGTGCCACCAGCGAACTCCACCAACGAAAACCGGGGACTGCTGCGAGACGCCTGGCATTGATTAGTGCCATATTCGCGTGTCGCAAACAACGCTCGATGTCCGCATGAGTCGATTCATCGACCGTTACCTGGGGATCTTGCGTTAAGCAAACCAACCGATTCGCGGGTGACTGTGGCGACACAACGACATCAACCACTCGCAGATCAAAAAAGGTGTCCGGTACCTTTTCTACAGCCGCAAAGCGAATCTGTTCTGCAGCAGGGGAGCCATGGGCGATTGTTTCCACGAAACTGACCGCGATCAGATCAACTCGTTTGCCATGAACGCGACACAGTCCGACGCGGTCGAAGCCGAATAGTTCTGCGATACCATCGACGAGTTGGGCCGCGATAGTCGCGCATTGATCGTGTCCGTGAAAGCTAGCGCAAAGCGTTTCTATTCGACTTTCAATCTGTTGACGCTGCTTCAATCGACGCATTTCATCCGCTCGGAAGAATTCGCCTGCCAAGTCCGCCATTTGCGCGATAAACCGCAGGTAACCTCTCTGCGTCGCGATTCCGCCATCGGGCTCTATGAATATCTCGAATAAGTACTCTGGGCCATCATCCGACGGATTTACATCCACTGGAACAATTGCTGCTGGAACCGACGCCGGGTTAGCCGGTGTACCCAGTTCATTCGCTCCCGGCGTCGAGGGGACCACCACGGGTTGCCTTCCATCAACGACTGCGTCCAACAGCAACGCATGGACTAAGGTTTCGGAAGAATCAAACGACTGGTCAGTGATTCGGCCCAACCGCGTCGCAACTTTCCAGCCGTTCACGCTGGACTCGATGGGATCAGTTGACGAAGGCGATGTTTCATGACGCTGCCAAATGACTACTCCCTCGGCAGACATCGCTCGGAGCATGCGATCGACGAGAAAAGTAAGGAATTTTTGTTTCGGTTGTGGCTGGCGAACCGATTGAGCGACTTCGCGGACGATTTCCGATATTTCACGCCGAGTCTCATTGATCCATGCGCCAGCGCTGGGCGGTTGTTCGCCACTTCGAGCAGCAGACACCACCGGAGAGAATATGAACGGCGAGTTGGAAACGGCCGCACTCACGTCAGTGAACCAAACCGTCGACCAAGAATCTTTGACACTTTTTCATGATCGTGTGGGAGTAGCAAAACTGCCCCACCCCAAGCAACGGCACTTGCACTCAGTTAACGAACGTGAAGAATGTGTGCGTGTACCTTTTGGGTGCAGCACCGGCAGACCCCGTTTCCGGCAAATCCTAACGGGCTCTTTTTACAATCACTAAGGGAATTTTTCCGCCAGCCAGTCTCGGAGCACATCAGCGGTTTCGTTTGTTGCGGTTGTTTCCATCCCGTGTGGATCGATCGGCCATAACGCGCCGGCGTGAAACCGGGAAAGTGAAACCGAAGCGGTATACGCAAACGGCTGTTTTGGATCGATCGTCCAGGGGCCGATGATGGCGACGTCTTCTTTTAAGTAGTTGCGAGTGGCAAACAGCCTTCGAGAAAGTCGTTGCTCGGACACGGAAGCCAAGTCCACGCCATCGAGTACATTCGTCTCGGTCAACCGCAGTTGTAGCGCCGCCAGGAGCGTCGGTAAAATGTCGGCGTGCATGGTCGGTAGGTCGATTCTTCTTGCAGGTTGGCCAGGAATCGAGATGACCATCGGGGTCATATTCTGGTACTCGGAAATTCGAATTCCATGCCCGATTGTCGTGTCCTCCAAAAATGCTTCTCCGTGATCACCGGTAACGATGGTGATCTGGTCGTCTTGATGCACCACTTCGATCAATCGATCTACCGATCGGGCACTATTCTTGTACCGATTCCAAACATAGGGCTGGGAACTTATTGGGTAAGGGATCAAAAACCGATCATCGGCAGCCTCCTGGAAAACTTGATCATTCGCATAGCTGTAATATGGTGCGTGAGTCGAATACAAATACAGTACGGCAAACCGCGGCTTGCGCTGGGCGACGTTACCCGTGCGACGTTGTAAGAATCCGGCGGCCAACTGCGCCGCTTGACGATCTGATTGCAATCCGGCTTGTCGCGAGATTTGAAACGAATCGTAGTGCTCCGAACTAATGTATCCGTCCATTTGAAATTTACGCCAATCATCGTGGCCTCCGAAGAAGCCCAGTTCATATCCTGCTTGACGCAGCACGCGATTTATCAACGGTGTGTAACGAACTGGCGTTTCATGCCAAATCGCTTCCAGGCCATTGACCAGACTGAACACGCCATGATTGGTTGCATTGCCGCCGGAGAAATGCGTTTTGCAAACAATGCTTTTCTCGGCGATTGTTGCTAGATTCGGCATCACCTTAGCATCAAGCAGCTCACGACGAAACGATTCGATGACAACAAGTAAAACATCCGGAAGTACTTTCGGTAGCCGATCGGTTTGAATCGAAGCCAACCTCTGTTGCTGTTGTCGACGTAGAATTGAACCTGCGAAATCGTCCGGATGCGTTTGATGGTGTGGAGAAATACTGGGTTCATTGTCGGCACGATGTCTGACGACACCGAGCACACAGAACGGGTGCCGAAATGGAGCCACTATCATTTCAGTTCGAGAAGATTGGCGATCTCCCATCGAAACGATCAAGGTTACGATCGCCAAGGTGGTGCAAATTCCCCATACAACCAGTGGTCGCGGGAGTCGACTATGATTCGCCCATTGTCGAGCGACTAAACTGGAAAAAAACAGCAGGAAAACGCTAATTGCGAACGCTACGAACCCAATGCCAACGAGCCTCTGCAGGACGTTCACGCTCGCATAGTCACTGAGGCTGTCTCTCAACTCCGTGACCGCTCGCCACATTGCCGCGGATATCAAATGATCTCCAAGCATTCGCCAAGTCACGCAATCCAGCATCATCAGTACTGGCAACGCGATCGCCACCCCGGTGACGATTGATCGAATGGTATAAGACGTGAAACGCTCCACCAACATCGCCCCACCGACCACGGGCAATCCAATCATCCAAGCCTGGGACGCTACCGAGAGAGCAATCCAAGAACGATCACTCGTTCGCCCATCTCCAGCCAATCCGAGAGGGTCGCCTATCGCGATCACCGTGACAGCAAGACACGACAAACCGACGATGGCGACCACTTCATGCATGAAACTTCGCGACACGTTTCACAGCAGCCTCAACCGGCGACTTTCGCGATCGCTGCTTTTGCGACCGCGACACATTGACGAATTTCCGCTAGCGGATTTTCAGGGTGTTCCTCGTACTCCAGAGAAATTGCACCATTGGCTGGAAAGCTCACCGATTGCAATGCCAAGAACACACCTTCCACATCCAGATGTCCCTGGCCCAAGATAACGCCTTCCGCTTTGTCTTCCATAGCTGCGAAGTCCTTCAAGTGGATGCCGTACAATCGTCCCTTCAGCAAGCGAATCACTTCGGTTGCATCTTGCCCTGAGCGGATGTAGTGCCCCAGATCAGCGCAAGCTCCGATGCGTTCATCGTGACCCTCGATCGCCTTCAGCACATCGACAACTTGATTGTACCGATGCCTCGGCCCGTGGTTGTGGATCGCAACGCGAATATCGAACTCCTTCACCAACTCGTCGAGGTTGTCAAACGAATCTGGGTCAGGGTCAGCGGTGATCGTCGGAATTCCGATTGCCTTGGCAAACTCAAAGATCTTCCGATTGGCAGCGGCATCTTTGCTGAGTCGATTCACGCCATGAGCCGAGATGGTTAAACCAAGATCGGCGACCTTCTGTTTCATTTGAGCGATTTGTTCGCTGGAGGCGTCGGTGGGGAACATCCCACTGTAAAACTCAACTTGCTCAAAGCCAAGATCCTTAGCGTGAACCAGTGCAGTGTCGACGTCATAACCACGAAGCGAGTAAAGTTGAATCCCCAACTTCATTGGCGACGACTCCGCAGCGTGCAAACTGTGTGAAAGCGATGCGGTAGCCACCGCGGCAGTGGTAGTCGCCAACCATTGGCGACGTGAGAGTTTAGGAGAATTCATCGAGTTGGCTTTGTTAAGAGAAAGGGAGTAAGACAAACCAAAGGTTGGCCAGTTGCCAGCAAACGTCAATCATAAACGGTCGGCGCGGCAACAACCACTCGACCGAGACTGGGCTAGCGACACCGCACGCCGAAAAAAACTCATGTCCCTGACGATATCCAGTTCCTGACCAAGCCGCAGATCGCGTTGGTACTGATCGACGAGGCGATGGCCGATGGTATCACCGTCAAAGCTTGGACGTTTGACGAACTGTACGGTCGCGACGGAAAATTTCTCGATGGCCTCGACGAGCGCAAGC
>JBGSIA010000180.1:0-7764 GCA_041751935.1 Pirellulaceae bacterium | reverse complement strand
AGGCTTTTGCATGGCGTCCGTTCCGAGTGAGTTGTTTGGCCGCGAAACCAAAAACATTCATTAGGACACGGACGCCATTTTCATCCAATAGCAATCTGTGATCTCGCCGCAGGACAGCCTGCTACCAAGCCGACTGCACCCAGTGGTTTCCAGAAAACGACGTCGTCCAAAGCAGCACCAACCAAGTGTCAGTATAGAAAAAAGATGTTTGATTGTTTTTTTGTTGCTACGGACCTAATCCGCAGCAACCGATGCTTTTGTCAACTGCTCGGAGGGCTAAAGACATTTGGAGCGCGAGAATGTTTGCTATTGCATTGCATTAGTCAGCAGTAAGGTTCTTTATTGGCGTTGTCATATTAGATTCTTTTACCGTTTGAAAACCGTATCATGATTAAAAAGCCATTCTGGTGAAGCAGGGATTTAGCGCCGAAACACGCGCAATCTTTGGTTCGGCTAAGCAAGTGGTGAATCGAATTGCGTCCAAGGACGGTTTGTTCGCTGATTGTTGTTAGGGCGAAAGGCCAATCGTTTTGGGAACTCACGGATGTAGATTCTTAGGCGAGTTCCTGCGTGGTAGCATGGCAGCAAATACTGCTCGGCAAGCGAGCGTGTCGACGTTGTTGATTCCAGCTATGGTTGAAGGATTGGATCGCAAATGGTTAGGATCACGATTGAATGACATTTCCAAATGACCAACAGCTTCCCGCTATCCTAGGTGGCGATCCGATTCGTCCTGAAGGACCGCCGGTTTGGCCGATCGCCGATAAAGAGGTTGAGCTTGTTCTACAAGCCGCCTATGCCGATGGGTCCTGGGGCAAGTACGAAGGCAAATATGTGCCTGAGCTAGAAAAGCGACTGGCAGCCTATCACAACCTCCCGCACGTCTTAACTGTCGGCAGCGGCACTTTCGCCGTCGAGGCCGCCTTACGCGCGTTGAGGATCGGTGCGAATGATGAGGTCCTCCTTGCAGCATACGATTACCCCGGCAATTTTCTCTGCATCCACGAGGTCGGCGCTATGCCGGCGCTGGTTGAGGTGAAACCCGGTAACTGGAATCTTGATTTCGAAAAGCTCGAAGCGAGCATTGGTCCAACCAGCCGCGCCATTATTGCCTCACATTTACACGGCGGATTGGTTCCGATGCGAGAGGTAATGGAAATCGCAGCTCGACACGGACTTTTCGTCATCGAGGATGCTGCGCAATGTCCTGGTGCGTTGATCCAAGGACGAAAAGCGGGAACATGGGGTGACATCGGCGTGCTGAGCTTCGGCGGTTCGAAGCTATTGACCGCTGGGCGCGGAGGAGCGTTGTTGACGAGTCAGCCGAAACTCTTTCAGCGTGCTAAGGTGGCGCTGTATCGCGGCAACTTGGTCTGCCCTCTGTCGGAGTTGCAGGCGGCTGTGTTGCTGCCACAACTCGACAAATTAGACGAGCGCAATGCTCTGCGGTTTCGCAGTGTTGCTGCATTGTTCAAACTACTACGAGACATTCCTGGGTTGACTCCCTTTCAGAACCCTGACGGTGATCATCAACCGGGTTTTTATAAAGTGGGATTCCAGTTTGATACAATGCGCTTTGGGCTGACACGCAACCGCCTTGTCGCAGCACTTCGGGCCGAAGGCATCGCCTTTGGCGAAGGCTTCCGAGCTGCTCATATCGGACGTTCGCCGAATCGTTTTCGCAATACTGGAGATTTACATGAGGCGGAACGCGCGCACGCCGGCACGTTGATCCTGCACCATCCGGTACTCTTGGAAAACGACGCGGCTCTACAACAAATTTTACAAGCATTCCAAAGGATAATGAATCATCAGGCGTTGCTTCAATCGTAACGGTTCACAAGCAGTGACCTATTGACGGGTGAGCGAATTGGTTTTCTGACATCCAAAGCTGATAAAACAGGACACACACGAGTGACAATCGTCCTGTTCCGCTGATTGCGTTTAGAAACTTCGACAATCGAGGCTACACGACGTGTAATGCGTCAATCTGAAATTCCGCTCTCGACTATTTGTATTATCAGATCGAGCTCAACTCATGAATGGGAATGCGACGTGGCCTTCAGGTTAACTGCGGGAAGATTGAACGGGCAGCGTCTACGCCCGACTAAGTTCCTTAGCAGGTCAGCCAATTTTGGTGTTTTTGCGACCTGCGCAGCGCGATCCACAACGATTCGACGCAAAACGACATATGCGAATTCGTCATCATGAAAATACTTCACGTTTTGAGAAGGTCTTGGGTGCGAGGGTCTGATTGACGAATCTTGCCGTCTTCCATTTCGTAAATCGCGTCAAACACGTCCAAAAAGCGATGATCATGAGTGACGACTATGACACCAGCGTTCTGTTCATGAGCGATCTTGCCGAAGAGTTCAATAACCTGCTTGGCCCGTTCGCTATCTAGGGCAGCAGTTGGTTCGTCGCCCAGCAAGACGGCTGGATCATTTGCAAGCGCGCGGGCAATTGCGACTCGCTGCTGTTCCCCACCCGAGAGTCGTGACGGCATGTCATGTGAACGCTCGCCAACGCCGAAGCTTTTTAGAAGGTCCATCGCTCGACTGCGTGCTTTGCCGGGACTGACGCCGTTAAGTTCCATCGCGATCTGCACATTTTCAATCGCTGAAAGAAACGGAATCAAGTTCGCTTTCTGAAATACGAATCCAATATGACGGCGACGAAAGGTACGCAAATCCGTCTTCGCGTGAGGCCCATCGACGACGAGTTGACCGTTGATTGATACCTGGCCGGATGTGGGTGTGATTACCAATCCGATGATCGTCAGGAGTGTAGATTTCCCCGAGCCACTTGGCCCAAGCAACGCAACAACTTTGCCCTTTGGAACTTGCAGGGTTGCTTCTCGCAGGGCTATAACCTGAGTGCGACCGCTACCGTATGTCTTATTGAGTTGATGCGTCTCGATTGCCAGTGGTTCGCTCATGGTTTGTTATCCCATCAACGCTTCGGTTGGCTTGACCTTCATCGCCCGCCAGATACCCAGCAAACTTGAAAGGAATGAGATCACCAATACGATCACAAAAAGCTGAACCAAATCCTCATTGGTAACGACCACCCGGCGAGGAAAGTAAGGGAACAGCTGCAATCCCATCAGATACGCTATCCCAAATCCCAATATGCCAAGGACGATGGCTTGCTGAAGCAACATCCCCAAGATTGTGCGATCTGGCGCTCCGAGCAGTTTTAACAGCGCGATGGAGTGCAGTTTGTCGAGCGTAAGTGTGTAGAGTATCAACGCCATGATGACCGCAGCGATGATCGTCAGTAGCGTTCTAAACATTCCAAGTTGTCGGCGCGCCTTATCGACCATACCTTGCAAGAGAAGATCTTCTTGCCCAGCCTTCGTGTAAACAGAAACATCACCCCATGATGCAATCAAGTCGTTCACTTCGGCCAAGCTTGCTCCGGGGGCCAACTGGACAACGACTGCGCTGATCTGTGGCGAGCTAATGGCGGGCAGTTGCGTGGAGGGCTTTGACAGTTGCTCCATCAGCTGGGGCTGCTTCAAAAACAGTTCATCGTTTTTCGACCGTCGCTCTCTTGCGGAACGCTCTAAACGAAGCGCTTCGCCAACGCTATCGAATTGAATCGCCTGAGAATCACTGACCGTAACAACCCCCATGCCGTCGCCACCAGAACTAAGCATCCCGCTAGTAACGCCAACCACCTTATAGGTGTCTTTAGCTAACTTGATTGAGTCATTCAGGTGATATCCAAGTGTTTTGTCAACGACGATCTCAAAATGGTTTTGTGCGAGCGGTCGACCAGCAATTAGTGGCAACCACTCCCCTTTGTCGGTAGGCCAGCTCAGCCCCAATACAGACATTCGTAGAGGCTTGCCATCACGCGTCCTTTGGATGGTATGAAACACAAACTCGCGGGCAGATGCGACGCCGGGAACTGCCCGCACTCGGTAGACGAGGGTTTGTGGTACACGCGACAATTCGGCAAACGGTCCACGCGTATCCCGTTGCACAACCCACAAATCACCGCCAATACGTTCGATGATTAGCGTTGCATCCTCAATCAGTCCACGATAGATACCAGCCATTCCCATGACGATCATCAGCATCATACCGATGCCGAGGGCAGTCATTCCGAATCGTCCAGCATTTTGCTGTACATCTTTGATTGCCAAATTCATTTCGACACCTTTACTCGCTTGTTATCGAGGGAAAGGTTTTTGTTCGCAGTTGGGATTATTACAATATCACCCACCGCAACTCCCTCGATTACCTCGACGTTCACAGTGCTGCGCAATCCAAGCTTAATCGGACGCCATTGTGCTCGACCATCTACAAGACAGTAGACACCAGCAACCCCTTCGCGCCACAATAAGGATTCGGCAGGTAAAAGCGGCACGGCCTGCTTGCGATCTACTTCGATAAAGACATCGGCTCGTTGCCCGACTGCCCAATTGCTTGGCAGTTCCGTCACTCGAACGTCGACGACAAATTCACGCGTTTCACGGTCAGCCTCGCGACCTAATCTCGCAACCTTTCCTGGATAGCTTTTGGAAGCCTCTGATCGAAAAACAACTTTCGCTGGTTGGGACGGCTGGATGCGAGACATTTCGGTCTCATCTACCCAAGCACTCACCCAGATTTCGTCTGTCGAAACCACAGTCAAGATGGGCGTACCTGGAACTCCAATGTCGCCGGGGTCGCTATGGCGTTTCACCACTAGGCCATCAAACGGGGCGAGCACTCGAGTGTCTGCTAGTCGGGCCTCATGATAGGCCTGCGTTCGCTCGGCTGTGGTTATTTGTTTTTGACCCTCGATGAACGCTGCGACTGACCTCGCAACTCCTGCTTCAGCAATCCCCTTGCGTTCATCTGCATTATCTGCTTCTTCATTCGAGACCGCATTGGCTAACACGAGTTTTTGAATGCGTTCCAAGTCTGTTGTTGCGTTCGCAAGGACCGCCTTCGATTGATCTTGGTCGGCTTGAAGTCGAGCCAGAGACGCTTGCCACATGGCAGTTGTCGCTTGCGCAATTTCAACTTGCTGTTGGAGTTCGGCGTCGTCGAGCGTGAACAACACTTGGCCTGCTTTCACTCGGTCACCCTGGTCAACCAAGATCTCGTGGACTCGTCCTGCAATCTTAGGACTGATCGTGGACTTAATTCGAGCTTCAAGCGTACCCGTTCCCATGACCTCCGACACAACTTCGCCAGTTTCAACTCGATGCTCGGTTACAGTCACGGCCGCGAAATACCAGTAGGCAACTGCCGAAACCGTCGCCAGCAATGCCGCACCTTGCAAGCCTCGCCAAAGCCAAGTCTTGGTTGTCTCCCAGTTGATGGTCATATGCAGTTGGGTTCTATTGTGAAATGGCAGGCGAAAGTGGTTGGAAAATCTTCGAGCAAATTTCTATTCGCCATAAGAATCCACTAGGATTCGGTCGCGGGGAACGCTGCGCGAAGTGAGAACACGGATGGATTCGTGCATGGTTTTTGTTGGACCAGCCATGTATACATCACGGTTGGTTAAACAGGCGTCGCACTTACTGAGTGCATCGTAAACGGTTCCGTCAACAAAAACCGTCCCTTGCGGTGCCGCAAATGCTGGTTGCTTTACTCTCGCCGTTAACGTGCAAGACATACTCGGATTGCTTCTTATCCAAGACTCAATGACATCGAGTTGATAAAAATCATTAGTATCGGTGACGCCCCAAAAAAGCTGCACGTCCCGATTGGGCTCGATCTGAAGAACCTGTTCAATCATCGCCTTGAGCGGAGCAAAGCCAGTACCACGAGCGACAAACAGAAGAGGTGTTTCACGCGGTGAACGAAGTCGAAAGTTGCCAATCGGGCCTCGCGCTGTCACTTCGTCTCCTACTCTGGCTTGCTCAAATGCCCATGTACTGAATCGTCCACCGATAACTCGGTGAAGCTGAACTTCTAAGCTACCATCGGCGCGAGGTGCGTTTCCAATCGAATAGGCTCTCGAAAGCCATTTGTTGCCTGGAACCCAGATTTCAAGATAGTCACCAGCAGCAAACTGACACATGCAGTCTTCGGGAAGAGATTTGCCCCGCAGTGTGAAAACACGAATGCGGTCGCCGTATTCGACAATCTTGTCTATTTGCAGATGTACCATCCGATTTACATGTGGCAACGCGTCATGTAAGGCCAGTTCTTCGCTTCGTGCTAAAAGTCTGTCTTCTACTTGTTGATGGACTTCTGGCTTCCCCAATGCAAGTCGCACCTCAGCGGGATCAGGAAAAGTGATCGCTTGTGTAGGACAG
This sequence comes from Pirellulaceae bacterium, assembly GCA_041751935.1. GTDB lineage: Bacteria > Planctomycetota > Planctomycetia > Pirellulales > Pirellulaceae > JBBSJZ01. The sequence continues at coordinate 1,499 of JBGSIA010000180.1, read as the reverse complement.
AGGTTGCCGCAGGTCGTGCATCCGACCATACACTGCATGGGATTGAGAACCACCGCCTTCTTCGAGTCGAAGTCAAAGCGATAGACCTGCCGGCCACAAGTCGTTGCACACGTGCCGCAGCCAATACATGCGTCACTGTTAACAGTAGGGTTCCAGTGAATGGAATCCCTCGGAATCCCATACCATGGTGCGGTTAGTTTAGACGGTTCCATCATTACATCACTTACTTTGGGTTAGATAGGTTTCAACATGTTCGGGAACCAAATATCCTTTTTGACAACAACAAACTGACAACTTGGTGAAAAAGCGTTGTGGGTTATGTTTTTTACCAAACATTATCTGCAAAGATCGCTGTTTGTCACATCGTGCAATGAACGAAAATGGAGTGGCGGAAACAACCACCGAAAATCAACCGCCACTCTTTGAAACCATTGAACTTCGACGCATAGGCGTTCGGGATTCGTGTGGCGACAATTGCCCGAGCGAACAGAGTGAACTCGAATACTGGTGGAAAGTGTGTCATTCTTGGTTAATCACACTTTCGATCGCGACCCTCGCCACGCAAAGTTGGTAGCAATGCTGAAATTCTTCACAAGCACGACAGTCGTCCCACTCGGCTAAATCGGTTTCGACTACGCGCGAGCGCACCATCATTCCCACTGGACCGACCTCATGAAGCTTGAACGCCTTTCCATCGCTATGATGGCGTTGCCCATGTGGCAACATCGTGCCATAGCAGGACTTGTGAGGTATAGATGACATGACATACTTCCTTTGCTGATGCTATACGATTCAACTCAAGTAAATCTGTTGGATAGTGATATAAATTCCGACGATCAAAATGCTGCTTCCGGTGATGCCGCGCAACCAGGTTTCAGCACTGGTAACCTTCTTGAAAAAGGTTGAAAACGATTGCTTGCCGAAAACGAGCAAGATCGCAAAGACCAAGACAGGCACACCAGTGCCGATGCCATACAACGCGGGTAATAGAACACTTGAGTCATTCTTTACTGCTAATGGAATCAGACTGCCAAAGAAGAGTGCTGCCGAGACTGGGCAAAAGCTCAGCGCAAACAACAATCCCAGTAAGCCGGCTCCGACCATGCCGAGCTTCTCAAATTTCTCACGCATCTTCTGCATGCCCTGACCCGAGCTTATGGGAAGTTCAATGAGGCCCAACAAGACCATCCCGACAAGGATCAGCAGCGGTCCGAGGAACAAATTGAGATACTTCTGCAACCAGACCGCCAAGCCCGGCGCGGATAGCAAACTGGCAACGACCATTGCTCCGAGCACGGTATAGGCCAGTACTCGCCCGAATGTATAAAGCAGACTGGAAACGATCGTCTTCCAAGTTTGTGTGACCGACGGATTCAATTGAGCCAAAACCAACGGGTTGGCGCCAGCCAGATTCTTCGTTGTTCGTCCTGCTTCCAAACTTGAGAATCTCTCAAACGTGTTACTTCTTCGTTTTCTTCAATTACTTTGGAAGTAAGCAC
>JBGSIA010000179.1:0-21280 GCA_041751935.1 Pirellulaceae bacterium | reverse complement strand
CGGCGCGCGATGTTGCAATTTCGACCCTGCGCGAGAAAGGGATTTGTTTCAGGGCTTCCATCACGACCGATTCGGTGTCTTGGGGAGTGAATGGTGGTCCCCACGCCAACCACAACTGATCGTGCTTTGCGACAACGTCATAGCGCATCCGGCGACCCTCGCGTTCGCCTGGAAGGGTATGAAACCATGTCTTGCCATCATGTGAGAACGAAGCCCGTTCGGGCAACGCCCAGGCCGCGTCCAGCAGGCCTTGTGTCAATCGCCCATTATTGCGAGTGGGTTTGTCGCTAGCTTCGACTTCGACTGTAATAACCTGTTCTGGAACAGCACCGTCGATCCGCAGCGCCCACCAACAGGCCCAACCACGATCTGGGTTTCCTGCGGGTGCGATCCGGATCAGAGACCGTTGTTGATCGATCTCCAAAACATCCGCTGAAGCGCCCTCGAAACTCAAGTTCAACGACAGCTCACCCATCGCGGAACGAGTAGGTCCACAGGCAAGGATCGTCGCCACAAACAGCCACGTTAAACTTGTGCAAGTTTGACTCGTCATCGTATTTCCCGCAGTTGCCGAACTTGCCGCAAGTCAATGAGTCTTGCGGTTTCCGTTGTGTAAAAATGAATTGCATTGGCGTAGCGTCATCGGTTGACAGCATCGACGGTGCATCCACCGTCAAGATTATTCCTGTAAGTAGACAGCCCGATGATTGCGGCGATTGTACAGGGCCTCGAAACGCGACTGGTCAAGCGTGCCCTGTGGGTCGATCAGCAGTGCCGCATTTGGAGTCAGTGGAGTCTGGAGGATTTTTTGATACGCGGTGCCGATCGCCATTTCGCGTTTTTGGGGCGAGTCGAGAGCGTCGTAGGTCAGTGGCGTAGCACTGGGAAGCGATTTGTAGGCACGCTCTGAAATCAGCCGAACGGCATCGTAGGAATCATCCATGCCAACTAGTAGATACAGTTGCATCCAATCGGTGCCCGACGCTTCCTGAGCCGGTGCCCACTGGAATGCCGCGACTTGCAAGGCTCGTTGGGCGGCATCACCTCCGAGCAAGTATAGCACCGAAGCAGCCGTGGTCTTTTCTTCGATGGCCAATTCCGGTTTGTTGTGTCCATACCATTTGCTCAGATGAATCGCGGTTTGCTCAAGGGTATGATCCAAGTGACAAAGGTTGCAAGCGTTGGGACGTCCCGTCTCGATGGTCGTAGCCACCGATGGATTGGAGATGGTGTGCGAGCGAATGGTTTTGAGGATTCCGTAAACCGTATGCGGCATATGACAATTCATGCAGCGACTGCCCTCTGAGTCGATAGCATGATGTGTATGCTCCGTTCCCAACTGTTTATATTTCGGATGACACTGTAGACAGGCGGCATCACTTTCCATGCCTGGTAGCAGTTGGTCATTTTTCCACTGCGTCTGTAGCGTGACGTCTTGTTGGTGCATCGTGTGGCACGACATGCACGATAGCTCACCTTGCTGGAAACACTTTGATTCGATCATTCCGGTGTAATCACGTCCAGATACGCGTACTTCGCCGTCGGGCCAAAAGTGACCGTGAAACCTTCCCGGCACTTCATTGAAGATGCTGAACGTTTCGCTTTCCCAATGCTTTTCACTACCGCGGACAACTTGAAGAAAGTAAGACTCATCCAACCGATTTCCAGGGCGAAATCGACGACCGTGAGTGAAGAACTCTTCTTGATCTTCAGCGTTTGTGATGTTGACCATTAGGATTCCATGGCATTGGCCGCACATGTCCGATCTTGTTCGGGACGGTAAGTCCTTGGGATTTACAATCGGATCGGAGTCTGGTTTTGGAGAGTTAAACGCCAACTGATGAAATGCAACATGGGCTTCGCCTGGTCCATGACAGGCTTCACAAGTAATTCCAAAATCGCTAACGCGAGTGTCCCAAGTCGTATGATCCGGCTCAGGGCGGGTACGCGGATGAGTCGCATGGCATTGGCAGCAGGTTTCATTCCAGCGTCCCAATTCATGCCCCTTATCCGAGTTGGGTGTTCGAAGGAACGCGCTGCGTCGCGGAATCCATCGTTGCTGATCGATCAAAAAGAGGATCGGTAACTGGGCGGGGGTTTTGTCAAACCCGGACTCGTACCAGAACACGTGCATGTGATGGGAACCCGTCATTAACACTAACCGGCGCGTCATGCGTTTTCCATGGGCAATGGGATCGTTTAGCTCGACAAAGAAGTCCTCATTACGACGAGTGAATAGGTAAGTCAGGCCCTCGACCGTCACGCTGGTGTTGTTGATGGCTGCCGGCGCCGTTGCCGGCGTGATTGGCTGGGTCATGGTGCGGTGATACGACGTGTGCCACGATTGGTGATAGTCTTCGTGGCACTTCTTGCACGACTCCGATCCAAGGTATCCTTCACTGCGGTCGATATCCGGGCGCGCCTTGACCAAAGTGGTCTCCTTGCTCGGCGAAGGAGAAACAGAGCGAGGCATCGATCCGATGTTTTCAAGTTCGATCGCGGTCATATCCGACGTCGACGCGATCAAGCCCCAGGCGATGACGGTCAACGAGGCGATCGTGAGCAGGGTCCAAGCGTAATTTTTTCTCATCAGATCACAACCAAATATTCGCTCGATCAAACTCTCTGCCAATGATCTCGCACACAACACCAGCGGACTGTGCCACAATCCGCAGGCGTCATCCTAACTGACTCGTCCCACTGAGTCTAAGCAGAGGTGCCTCCGATGGCATGTTGACGCATGTCGCTACTGTTATGAGAAATTCAGCCGCAGTCGGAATGGCGGATCACTTCACTGTAGGGGCACGAAACATCACGTTTTTTCCCGAATTTGCTCTGTGGTCACCGAGATTGAATCAATGGGCTGCGTCACCGTAGGTAATGGCCTGCCTACGCGGGCGCAAGCAGCATTTACCAAGAATGGTATTTGTCGAAAGTCCAGGCACAGCCTGGGAAAGAGTCTGTATGAGTTGCGATGAATAACTCGTACTGATCCGGTGAATACCAAAAAGAAAACCCTCGGCAAGTCGGGGCAGACTCGCCAAGGGCTTTGATTCGTATCAGTCGATGGGGCAATCGGCTGATCGATAAGAAAAGTATACGCTGTTGGAGCAACGAAGCAATGGGCTTAATTGCGCTCGGCTGAAAATCGTGAAATTTTTTTTGTGAATTCCTTCCGTGAAAATCGAGGCAACTTCCTCAAGGTTTCGCCGCTGCTGTGAAATAGCGGCGAAACAAGGTGCGGCATTACAGAAACAGCGATATCATTCATGCTCTTCGCAATCGATGGCGGGTGCTGTTCGTTGCGTCTTGATGCAGTCTGCGATTGTTGAGCTGATTTTACGGCTAGCTTCGGACCCGCCGTTGATGCTGTAAATGGCCAGAAGTGATCTTGCCCGAGTCATCGCGACGTAAAGGTTGTTGCCGAGCACCTGGCCATCACCCGACACGAATTGATCCACACAGGGGATGACAACTACCTCCGACTCGTAGCCCTTGTACGAGTTCGAAGTTGTAACGACAAGCGTGTTCTCTTGACGTTCGAAGGACCGGTTTGTCTGCACCGATAACTCGACCCCGATCTGCGTCATCTTCGGTGCAAGTTTGGCTTCCAAAGTTTGTACGACGGACTTGCCGTTATAGATCACACAGATATCGCTTGGCGAAATTCCTTCTTTCAAGATTAGATGCTTCAGGTGACCGGCAATCGCATCGAATTCATCGCTGCGGTTTGCCAAGGAATGGAAAATCGGTTTCGGTCCATGGATCTGGTTAAAACGCACTCGTAGCCAATCGTCGTCATTCCGCTCGGTCTTTTCAATCAGACCGATCTCTATCAGTTCGTTCTGATCCTGTCGCTGATCGGCAGGGGTCAATCGGTGCAACACATTGACCGCAAGTTCGGCAATCGGCGTGGTCGAGCGGAAACTCTCTCGCATGATTGTGGAACGACCTCGCATGTCGAGACCGAACTCAGACCACTTCGGAGTTTTTCGTCCGTAGATGTTCTGTGCGTTGTCATAAAAGATGTGAGCTGAGCGGCTGTTCGGATCGTCAGCATCAGTCTGCTCGACAATGGACAGCAACAGCATGAGTGTGGACGGGCCCATGTCCTGTGCTTCGTCGATAAACAATGCCGTGCATCGCGGAAGAAGCTCGGTGTAATTTTGCCGATTCAGAAACTCCTCCGCCGCTCGGTCGTAATCGAACTCGAATTCGTCCATGGACAGCGACGCATTGGGCAGCATCCCGGCAAGCACGTCTCTGACGTGCAAGAGCGTCACTTTCTCCCAAGGGAAATTTGGCATCTCAAATAGCTCGTCTTTCCAAAGGCTTTTCCAGGACGACTCGACCGACTCACGCAAGAGCTTATGCAAGGACCGGTTGGCGTACACGGCCCAGATGCGAACGTGTTTATCGCCCTCCATTCGCTTGACGGTCTTAGCCAGCCAGTTGCACAGCACGATGGACTTGCCGCTGCCCGCGACACCACGCACCAACCGAGGTTTTCCGTCCAGGTGCAAGTTTGTAAGCTGCTGTTGTTCCTGTGACAGCACCGGAGTCATCTTCCTGCGTTGCCTAATCTGTTCCCCCATGACGCGTTGGCGATTCTGTTTGGTTTCGTACGTCGCACAGGACTCGGAAACTTCAGCCGCTATCGCCGCTCGCCTAATCGTTGGCGTGTCTGACACTTTTTCCCATCGAACCACCGTGCCTTCTTCGACCAATCGACTCGAGGTCAATCGTCGGATCAACGGTTTCAAATAAGGTTCTTCCATCTCGCTGCGGCTGGCGAGAACAATGACCGCTTCGCGGGCGCGACTCAAAGCAACATTGACCAAACGCTTCCATTCATCGAACGGCCAATTGTAGCTTCCAGCATTCACTGTGTCGAAGATAACAATGTCTGCTTCCGCTCCCTGCTGACTGTGAACGGTCGATGCTTCCCAGTCAGCCAACTCCCACTCGGAAAACAATTTGGCGACGGCTTGTGCTTGCGCTTTGTACGGCGAAATGAACAGCCCATGTGACTGCCTCACGCCGTAATCCGCAAACAGCTTCGCCAGGATTTTCGGGGTGATCTCACGTTCCCAACTCTTGTTGCCTGGTCCACGTGCAGCGCGAATCTCCGCAAGGTCGCTACCTTCTTCGTCCAGCACATACCAAATGGCTCGCGAATAGTCCGCTAACCATGGCGAGAGATGCGACTGTCGCTGCTTCGTTTCCAAAGCAGTCGTGAGAAATCCGCCGTACTGAAAATCGGAAACAACTTGGCAAACATCAGGATGCATTCGGCGTTGTTCAGATAAAACATGAACGCCCAGGGGCGTGTCGTCCAAATCATCCAAGTGACTCAAGCCACTACTTGCCAACCAGGTCTGTTGTCGCGTCGGCAGGATGCGCGACATTCGACTGATTGGTGCCAACTGTTTCGAATCACCGACAAGTACAACACGGCGGGCCGCCAGCAACGACAACGCAGCGATCGCCGTCCGTGACATCAGTCCCGCTTCGTCAATAAAAAGCGTCGTAAAAGGAGCGTTTCCCTCTTCAAGTAACTTCACCACGACCTTGTCTTTAAGAAAGGTCGTTGCTTTGAATGCCGTACCGATCACAACTCGAATTGCAGGGTCGATGAAATTCCGCTTGCTTTGGTCGCCACCTCCTGCTCGTAACTCACCGATCTTTTTGCGAGTAAGCGCTTTCTCTTCCCAGTTGTCAAAAAGCCGAAGCTGGTCAGCAAGTCCATCGATCGCGTGAAGTGCTTCAGATTCCGTGCCCATCAGCATCGTCTCTAAACCCGAAGTCGCGAAACTATGAATCGAGGCCCCCTTACCAATGCGGAGCAACTTTCCCTCGTTAAGATCCGCCATTGATCGGTCACGTGCAGCGTTCCCAATTGAAAGGGCGGCTGCATCGGTCGCACGATTTGTCGTTGAGACAACTAATAACCGTTCCGTGGGATCATCGAGAACGACAGCGATCTGTTGCCCGGTTGTCCAGGTCTTGCCCGTGCCCGGCGGTCCCCAAAGCACATTCCAAGAATGCTGCCACCAATCACGCAATTGCGGCAATCCAGCGTCGCACTTCGCTTTGATGACAGGATGGATGCCACCTTCGGTTGCTGCCAGCCGCTGCGCCAAATCAGACCGCAGTTCATCGAACTTGTCATCGTTAAAGACAGCATCCAAAACGGATAAGAACTCGAACGGACGCACAAAAAAAGAACCGGAGGTCGGCATCGATTCGGGATTGTCCAAACTGATGAACAAGCATCCGTTGCGTTCATCGACTTCGAGAACTTCACCTCTCCAAACGACCTCGTCTTCGTAGGCAGCATCCTCATCAAGCGAATTCGGTCGAAAGGCGACTGCACCTTCCCAAGTCCAATCGAACTCAACCGCACTACCGATGTGAACGACCCAGACGGTACCCCGATCACGTTCGGCAAAAATACTTACCTTTTTGCAGTGCAGTCGCTTCCATTTCGAGCAATCACGAAATTCTTGCCGAATCGCAGCGGCCGCATTCTTGAGCAACAGACCGTCAGCAAGCGGCAACCCCAGATCAGCACGGAAGTGGGCTGGCTGGAACTCGGCAACTAACCTCGGATCGTTGTCGTGGTCAGGAACATCGATCTTGTCGTCCATGAACCGTGCTACCTTTTCTTGCCGAACTGTTCCAGCAGTCGATCCATTTGTTTGTCACTCATCGCGGCGACCACTCGGAAAACTTCGGGACGCTCACACACTCGTTTGCGGATCGGTTCAGGCACCTTCTCGGCGAGCAAGAGAAGTTCGTCTTCGTTCGCACCCAGCTCAATCGCAAGTTTGTGAATCAACTTCTCCGAAGGTCCATGGCCTTCTTCCAGTTTGTGGTTCTCGATCTTCGAGATGTACGTAAAGCCAACACCCACACGATCCGCCAATTCGCGAAGCGTCAGTTGCTTTGCATGACGTAATTGTCGAACCGTTTCGCCGAAAGTCATGTGATGATTGAATTGTCTGCCTCGTGCCTTCTCGCCACGATATGCTTCGTGGTACGTAACAAAATTGTAGGCTTGTTGCACTTTTAAGTCAACTCAGTCAACGGCCAAGCGATTCGTTCGGAACCAGCGAAAGGTCCACCTAGGTTATGAATTCATGACCCGTCTGGGAATGCTGATGCACGTCGACTTGCTGTCAAACTGTTTTTCGCTAAGAACGGGAACTAGAGAAAGCGACATAACTGCTGCTTAGCCAAGTGAACCATCGGTCAAACAATCGATGAGGTAAGTAATGGGACGTTTACTGTTTACCCTGATGGTCATTCTGCATATCGTGACTTCGTTTGGGTGCAGCCGTGCGGAGGATGCTCGGCGGAAAGCCGTTGCTGAAAATCTCAAGTAAATTGGACTTGCGTTGCAGAATTACCGCGAAACGCACGAACTGGGACCGGGAGAATACTTGCCCGTCATCGGAGACGCCGGGCATCGCGCAAATTGGCGAATTTACCGCCTCCGCGAACGAATTCCGCCTGAAAGTGCGCGATCAGCCGGTCGAACTGGTAGGCTTTCTCAAACTTTGCGATGTCCGCCCACAGTATCTGTGAGGCGATGTTCGGTTACAACATCGCTTTCGTTGCCACGTCGAATTGGCGACCGGCCCCTGAGAAACTTTGCAGAAACAAGTGAATTCCTGAGCATATGAACTATTGGTCACTGCAGCTTGTCGATCTTGATAACAGGTTCGAAAACGAGCATCCGCACTACCAGTGTCTTGACGACAGTTGTTGGAACGTGTAATTGTGGGGGCATGAGTAAATTGTCCTCTGCCAAATCGCTGCACCGCTTTGATTCATTAGAACAGGAAGCTTACCTGAACCTATGGCAAACGTACGACCGCCTGAAGTCGCTTGAAGAAGAAGTCTTCGGGCGAGTGGAGTTATCCGCTCAGCAGTACAACGCGTTGCGTTTGCTGCGGTCTGTTCATCCGGGTGCGATGCCAACGCTAACACTGGGGCGACGCTTGATTTCTCGTGCGCCAGACATGACTCGACTGCTTGATCGCTTAGAGAAGCGAGGGCTACTTAGTCGGGAAAGGCTTTCTGAAAATCGCCGTGTGGTCGAAGTTCGGATTACTTCAAGTGGAAAAAAGCTTCTCGACGAGCTTTACGCCTCGGTTCAAGAATGCCATCGACAGCAACTTGGGCACATGAAAAAAACGGCTTTGCGACAGTTGACTGAGTTGCTCAAACAAGCACGTCAACCGCATGACAATGCGGACAACCTTTCTTTCGTCGATGAGTGAATCACTAAGATTTCACGCACATCAACAGGACCTTAAAATGTCAGACCCTCAAACACCGCACGTCATCGTGATCGGCGGCGGTCCCGCCGGTACTACGGTTGCTACATTGATTGCACAACAAGGTTATCGGGTAACGCTTTTTGAGCGAGAGAATTTTCCACGCTATCACATCGGCGAGTCGCTGATTCCTGAAACCTACTGGGTGTTGAAGCGTTTAGGAATGCTCGAAAAAATGAAGTCGAGTCACTTCGTCAAGAAATACAGCGTCCAGTTTGTTAGCCCCACGGGTAAACATTCTGCTCCCTTTTACTTCCACGACAACAACCCTCACGAATGTTCCCAAACTTGGCAGATTCGCCGGAGCGAATTCGATGTGATGATGCTTAAGAACGCTGAAGGCCAGGGAGTCGATGTCCACGAGGGCACCCGAGTGCTTGACGTGATATTCGAAGGTGATCGTGCCGTTGGTGTGCAGGTTAAAGATAAGACAGGAAACAAGAAAGAGATCAGAGCAAATGTTGTTGTTGACGCGAGCGGTCAAAGTTCGCTGCTAATCAATAAATTCGGTTTGCGAGTTTCCGACGCTGAGCTAAACAAAGGGGCTCTTTGGACGTACTTTGTAGGGGCGTATCGAGACTCTGGAAAAGATGAAGGGGCGACCATTGTCCTGAGTTTGAAGGATAAGAAAGGCTGGTTTTGGTACATCCCGATGCACGACAACATCGTGAGTGTCGGCGTGGTTGCTGATTTTGCATACTTATTCGATGGACGAGCGAGTCACGAGGCAACTTATGCGGCTGAAATGGCGAACTGCCCCGCCGTAGGAGAACGAGTCTCCATGGCCACGCAAATCGCTCCCGTAAAAGCGACAAAGGATTACACTTATCGGGCCAGTCGAGCCGCTGGCAATGGCTGGGTGCTGGTTGGTGATGCCTTTGGATTCCTTGATCCACTTTATTCATCCGGTGTCCTGCTGGCATTGAAATCAGGTGAACTCGCCGCTGATGCGATAGTCCACGGACTGAAAATCGGAGACACCTCACGATCGCAATTAGGCAAATGGGAGGCGGGATATGTCGAAGGCATGAATCGAATGCGACGACTGGTTTGTGAATACTACGATGGGTTTAACCTCGGCGAGTTCATACGCCGCTTCCCGCATCATCGGGGCAACGTTACCGACCTCCTCATTGGTGATCTCTTCAAGCAGGAACTCGATCAAGTGTTTGCAGACATTGACTCCATGAAGCCTGAATCTTCCCTAGGAATGTAGGCGATGTACACTCGCCATGGACGCTCGAAAGCCAAGACAAAGACTACATCGACCGAATGTTGGACGCCATTGTTGGCTTTCGGATTGACATCGAGCAACTCGAAGGCATATGGAAGCTGAATCAAAACCACGATACCGAAAAAAGAAAGAAAATAGTTCAAGCCTTGCGTCACAGTGGTGGGGACGACCGCATCGAAATTGCAATGCTGATCGAAGCAACCTTTCTCAGCTAAGGTGAGCGGTAATTTTTTTGCCGTAGTGGGATTCGCCAGAATCCCTTGCCGAAAGCACGATGATCGGGCCATCGAATGGCTAGTTTGCTAGAAAGAAAAGGCAATAGCTCATTGAGCAGAAAGTAAAGTTCGAAAAGTTTTTCGAGAAGGCTACGTTAAACCCCAATGCTCGCCTCATTGCCGATGCTTTCTGCGTATAATTCACCGTTCCATCGCACCTTTGCCTTCGAGAATCTTGTTCCGAAATTTAGCGATTCGTGATATCCGGGTAGCGGGGTTCTTCGCTGAATTGAGGTTGATAACATAGCTTTTCTGTCGACCTGGCGTGAGTCGGTGAAATGCGTCAGCAAGTTCAGGATCCGATGCCAGTGCTTCGACAAGCTCATCAGGCAACTCGACTCTGACTTGCTCTTTCGGCGGCTTGATGCTCGCTTCGGCGTAGCCCATCGCCTCTTTCAAATACAACGATATCACTGGCTCCAACTCGTTGACTTGCGAGTTGCCCGTGAAGCGAATCATGTCTGGATATTGCGTATTCGGTCCCTGCCTCTCCAAAACACCTTCTGAATCTTTCATCAGTGCGGCGTTGAAGAAACTGATCCGAAAGTCGCTCCGTAACGCACCAAGAATAACGATGTTGCGATCGCTGTGCATATAGCATGGATGTCCCCACTTCACGGTTTCGACAAGACCTGCTTCAACACAAATTCGGCGAAGTTCAGTCAAGCCACGGTACCATTGACGTGTCGAGCAATCTGAAGTGGCGAAACGTTCGCAGCGACCACAACCATTCGCAAAATACTCCTCAATATCACTAATCACTATGGAAAAACTCCCATTCGCAGCAACTTTTCTTCCGACGACTACTGCCCCATCATCTCGGTGAACTGGCGCTGCATCGCGTCTCTACTTGCTTCTTGATTCGAATACTCTGGAAAAAACGGGGCCTTATCTTGAACGTATTTGGCATCGCAAAAAGCGGTCTCAGTTTCTGGAGAAGATTGTACTCACCAAGAGTGGTCGATTTCCACAGCGCTCATCGTACTTGAGTCGCTGGAAGTTGACGTGGAGTCTTCTAACCCCGTTCCTCTCAAGCAGTTCTGCCATTGAGAAGATTTCCGCGAACTCGACGATATTTCACTCAATCGCGTCATCATTCTGAAAATGCTCGGCATCTGGCAAACTGGCTTGGCAGTGATGGTCCAGTCGGTCAGTTGATTGTTGCAGCCATTTGTTGAGATTCCTCCATGCTGCGGCGAAATGATTATCGTATCCACTAGAATGGCAATGAAATCGCTGGAAACATGAGCAAGATCAGCCAAGCCCAAGGAGTCCACTGAGCAATCTCCTGCGTTTTAGGATTCGCAAGGAACTGAAGGCCGGCCAACACGGGGATCGTAGGCATATCAAAGCAATCACGCCTTGATAAGCGGTGTAGGCAGCGATGCCTTCGCGGCTTCGCCACATGACAACGATCGTAGCGACACCCGCCAGGAAGGATGAAGTGACCAAGATCGCCAACGAAGTGGAGCCGAACCAGAATGCGGCCGCGGCAAGGGGCAGCATCCAGGCAGTGGAACCGAGGCCGCTTCCAAGCCATGCTACCGCGTTCCAGCGGTACCTTTCGTAGGCACCGAAGTCAAACCAACGCTGGAAGCACCTGGCTGCAAAGAAATTTTATTAAAAACTCCGACACCTGCGGTGAAGCGTCGTCACTGCACCGGTCGTTATGATGGCAATGCACTGATTGCGCAATTAATTCCGTTTAATGCTTCCTATTAGGCCCCTTCTTCACCGACGCGACAGCTTCCAATTGTAGGGGCTGTGCTGGTCACTCGTCTTACTTTGGACTCGATACGGATTTACCTTACGACGAATTGCTTCCTGACTACACAGTACGGTTGATACGACCTAGCTTTGATGACACCCAAGTTCAAGCTGAAAACATGGCAATCAACACCACTGTGCTGACTCGTAGATCGTTTTCAACGTGGCTGGCCGTGACCGGATTCGTTGTTACAACCTCACATCGTGCACCTGCCGAAAATGCAGAGGAATCGGAACAATCTCATCTGTTCGAAGAACAACAACGTTCCAACCATTCAGCTGTTCATGACACGAATTCGCAAGAACGCTGGACGGCTGCTGAGAACGAAAGTTGGCAATGGTACGAACGTGAGTCGTTACTCCACGGGCAATGGCGACTGACCGGGATCACAACACCGGTTCATCGCCAGACAGGGAAGTGCTTCGAGGCGGCACCTGGCTATTTGAGTGAGTCACTTGTACCAATCGAGTGCAGACGTATCAATCGTGGAAAGCAAGAAAAGCATCTTGCAGTGGTTCGCAGCGAACCGCCGCTGAGACCCGAATCGTACGGCCACGTGTCACTGGAACGCCGTGAGCAAGACGGACGCCCACCCAGCGAATGGCTGCGAAGCATGGAGGTGGAGGAATTGCGGGAGTGGTTGGACAAGATCGAGGTGTCAGAAGCCGGTGTCCAAGGGATGACGTTTTGGGCGCATCTGACACGTGACCACATGTTCCGACCATTGCTGATCAAGGGACTGACCGAAGTTGAGCAAGCGAAACTACATGCCGCTGCTCATTTCGGTTACTGAAACGGATTAACCTTCGCGGGTAAGGTTACCTAATTGGCTGCTTTTATTGCTCCAGGCCAACGTCGGCGAGTGCTTGACGCACGACTGGGCAATCGACAAACCCTTCTCCCATCGATGCCAACTCGCGGCTTCCATCAAACCGAACAGCCTCGCATACCGCTCGCCCAAACCGATGTGTCAACCTTGTGAGAGCGACTACATTGACCATCAACATTTTCGACTGCCACTTGGCTGGCAGTTCAGCGAACTTGCCGAGAGCTCCAAAGCCAGCGTTGTTGACCAGCGTGTCGACTTGAATTGATTGGCTTTCAATCACTTCACCAAGACGATCAACTTGCTCCGGTAGCGCAAGATCGGCGGCGATCACAGTAGCTCTGATGCTATGTTTTGAACGAAGTTGCTCAGCGAGTTCATGAAGCTTGTCTTCGCTACGAGCGACCAAAACGACATCATCACCGTCGGCGGCGAATAGTTTGGCAAGTTCAGCGCCGATCCCCGAGGCATCGCGATATGACTTGAAGAATGGCATGTCGGATACGGCGGCTCCGCCACTGGTGAAACTGGTCGCTCACATCGGAAAGCGATTCGGGCTTGTTGTCAGCGAAAAGCTTGCTGCGCAAGCGATCCCTGTGATCGGGGCGTTCGGCGGTGCATTGATCAGCAGCTATTTCAATCATTTCGTATCGAACGAGGCTGCGAGTTCCAGGGTGGATGTCAAGACGGGACTTTTAAACTCGTCCACTACCGAGTTTCATCGCAAACCTGGACATGATTAACACGGCAAACGATCGCCGAGATGTTGTCGTTTCCTTCCTCTTGATTCGCCGCATCGATCAGCTTCTGGGTCGCTGATTGGATTGTGCTCGCTGCGGCGACAATCGCGGAAATCCGGCTGTCGTCGATCACTCCGGACAATCCATCGCTGCACAGAATGAGAGTGTCATCGAGTTGTAATTGACTGTGAATTACTTCCGGGTGGGCTTGCTGATCGCCGCCGCCGACACAATTCCATAACACGTGTAGCCAGTTCCTCGGTGCCTGATCATCGGGCGACATGCCGCCGGAGTCGATTAATTGCTGGGCGATCGTATGATTCGTCGTCAGTTGCGTAAGTGCCCGTCGCGTTTCAAATAGCAACGACTATCGCCAGCGTGAACGACGAACATTCTGGGCCATATCGTCCGTCCCCCGTGATGTCCGCCGTTCTGAGGTAAATATTGGTGAAGGGTTCGAACTGAGTCGCTCGCTGTTCGGATCGAGACCATTAAGGCGTGCACTATTTACGCAAAAAGTGCAGCATGAAATCGCAACCAGCGGCGACAATGAAACCCAAGAAAGCTCGCAGACAATCATGTCTAATACACTGATCCACCTTGGTACGGAATCGCCGAAGTCGCAGCCGCTACGTACGAGAGGTTGATCCCTGTTATCGTCACGGGCAAGGCCGAATCGGCCGTGGTCGAGCAATGGAGCCCGGTAAGATTGGCGAATTACGGGCTTTCAGGAACTGCGCGCATTCGCTAACCTCCGCCGCATACGAATGGAAGTAACGTACGCTTCCGATGTGCGTATTGGATTGACTTGGCATGCGAAACTGGAACGTTGGAACGGCGATGAGGAATTGCTTGCTATGGTTTCTGGTGAGCTTCGCATTCATCTTTCTGGGGTGTCGCTCGGCTGCGAAGACCAACTCGGACATTTCCTCAAAGCTGGAAACCTGGGCTGCTGCGACAGCGAGTTGGAAGCCAATCACGTTTGTCGACAATCCTGAACTTCAAGTTGGTACGGGGGCAATTGATGTCGATGTTGTACCTGAATTCTCGGCGACCGATTCGGGACTGAAGTATCGGATTCTGAGAAAGTCTGATGGCAAGAAGCCGACGGCTGACAGCACCGTGACCGTCAACTATCGAGGTTGGCTCAATAATGGATCCGTATTTGACAGCTCCTATGAGCGAGGAGAAACGACGACTTTTCCGTTGCAAAATGTCATCACCGGTTGGACGGAAGGTATGCAACTCGTTGGCGAGGGAGGAATGATCGAGCTGTGGGTACCGTCAAAACTTGGCTACGGCGAACGTGGCTCCCCAGGCTCCATTCCTATGCATTCGAACCTGCACTTCATCGTCGAACTCGTGCGCGTCGATTAGGACAATTTGACAGACATCACCCAGCGACGACAATCAAGTCAACTAGGACTTGAAATCTTTCATTGGTAGACACTCGGACAAACGTCAGAGTATTAGTTCGAGCGAAATGACTTGACCGCGAATTGATTGGTCAATCCACGACAAACGGATTGGAGCTCCCGCGAACTCGATGACGTCTACAGCTCTGACGGGGCGAATCTGCGTTTTGGCGACTGAACGAAACTTGCATTTCAGTTTCGGGAAATAGTCGTGCAACATAAGCTCTCTGCTCCGAGCTAAAATTACGCCGCTACTCAACGGATATCCAAACATTGTTGTTGGATCCAGTAGAATGGTTGCCAAACATCGATCGCCAGTTCTCCGACGATTCATGATTCACTGTGATTTCTTAGCGGTTGCGCACTGCGCGGATCTAGTCGTTGGTTGCGCTCAAAAGAAGTTTGAATTCAGCACAGTGCACTACTTACGTGAATAGTGCCGTGCAACGTTACTCGCAACGGTGACAACATGACTGCTGCGTCGTGAGACCTTGGTACGGATTCCGTGATAAGGTCCTGGTATCGATTAATCATCAGCCCCGACAGATTCACCCAATGCTTGCGACAGATCTTCATTCTTAGCTAGACTGAGTCGACCGCTCGAGGGGCTGGCATCGATTGACACTGCACACGTTTGCGGGCACCCACGAAGCGGCGAAGTTCAACTTCCAATCTATACGTCCGAAACCCGACCTGTACGTCCGAAACCCGACGCATAGATCGCAATACGTTATGCGATTTTGAAGAGGGAACGCTCTAATCAAATGAATCTCCAAATTGCTCTTCCCCTGATTTCCATTTTGCTCATTGCGGCATTCGTTCTGTGGGGTAATGGCTGCACGTGGTTGACTGGCACATGTCGAAGGGCATACTATTGCAAGACGTCACAGTTGGCCACGCCAAGCACTTCGCCGACAGGTTGCGGGAGCGCGGGCTAGCATCGACGACGATTCATAAGTGAGTTGGTTTCGCGAGGCACTTTTTCGAAGACGCGGTTGATTGGGAATTAATCGACTTCAATCCCTTTACCAAGGCGAAGACAAACAGACGTCTGGTGATGTTGCGATGACGGTGACTGATTGGGCCAACGCGAAACTGTGGACCCAGTTGACTGAAATCTTGGAGAAGGCAGGCATCACTCCTTGGAAACGATTATTTCATTCTTGCTCGTTACCGAGGACGACTACGCCAAGGCAATCGCCACTGAGCCTGCAGCACCAGATCAGACCGAAATGGGCGGCACAAAATCCGGCACCGCAAGACGCAGCAACAAGCACGCACGACGCAATAGAAAACCCGCAAAATGCGGGGAAAACAATCGTTTTCCCAATGCTTTGCGGGTTTTCAGGGATGGAGGATAACGGACTTGAACCGATGACCTCTTGCATGCCATTGCATGGCTCATGTTGTTTTTACGGGCGTTTTTGAGGGTTTTGTATCACCTTGGGTTGGTGTTTCGGCTCAAAAGTGATACAAATTGGGTGATACAGACCTCTTGCATTGTATCACTGTATCACCATGCCCCCTCTGTTGGATAAAAAGCCCGTGAACTACTACGAATATGCGAAATCGAAGGGCATTAAGCTGGAACTGGGCGTCCACGACAACAGAATGTGGCGGAAAAAGCTAAAGGGAAAGATGTACTACTTCGGTCAACCGCTGACCAGAGAAGGGTATGCAGCAGCGCTGGAAGAATGGGTTCTATTGCGATCAAAAATTGCTGGCACTCGTCAGTGGGCGGACGTTTATCAGCACAACATTCGGGTGTTTGAGCAAGTTCTTGCGTATTGGGATGCTTTCGGATTGCCTGCTGCTGAAGCAAACTTGTGTAAACAAGTTCAAAAATATGTTGATTTTGTAAAGGAGCAGTTCAACGAACCTCAGCTAAAGAGGGATATACCCATAGGGGGAATCTTATTTTCAAATAGAGAGTTTTCCAAGGAATTCAATCAATGCTTTTTAGGCACCATTCATTGCAAGCTACCTGACAAGTGGCTTGATAGAATATCCCGAATGACACCCGCTATTCAAGAGAAGACACCCCAAACGATTGGGTTTTGGATCGAGGCTTATTTGCAAAGAACGTCTGAGAGGGTCGGAAGAACGATCACACAAAAAACTGCAAAAAATCGGCGACACAAACTATCGCACTTCAAGAAATATGCCGACCAACAAGCTCACATTTCGACTATAAACGACGGCTACTTGACCCGTTACCATGCCGCCATAGATGACTTATTGCTAGAAAGGGCATCGAAAGAGGGATACTTTAATACATTCAAGATGTTTATCCGTTGGGCAAGTCAAGATTCCGCTTGCGATTTGACAATGCCCATCAATCTGGATTCCAAGGAATTTGCATTCAGAGAACTAAAAGGAACAGGACGCAAACGAGAACAAAAAAAGAAACTACTTTGGAGCAAAGAAGATATAGCCAAGGCATTGCTACTCCCCAGTCCATTCAATTGCTATTTGCTATTAATGCTCAACTGTGGCTTTCGGCACGTTGATATATCGCACCTACGAAAGACGGATCTAGATTTTGATGCTGGGCGGCTGAATATCCAGCGGCAAAAACTAAATCAACTCGACAAAGCTCCCGTAATAAATTATAAGCTTTGGAAGTCTACAATTGACGCACTCACGGAATGTATCGACGACGACGAGCAATACGAATACGCTTTCAAGAACAACGTTGGCGGGCAGGTCGAGAACTCGATAATTAATTTCTGGAAGCGATATCGAGACAAATACGGACTTGCGGAAAAGAGACTAGATTTTATCCGCAAGACTGGCTCAACCATCATCAAGAAGTTCGATCTAGGTTTGGCTACGTTCTATCTGGGTGAGGTGTTGTCAACCACCGAATCAATTCACTATTCGTTTATCGATGGCGAGCCTCTTGCTCAACTCGACAAGGCTACTGACCATCTTGGGGCAGAGTTCGGTCTAGCCGAGCAACCAAAGAAAACAATTGAATTGACCGAAGATGTTGTCCAGGGCTTAAAGAAGCTTGGCATTCCTGTTTAATTTTCAACCGGCACAATGCGGGACATGGGCTTTGGAATCGGCCTCGGATCAAATCCCAGATCGCCTATGTACTAGCAACCAACGCTGGCGATGCAATGATTAGCTCGAATTTCTTAGTCGGCTTCCTCACGCTGTATTTAATATTTACCTTTTCAATCTCTGCCCAGTGATACAGCTTGCGGATTTCATCGCAGTCGTCATAGGAAAGCAGCCATTGATGCTCGGTATCACGTAGCGCATCTGACAGCCTAACATGATCATTGAGCGAAAAAGAATGCTGGTAAAGGTTTGGTCCTTCGAGCCAGTACGGTGGGTCCAAATAAAGAATCGCTTCGCTTGCTTTACATTCAATCAAGTCAATTGCGTCATAGTGAGTACATGCGTTCTCTCGAATTTCAAAACGTGAGAATAGTTCATGCAAATCGTCGATCTTCTTGCACAAGTTGCTTGGTCTCCAACGAGAATCGATTCCGTTCTTTACGTCTCGTTGATCCCTACCACCAAGCGGTCCACCAGACATTGTGCCAAGCCCAGAATAAGACATTCGGTGAATTGCAAGTTTCTTGAATCCATACTGAACAATCTTTCTTGTTTGCTTAGGCATTGAATGGTTTTCCTTAAGCTCCTCTTTAAATGCGTGGAAGCAGTCAATTGAGGGATTGAAACGCTGAATCAGCGACTTCAGCATCGCAGGATAACGGATCACCGATGTCCAAAGACATGCAATGCCCACATCTTTGTCGTTGATCCATACTTTGCGATTGGCAGGGTTTGCAGCCATGTATGCGATGCCAACTGCGCCACCACCGAAAAATGGCTCTCGATATTCAAGTTCGTCGCAGTTGATCCTGGCTGCTAAACGTTGGCGAATTTGAGGAAGTAACTTTGCTTTGCCGCCAGGGTATCTGAAAAGGCTTTTCTTTGAATGTGTGTCCACAACGGTCCCTTGCCCATGAATGGGTCAATTGGGACTGAGGAGGACAAGTAAACATTCCAGTTCAGTCAAGTGTATGAAATTGAATCGCCGCTTCGATGAAGGGCTACTTTGACTATACGCTGATTTCTCGACTTGTAAACTTCGAAGCTAAATCTGTAATAGTCACAACGGAGGAAACGAATCGATAACAAACTCGTTGGCAATACGTATCAATAAGAAGATTCTGGAAAACAAGATTTCGGTTTTAAGTTTTCAGATTTACGATCAGGCGAGCTTGTTAGTGTTGTTATTCTTACATGCGATAAAAGCGATTAAAGTAAATTGCCGCTACCTTTTTTCTCAATCCACGTCGTGGGTTAGGAATGACTGCAATGATCAGACACCCCAACAGACATCGGCTCACAGATGTTTTCTAATGATCTCAAGAAACTTGAAGACGCTTCATTTCCAAGTTCACATACCCTCGTTGCAAAAGTAGACTTAACTTCAAGTCAACTACTTTCAATCGAGGACAAAATGGAACCAGCAAGCAAACCAAAAGAAAACCATGAGAATGGGTCGCTTACACTAAGCAAAAACGAGAAACCGCAGTCACATGCCCACGGTAAGTTATGTTGCAAAGCTGATATGAGGGGATCAGTGAAAGAAGCAGCATTGGCTGAACTTCAACAACGACTCAAGGTGATTCGTGATCGTGTGCGAGGTGTGGCCCTTCGCCAACATACGGGGTTCTATCTGTTTGGCAGACCGGGAACGAGCAAGACGCACACCGTACGCACAACCCTAGACGAAATGGGTACGCAGTACGAAGAACACTCTGGCCACATCACGGACTTAGGATTGTTTGACCTCTTAAGCGAGAACCCTGATCGAATCATCCTCCTCGATGATGTGTCGTCCATCTTTGAACACAAGGTCGCTCTTCAGATTTTGCTTGCTGCATGTGGAAACGGAAACTCGAATCGTGGTGTCCGTACGATCAAATACAAACGCCGTGGACACGAGGAGACAATATTATTCACGGGTGGCATCATTGCCATTTCGAATCTTGAGCTTCACGACAATCCCGTGATGGAAGCACTGAAGAGTCGGGTCAACTACTTGAAGTACGATCCAACCGATCAACAAGTCAAAGCACTGATGCTTGAGATTGCAAGTCAGGGGTGGGTAAGTCCAAATGGAAAGATGATGCCCGATGAGTGTGTGGAAGTGGCTGACTTCTTGATCGCAGAATCGCATCGACATAAAGTTCGCCTAGATATACGCAATCTCGTGGACAAAGCGTTCTCGGACTACCTTCAGTGGCGCAACAAGATGACAGAGACTCACTGGAAGGACTTAATCACATCAACTCTGGAAGAGCAACTAGTCGAACTCAAGCACACACCTAAGCTCATTACACGAGATGCCACAAAACGTGATGAACAAATCACCGCACGATCCATCAGCAACGAGTATCCAGATCGAGAAACTCGTCTTAAAAAGTGGAAAGAGCTTACCGGCAAATCAGAAAGAGCTTTCTATCGTCGCCTTCAAGAGATCGACAGTTGACAGATTGACAGTTTGACGCTTCGCACAAGTGAAGCTCTATGGTTTCAGAAGCATCCGTCGTCAACATCTGTTCTGTCAAAGTGTCAAACTGTCAAAAATGATTGAATGTGCTTTGGTTAAAACAAATTAACACGACCTAGTTTTGGGTTATCGTCGAATTAGAGCGAGTCCCTTGCCCTTTTGAAACTTCTTAGTTTAAAAAAACCCAAAACTATTTTTCAGGAAATTCTTTCTCGTCGCAACAAAAATAATTTACTGCTGCTGCATAACTACTTCAGGAGGATTTATGCAGACAGAATTATTTACTTTGAAAGACGTGGCGTCTCTTCTTGATGTCGCCCCACACAGAATCGTTTACTTGATCACCAGCAGAAAGGTTTCTGAACCTTTCTTGCGTGTGAACAACGTCCGTGTATGGACACGTTCAGAGATCGCAACGATTGCAGAGAAACTAAACAGAAACATCGGCAACACAGCCGGAAAGGATAAAGAAAATGAGTGAAGTAGAAAGACAAGCACAACAATGGATCGACGAAAGCCCCTATTTAAAAATGAAAGATTTGGGGCTGAGGCTGGGAGTCAGTTCCCATACTGTTGGAAGACTACTTACGGAAGCCGGACTTCGTTTCGATCAGAGGCCAACCGCTAGGGCATACTCGGAAGGCTTTGCAAGAATTGAGATGAGTGGTGATTGGCCGCAGTATCGATGGAATGAACGCAAAATTGTTCCGTGGCTGCGTAGCAAATTGGCAGATCAAGTTAACAATCAAGAATAGCGTGGTAAACTCACACTTATGAAGGCAGCAAAGAATAGAATGCAACGAAGACGGGAGTTAGACTGTGACGCAAATCGAAACGATCAGAGAGGCAACTCGATACATTGAAGACCTCGACTGGTGGTTAACGATCATTCGTGGCACTGGCCAGAAACCGAAATCACCTGTATTCCAAGGATGGCCTGACTTTCGTCCTTCCGTTGAAGTCTTACATACCTATTTGAACACGAATTGGGACGCTGGTGTGACCGACGGATTCAATTGAGCCAAAACCAACGGGTTGGCGCCAGCCAGATTCTTCGTTGTTCGTCCTGCTTCCAAACTTGAGAATCTCTCAAACGTGTTACTTCTTCGTTTTCTTCAATTACTTTGGAAGTAAGCAC
>JBGSIA010000178.1:0-10377 GCA_041751935.1 Pirellulaceae bacterium | reverse complement strand
TGTAGTCTGCGGGAGGCCCACAATCGTTTCGGACAATCCCATCCGGGCAACTACTAACTGGAAAGCCGTGTGCGGGAAAACCGCACGCACGGTTTGGAGGGAGGGGAGTCCGGCTCAACCGGACTTCCCTACCCCTATCGATCCGACGCCAGAAAGAAGAGCTAAGCATCCGCAGCCCGATTGATGGGACCATCGAAGCACTCGACTTACAACCGGGCGACATGATTGCACCCGCAGCACCTGTGTTGTCGATGCTGGATCGCGACCATCTCTGGGTTCGCACGTACGTTCCGCAAAGTCGCGTCGCGATCAAGGTGGGCGATCACTTGCGGCTGGCAATCGACAGTTATCCCGATCAACGTTTCGATGGCGTAGTCTCGTATGTCGCTCGTCATGCCGAGTTCACGCCAAGCAACATTCAAACGCCTGAGGAACGATCCAAGCAAGTCTTTCGCGTCAAGATCGATGTTGACAATCGCGACGATTTGCTGCGGCCGGGAATGATGGCCGATGTGTGGCTTGATGAGATCGGTATGCCACAATGACATTGCCAATCATTGACGTGCGTTCTCTCTCGCGCTCGTTCGGTTCCCTCGTCGCTGTTCGCGACGTTAGCTTCGAAGTACACCGTGGCTCGATATTCGGTTTGCTCGGTCCCAATGGAAGCGGCAAGTCAACTATCATCCGCATGCTACTGGGAATCCTGCCGCCGACCAGCGGCAGGGCCTGCGTACTTGGGATGGACGTAGAAACTCAGGCCGAACAGATCAAGCCGTGTGTCGGTTACATGTCGCAACAATTCAGTTTGTATGGCGACTTGTCGGTTCAAGAAAATATCGATTTTTACGGTCGCATCTACGGACTCGATCACCAGCATCTGATCAAGCGACGAGAAGCAGTGCTGGAACTGACCGGATTGTCGAATCGATTGCCCCAGTTGGCGGCAACGCTCTCGGGCGGTTGGAAGCAACGATTGGCGCTCGCCTGTTCGCTGATTCACGAGCCCGACGTGTTGTTCTTGGACGAACCGACCGCAGGCATCGATCCCGTGGCCAGACGACATTTGTGGGATTTGTTGTTCGAACTTTCAGCTCGTGGAGTGACGCTGTTTGTCACGACTCACTACATGGATGAAGCAGAACGTTGCAGCGAAGTTGGTTATATCTACAACTCTCGACTGCTGGTGCTGGGTAAGCCGGAGCAGCTCAAGGAGTTACCGGATGTGAATCCCGTTGGTACGCGGCGGTTCGAGGTTCGTGTTCCCATGCCCGCCCAGCATCTGTCGTCGTTGCGGCAACTTCCCGAAGTTCGTGACGCAACCTTATTCGGCGAAACGATTCATCTCTTGTTGCAACAACCAAAAACACCGGAGGATGTGCTTGGCAAGCTAGGCATTTCAGCGTCTGGCCAAACTCACGAGGTGCCGCCGAGCTTGGAGGACGTATTTGTCACGCTGACAAGCAATGCCGAGAAGCATGTGTCCAGCGGAGTAGTTGAATATCACGAGACGCTTCAAACGGCAAATGAAGCATCGCCAGCATCTGTCGCTAAGCAACAGGCTATCGGCAGTCGCGGCAGCTTGGCTGGCTTGTGGGCGGTGTTGATCAAGGAATTTGTGCACATTCGCCGACAGCCAACGACACTGTTTTTTATGCTTGTCGTTCCCGTCATGCAAACGATCATTTTTGGTTATGCCATCGATACACAGATCGAAAACATTCCCACGGTGGTATTCAACATGGACGGACGCCAGCTGTCAAAGGAACTCGTGTCGGCATTTGAGAACACGCGCCGCTTTCGTTTAATCGAGCACGCGTTGAGCGAGGAAGCGTTTCAGCGTGGGCTATCATCTGGGCGTGCAAAAGTCGGACTGCGGATTCCACCGAATTACGTCGATCAGGTATTGCGTGGGGAACAGGCGACACTGCAGGTCCTGATCGACGGTAGTGATTCGCAAGTCGCGACGACGGCTCAAAGCACCGCAGCGTTGCTCGGCACCAACCTCTCGATTCAAATAGCAATGGCGAAGGGCGAAACGATGCAATTGGCTCCCGCTCGCGACGCTTCCGGACATGGTTCGTTGCCGATCGATGTGCGTACGCGGATGCTCTACAATCCGAACCTGGAGAGTTCGCATTTTTTTGTCCCTGGGCTCGTGGGCATCATCTTGCAGTTGGTGACTCTATTTTTGACATCGTTTGCCGTCGTCCGTGAACGCGAGTTAGGGACGCTGGAGCAACTGTTCGTGACTCCCGTCGGTCGCACGGGATTGCTTTTGGGGAAACTGTTGCCGTATGCATTGGTAGGTTTTGTGGCCTTGTTGACGGTGTTGGTCGTGATGATTTACGTGTTTGGTGTCAACGTTCGCGGCAGCATCGTGTTGCTGCTGACTCTGTCAATGTTATTCATGGTTTGTTCGCTTGGACTGGGGTTGCTGGTTTCCACGATTGCCAAGACACAGCTCGAAGCGGTTCAGTTCGCTTTTGTTATCATGCTGCCATCGGTGTTGTTGTCGGGATTCGTTTTTCCGCGAAGTGAAATGCCGCTGCCAATCTACTTGGTGACGTTTACGATTCCGGCGACCTACTACATCGAGATCTTGCGTGGAGTGGTGCTGCGCGGAGCCGATTTTCTCGACCTCGTACCATCGGTGGCCGGACTAACGGTCTGCGGACTCGTCGTGTTGTCACTCAGTGTCTTCCGATTCCAGAAGCGGCTCAGCGGGTAACTGAGCGGCGTCGACCTGACGAGCAACTCATCTCGAAAGGGAAGGGTTTCATGAGTTATGTTAGAAACGTACGCTTGCATTTCGTGCTAACATCTACTTCGGCATTTTGCTTTAAATTCGTGCGTGCGGACATTCATCGGATCTGTGAGTTGAAACGCTCTGTACGACACGTCCTGTCCGCTAATGCGTTTGCAACATTACAACGATCGTTATGAACATTGAATTCACTGACTTGGAATTGAATCACCCAGAATCGAATCACTTGGGACAGCCAATTGGTAAGGCGGTTGCTGAGTGGAGGCCGCCACCTGTTCCCAGTCGCGAAGTAATGGAAGGACGTTACTGCCGAATGGAACCGGTGGATATGACATCGCATTGCGAAAGTTTGTATGTCGCTCATCAGCAGGACGAGCAGGGACGCAACTGGACGTACCTACCCTATGGCCCCTTCGACGCTGTTGAGGACTATCGCCAGTGGATGCAGCAAACCTGCCTGGGCGACGACCCGCTGTTTTTTGCCATTCGGGATTCGGCAACTTACGAAGTTGTGGGTTTGGCCAGCTATTTGCGGATCATGCCCCAGAGCGGTTCGATCGAAGTGGGACACTTGCAGTTTGCTCCCAAGCTGCAGCGGTCGATCGCCGCCACGGAGGCCATGTACCTAATGATGCAGCGAGCGTTTGAACTTGGTTACCGACGTTACGAGTGGAAGTGTAACTCATTGAACGCGGCATCACGAGCCGCAGCCCAACGACTCGGATTGACGTTCGAAGGTGTTTTTCGTCAGCACTCCGTTGTTAAAGGCCGGAATCGAGACTCCGCGTGGTATGCCGCGATCGACACCGAGTGGCCCGACCTGCGACACGCCTTTACCACATGGCTGGCACCAGAAAACTTTGACGATTCGGGGCGACAACAAATGCGGCTATCAACGCTAACAGCACCGATACTGAAGCGAAAAGGATGAAGCCCCCTCGTCGCTGCGTTCACAAGAATACACAGCGGAAACAGCTCGTGATTAACGCCTGTGAGATCTGTCAAAACATCAATGAGAAATCGTGACCCGCACAGGAAGATGGTCGCTGGCAAAGCGACCGGCGGCTGTTTTCGGATCGAGCACTTCGTGGGCAAGGACGTTCACGCGATCGCTCACGAACAGATGATCAATTCGAGTCCCCACGTCAATATTCTTGAAGCCATTCCATGTCCCCTCCGGACCGCTGGGTGGTGTTTGGCTCTTCTGGCGAGAATCTGCGAGCGGCACAGTTCCCGATTTGACATTCTCAATCGCTTTCGAATCCGGTTTCGCATTGAAGTCACCCATCACGATCACCGGGACGTCCTTCGCCATGGCGTCGACTCGCTCGGCAATCAACTTTCCAGAGTTTTGCCGTGCATTCTCGCCGCGATGATCGAAGTGAGTGTTCAATACCAAAATCTGAGAATCATCGGACTTCGACTTCAGCAAGACCCAAGTCACCGTTCGTGGTAACGCAGCGTCCCATCCCCTGGAGCCAACCACGTCCGGTGTCTCAGAAAGCCACCAAGTTCCTTGATCGAGTGAAGTGAAACGCTCGTTACGAAACCCGATGGGAGCGAACTCGCCCTTCTCTTTTCCATCATCTCGACCGACACCGTACCAAGTCATCTCAGGCGTCGCCGACTGAACCGCTTCGAATTGGGCCAGCACTACTTCTTGCAGTCCAACAATCTCAGCGCTGCCGATGGTCTCGATGACGGCCGACTGGCGATTGGCCCAAACATCTTCGCCGTCGCTATTGTTCAGGTAGCGAATGTTGTAAGTCATCACTGTCGTGGGCGATTCACCACTGGCTGGTTCGCCAGTCGCAAACATCGCAAGCTGGGCGAAAGCAATCATCAGATAAATTAGATGTGTGACGTTCAATTGCTGAGATCCAAGGGGGTGAAAGGACAAGCTGTTTTCGCAAGTGATTATAGTCTTAAGTGCCTCCCGTAGTGCGGGTCTCCCGGACCGCTAATCAAAGTTTGGTGTCGGGATTGCAGCCCCAACCTACCAGTAGAAATGGAATCGATAGTCACCTGATTGCCATCGCATTCCCAGGGTGCACCGTTTCGTCCATACTGTGCTTGATAAAGTTGCCCAACTTCATGAACTCGATAGGACATGCCCTCACAATCTTTTTCCAAGTCCGATCGGCTCGTTCGACCTGTGGACATCACCCGCGTGCTCAAGCAAGGTGAATGTGTCGCCGATGGTGTGCTCGTGCTTTTTGCGTCGCGACGTGACGGAGTGCTGCCAAGTCGCATTGGTATCACGATCCCCAAGAAAACGGGAAATGCCGTCGCTCGAAATCATTGGAAGCGATTGATTCGCGAATCGTTTCGCACCCAGCGAGACGCGATACCGCAGGGTTTGGAAATTGTCATTCGCCCCAAAAAAGATGCTGTTCTGGATTGGGAGTCGATTCGCCGCAGTGTGCCGGCACTCTTGCGTCGAGTCAACAAACGTTTAGCTTAGAGTCCGGCGAGGCGTGACTGCGCGTCACCGAAACGATCTAGCTTTACATCCATGCGATCCATCAACGACAGGTACATGCTGCATAGTTTTCGATCCTCGTCCGCCTTGCCCACGTAATCGAGCACGCGACCCGTCTCGATTCGTCCGCCCAGTCCACCGGTCAGCAGCACCGGCACTTTGCTCGAGTCGTGAGCGTTGCCTGACCACATGCTAGAAATGAATAGCAAACAGGAATGGTCCAGCACACTGCCATCACCTTCGGGCATCGCATCCAACTTAGTCGCCAAGTACGCGTATTGGCTGCAGTAGTATCGCGAGATGCGTTCGTACTCGTCGGACAAGTCATCGTGCGACGCCGAGTGATGCGTGCTTTTGACGTCGAGGAATGGATAGAACAATCCCGACAAATCTCGGTTGAGCAGCAACGTGGCCACACGCGTCTTGTCGGTCTGGAAACCGATCGCCACGATATCACACATCAATTGCATGTGCTGGCGAATGTCTTCGGGCAATCCGTCGTCCGGTCGCTTCATCATCGAAAGCGGTTGGCCCTTCGCCTGGGCTCTCTGGCCAGCTTTCTGCTGTACGGCGCGCATTGCCGCGGCACGCTTTTCAATTTCGCGGACACTGTTCAAGTACTCGTCCAATTTCGCTTTGTCGCTTGCGCTCGCACGACGACTGAGCGACGACGCATCGTCACGCACTCGGTCAAGAATGCTTTCGTTGCGTCGACTGCCGCGATTCTCGAACAACGCATCGAACGCTAGCGAAGGGTAGACCTCCATCGGCACCGGCGACGTCGCGTTCTGCCACGAAATATGCGAACTATACGCCATCGAAAAATTCGTTTCGTGATAGCCCGTCACCGGCTGTTCACAACCCAGCACCATGCTGGGCACGACCGTTTGTTCTTGGAAGTGATTGGCGAGCACTTGGTCCATGCTGATATCGCCACGCAACTCGGAACCCTTTTTGAGCGAAGCGCCCGATAGAATATTTCCGGTTTGACCTGGATGAATCCCAACATCCGTAGCATGAACGTTGAACAAGCCGGTGATAAAATTCAATTTTGTTTTGAGTGCTTCGAGCGGCTGCAGACTCTTGCCGAGTTCCATTTCTGATCCGCTACCCTTGGCCCACCAGTGGTCGCGGTTGATGCCACATCCCATGAACAGCGCGGCAAATCTTCTCGGATAATCCGACGACGCTTGTTCATCGGCAATGCTGCGCGGCGCTTCCGTACCCCACACGGGCAACGATTCCAACCACGGAAGCGTCATCGCAACACCACTACCACGGAGAAAAATCCGCCGCGAAACCGATGGTCGAGTCACGTTTTGCGATGGAGTGACACTGGTTCTCATTCGTTAGTTCCGGTTGATAGGAATGTCATTACGTTAGGTAGGGCGTCCAGAAACTCACTCGACTCGGCGATTCAAAAACTGGGGGCTCGTGACGATTGTCTCCACGATGCTGCCGAAACGAAAATTTTCATTCGTCAAGTTAAGTTTCATCTTGGCCAGAACATCGTCGTCGGATAACTGAATCGAGCGAGTGAGCGCGTAAGCGAGCAATTGACGCGAAAGGTTATCGACGAAATCGTTCTGGCGAGACGTTTTCAAATAGTGTTTTAAACCAACCAGACCTTGACCGCTCGTACCGTTTGGAAACTCCGCCTCGCTATCGATGTCGCGACCGCCCAAATCCACCTGACGCAGTTCACCGACGGGTCCGTAGCCTTCGAACACCAATCCAAACGCATCGATGCGATCATGACAAGCCGCACACGTTTTCTCTTCGCGATGGCGCTGCAGCGTTTCCCGCAAAGTGAGATCGCCCAACTTGGCTTCGTCGCTGGGCAGCTCGGGGACCGAAGGTGGTGGCGCAGGAATGTGCTCGCCAAGCATTCGCTTCACGAGCCAGTTCCCACGTTTGACGGGGCTCGTTCGCAAGCCCGGCGAATTGTTCGTGAGAAAAACCGCCATCGGTAACAAGCCGCCTCGCTCGACTGCCGCCGCATCATCAAGCCGCACCCAGGATTCTCGTTCTACCGCCGCGTCGGGAACACCATAATGCTTCGCGAGCACCGAATTCACAAACGTGTACTCGGCGTCCAGGAAATCGAGAACGGGTGCATCGCGCTGGGCGATGTCGATAAAAAATCGAATGGGCTCGTCGAACATCGCTTGCCGCAGTTCATTGGTGAACTGCGGGAAACGCTCTCGCTCGACACCGTTGTGCTGTTCGAAGCGACGAAAATCGAGCCAGTTGCCCATAAAGTCGATCGCCAAGCCACGCACGCGATCATCTTGCAACATTCGCCGTGTTTGTTGAACCAGCACATCGGGATCATGCAATTTTCCCGCTGCCGCCAAATCCCACAATTCCTGATCCGGCATGGTCGACCACAGAAAATAACTCAAACGACTCGCCAGCGAGAAATCATCCAGCGGTTCAATCTTTGCGGACGAGCGAGTTTCGTTTCGACTCGCAAGATCAACGCGATAACAAAAGTACGGCGACATTAGCACGCTAACCACGCAGTCGCGAATCGCATCCTCATGTGAAAGCCCGTCGACCTTCCGTAGTTCGTGATAGAACGCGACGAGTTGTTCGCGATCGTGATCCGCCAGTGGTCGACGGTACGCTCTCTCGGCGAACTGTAGCAATGCCTGCAAATGCACGGGTTGCGAATCAATGTGCAAGGCTTCCAGTCGACGGAATGTCGCCGACATACTTTCAAAATAATCTCCTATGGCGGACAAGGCCTTGTCGCTCGCGCCCGCCCGCTTCGCCTTGGCCGTGTAGGCATCGCTTAGCTCACGCACTTTGGTTTCAGACGTGCAATCTTTGTCCTCAGCGCGAAACCGGTCGAACTCGGGATCGCGCATGAAGGCCGAGTCGGTACGGTCAAACCAAATGAAGCCAGCGTACTGGCGCATCGGAGCCGAAGTGACGAAGTCGAGTTCGAACCACAAGCGATCGAGTTCCGCGTTCTGTGACTCATCGAGCATCAACTCGCACAGTGGCTGGTCATCGCGGAAGTAGCCCATTTGCGAATGAAACCCGGCGCTCAAGTAACGACCGGCTAGCTTTTTTTCTGACTCTTTGTCGAGGTAAACACGCGCCCGCTCGGAGATGAAAAATGCGTCTGGAAAGACTTCGCAAAATCGCTGCAGTGACGACACATACGCTTTCTCAGCCTCTGGTTGCTCGGGCACTGACAGCTTTGCCACGAGCGATTCATGATCTGAAAGTGAATCGGGGATCGCGCTGGACAAATCGATTTTGTCGATCGGCAAGGCATCGCTGGCATACCGCATGCGATTGGCCGCAAATTGTTGATTTTTCCAGAGCACCAGCGGCTGTGACCCGTTGTGGACCTGGGGTGCCGTCAAGTTTTTCACATCCGGTACGAGGCTTTCTCGCAGTGCCACGAGCAGATCGTCGATGTGTTCGCAGTGGCGGCGCGCGGTGTCTCGTTCGTCCTCGGAAACACCACTGGGCAATTCCTGCCACAGCGTTTGAATTGCCGCAATTGGTCCAATGTCACTGGTCGGTTCGTCAAGCGTTTGCAAAACGATCGCCAAGTAGCGCGGACTCAGGTGCACGTCATTGGCAAAGTCATCAAGCGTGGCGGCGGCACGATCCAGATCCGTGCGATGTTTGAACAGCCAAACGGCATAGAAGTAGTCGGCGTAATCAGTACGCTGGCGACTATAAAAATCAATGATGCGGTTGACACAGTATTTGTCGCGATCGGTATCCGTCATCACCGGGTGTGGCGAAAAATCGAGCCCCGTCGGAGTGAGTACCAAGTGACTAGAAACTTTGCGCGCCGCGTCGAGATACTTTTTGACCAGCGCCGGCGACATCGTTAGCGACTCGCCCGAGTTATCGAATCCCGCTTCGTTAGCTGGATCGATCGGGAACTCGGCGGTCGGCCGCAGATCGACTCTCGTCAATTCACCGATCGTGTTGTCATACTGGGTGTTGCTCAACCGATGAGCGAGCACTGGTCCGGGGTCGCCGCTGGTGCGCTTTGCTTCACTGGCGCGAACCGATTGTAACCAGCGAATGATCGATTCCCGCTGTTCGTCGGAGGGACGCGATTCAGCTTCCTCGGGTGGCATGTCATCGGCTTGGAGTCGCTGGAGTACGACGTTCCAGCGACGAAAATCCGCGACGACCAAGTCAAGTTCGGTGTACGATGCGAGGTTCAAGTCGCCTTCCGCAGTCTCGCTGGAGTGACAGTCAACACAGTAGGCCTGTAGAAATGGTTTGACGGTTTTTTCAAACGTGGACTGATCCGTCTCCGATGCGCTGGACCGCAGACCGAGCAGCAGCGAGACGGTGAACAAGGCAAGGGCGACACGGCGCATGGGAATCGACCGGAGCGGTGGATCGGGTGGGAACGCCTATCATAACCGCGACATCGCCGACTGTCGCCCTGTAGTAGACTCAACTGCCTAGTCTTTTACACCCACGTTGGGAACTGGATCGCCTTGTTGTTTCTCCAACGTAAATAGCATGATTTTGCTGCCCTTGGGCGATTGGAACTCATCAGGTCGATCAGCTCCTGGTAAGGCGTAGCACAGAGTCCAACGGCTTTCACCATCGAATTTCATAATACCGGCAACCACGGTGTTATCGACTTGGTCCTCTGTCTTAAGATTGTTTGTGGGGGCGGTTTGCGGAACCGAAGTCATCGTGATCTGCATCGGTTTTTTCAACTCATCAATGCGGAAGATGGCGCGATACCGTTGCTGCTGATCGCGATCGTAAGTCACGATCGTATTGTTGGTGACGGTCAGGTAGGTGCCTTCGACCTCTGAGTCGGAAAGTTCTTGCCCTTGGTTCACTCCAGCAACCATCTCCCAGCGGCCCTGCAGATTTCTGGAAACCGAAGCGTTAGGTGAATCTTGAGCTTGACTGGAAGTTGCCAACAATAACATAGCGAGCGTTAGAGACGCGATGATTCGTTTAAACATTTGTATTTATCCTTTCTTGGTAACTATTCAGCCTGTTGAAATTGATCTTGGCTGAAACGGGGAAATTGATACTGTTGATGCGATCATGGATGAATCGCAGTCCACAGCCGTCGCCGAACCGCCAGTCGATAACAGTCTACTGGAAAAGCTGCTTCATA
>JBGSIA010000177.1:0-23113 GCA_041751935.1 Pirellulaceae bacterium | reverse complement strand
TTGTGCGGCGACTCCGGCGACGGCATGCAATTGCTCGGCACTCAGTTGACCAACACCAGTGCGCTGGCTGGCAACGATGTCGCTACTTTCCCTGACTTCCCCGCCGAAATCCGTGCCCCACGTGGTACTCGTGCTGGAGTGTCTGGTTTTCAAGTCCAATTCGCTAGCGAAGAAATTTTTACGCCCGGCGACCAACTCGATGCGCTGGTGGTCATGAATCCTGCGGCGATGGTCACCAATTTGGGCGACCTTCGCAAAGGCGGCATCTTGATCGCCAACGAAGACGGCTTCAATGACAAGGAATACAAACTCGCCAAAGTTGACACCAACCCGTTGGACTCAGAGATTCTCGAGTCGACGTATCGCGTGTTCCGAGTGCCGATGACCAAGCTGACTCGCGATGCAGTCAGTGATCGAGGCTTGAGCCCCAAGATCGCCGATCGCTGCAAGAACTTCTTCGCCATGGGGCTCGTGTATTGGTTGTTTGGCCGATCGCTCGAACCGACACTGCGATTTATTGAAGACAAGTTCGGCAAGAAACCAGATGTTGCCGCAGCAAATGAAGCGGCATTGCGAGCGGGCTGGGCGTTCGGCGAAACGACCGAAGCGTTTGGCACAAGCTATCAAGTCGAAGCCGCGGAACTCGAATCGGGAACATACACAAGTATCATGGGTAACCAAGCGTTGGCTTGGGGTTTAATGGCGGCGGCAAAGCTCAGTAACAAAGAGTTGTTCTACGGCACGTATCCAATCACGCCAGCTAGCGACATTTTGCACGAGTTGACTCGATACAAGCATTTTGGCGTACGGACGTTTCAAGCCGAAGACGAAATCGCAGCGATCTGCAGTACGATTGGTGCAGCATTCGGCGGTTCCATGGGTGTCACCGCCAGTAGCGGCCCGGGTATCGCACTAAAAGCGGAAGGCATGGGATTGGGCGTCATGCTCGAAATGCCAATGGTGATTATCAACGTCCAGCGCGGTGGGCCAAGCACCGGCTTGCCGACCAAAACTGAGCAAAGCGATTTGCTACAAGCAATGTTCGCTCGCAACGGTGAAGCACCGATGCCGATCCTTGCTCCTCGATCGCCCGGTGATTGCTTCGCGATGGCGATCGAGGCTTGGCGCATCGCTGTTGAATGCATGGTTCCAGTCATGCTGCTGTCGGACGGCTATATCGCCAACGGCAGTGAACCGTGGAAACTGCCGAAACTTTCTGACTTGCCGCACATCACCATCACGCACCCGACCGATGATGGAAAACCGTTTATGCCCTATGCGCGGGACGAAAATTTGGCGCGACCTTGGGCAATCCCTGGCACGCCGGGACTGACTCACCGTGTAGGCGGCTTGGAAAAGGAAGACGTCACAGGCAACGTTAGCTACGACCCGCACAATCACCAACACATGGTTCAAACGCGAGCGGCCAAGGTGGCAAAAATCGCCGCACGAGTTCCAGAGCAAGACATTTTCGGAGAAATGACCGGCGACGTGCTGGTTGTGTCGTGGGGTGGTACGTACGGTTCATGCCTCACGGCTGTCCGCCGCTGCCAGAAAGCGGGCCACAAAGTCAGCCACGCGCATATTCGTTACATGAACCCGTTGCCTTCGAACTTGGGAACGTTGTTGCGAAACTTCCGCACAGTGTTGGTTCCCGAACTGAATACCGGACAACTGCGGATGCTGTTGCGTTCGCAGTACCTGGTCGATTGCATCGGCGTGAACAAAATCATGGGCAAGCCGTTTTCGGTGAGCGAGTTGGTGGAAGCGATTGAACAGAACGTCTCCCTTCATCGTCAACACAAAGCCGGCTAACACATAGCCATCTAGCACCTTCAGAAGCGCGTTCATTTTTATCCCCAGTTTCCTGCTGTTAGTTCCAAGCTCCTATGAACCTACCCGTTCTCAAAGCCGCTGATTTCGCTTCCGACCAAGACATCCGCTGGTGCCCCGGTTGTGGCGATTATTCGATCCTCGCCCAAATGAAAAAAATCCTTCCCGATTTGGGCGTTCCGCGAGAAAAGATCGTGTTCATCAGTGGGATCGGCTGTAGCAGCCGGTTTCCGTACTATATGAATACGTATGGGATGCACAGTATCCACGGTCGCGCACCGGCATTCGCCACCGGCCTAAAGAGTACGCGTCAAGACTTGATGGTCTGGGTGATCACCGGCGACGGTGACTCATTGTCGATTGGCGGCAATCACTTCATACACTGCTTGCGTCGCAACGTGGATGTCAACATTGTGCTGTTCAATAACCGTATTTATGGTTTGACCAAGGGACAGTACAGCCCCACGAGTGTCGAGGGTCAAATCACCAAGAGTACACCGATGGGTGCGATCGATCACCCGCTCAGTCCCTTGTCAGTTGCGCTTGCCGCTGAAGCAACGTTTGTCGCGAGAAGCATCGACGCGCACGTCAAGCACCTCGGTGAAATGTTGGTTCGCGCTGCCCAACACAAGGGCACTTCATTGCTCGAAGTCTATCAGAATTGCAACGTATTCAACGACGGTGCGATGGCCTACGCGCAAGAGAAATCACAGCGTGCCGATAACACGATCGAACTGGAACATGGCAAGCCATTGATCTTTGGTGCCAACCGCGACAAAGGCATCCGCCTCACAGGTAGCCACCTGGAAGTCGTCAATCTGGCGGATGTGCCAATCGATGATTTGCTGATTCACGACGAGAAAGATCCGAACCCGTCGATCCAGATGATGCTGGCGCGGATGCGATATCCCGAGATGCCCGAACCCATCGGTGTATTGCGAGCCGTCGAAGGTGTTTCCACCTACGATGACCAAATCAACGAGCAAGTCCGACGAGCAAAGAACTCCAAAGGCGATGGCGACCTGGAAGCGTTGTTTGCTAGCGGTGATTGCTGGACTGTGGCGTGAATGCTAGTCAAGTGATGTCCAGTCAAGCATCGGCGTCGTTCAGGCGCTGATTCTCATCTCGCCACACAAACTTTGGTAGAACCGGTTCTTGCCAATGAGTTCCGCGTGTCGGCCGCTTTCCACCACCTGACCGCTTTCGATAACGACGATGCGGTCGGCAAGGGCCAAGCTTGTCGGACGGTGCGTGATCATGATCCCCGTTCGATCGACGAGGAACTTGCCCAATGCTTCGTGGATAAGTTGCTCGCTCTCAAGGTCGATTTGGCTTGTCGCTTCGTCGAGAATGAGAATATCAGGGTTCCGCAAAAACGCGCGAGCCAGCGCGATGCGTTGCATCTGGCCACCGGAAAGTCGCATTCCCTGTGTTCCCAACATCGTTTGGTAGCCGCCGGGCATTTTGCGACGAATGAAGTCGTCCGCAAACGCCATCTTTGCGGCACGCACCACGGCGTGATCGTCAGCTCCGGGGCTGCCGTAGCGAATGTTATTTGCAATCGTGTCATCGAACAGTGTCGTCCGCTGTGTCACCAGGGCGATTCGTCGCCGCAAGTCCCGTGTTCGCATTTGATCAACAGGGACGTCATCCAAACATATTCGACCCGATTGTGGTTCGTCGAAACGGCACAGCAAACTGATCAAGGTGCTTTTTCCGCAACCATTCGGTCCGACCAGCGCCAGCGACTCGCCATGACGAATCGCCAAGTCGATGCCCCGCAGAACTTGCGGCCCTGAAGGATACTGGAACGATACGTTTTCGAATCGAATCTGGCGATGAGGTCGACTGGTGGTCATCGGCCGCGAGGGTTCTTGGACGCGAACGGTTTGGTCAATGACTTCGTAAACGCGAGTCGATGCCGCAATACCTCGCTGCAGACCACTCCAGACATCCGCCAACTTTCTCGCCGGGTCCGATGCTCCGATCAAGAACCCAAAGAACATGAGCACTTGGCCAACGTCCAAGGGGCGACTACACATCGGCAGGCCAAACAAATGCGTTTTTTGTTTGACGACCAGATATCCGCCAGCAAGAATCGCCAAGCCGACCACCGTGATTCCAACAAACTCGCTTGATCCGCGTGCCAGCGTGTTGTACAGCGCCAACTTCATCGATCTCTGATAGTAGGCTTGGCTGCCACGATTGAATTTCGCGCGCTCAAAGCCTTGCGTATTGAAAGCTTTGACGACTCGTATCCCAGCAAAGGCGTCGTTAAGCAGCCCATAAAGCTGGCTCATTTCTTCCATGACTTTTCGAGACAGCCGACGAATCGATCGGCTCAGATAGTGCGTCATCAGCGCCACAATTGGCATCACGACCATAATCAGCAACAGCAGACGCGGGCAAATCCAAAGCGCACCACCTACACAAACAATCATTTTGAGTGGCTCACGAACGAGCCGACCCAAGAGTACCGAGACGCCGCCGATGACTTGTGAAATATCGTTCGTTAAGCGACTTGTGAGTGCCGCGGAACCATTGTCGCCGAACGAATCCAAATCCAGATGCAATGCTTTGCGAAAAAATTGACCGCGCAGATCGACGGCCGTTTTTTCGGAGACGTATTGGACGAGCAGCAAATTAATCGTCAAGGCAACGAGTTTCACGGCCGTTCCCGCGATCAGCAGCCCAACAATCAGGAGCAGCGTCCCGTACACGTCCGCTGGACAGTAGGCATCGATATATGGCTGGAAAAACTGCAGTGTTCGAGCAGATTTTTCGGTCGCCGTCTTGGCGACCGCTTCCGACTCCCGACGCATGCGAATACGGTTTGATTCTTCCGGCGTGGCAGCAACAAGCTCAGCGTCTAGTTGAGCGATATTCGCCTTGTATTGTGCGACTTCCGCGTCGTATGCAGCGAGTTTTTTCTCGGTATACCCCGGTAAGTGGTCGCCGTTGAAAACGACTTCGACCAGTGGGTACAGCGTGCCGATGTTTGCCCCCCACAACACCGCGACTAACAACGAAGTGGCGACGATACCAAGAATCGAACCGCGACGACGTGCGGCAATCAGTAATACGCGGCCAAATTCCATTTTCGCTCGCTAGTTGTCTCTCAGGCAGCCATTCGTATCGCGATTCTGGGATCGCGGACACGTGTTACTTGTAGCGAAACCCATCGTCACAAGGCCACCCGAATTTTCTGACCATGTGACGTTCAACATCACTTAGGATCAATTATCGCTCGCTTGCACGTTGTTGCTGCTGCAGTACGTCGCGGAGTGCGCGATTGAGTGGTTCGTCGGCAGCTGGATCATTCGCCGGAGCAATGTTCACCAGCGGGGCGACAGCGCCGGCGTTGTTTGCCGCTTGGGCTGCTCGCAACACGTCAATGGTCGTGTTGCCGAGCGCGGCACCGGCTGGCAGCGTGAAACGTCCGATTCCTCGTCCCTGGAAATTGATATCTTCAATCGGATTGGGACTTTTGCCCGTTCGGTCGATGGCAATCGACTGCATCGCCCATTCATGCACAACAATTTCGTACCACGGTTGCGGAGGCACGGCGACAGTCGTCTGTTTCGTAAACGTATCACCATAGATGTTGATCGCACGATACTCGTTGATTCGCGTGCCACCGCTATCACGCTGCACAGACACCGCTTGTCGCTGTGCGGGTGCCAGCCGCAATCTTTCGTCACGGACCCCGGGCGCCAATCCCACAATCGCAACTTCTATATCGCGATTTCCACTATTAACCAACTCGACGGTAGCAGGTGTCAAAGGTGGATTCGGGACGACTTTACTATCAATCAGCACTGACCGCGCGGCGGCTATCGGCGGCCTAGTAGGTATCGGCGGGTAGTAGTCAGGATGAAAAGATTCAAAGCCGCCGTATTCGTACGCGGGTAAGTTCGCGGACGCCGGACTTTGTGGTCGTGAATTTCTTGGACGAACCGTACGAATCGTTTGTCGATAAGTCGGAGTTGCTTCGTTCAAATCGGCGGCGAACATCGGACCGACGCCAGACCGAGGAAACCTCAACACTCGATTCTGCTCGAAATTGAAATAGCCCAGAAACTCTCCGTTTTGCGAATCGTATCTCGGCTCGCGACGGTAATCGATCTGTTGCCGATCGTTGTCCATTACCGTCAGCCTACCGCGGCGAATTTCAGCAACCGCCGTTATCTGTCCTCGTGGATCGACAATTTCGAACTGCTGACTTGCCACTTGCTGGCACACTGCGGTGGCGCCATGCAATACCAATATCACGGCTATAAGCAAATGACGCATGTGTTCGTCTCCGATCTAGTTAGGAAGCCCCTATTCGTCATTCTGGTTGAGATGTCACAACCACTCATCGCGAGGAATTCTGTCCGGTCAACGCAAATTTGCAAAAGGAACCTTGCTTCCTCTATACTCGTCATGGTCACTCATCATTATCAACGAGTCTAGTGGCCGGTCGACTGCTCAGCAAGCAAACGGAGTTTCATGGGCACGCCGTTTCGCTGCAGACAAAACGATTGTCGTCAACAACACTTACCGGTGTCGCCTTTGTCGGCGATGCCTTTCGAAGTAGTGACTCCGCTTGTTTCTCAGCCGATAACTGGATAAGTCCAAGGGGCGCGATACTCGCGTTTAAGTAGTTTGCTCGCTTCTTCGTCATCAATGATTCGTTCAGCGTTACCATCCCATCGCACGCTACGCCCCAGTTTCAGCGATAACATTCCCAGCAAACTGAGCGTTGTCGCTTGATGACCAATCTCAATACCCGCGACAGGTTGACGTCCCGTCTCAATAGCCTGCAAAAAGTCAGCCCACAAGAGTTGAATGTTGTGTCCATCAGGCTGTTGCAATTCAGCATCTTGATGGATTACAGCTTTATTGTCATCAGCGGGATAAAACGTCCATCCGTCTCGCCAACCCATATGAAACGTACCTTTATCACCGAAGAAATAGCAGCCAACGCTGGTTTTTTCAGGTCCGACACCCGCGAACTGCCGATGCTCCCAAATTGCCGTGAACGAATCAAATTCATAGGTTGCGACTTGACAATCCGGAGCATCCGTCGTTTGTTCGGAATCGCTCAGTACCGCTTCGCCGCGAATCGGTCGTCCACCAGTCGAGTAAACACTTCGAGGTGATTGCTGGTCGGACCACCACAGCATCTGGTCCAGCCAATGCACTCCCCAGTCACCGAGCGTACCGTTGGCAAAGTCAAGATAGTTGCGGAATCCGCCGGGATGGACTTTACGGTTGAACGGACGCAGTGGTGCCGGTCCGCAGTACATGTCCCAATTGAGGTTGTCCGGCGGAGTACTGTTCTTGCTTGGTGTTTCGGCACCACCGCGATTATGGACGAACATTCTCACCAGCCCAATGTCCCCGGCCCCTCCATCCTTTAAGAACTTCATTCCCAAAGCATGGTGCGGTCCAATGCGGCGATGCAGTCCTACTTGTACGACACACTTTGCCGCCCGGGCTGCAGTAAGAATCGCCTGGCTTTCTCCGATGGTATGTCCCGTCGGTTTTTCGATAAATACATGTGCTCCCGCATTGATCGCAGCCAAGGTATTCAATGCGTGCCAGTGGTCTGGCGTGGCGATGATCGCGATCTCAACTTCTTCGTTCTCGAACAGCTCACGAAAATCACCGTAAGTTTTCGGTTCGTCGCCGCACAAATCGGTAACCTCTTCCGCGGCAAGTTCCAATTTGTCTTGGTCGACATCGCACAAGGCAACGACTTTGGTTTGTCCCGCTGCCAAGGCTTCTCTCAGAATGTTCATGCCCCACCAACCAGACCCGATTAGCGCCGTGCGATACTTTTTATCTTTGGACGCGGCGTGAACGTGGGGAGCCGCAACGAGAGTCGTTGCGGCGACCGTGGAGGCAAGAAACGTACGGCGATCGATGGTCATAAAAAATGCGTTCCCTTTGACTTGTGGTTACTGGATGAACCGCTCACCATCCTACTCTCGCAGATCAACACACGCGACTTGGCCCTGGATGCTGCGACAATAGACACGGCCTCCTGATAGCACTGGTACCGTTCGGCATTTGCCCTGCAGAACTTGTCCGCGAGCGATTGGCGAAAAACCATCAGGGGACGCTTGTGCGACAACGAGTTCACCCGCTTCCGAGAGTAGCAACAACTTGTCAGCGGCAATCGCTAGTCCGCCTGGAAGCAAGTCATCGACGGACCACACTACCTCACCGGTAGCCCACCGCATGCACTTCAACCTGGCACCGGCATCCATGTCACCATCGATCCCATACAGAAAACCTTGATACAGCAACGAGCTGTGCAGTTGGTTTTGCATTTCCTTGGTTTTCCAAACTAAGTTTGGCTTGTCGGCAATGAATTCAAACATCGCTGCACCACGGTTGTACCCCGAGCACAGAAACATCCGGCCATCGTCGATGATCGGGTCCGCTGCGTTGCAGTTGAAACTGGTAAGCCAACGCTCGGACCACAAGGGTTTACCTGTTTCCACGTCCACTCCAATGAACGCGCGTGCCGACGCGAACACAACCGCTGGAGGATTTGAGCCTGGAATCAACGTCGGAGCAGCGTATCCGCACTCCTTGTCGGCTGATCGCCAAAGGATGTCGCCACTATGCTTATTCAGGGCTATGCCCGATTCACCAAAATTCAATAGTAGCTTTTCACCAACAATTAGCGGCGCTGCAGCACACCCCCAGCCAGGCAGCCGCACATCGAGTTCGTCAGCAAGCTGTTTCTTCCATCGTACCGTTGCATCTTCAGCTGACAAACAAAACAACTCACCGGCACGACTGACTACATAAACTCGGTCGTCATCAATGGTGGGAGTCGACGTCGGGCCACCTTCGAAATCACGGTCGTCCAGCGTTGCTGAGTAACTGTACCTCCATACTACTTCACCCGTCGACGCATCGAAACAATAAACGATGTCTTCTTCATCCAGATGCCCGAGGGTATAAACTCGATTTGCCCGCACGACAATCGACGAGAACCCAGTGCCGACCTCGCACGTCCAAACGATAGGCGGCATTCCTTCTATCCGATCAGCAACCCAATTCGTTTCGCTTGAGATGCCATTGAGATCGGGGCCGCGCCAACGATACCAATCGTCAGCGATGACGGCGCTTGACGCTACCAACCATAAGATCGCAGAGAACAATCGAAAGCGCAGCAATCTCCAGACGCGGCCGCACCTCGATGGTACAGCATCAAACTCGGCAGAAATGTCGCCCTGCCATACAAGGACTGGCTGGATAGGTTTCACTGCGACATCCACTCAGGCTTCTCTAGGATTTCAAACAAATTTGTGAAATCGTCAGTCCACGGTCGCACTGATGAGTAACTTCCTGGTTCAGCGACCTCGCTCGACGAGACCACAATGTCATCTTCGAGGAATTGTTGGTTACGTGTCAACAATAACCAGTCTGACGTTGCTGCGCCCGCTGCGTCGTCATCGTACGTCTCAATGTACAACATCGGGTATTCGTAGAACTCGGCGAGCCCACCGACCACCGGCGTCAAATCCAGATGGCGATTACTGATATGAACGGCAATCACACCTCCGTCGCTGAGATGACGCAAGTATTCGGCAAATGATTCACGAGTGAGAAGGTGCGCAGGGATCGCATCACCGCTGAACGCATCCAGCGCGATTACGTCGTACAACTGTGGCGACTGGCGCTCCATCGAAATTCTCGCA
Organism: Pirellulaceae bacterium; assembly: GCA_041751935.1. Lineage (GTDB taxonomy): Bacteria > Planctomycetota > Planctomycetia > Pirellulales > Pirellulaceae > JBBSJZ01. Next base: position 13,577 of record JBGSIA010000177.1, on the reverse strand, counting down.
TCACCGAGTTGAATCTGGATCGTTGCACCGCGCTGTCGGGCATCATCTAGGAAATGAAATTGGGATGTTGCCAATAGTTGCACATTCGGATTGATTTCGTAGAAACAATAATAATCTTCTTTCTTTGCGTAGGCGGCAATCGTGCCGACACCCAATCCAACGGCCGCAACGCGTATCGGTTCGGTTGCACGCAATCTGCGAAGTGCCACGCCAATTCCGCTTTCCTCATCATAATACGTTGTCGGAGTATTACGCAGATCCTTATCCACAAACTGAACGCCGTGCAAAATGCGACCATTCAGCAATTCGTAACGATGGATATCCGGATCGTCGGCGTCTTCCTCATCGACCGATAAAACTCCATAAAAATTTCTCATCGATACAATCGCATCCGACTCCGACGAAACTGCTTGCGACCACATCACGACATAGACTAGCGGGCCAGCAAGAACCGCGGCAACGCACCTCTTCCATTTGCGATTGAGCATCCAACTATGGATGAATTCATGTGCGAGAACACCAAGTGCGATGAGGAAGGCAGCCACAAGACCCAGCGGCAACTCGACAAACGTCTTGAAAAACTGCGGACAGACCAAAGCCACGAACAACCCGCCCAACGCACCGCCCAATGACAACATCAAATAGAAGTATGTCAACTGTCCGACAGCAGGTTTGCAACGAACGACCTCACCATGACAAACCATGCATATTAAAAACAGCACTGTCAAATAGACACTAGCTTCGATCACAATGTCTGAGATCAAGTCGTCGAATTCGAACCCGATTCCCAATTTGGAGAGTGCGTCACTGATTTCGTATTGGCTCAAAAACAAATCCACTTCGTAGCCGGCTAAGGTCAAGCACAATCCGAAGGTCGCCAAGAGAGTCGCAATCGCAAATAATCGGCGGCGGTACCAGCGAGGATGATCAAAACAAATGATGAACGAGATTAAATACAGACTTAGCGGTGCAACCCAGAAGAATGGGACCACGGCGACGTCTTGACAAAGATGATTGGTGATTGCCAACAACATCAGCGAAGCAATCGCTGGCAACAATAGCCAAGTCAATTGTGCCCCCAGCGAAGCCAAAGAATCAGTTGGTTCCGTGGTCATCGACACATTTGATTCGGGAGCTACCGCTGCTTGGCGGCCAGCGAAAACTGCCAATCCAGCACAAAGAATCGCGTACACCGCAAAAAAGGCTGACCAAATCCAACCTTGCAAGCCGGTTGTAAGCTGTGGCTCAACGAGCACAGGATACGTCAGCAGGGCGCCCAACGATCCAATGTTCGACAGTGCGTACAAGCGATAGGGGGACTGGTCCGCATAAAAGCGAGCGTACCAACTTTGGACCAGCGGACCGGTGGACGACAAGATGAAGTAGGGTAAACCAACGTTTGCTATCAGGAGCATCAAAATGCGTGTCGTGGGCTGAGTTCCGTCGCCCGGCTTCCAAGTCGCGTCAGGAATGATGGGTAAGGTCAACGCCGCAACGACCAACAGGGAAACGTGAATCATCGTTTGGCGACGCACATTTCTTGAGGTCAGCAAAAAATGCGAATAAGCGTAGCCACCCAACAGCAGGACCTGGAAGAACAGCATGCATACGGTCCATACTGCGGGACCACCGCCGAACCACGGCAGAATCATCTTGCTGATGATCGGTTGAACTTGAAATAGCAAGAAGGCGCCGAGAAAGATCGTCGCAGCGCACCACCATGCGAAACGAGATTGCGTAGACGGATGTTGAGAGGTCGATGGCGATGTTTTCAATTCTGTAGCCACAGATAGTCGTTTGTGCCGATACTGATACCTAGCATCGCGCTAGGCATAGCTTACCCTAATTGGTCAGTTGAATTCGCAGAATGCGGTGATTCCCAGTGTCGACAACATACAATCGTCCGGCGTACCACCTCACGCCGTGTGGGTGAAGCAATTGGATTCGAAGATCACCGACACCTCGCCCCAGGACCGTAGTGACTTGACCGGACGTTGGATCGTACTTGCGAATCGCACGGTTTTCATCATCGGCAATGAATACGGTGCCTGTCGGGTCGCAACAAAGATGTTTGGGCGAACCGAACTGAGCCTGTAAAGCCGCGCCATCACGAAAGCCCTTCTTGCCGTCGCCAGCAACGGTTTCAATGGTGCCGTCTGGTCGAACAACACGTAAGGCATGCCCGTTGCGTTCAAGTACATACAGATTACCGGAAGCATCGGACGCCGCAGCGCGCGGATCCACCAGCGACGCTTCGGATGCCGGCCTACCGTTTTGCGGTACTCCTTTCTTGCCGTTTCCCGCCACGGTCGTCACCACGCCACTGGCTAGGTTCATGTCGCGAACGCGGTAATTTTTCAGGTCAGTTAAGTGCAGGATTGTTTGCGACGGATTGGTGGCAACGCACATCAGAAAATTAAACTGTGCCGATGTCGCTGGTCCCCCATCACCGGTGAAGCCGACACTACCGGTGCCAGCGATCGTGGTGACTTGCATCGACTTCAAGTCTAGCTCGCGAACACAATGGTTCCAGCTATCCGAAACCAACAGTCGGTGATCACCCACAAGCACACAGTTGTGCATGCCATTAAATTGAGCCTTCGCCGCCGGTCCACCATCGCCAGAAAATCCTTGACCATTGTTGCCGACGATCGTTTCGAATTTACCCTCGTGAGATAGCCGATGAATTCGCGAGCCTTCTAAAGAGAATCCAAATCGATCCCGAAAGGTGATTGAAGCGGACTCTCACTGGATTTCCAGTCGCCTCCTTCCGGCGTCATCCTGTCGCCGATTACAAACGTCACCGACTCATCGGCAACCGCGTCAAACGATGATTGAAGGCAGGAGAGGATCGCGGCGGTCAACACCAACGACCGAACCAACGATGCGCTATTGTTCATTCTCAGCATTCTCGATCCAAGTTCAGTGCCTGTTCCACGTGCTCGATCCAAAGTATGTTTGCAAATCACACCACCGTCCACAACGGTAGTCTGATTTGCAGCCCGTTTGCAGCCCATCGGGCAATTTGCCGACGATACACCTGGGGGTAAGCGTTCGGCGAGTCACTCTACCCGGCCCAGAAAGGCACCGCAACAAGATGCCGCGACACTGTCGTTTGACAATGAAACTTGGATGCTGCTCAATAAACTCGATCGATACCTTCGAATCTAACGAACAGCACCGCTGGAAATAGTGACGGTTGCACACTGGCACTGGATCAGTCGATAATGGCCATTCATACGACATCAGCCCACGTCGTCTTGGTGAACAATACCGACGCGGGCGTTCCTCCAAGTTCAACCGCAGGACCCACCGACTAACTCATGGCTTCCACTGCGGCATTGGATACGACGATCGCGGTCGTCACACCCGAAAACATCGCCTTCGAATATCAACTCGCTGGTCCGTTTCGACGTTTGCCAGCGTACCTGATTGATTTCGTCGCCCGTTGGTCAATCATCATCGCAGTATGGATCGGTGGTATGGTTTTCCTGGGCTTGCTCGACTTGAGTTTCCTTGGACCGTTCGCGCTCGCAGGAGGCTTGGTGTTCGTGTTTATGGTCAGTTGGTTCTATGGGGCGATTCTGGAAACATATTTCAACGGTCGAACGATAGGTAAATGGTCCTGCGGAATTCGGACAATCGATGTTGACGGTCGACCCATCAGTGGCAAGCGAGCGGTGATTCGCAACTTGCTCACCGTCGCAGACCTGGGGCCCATCGCGGCGCTGAGCCAATGGGATGCAGATATACCGCCGATGTTCTTGATTCCAACCGGAATGGTGGCTCTTCTGGCGATGGTATTCACGCGACGATTGCAGCGGCTGGGGGATCTTGCAGCGGGTACGATGGTAATCGTTGACGAGCGATCCTGGAGAATCCCGACCACCAAGGTGGATGATCCACGGATTCCGGCACTGGCATCGTTCATTCCACCGGACTATCGAATATCGCGAAGCATGGCACGGACTCTAGCGATTTATGCTGAGCGACGTCATTATTTGACGCCCGCTCGTCGTCGCGAAGTCACTCGGCACTTAGCGGTGCCATTAATTGATCGCTTTGAATTTCGATCGGATATCGATCCGGACTTACTGATGCAATCCTTGTACTACAAAACGTTTTTAGCGGAGTCCCAGTTGGAGCAACCTGACTTGGGGCCACTGGCCGGATACAGTCCACTGAAGCGTGATCTGAATAAGCAGAATCAGTCGTCGGCGGCGGCACGACCGATCATCACTAACGAGGCAACGACATGAATGTCGCGGTGATTCTTGACAAGCGGCGGTCACAGTGGGCAGAGCTGGAATCCCTTTGTGATGCGATGGAGAGTCGCGGTCGTACGGACAAGGCCGGCGGTGCTCATCATCGTGGGGCGGCGGGGATCTCGCGGTTTGCGACACTGTATCGAGCCGCCTGTGCTGACTTGGCACTTGCGGATGCTTACCAGTTGCCACCGGGGACCGTGACGTACTTACACCGCTTGGTTGGCCGTGCTCACAACCAACTGTATCGCGCCAATCCGTTCGATCCGCTGATGTGGGGCGACGTCGTGTTCCGAGACGCTCCACGGCAAATCTTCAAAGACCCCTGCGTTCGCGTGGCGACCATTCTCTTTTTTGGTTTGTTCGTGCTCTCGATTTGGCTGGGAAAGAACGAAGAATTGTTCCCAGATTTTGCCGCAGCAGTCGTCGGCCAAGAACAACTCGATAATCTTGAAGAAATGTACGAACAACCGATTCAGGGTTCGCTCGATCATTACGTTTCTATGGCCGGCTTTTACATCAATCACAACACTGGGATTGGACTACGTTGTTTTGCTTGGGGAATACTGTTGATTCCCTGTTTGTATACGCTTTGTTACAACGCGATCGCATTGGGCACGATGTTTGGCTACATGTCGCGTGAAGGTACTTCCGGCAGCGATAATTTCTTTCATTTCGTAACCGCGCACGGACCGTTTGAGTTAACAGCGATCGCGTTGGCCGGCGCGGCGGGGTTGCGACTGGGCGTGGGTGTGTTCAACACAGGCGGTTTGCAACGGATCGATTCGTTACGCGAGAATGCATTTCGTGCGATTCCAGTGATGGCAGCGTCGGCCGTATTGTTTGTGATGGCAGCCATTACCGAAGGTTTCTTGTCGCCGAGCCCAGCGCCCTATGTCGTCAAGGCATGCTGGGCGATTTTCTCGTCGGGGTTACTTAGCTTCTATTTTGTTGTACTGGGGTTTCCGCGAGACGAACTTCAGCACAGCGATTCAGGCGACGATACCCTGGGCAGCCCGTGGGAGTCCGTCGATGCAGCTCGATAAAACCCACGTCGTTATCCGCTTGCGGTCGATGTCGGAGATCGGTGACCTCGCGTTGGTGATGCTTCGTCGATATCCAGCGGCGCTGCTGATCGGATTCTTCGCCGGTGCAGCGCCTTGGGCGATACTCGATCTAGGAATAATGGCGTGGCATCCCGTCGAAGAAATGTCCTATGGGTTCGAGGACTCCGAGACGACATGGGAGATGTATCGCTATTTGGCCTGGATGACACTGCTGGTGATCGTGCAAGCACCTGCCGCAGGTGTCGCCACCACGATTTACTTGGGTCAAGCCGTGTTTGAACACCAACCGACCTGGAAGAGCGTGTTTGTCGAGGTTCGTCGTCAGTTCTGGCGCTGGTTTTGGGTCTTGGGCATCAAGCGATTGGCGCTGCCAGCGACGATCGTGCCACTGGTTCGTATGTTCGCGCCGCTCGATGTTTTCTGGGATGTTGTTGTTCCAGTCGTGATCTTTTTCGCGGTAGTGATCATTCGAAATGCAAAACCCTTTGCACCCGAAATACTGTTGTTGGAACAATGCCCCATCCGTGCCGCAAAGAGTGCCGCGATCACGTATTCGCGTCGTTCCAAGTCATTGCACTCTCCCATCTCAGGCGAATTGAGCGGCCGGTTTCTGGCCATTTCGTTCATGATGTTTTGGTTGTGCTTGAGCACCGTGTACACCTTCGTTTTTCTGCGTGGAATCGCCAGCGGTCAATGGAATTGGGATCTCTTTGCCTACCTGGTGATGGTGCCCGCAGCACTGTGGTTTGTTGCGGGCATCTCCGTCATTGTTCGTTTGCTTTGCTACCTCGACGCACGGATTCGACTCGAAGGCTGGGAAGTCGAGTTGGCGATTCGCGCCGAAGCGATTCGGCAGTTTGGCGAAGATCAACCCCTGAGACACGACGTGCGAGCAAGCAAACCAGCAACAGCCCGGACGCCGCTTGCAAAGCTCGACCCATTGACTCAATCTCCGGCAAAGAATTCTGCGAAAACCTCTGAGGTCCTCGCTGCAAGCCTGGTGACTGACGAAATAGATGAGGTTCTCAAGTGATTCAGTTACAACGGATCTTTGCTTTGGTGATTGTGTTTGCGGGTGTCGCTCCTGCGGTTGAACCCGAGCGGCCGTCCGCTGGAGCGTTGGGATCCACACCATGGTATGACGCCAGCTCCGATAGCGTGATTCCTGTCGACGTAAAACCGAATGTTGACGACAGCGTACATCGCAATAGTAGGTGGCTGCCAAAAGCAAAACGTGTCGTGGCGCCGCCAACGAATTCAGGTAGCAGCTCGACGGGGTTGTTCGGAAGTGGGTGGACTTTAGGCAACATTTTTGCCATCTCCGTTCTCTCCGCATTGCTGGTTAGCATTGTCGCGGCATTGGTGTACGCTTTCTCCAAGGCAGAGGTTGAACTGAGCGCAAACACTTTGGCTCGGACGAGATTCAATGGGGCACCTGACGAGCAAACGATCGAGCGAATGAAGCACTTGCCTGCGGAACTGCGTCATGTGGATGGCAACTTGCGAGAAGAGGCGTGGCAACTGTTTCAAGCTGAACAGTTCGACCTAGCGATTGTCATGTTGTTTGGCCATCAATTGTTGCTGCTCGACTCAGCGACACTCTTGCGATTAACTCGCGGCAAAACGAATGGCCGCTACGTTCGCGAAACTCGGATGAGCGCCGCCGCCGCCGGCGAACTGCTACGTCAAACGGTATCCGCTTTCGAGCGATCATTTTTTGGCCGGCACACGCTGCTCAGGGAAGAGTTCGAGCAACTGTGGCAAGACAACCAGCGGCTGGAATCAATCGTGCAGAATCGACAGGGGGTGGCCGCATGAAAAAAAAGTTGTTGCTTGCCCTACTGTTGCTGCTCACAACTGGGTGCAACCCGGTGCCGACTGATTATGGCCTGTCCTCGGGCATCAAGGGGACTCGCAGCATCAATGGTTTTTCGGCGTTGCGTCAAACCTTTGAAAACGCCAACTACAACTGTCGCGACGTGCGGCGTTTGAGTCGACGTTTGGATACGTTGGATACGATAGTCTGGACGCCACAGTTGCTCGGTCCCATCGATCCGCGGATGTCGACGTGGTTTGAGAATTGGTTGGCCCAGGGCAACCACACGCTGGTTTATGTTGTCGCTGACAGCGGCAGTGAAGCGGACTATTGGACTGACGCACAATCGCATGCGGCACCAGATCAGAGTCTTGAATATCGTCGCCGCGCCGCAACCGCGATCAACGAGCGATTTCGTTGGCGTCTCAATCGCGTCAGTGTTTCGTCCAACGGATGGTTTCAGATCGAGCCGCTTGCGGAAACGGTGCCCATTGCAAAAATTCGTGGAGCCTGGACCCAGGCCAATGGGATCACGGTGGAAAACGATAAGGAACCTGTTATCGAGTTGCAACTAACGCCCTACAAGCCGGCACCTGCGGCAACCACCGCTTCGACCACCAACACGACAACGACGAATCAGTCGAACATTCCCACCGCGACACCGGCAAACACGCCACCAGCTAGCGGCGCGACTCCCAACAGCACGCCAAATACCAGCACGCCAACTACCAGCTCGCCGCCAGGACCGACTGGCCAAACGGGCCCGTCGAGCTACTCCAGCCTACCTGCCGATCCGGCAACTCCAACGAATGCAAAAATAAAGTTTCAACCGCTATTGACTGCCGTGCCACCTTCGCAATTGTCCAACACCACGTCCGGTTCCGCGAAATCCACGTCAGCTTGCTTCGTCGCGAAAGTCGAATCGCCCCAATGGAATAATTCCCAGATCATCGTTATCTCCGGTGGATCATTGCTGAGCAATTACTCGTTCACCAAAGAGTTTGCTCGGTCGCTTGCTGATCAACTGGTAAAGACAGTGAAACCACCTGGCGACTCGGACCTTCAAGCGGGGTTCATGACCTCCAGTTTTCAACGTATTCCGATCAGCGAAGTTAAGGACGGGTCGGCAATGGCTTCGGGGATGGAGCCCTGGACGACTTGGCCGTTGTCGCTGGTCATGATGCATGCACTCTTCCTTGGAGTGGTTACCTGCTTGATACTATTGCCGATATTTGGTCGGCCGCGTCGTATGCTCCGACCTAGCCTGAGTCGGTTCGGGGATCACCTCGATGCAGTCGCGAACTTAATGTTTCGCACTCGAGGTGAGGCATATGCGAGATCGCGAATCAGCGAATACCATCGACGAGTACGCGGCGAAACCACTGGGACTTGGGTATTGCCCGAGACGCCTCGCCCAGCGGTGCAGCTTGCTACCCAAGACCAAACACATCATCCCGATCCTAAACCACGAGACTAGTTTTGAACAACGACCTATCCTCCGAAGTTACTGGACATTCAGACTCTCCCATACCATCCGATTCTGTGACGACTCCGCCACCGGTTGAACCGCGCCGATCTGATCGAACGTCCCCAAAGTTTGCGCCGGTTCGAAGCTTGTACGACTCGATCTGCGCTGAGGTTGGCAAACTGTATGTGGGTCAAGACGAATTGGTGCTGGGAACACTTACCGCCCTGTTCGCTGGTGGACACGTTTTAATTGAGTCCGTGCCTGGGTTGGGTAAAACGTTGTTTGTCAGAACACTCGGTCGAATTCTCGGTTGTGAGTTCGGACGAATTCAGTTCACGGCCGACTTGATGCCCTCGGATATTACCGGCGCGCCGGTATTTGACATGCAGCGAAGTGAATTTCGCTTCCGGCCCGGCCCCGTCTTCACCCAGTTGTTGCTCGCGGACGAGATCAATCGCTCACCGGCCAAGACGCACGCGGCGCTGCTGGAAATCATGCAGGAGTATCGCGTCACGGTGGATGGAACCAGTCATCGAGTGTCTCGTCCGTTCTTGGTACTTGCGACGCAAAATCCGTTGGAGAGCGAAGGCACGTACAACTTGCCCGAAGCACAATTGGATCGTTTCATGTTCAAGCTGCGGGTCGACTATCCGACAGCCGAGCACGAAGCACAAATTTTGAAAATGCATAGCCAACAGATTGACTTGAACCATCGATTACAAGACGAGATCCAGACGCTTACCAATCCTGACGAGGTCAACCGCATCACGCAGTTGTGTGGCGAAGTTCGCGTCGAGGACCGTTTGGTCGACTATATCAATCGCATCGTTCGCGCAACTCGAGATTGGCCGGCATTCCATATCGGAGCCTCGCCGCGAGCCGGATTGGCACTGATGCAATCAGCGAGAACGCTGGCAGCATTCGGTGGGCGTGATTTCGCGATCCCGGACGACGTCGTCGAAGTGGCTTTGCCGGCGATGCGCCACCGTGTTCAGTTAACCGCCGAGGCAGAGATCGAGGGCCGCACAACCGACGAGGAATTAAACAGCTTGCTGCGTAGCGTTGAAGTCCCTCGCGAATGATCAACAACATTGTAGCCTCGCGCTGAATCCCAATCGTTCTCCGAACGCCTAACAGTATAAATGTCAAACGACCCCGCCAATGCCCCTACCTCCAGCACCAAAATTCCCCGCGTGGTCGTTGTCGGTGGCGGTTTCGCGGGGCTGAGATGCGTCCGCGCGCTGCGTCGAACCGCCGTCGAGGTCACTCTTGTAGATCGTCGGAATTTTCATTTGTTCCAACCACTGTTGTACCAGGTCGCTACCGGCGAGTTGTCGCCAGCGAATATCGCTACGCCCATTCGAGGCATTCTCCGCAAGCAAAAGAACGCATTTGTCGAACTAGGCGAAGTCACCGAATTCTCGCTCGACCCGACGCTGGTGCGAACCAGTGATGGTGAGTTGCCGTTCGATTATCTCGTACTCGCTGCCGGTACGACACACCATTACTTCGGCAACAATCATTGGGCACAATTTGCTCCTGGCCTGAAAACGATCGAAAACGCAACAGAGATTCGACGACAGATTCTTGGAGCATTTGAAGCAGCAGAACGAGCGCAAGATCCCGCGACGATAGCGACCCTTTTAACGTTTGTGATCGTCGGTGGCGGGCCGACCGGTTGTGAGTTAGCGGGTGCACTTGCTGAAATAGCACATCATACCCTCGAGCACGATTTCCGGCACATCGATTCGCGACAAGCTCGGATCGTACTTGTAGAAGCAAGCGGTGGTGCATTGGACGTTTATCCACAAAAATTAAGCGAACGGGCTGGAATGGATTTACGACGACTTGGTGTCGAAGTTCGTTTACAAACTCGCGTTGTCGATGTAACCGCATCCAGTGTCTCACTGAGCAATCAAATCACGGGCGAAATAGAAGTCCTGCGAACCCGGACCGTCATTTGGGCGGCTGGTGTGCAAGGAAATCCACTTGGCGAGCAACTTGCAAAGGCAGCCGGATTGACAGTAGCACGTGGTGGACGGTTGGCCGTGAATCAGGACTTATCGCTAGCAGATCATCCCAATCTTTTTGTCGTGGGTGACTTAGCCTACTTTGATCACGACGATTCCGGTCCACTTCCAGGTTTGGCGCCGGTTGCGATGCAAATGGGCGATCATGCAGCGGCCTGTATCATCGCTGATTTGGCGAAACAGCCGCGAACAAGATTTCGCTACCGGGACCGAGGCAGTATGGCGGTAATTGGTCGCTATTCCGCAGTCGGCATGATTGGTAATCGACAGGTGAATGGCATCGTCGCCTGGGCACTGTGGCTCGGCGTGCATTTGATGTATATCACGATGTTCCGCAATCGATTGCTAGTCCTGATGCAATGGGGATGGACTTTTCTTACACACGATCGATCGGCAAGATTGATCGTTGATGGACCAGCAGTGGATATTCCGTCGATGGAGCGAGCTACCGGCTGGGACGATGATCCTGTGAACATTTGAGAGAGTAAAACTTTTGCGATGTTGAAACTGTTGACGATCGATGAAGCTCAAGTGTACGTCTCCAAGGCCCGCGCTGCTCAGCGCCTCGTTGGGATCGTTCCCACAATGGGAGCCCTGCATGCTGGGCATCTCTCGCTCGTTCGCCAATGTCGGCAGCAGTGCGACGAGACAATCGCAACGATTTTCGTTAATCCGACACAGTTCGGTCCAAATGAAGACCTCAATCGATATCCGAGAACACTCGACGAAGACCTGCAGTACCTACTGCGAGAAGGCGCAAACGCTGTTTTCCTGCCGACTGCGGAGGAGATGTACCCCGATGGTTTCAGCACCTACGTTGAACCGGGCGAGGTTGCTCGACCACTTGAAGGCATCTGCCGACCGGGTCATTTTCGCGGAGTGGCAACGGTGGTAGTGAAGCTGTTTCACGCCTTACCTGCTCATCGGGCATACTTTGGTCGCAAGGACTACCAGCAAGCGAAAGTCATACAAGCGATGACGCGCGACCTGAATCTTCGGATCAGCATCGAGATCTGTGAAATTGTACGCGAACCAGACGGGCTGGCGATGAGCAGCAGAAATCGCTATCTGTCCCCTGAGGATCGGGCTCGCGCCTTGTTGCTCCGTCAAGCCTTGCTGGTAGCAAGGTCACTGGCTCGCAACGGTGTCAGTTCCATCTCGCAACTTGAACACGCGATGCAGCGAGTCCTCAATGGCCAATCGGACCATAGCCAGCAGTCCGGCGTTGATTCCATCGATTATGCGGTGGTGGTTGACGCCGAGACGCTACTACCGATTTCCAGTCTGGACCGTGATGCTGTGGCGTTGATTGCCGCACGAGTCGGCACCACGCGGCTGATCGATAACGAACCCCTAACACCGTCGAGCTTCACCTGATGATAAAACGAATTCTTGTTACCGGCGGCGCTGGATTTCTTGGCTCTCATTTATGCGAACGACTGGTAGCCGACGGGCATGATGTGATTTGCCTGGACAATTTTTTTACCAGCCAAAAAACGAATGTTGCCCATCTTTTGAGTAAACCCAATTTCGAGTTAATTCGCCACGACATCACGTTGCCTATTCATCTGGAAGTGGACCAGATCTACAACATGGCTTGTCCGGCGGCACCGGGGCATTACCAGTTCAATCCGATCAAGACAATTAAAACCAGTGTCCTTGGGTCCATCAATATGCTGGGCATCGCCAAACGCTGTGGCGCGACGATCTTGCAAGCCAGCACCAGTGAAGTCTACGGCGATCCCGAAGTTCATCCGCAACCAGAAAGCTATCGCGGCAGCGTTAACCCAATTGGCATTCGTGCTTGCTATGACGAAGGCAAGCGAGTTGCTGAGACTCTGTTCATGGACTATCACCGCAGTAACAAAGTCGACATTCGCATCGTGCGGATATTCAATACGTATGGACCACGAATGCACCCCTACGATGGACGCGTGGTGTCGACATTCATTCGACAAGCAATGGCTGGTGAACCAATCACCATTTTCGGTGATGGGGAACAAACGCGATCGTTCTGTTACCGTGATGATTTGGTCGACGTGATCATCGCCATGATGAACAATGCCAACGGATTCATCGGTCCAGTCAACATTGGCAACCCGCATGAATTCACCATCCGTCAACTCGCCGAACAAGTGATCGCCCGCTGCGATTCAACTAGCAAGCTGGTCCAGCGCCCGTTACCACCCGACGACCCGACACGTCGCAAGCCTGACATCTCGCTAGCCAAGAAAGAGTTAGGGTGGGAACCCAAGATATCGCTTGCCGACGGATTGCAATCGACGATCGATTGGTTCAAAACAATTCGACTGAGCGACTATCGCCCACCCACACCGAATTTCTCGTAGTCGAGCGGCAGCGGAGCAACGATCAGTAAAGTGGGACTTATTGCCCACTGAGTGATTTGTATGTCGCGACTACAGTCCCTACTTTTACGATTAAAATTAATCTCTAGGCCTTGTTGGCTCCTATTTCGAACGGATTATTTGTCTGGTACTTTTTTACAGTTTGCAAATTGGATCTAAATAACTCCTGAGGAAATCGAGCGAGTTCGAAAACACTTGCGTGATCGCGTGACACAAGCACTCTCTATTGAGATGGAACGAAACGTCTGAGGAAGTTGCGTATTTTGGTGTGTTATTGGCGCCCGATGCGACGACGAACGAGCGATGTGCAAAGGGGCCTTGAGTAAAAGTAAAAGCAGTTGACTTGCAAGAAGGTGAAAAGGTCAGCTCCAAAAAAGACATTATCGCGCCGTACGTCGTTCCGGATGATTGTGATTCTAAGGAATCGGTAACTATTCAGCCTGTTGAAATTGATCTTGGCTGAAACGGGGAAATTGATACTGTTGATGCGATCATGGATGAATCGCAGTCCACAGCCGTCGCCGAACCGCCAGTCGATAACAGTCTACTGGAAAAGCTGCTTCAT
>JBGSIA010000176.1:0-91813 GCA_041751935.1 Pirellulaceae bacterium | reverse complement strand
CCAGAAATCCTAGCGACGATCGCGCATTGAGGAATTCTGGCGAATCACACTACTCAATAACTTAGAGTGGATGATGCACGAGGTTGAATCGCTGCGACTTATCGCGGTAGCAATTGTGGCGGCTCGGCATGGAGTCGATCGGCGACCAAAACAACGTCGAGGTCCATTGTACCGGTGGTTGCAGAGACCGTTGTGGATGAGCCTTGTTGATTATTGATGCGCGGGCCACTGACCATAAGTTGGTAACTTCCCTTGAGCATCTTCTTCAGATGAATGCGGCCTTGACGATCCGTTGTCAATTGACTTTCCTGCTGGTGCCCGTACCAAAAATGGGGTTCTACCGTCACCGTTCTAACCACGCTCACCCTTGCGTTCACAACTGCGTTCCCATCCAGGTCCACGACGCGTCCAGCGATCTCTTGCGTGTGACGAGTAAAAGCGAAGTCTTTTACTTTTGGCCTTCCATCACTGTCGATGGTCGAACTGAAGCCGATTCCAAAAGGTGAATTCGGGTACTCAGGGATGCTGTTCAGTGAGACCGAATACTGCTTGTCTCTTTCTACCGCAGCTCGGTACCGACCTTCATTGTCCGTCATCGCAAACTGAATGTTCGATGCCATTGAGGCTGGTACAAACATACCGTTACCGGACCGAACGATTGGCGCCATCTGGCTAATTTGGACGCGCGCGCCAACCATCGGCGTGCCCTCAATCAATGCTCGTCCTTCAAGCAACCAAGCAGACTCCAGGACCAGCGATACGACTCCGTCAACGGCCTCGGACAACGCAACCGTTCCATGATAGGCGTTCGCACCCGTCGTCAACTTTACCTCGATAAACGCTTTGTCTGAAGTCACGCCAATCGGTTGAAATTCAGCTCTTCCGAATTGATTGGTCAATGACTCAGCTGACTTTTCAACAAGGTTAAAAGGTGAAGGCATGCGATTATTGGAATTTGAGGTTGTCCTTTCATCTCGGATTATGACTCTGGCACCAGTCGCAGGTCGTCCATCGGGAAGCGACCCGTTTACTTGTATGGCCCGAGTGCGTGAGACAACAATCGGCGGAAGCTCCCGTTCAACTCCATCTGAAAGATCCACCTTCATTTGCGGGACGCCGGTAGCTGCTTGCTCATTACTGATGGACTTCGCATCCGATCGATTTGGCAAAATGAATCCAGGTTCGTCGGAGCCCACAACAATGGTGTGTGCTTCTCTCGGAAGTAACAGTCGAAAACTGCCGTCAGCTTCGGTGACCGCAAGTTGGCGCGACGTGATCGAACGAACGCGTGCTGCTTCCAATGGCGAACCATCGGTTGACACGACTTTGCCGGTGACGAGTACTCCGCGAGTGAGCTGAATCTCAATCGGTTGGACAGCTTGCTGTAACGACAAGCAAGAGAGTGATGGAGCAAGGACCAGCCAGACGCATCGACCATGTCTTCTTGGGTGTCTCGCTTAGAATTCGGCTCAATCGCTCTTCGATCTCGCTACAGGCGAACATCGCGATTGCTGTGTTGTAACGCTTTGTGCATTTGGGACCGATGCTGATGCGTTCGACGATATTTAGCAAGCTGTCGGCGTATGCGTTTCGACTCATTCCTGTCTCAATGACTTGTTGGTCCGTTGCCCACTCGCGAGTCTCTTGCAAGAGTCGATCGAGATAGCCAGACGCGGGATGAAACCAATATTCGCATCCTCTGTTAAATTCCGCTGCTCTTTTCGCGTTGTCCCAGGCTGAGGGCGATCCTCGAGCTTGACGGTTCGGTAACCATGCCCAAGCTGAGATCAGGCCGACTCATCAATTTAGTTTGGTGAGTCGGCCTTTTTTTTGCTTTTTTAAAGGCGTTAGAACCGATGCATTACGATCATTCGTTCTTTAGAGAGAACGACAGCTTTAGAGACTCCGATGGCTCGGCCTCCGCTTCAATAAATTCTTCGACGAACGATTCGAAGACCTGTCCCGCGAGAACTGGAAAATAACAGTGTATCGCGACTTTAGTGCTGGGTTGATCGTTGCACTGACTGCGATTCCTATGGCCATGGGTTTCGCCATTGCTTCAGGACTAAGGCCAGAGCAAGGCATTATTGCCGGGGCACTGGCTTGCATCGTTGGCAGAACATTTGGCGGTTCGAAGTATCAAGTCTATGGTCCAACCGCCGCGTTCATCCCAGTGGTCGCTGGGTTAATGGCCAAGTATGGCGAGGTCGGCCGGGGGACTTTCGATCAAGGTCACGGTTTTCACTTGCTAGTCAGCATCATCGCTGGCGTCACCCTGATGGTCATGGGTCTGCTTGGGCTGGGCAAATATGCCAAGTTGGTTCCCGATTCGATTGTTGTCGGCTTTACCGTTGGCATTGCCATCGTGATTGCGATGTCGAATTTTGGTGAAGCATTAGGCGTACAGCTCCTCTTGAAAGGCGGATTGTTCGAGAAGGTGCTGTGCTCAACGATGGCCGACCGCTTGGCGGATAATCGCAAGACGAAATTCAACGCCGAAAAAGAGCTCTGGGGGCAGGGCATAGTGCAGGTGATCACTCCGCTCGTCAATGGATTTCCGTGCACAGGTGCGCTGGCTCGAACTACGACTAGCATTAAGGCGGGAGCGGTCACGCCATTAGCAGGCTATTTCAAAGGCGTGCTGAAGTTGGTGATTGTCCTGTTTCTCGCAAGCTATTTGGAGTATGTACCAATGGCTTGTATCGCAGGGATTCTACTTTGGGTTGCCACCAACATGGTCAAGCCCAAGGAAATCAAGGAAGTCTGGGGGCATAACAAGTTCCACGCAAGCCTGATGATTTATACCGCCGCTATGGTCCCGTTGACGGATTTCCTGACAGGAGTTCTGTCGGCGCTAATCATCTACGCGGTCCTCGTGAAGTTTCTCGATACGCCTGCTGCCGTCGACGAACCTACAACCGCCAAAAAGCCTGACTCAGTCGATAAGCTTCAATCGGATGCAACCCCCGCCAAGCAGGTCGCCTCGTAAGCAATCGACGCTTAAAACCCTTAAAGGAAATATCATGCATCGCAACCAGCGTACCTTGATTGCTATCTCCGGATCGATCTCCGATCGCAACATTATTGAATACGCCGCACGGTTTGCTGAACTTGGGTTTGCCAGGCATTATCATTTGGTCCATGTTCGTACCCCATCTCAAGCGGTTGACATGGCTCGACAAACGCAGGAGCTGATGGTGTACATGGAGGAGTTGCTTAACAATCATTTCCAGTGCGATCGGTCGGACACGACAGCCAGTTGCCATGTACTTGAAGGAGACAGAATCGACAAGCTCATCGAATTCAGTGTCGATCAACGATGCGACCTGACCATCCTCGGACATAGCGCCGAGCGGACTGGTGAGCGACGGTTGGCTAGGCGTTTAGCATTGGTTGGTCCTGGCTCGGTGCTGATGCTTCCTGAACAAGCGTCACCGACCATCTCCAGAATTATGGCACCGGTCGACTTCTCGGAACATTCTGCGGATAGCGTTCAAGTGGCAGCGTCCATTGCCAAGGCCGCTGGATTGACGGAGTGCATACTGACTCACGTCTACTCCGATACATCTACGATTCGCTTTGACGAACATAAAAGGGACCTTGAAAGGGAGGAACGCAACCATTTCTCCCAGTTCATCGCCAAGATTGAAAATCTCGGTGTCAAGCTGACGCCCTACTTGCTGGAAGGCAACAAGATTGCGGAGAGCCTCGTTTGCTCAAGATGCCTATCCAGCTTCCAAGGCGGCAGATACAGCGGCGGTTTTCAGTGACGCAGCCAACGGAATCGCGACACGAGGCGGTTGTCGGCAGGATGAGTTTAAGGTATCGTTGCATTGTCTGAAACCTTCCACTAGGGATCTTACTGAGACCTATGCCTCACTTTCGCAAACCTGTACTTTTACGAATTGTTGCGAGCATTTCCGTAGTATTGGCTTGCATCTCGTTGGCCTTTGGTAGCAACGTGAGTGTGCTGCTCTCTTCACGTGTGATTGCAGAAGTACCAGTGGTCGATTGGGATTCTTTCTCGCAGCATTCCGCGAATCCCGAGGAAGCACCACAAGAATCGCCGAGTCCGGAAGAGCAGACAGAGGAAATTGAAGCACCCTCTTTCTCGTTGCGAAGGAAGTCTCAAAAGGCAGTGAGGATTCTTGTTCACCCGGCCAACGTGGATGACGTGGTTGTTAGCAAATTGCGTCCACCGCGAGCCGTTTGCACTCTAAATCCAACGCTTGTTCCGCAGTTTGAGCATTTTTACCGTAACGGCTGCGGTGCTCACCTTCGCTGTTAAACGCAAACGCTGGCGAAGTGCGAAGAAACACTGTTGCCAGCCTTCTTAAAATCTGCCACCGGTAACTGCATTGCGTTGATGTACTGGGAATCCAGCATGATCCGTTGGAATTTTCACTTCACTTTCAGATCCAGTAACATTGGCAATGCGCTCAGATTTTTCCTGGAAAACAGTTGCTAGCGGTTAGTTGATTTGCGGATGGTCGACATTCACTCTGCCAAAAGCTCCCATCCTAATTGGACGGCGCCACTTTGGATGGAATTTTTTGTGATTTGCAGCGTTTCGGTGCGCATCAGCCGTTTTGGCGTTAGCCACGGTTCTGCTCGCGAAAACCGCGGCTAAGGCCATTCGGCTAATCCAATGTGGCGCTGTCCAACAAAACTCCCTTTCGCAGTGCGAAGGGCGACTATGCCAAAACAAATAAAATCAATAGCCCGCTGACTAATGCGTTTGGGCTGTTTGAGAAAAGAAATACTATCGATTTCCCAGCAGGGCATCATATAGGCTATGAGCAAAATAAAATTGAGCGCGAAGACGATTGCCAAGGATTTCCTGTCGGGCATTATTGTATTTCTGGTAGCACTTCCGCTTTGCTTGGGTATCGCAATCGCATCCGACGCGGACCCCATGGCGGGTTTGATTTCAGGTATTGTGGGCGGAATCATTATCGGAATATTTAGTGGATCCCACACAAGTGTTTCTGGACCGGCTGCTGGCCTGACCGCAATCGTCGCGGCCCAGATTGCAAATTTGCCGTCGTACGAAACCTTTCTGCTGGCGGTCGTCCTGGGCGGTGTCATACAAATCGGCTTAGGCGTACTCAAAGCTGGCGCGCTTTCAGCCTTTTTTCCTTCCAGCGTGATTAAGGGATTACTAGCCGCTATCGGAGTGATCTTGATATTCAAGCAGCTGCCATTGATGTTCGGTTACGCCAAAGATATGGGCTTGCCCTCTGGCCACGCCGAGGCCCTCAAGGACTTCGAGCAACATCCCAATGAAGTGGTCGATCATTCGCATGCAGTAGGTGACATCATTTTCAGCTTCTACCGCGCCATGAAGGATGTCATTACCTTCGACGGCGGGTTGCAGCTAGGAGCGATCGCCGTTGGCGTTTTTTCTCTTGTCTTTCTGATCACTTGGGACAAGGTTCCCTGGTTGAAGAAATCGCTTGTACCAGCGCCGTTGTTGGTTGTCATTTTTGGAGCATTGCTGGGCTGGACGCTGTCCAGCATGGGAGGTAATTGGCTAATCAAACCTCAGCAATTAGTCGATGTCCCCGGTGATGGCACTCTGGGCGGTTTCTTTGGCCTGCTGCGCACACCCGACTTCTCTCAATTGGCCAACGTTGGGGTATACATTGGCGGGATTACGATCGCTGTCGTGGCGTCGTTGGAAACGCTGTTGAACCTCGACGCAGTGGATAAGCTGGACAGAAAACAGCGGATTTCGCCGCCCAATCAAGAACTTTTTGCGCAAGGCATCGGCAATGTGGCTGCGGGGATGCTAGGTGGTATTCCGGTAACGAGTGTTGTCATTCGCGGATCGGTCAACGTCAATGCGGGCAGCGAGACAAAACTCTCGGCCATCTTTCATGGCGTGCTCTTGCTGGCCTGCGTCGTGTTGATACCGCAAGTCTTGGGGATGATTCCGTTGTCTTGCTTGGCAGCCATTCTTCTGATGACTGGGTTCAAGCTTGCCAGTCCCGCGCTCTTCAAACAGATGGCCAGTGAAGGACGTTACCAATTGCTGCCCTTTGTCATCACAGTGGTCGCCATTGTCCTAACCGATCTGTTGATCGGTATCTGCATTGGCATGGTCCTGAGCGTGCTGTTCATTCTCAACAGTAACCTACGACGTCCAGTGCGGAAGATTCGTGAAAAGCATATTGACGGAGACCTGTTGCACATTGAGCTGAGCGACCAAGTTAGCTTTCTCAACAAGGCATCGCTCGAGACGGCAATGCGTGAAGCGCCACGAGGCAGCCGTTTGTTGTTGGATGCTCGGCGAAGTGACTACATCGATCCTGACGTGCTCAGCCTCATTCGCGAGTTCCATGACAAAACTGCGCCGGCTTTCGATATCACCATGCAATTGGTTGGCTTCCGGGACAAGTACAAACTATTCGATAAGGAAGACACGGTCGATTTTTCGATTCAAGAAGCACGCGAGAAGCTGACTGCCGACCAAGTCCTGGAGATCCTCAAGGCTGGCAACAAGCGTTTCGTTGAGGGCCATCCGTTAGATCGTTCTTTGCTGAAGCCTCCAGCAACCAATGGTCACGACCAAACAGCGATCACCGCGATTGTTAGCGGCATCGATTCAAGCACGCCCGTGGAGATAATTTTTGACCTGGGAGTGGGTGAGGCATTTGTGATCCGTATGCCGGGCGCCGCCATCGGTCCACGGGCAATTGGTGGAGTGGAGTACGCTGTTTCGGTAGGCGGTGCCAAATTGGTCGTCGTCATGGGGCATACCGATAGCTCGTTACTCTCCCTGGCCATGGGCAATGCTGGCTCTTCTGACAACAAGGCGGCACTGGCTGGCTGCGCCAACTTGCAGGAAGTCCTCGAACAAGTCGCCGTTTCGATTGACGAACAACAGGCAGGTGCGTTTCCGAGCATGACGGCTGAAGCACAGCAGGCAACGATGAATCAAGTTACGCGACGTCACATTGCCAGAATGGCGCAGCAGATGATCGAATTAAGCCCTCAGCTAAACCGTTACGTTGCTTCCGGGCAGATTCGAATAGTCACGGCAATCTTTGATGCCTCAAGCGGTTCGGTCGAGTTCCTTAACGAGTCTCACACCCCATCATTAGAAGTCGTTCATAAATAGTTTCGTTAGACGCCTATCAGCCTCAGTGCGTTGACACCCGGTGAAGGATGGTCGACTTTCGCTCCGCGAAAGGCGACCCTAACTAAACTGCGAACGGCCCCTTGGACAGAAGGTTCACATGAAATCATATAGCCTTGCTCAACGCACCGATGACCAGAAAACTTATAGTGAAGCGTCAGGGCCAAACGCAGATCTTCCACTCACAACCGGCATTCTGACCGAATTCAGTGCAGCGATTGTCGTTGCTTGCGTAGCCATTCCCATGGGAATGGGTATCGCGTCGATTTCTGGAGCACCACCCGAAGCCGGAATCATCGCCGGTGTTATTGGTGGTTTAATCGTGGGTGCGCTGAGCGGCTCGCCGACCAGCATCACAGGTCCTTCGGCTGGTTTGACCTTGGCGATTGCGTCGCTCATGGGGACGCTGAATTCGTTCGAGACATTTCTTATGGCCGTCACCATTGCAGGGTTGATGCAGGTCGTCTTTGGAGTTGCAAGACTAGGTTGGTTATCTAGCTTTTTCCCGTCCAGCGTCTTGGATGCACTGTTGGCCGCGATCGGGATCATTCTGATCTTTAAACAGGTCCCTCACCTGCTAGGACACGATACCGATCCTGAAGGTGACATGGCGTTCTTACAACCCGATCGCCGCACGACGTTCACCGAATTGCTTTCACTCTTTGAAGGTGATGTCCATGTCGGAGCGGCAACCATCGGACTGTTTACTCTGGCTCTAATTGTGGCCCTGCAGTATTGGAGTCGCTCAAAGAAATTGCAGGTCCCTGCCATGATCATTGGAGTGATCGTGGGATCGCTTGCAGGTTTGCTGGTCAGCCGGCTTGGCCAGGCATGGCTCATTGATGGTAAGCACCTGATTTCACTGCCTGTATGGAACGGTGACGCAGGTTGGGGGTCGATGCTTCGGTTTCCCGATTGGACGCAGTTGAGCAACCCTTTGGTTTATCTAACGGCGGGTGCGATCGCCATCATTTCTTCGCTGGAGACTCTGTTAAATCTCTCTGCGACGGATCGCGTCGACCATTCGGACCGACCAAGCCCTCCCAACCGCGAGCTGATCGCTGTTGGGATTGGTAATACGCTGTGCGGATTGATCGGCGGGATACCGATGAGCGCCGCCATCGAACGCAGTGCCGTCTGTTTGCAGGCCGGTTCCCGCACCAAGCTGTGTGCCATTCTTCACGGACTCGTATTGTTGATTGCAGCAACGCTGATTCCGTTTGTTTTCAATCAGATTCCGCTATCAGTACTTGCGGCCGTCTTGATTGTCACTGGAGGATGGTTAGCCCGTCCAGAAGTTTTCTTGCGCATTTGGCAGGGTGGCCGATATCAACTGGTTCCATTTCTAGTCACCATCGGGGCGATCTTACTCACGGATCTTTTGATTGGCGTCGTGGTGGGTTTAGTCTTCGCAATTGGCTTTATTCTCAACAGCAATTTTCGTCGTCCGTTGCGACAAGTGATGGAGAAGCACGCCAGCGGCGAAGTATTGCACATCGAACTCGCCGAGCAAGTTAGTTTCTTGAACCGGCCTGTTATCGAACGCGCACTACGAAATGCTGCACCCGGAACACAGGTTCTTCTTGACGCAAGTAACACGGATTATATCGATCCCGATATTCTGGCGATGATCCGTGAGTTTGTTAAGAAATCATCGATCCACAACGTGAATGTCAGCTTGCGAGGTTTTCGCCAGAAGTACGCCCTCGAAAACGTCATTCAATTTGTCGACTTCACCAGTCGCGAAATCCAGGAAAAGATGACGCCCACTGACGCGCTCAATATCCTCCAAGACGGTAACGAACGGTTCTGTTCGAACCGACGGTTGTCTCGAGATTTAGGACGTCAGGTGCAAGCCACTTCCGCAGGTCAACATCCTTTCGCTGCGATCCTCAGTTGTATCGATTCGCGGGCGCCAGTGGAGACCATTCTTGACTTGGGTGTTGGTGACGCGTTTACCGCCCGCGTTGCAGGCAACGTGGTCAGTCCAAAAATTTTGGGGAGTCTCGAGTATGCCACAGCTGTGGCAGGCTCGAAGTTAATCGTAGTGCTAGGCCATACCAAATGTGGTGCAGTGCATGCCGCCGTGAATTTGGCTCAAGCAGGGCGAACCGGGGTCGAGGCGACTGGTTGCCAGCACCTGGATTCGATTCTGGAAGAAATTCACCCTTCTATTGATCTACCACAACTACAGTCGATCGAGCCGACAGATGAGACAGGTCGTAACCAATTTGCCGAAGACGTTGCCCGCCGCAACGTCATTCACTCAGTACGGAGTATCGTCGAGATCAGTCAAACGATCCGCAACTTAGTGGACGAAGGTCGCTTGGCTGTTGTCGGTGCAGTGTACGATGTCACTTCGGGTAAAGTCGAATTCCTGGTACATGAAGCCATCGGAATTTCATTAGATATGAAAGTGGGAGGCATCGAACTCATTCAAAGCGTCAGCGGTACAGATTGATCGATAGGAGATGAGTTGGTGCGATTGTCACCGCTCGCACCGCTAACCGCTTTGTTCGAATGGCCTATCTTGGTCTACTCCAGCAATAACTTCACCAATCGCTGCGTATCGCGGTAAAGGTACTTAGATTTCTCACCCACCTGAACTACCGACTAGTTCACTTCGGCCCAATCGGCGTGTTGAACTGTTTGGCAACTACGACAGCGGACACTTCCGCCGAGTGACTCGCTTTCGATCGTGATCCGCTTGCTACAACCCTTGCATTGGATTTTCAAACGGTGGGGTGCTGCGATGAGCTCGTCCAAACATTTATTGTCCATGCTGGGAAACCGAATGTCCTGGGCCGTCAACGTTGTTAGCAACGATTCCGAGAGGACCGTCACGTTGGCCACACGATCAGCAAGTCCGCGAACGCTTTCCTCGAACGTGTTGCGAACCAATCGACCGTTGCCAAAGTGTCGATCACGCTGTGCGTGCAAGTGGTGCATGCCCAGCAGTAACCGGTGTCGCGCGTCACTGGGCAACGTGTATTGGTTATGCCGGCACATGCCTTCGAAAATCCGACCCAAATCCACTGGCGAGTAATCATCGAACTCGATGTGTGTATTGATCCGCGACGAAAGGCCTGGATTACTGCGAATCATCTTGGCCATTTCATCAGAATATCCGGCGAGGATAACAACCAACTCGTTGCGGTTGTCCTCCATTCTTTTGAGCAGAGTCTGCACGGCCTCACGACCATAGGCGTCGTCACCGCTGACATCGACCAAGCTGTAGGCTTCGTCAACGAACAGGATTCCACCGAGCGCGGTGTCACAGAGTTGGTTCGTTTTGACAGCGGTTTGGCCAGCGAATTCGGCGACCAATCCGCTACGATCGGTCTCGACAACGTGGCCCATTTCCAGTGTCCCCATCGCGCCGAGAATTTGTCCGACGATTCTTGCTACGGTCGTTTTTCCGGTTCCCGGATTGCCAACGAACGACATGTGCAGACTCAAGGGCATCGTCGACAACCCAGCATTCTTGCGTTGTTCTTGCAACTTCAGAAAGTTTGCATACGAGCGAACGCGTTGCTTTACCGCTTCGAGCCCAATGAGCGAGTCAAGTTGTGCAAGTGCGCTCTGTAGCCGCTTGTCACGCTCGATAGCTTCAAGAGCTGCGTCGTCGACAAGCTCGAGATCGTCTGGGCCCATCACGTCCGCTTGATACTTTTTAGAAGATGCTTTTGCCGACGCACCGGTCTCGGTCACATTCGGCGTCGTCGGGTACAGCGCCTTGTCGAGGTCCGCTTGCAACCGGTGCAGCGCTTCGGCTTCTTGCGGCATGGACTGGCCATCGCATTTAACGACGAGGTTCGCCAATCGCATGACGATGGTTTGCACATGTGAACGTAGATTATGCAGCGGTTCGTAGCGAACAAACGGCGCCACCAGCGACGGCCAATGCAGGCGGTCGGCTTGCTCAAAAAGTCCTACAGCCGCTTCACGCAGGTCGTCGGTGGAAAATTTTTCATTCCACAAATATTCAATCATCTCGGCGGCAACGCGTTTTTCAGCACTGGTCCAGCGATTGTCGGCCCGGACCATGGTCACGTAAACCTTGATTACCAGTCCACGTTGCAGATCCTCCATCAGTTCGTCGAACCGATCGGGACGACCGGCTAGACTGGTCGGATGCTGGTGGACCATGATCTTGCTCGCATCGCGATACAGAGTTTCGCAATCTCGCAAAATTCGGCGAAGTAGCCCGACAACGCGTCCTGGGTCCAAGGTGGTCATGTGCCGCTAATTTGGGTTTGGCGCATCTTCAACATCCGCTTCATGCATCCAGTATGTCAGCAGCGGAGACAAGATCGCACAAACAACTCCTGCACCGATCGCAAACAAACAGATTTGATAAAACACATCGCCGTAGATATTGACCGTTTCGGTGGGCGGTGGAAATCCTTCGGTGCTTTCGATACTGGTGAACTGCGAGATAATCCCCGCCAAGTATTGGCTGAAGGCGGTTGCCAAGAACCACGATCCCATCAAAGTGCTGACGAGTGCTTTCGGACTCAATTTCGTCATCGTCGATAAACCGACCGGCGACAAACAAAGCTCTCCGGTTGTATGCAGAAGAATGCCGAGGGTCAGCCAAGTAACACTCACCATGCCGAGGCTGTTGGCGTTTTGCGCGCCCATCCACAACGCCCCGAATCCTAAGCCGAGTTGTATCAACCCCAATCCAAACTTCAGTGGAGCCGGTGGTTCAAATCCTATGCTACGAAGTATGCCCCATAACCAATTGAAGGCAATCGCAAACACCATTACAAAAATTGCGTTGAACGATTGGAAGATTGACGCGGGAAGTTCGTCCAGTCGGCTGGCAATACCCATTCCAACATTATCCTCGGTGACGGCCCAATCGACTTCCAGCGACTTGATATCTGAATACTCGTGCTGAATGCGGCGAAATTCGTCGAGATCCGAAAGTGTGAATACCTCACCACCACGATGGTAACCAAGCTGTGCCTGTGTGGGCTCCAAGCGGATTTGTTGGCCCACCATGGATGCGTCGACGATGCGGTTCTCGTTAACACGATCGATGTTGCGGTCGGTGAAGTTATTCATGCTGCTGCCCGCTTGCTCAAAGAAAGCAAAAAACAGCATTTGAAAGAAGATGAGAACGAAAGCCGCCAGCATCCGCTCTCGCGGCACCTTGGGAAGCTTTGTGGTCTCGACGATCAGATATCCAAAAGCGAGAACTCCTAAAACGGTGAGCACGAAGCCTGCGGGTTTACTCACTTCTTCTAAAAAGATGCCGCCAATACTCGATTTCTCTTTCGCTTGTTCAACGAACTCTTTCGAGAAAAATTGGTAGGGCTCGCCACGTTGTTTTAACTCACCAGCAATTCCTTGTTGCCTGACTACCTCAATTGCGCTCGAGTCGACACCGAACTTTTCAAGAAACGCGATCCGGCTTGCAACTCGTTCCGAGTTGGTCGGCACAGGAATAGGATTGCCGGTTACCTTGTCGACGGGCGGTTGCGTAAATGGCGAGAACCCAGAGACGAGTAAGGCAAAAATAGGAATGGCGACAACAATGCCAAGATAAACTTTCCAGTCATGACGATTGTCAACGCCTTCGGGGCGAGCCCCCGCCCACACTGGCAAGCCACCTTTGCTTAACGCGCGACAAGCAATAATCGCAGCAGTCATCAAACAGATGGCCACAAACACATTGATTCCAATCGCCGCCCAATTATCAGCGCGAAAGACGAGCAAACCGATCGCTGAGGCGACTGCGGCGGTCAAAATCAAGCCCGCGGTTACCCGGCTGGGCATCACGAACACCGCCAGCCCGACGAGCATCCCAATCGTGGCCAAACCAAATCCCAGGTGCCAACCGTACGCTTCGCCCACAAAGCCGCATAACAGTGGGCTCATGGCGGCACCCAGGTTGATTCCCGTGTAGAAAATATTGAATCCATCGTCGCGGCGGCGATCGCCCTGGCGATAAAGTGAACCCACTGTCGTGGAAATATTCGGCTTGAAGAATCCGTTTCCGGTAATCAATAGTGCTAAGGCGAAAAAGAACGGCCATTCGGATTCCACCGTCATCAGCAGGTGTCCGCTTGCCATCAGCAAGCCGCCGATGATCACCGCGATCCGCTTGCCGAGTATCTTGTCGGCCAAAAGCCCACCGATAAACGGTGTCATGTAGACCAGCGCCGTGTACGCACCGTAAACCGAGTAGGCCTGCTGATCACCGTAACCCAAGAAGCCCTTGATCATGTAGAAGATCAACAGAGCCCGCATGCCGTAGTAGGAAAATCGTTCCCACATCTCGGCGAAGAATAGCGTATAGAGTCCCGTTGGGTGCCCGAACAGGGTCGCTTGTTCTGCAATGGGGTCGCTGGAATCGGGCAGGGAAGCGGTGCTCATCAAACGTTCCGTTTCGCAAAGTGGTGAAAGACTGTCTCGCGGACGATGAGTTTACGTGAAGTTCATCGTGCGGACCATCACTACACGTCGAACACGAAGCGGATAGCTTCGATGACCTTGTCGGCCTCGGCACCAGCTATCTCGTCCTCAATCTCACTGAGCCACTGGATCGACTGTTCGCGGTGCTGGGGCATCGAGATTGGTGCGACGGCTTGGAACGCGGCTTTTGCGGCAACACCCGTTGCATCGTCGGGGGATACGTGGAACGTCGCCAATTTGTGAGCAACAACGAGCGGAATCGTGGCAAAGGTGTACCGCTTGTTGCTGCCATTGACCTTGATGATCAATTTGTCCGGCCCACTTTCCACCACGTTGGCCTCGATTCCCGTTACCACTTCAAAGGTGCTTCCGATCTGTAAGCCCGCAATCGCTTGATCGATTCCAACTTTATAAAAAGTCGCCAAGTCGGCCAGTTGAAAAAGCCCTTCGGCGGTAAGTCGTTGTGTATCGTCAGCGGCCAATTCCGATGCCTTTTCCGCAATCGATTTCATTTGCGACCAATCCGCGCTGCGTATCGCAGCCTTCGCTTGCAGGATCGCCGCCTTGCCTGCCTCGATGGCTTCGGCCGTAGGTTCCGGTGTCATCGGCGGAGCTTCAGCCCTCGGCGGAGCTTCAGCCATCGGCGGTGTCTCAACCATTGGCGGCGCGTCAACCATGGGTGCAGTGTCAGGGTTTGGCGAAACGCTGGGCATCGCAGCGTTATCCATCAGCGGAGAGTCATCGCCGGGAGTCGGCGTTGGTGTTTGGTTCGCCGAGGGCATCGCCAGGTCTCCGCCCAAGGAATCATTGGAGGATTGTGGAGTGGCGGGACCGAGCGTGCCCATGATCGGATCGCGATCACGAATGCGAACCGCATCCGCCCCCTGCGTTGGACCCGGCGGACTAGCCTGCTCAATTGCGTCGACTTGGTTCGGCCTGCTAGTCGATATGTTCAACACACCGTCGCGCGAGTTGACAGCGACTTGACCAGGACCGAAAACGAGAAAGTATGTCAATCCCACGACACTCGCTGTCAACCCGATTACCACAGTGCCCATTAGCAAAGACGGCAACATCGAACGCCGTCGTCGTGGCAGCGGTGATTTGGTTTTGAGCTTTGGTGCAGTGAATCCGCTTGGCTGTGGCGGTGCTTCGGTCAGCACAGGCTGTGGCGGAGCGACCGGAGCTTGCACCGGAGCGGCTGCCGGAGCCAACGGGTTCGCCGACGGCAGTAGACCAGCCAGAGGATCGTCGGCGGCCTTGGGTGTTGGCGATTCAAACGCGACCTCATCAAATTCATCTTCAGCCGACTCATCATCACCAATTGCAATGATCCCGAATCGAGCGTCCAGTTCCGCCTTCTGGACCGGGTCTGCCAATACGGAGCGAGCTTGTTGCACAACGCTCGCAGCTTGGCTCCAGACTGCGGGATCGGTCACGGCTCGTACGCTACGCAGTCGCTCGATCGTTGACTGAACTGCCACGCGAATGACGTCCAGGTCTTGCTCTCCCACGGTGAGCCCGAAGACCTGGTAGGCGTGCGGTTGGCGGACATCGGAAGGTAGGTTCAGCAGCTTCTGGACGCTTTCAGCGGACATAACGGCAAGGAGCCTTTCAAGCATATGGGTGGGCGCCAACGCACCCCATCATAACGTGTTTTTCTCAGGATTCAGTCGAAGTAGACCGCGGCAAACGAGATTTGGCAGAATCTGGTGTTTGCATTCCAGTTGCGGTGACAACGTGGTGGCATCACCTCCGGTAACGCAAACGGTTATTTTAGTCGCATCGTCGGTGTAGCGAATATTGGATAGTCGCGCGTATTGGTCGACCAAACGATCGACTCCCGCCGCAACGCCCGTGAGCACGCCCAGTCGGATTGCAGCGAGAGTGTTACGCCCCGGTATTTCGAGCGGCTGGTGGTCGAGCCAATCCAAATCGGGCAGCGCATCGGTTCCCGTTGCGAGTGATGTCGTTTGCAGCCGCAAACCTGGCAAGATCGCGCCACCGCGAAACACTGCGTTTGTGTCGACCCAGTCGATTGTAACAGCCGAACCGGCATCGACGACAACAAGCGGCGGCTCGTGTTCTTGAAGCGCCGCGTACGAGCCTAACAAGCGATCGATTCCGATGCTCTGGGGGAACTCGACGTCCACTTCGAGTGGAAGATCATCGCGAACAACCAAACGCACAGCGGCGTCGTGATCTGTTTCAACTACTGCGGCTTGCAATTTTGTTGCTGCAACACGATGGACGCTGGCGATTCGCCACTGAGCGTGTGTCGACCCCGCAATGTTTTGGATGACCCAGTCGACGGCCGATTGCGCCCAACTTCTTTCCGCGATTCGAAAGGATCGCGTTTGCAACGATGGCGATTGGTCAGGCAGTGGCGTTCCCTGAATAACCAGCTTGGCGGTTGAATTTCCGACATCGACGGCAACCACTGCCCGTCCGCCGCTCACGGCTGCGACTCGCTTGACTTGGTTGCAGCAGCTTCGGCGACCTCATCATGGAAGTCTTTCGCCTGGTTAAGATTGGACAGGTCGCGAGTCGGTCCAGCCAAATGCGGTGGAACACGTCGCGAGCCACGTGGTTTTGATTGGACTTCGTCGGCAGGTCTAAGACTTGGTGACTCGATACCCGCGTCAAACATCGCTTGTCGACGTGCTGCAACATGGTCCATGATCTCCGCCACAAGTTCACTGACACCCTCGCCGGTCACCGCACTGATGCGATGGATCTGGCGGCCGGTCAACGTCTGTAAGGCTTCGTAAACGCTTGCTGCTTCGGGCAATTCCGATTTGGTTACGACCAAGATTTCGTCGCGCTGGACAAGGGACGCATCGTACTCCGCCAATTCTTCGCGGATCGTTTTGTAGTTTTCTAGCGGATCGGTCTGGTCCATCGGTGCGGGTTCGACCAAATGAACGAGCAGGCCAGCCCGCTCAACATGTCGCAAGAACTCGTGTCCCAGTCCGATGCCTTCGCTAGCGCCTTCGATCAATCCGGGAATATCCGCGACGATGAATGATCGCTCGGCGGACTGTTCGACGATGCCCAAATTCGGATGTTTGGTGGTGAAGGGATAATCGGCGATTTCAGGTCGTGCGCTGCTGATACGAGCAAGCAACGTGCTTTTCCCCGCGTTCGGTTTGCCAATCAGACCAACGTCAGCGATCGACTTGAGTTCCAAGATGACCTGACGACTTTCGCCGAGTTCACCGCTGCCGTGTTCTCGCGGGGCACGGTTGGTGCTTGTTTTGAAATGCATGTTACCACGGCCGCCCTTGCCGCCGCGGGCGATAACGAAGCTGTCGCCGGACTTTACCAGATCGCGAATGACAAAACCATGTTCGGCGTCGATGACTGCTGTTCCAGGCGGCACCAACAATTTCATGTCCCGAGCGTCACGACCGTGACATGCCGAGCCCTGTCCCGGTTGTCCTTTTCCGGCGTGATAGAACTTACGATTGGCGAAGGAGGCAAGGCTATTCACGCCAACCTTCGCTTCCAAGATAATGCTTGCGCCATCGCCGCCGTCACCGCCATCGGGGCCGCCTTTGGGGACATACTTTTCCCGGCGGAAACTGGTGCATCCGTCGCCACCCTTGCCAGCGTGGAGGTCAATTTGGACGCGATCAACGAACATATTTGCAAGTTTTGAAGGTGATGTGGGAGAGCTGAAAAGTGGACCAGTTACAGGAAGACTTCAGAACCGTGCGTCCTGGCTCACTGGTTTTGTACGCGAGAAACCGATTCGCTCGCTTAGCAAAAAACGGCTGGCTCGACAAAATTCGAGTCAGCCGCTGACGATTCGTTTTGGTTACGAGACGTTTTGGTTATCGCGTTGCCGCAGTCAAGCGACAATTAGATTGCGTCGACGTTGATGCGTCGGCCTTCGCGATCGAAACGGACTTTGCCGGCAATCAACGCGTATAACGTGTAATCGTTACCCATGCCGACGCCGCGACCGGGATGGAACTTTGTGCCAACTTGGCGAACCAGAATGTTGCCAGCGATGACGGCCTCGCCGCCGAACTTCTTGACGCCGCGACGCTGGGCGTTGCTGTCGCGACCGTTTCGGCTGCTACCTTGACCTTTCTTATGTGCCATGACGAACGATTATCAAATGGATGGTGAATTGGGCTCGAGTTAAACGAACCGCACAACCTAGCGAAACACCCAGCTATAATCAAGCCGTTCCTTCAAGCCATATTGCTTCAAAATGTACTCCAGCTCTTTATCGTTCTTGTACGCCGGAACACCGAAGCGAATTGTATCCGCCGTCGGATTCATTGAATCGCCAGGACGATAGAAATTCAGCTCCAACGCCTTACGTCGGTAGGGCGAATCGGCAGCCAATCCATCCTGTTCAAAGGCGTTGGTTAGCCCAAACACGCTGATCGTGAAGAAATCCAGGCTCGGATCAACGTCTTCCCAAGTCGCTACCCCCCATACGCCAGGTGCGGCGTCGTCGCTGCTCTGAGGCACCGGAATATGCGAGATTTCGACAGTGTTGTACAGTGGCGCGGTGATCTGCTCGCGGACTGCGATGCGTTCTTTGGCGGTAGGCAAAATTCGGTCCACGAATTTTTTGTCCGTCGCGTGATCTCTCAGCACCAGCATCGGAAAAAATCGCCGCGACTCGTAACTGACGGCCTCGATGCGATTGTAGATCGGCTGTCCATTGACATCATCAGCCGCAGGACGCAGGTCGCCACCGCGATAACGAATGCGATAAACCATGTACCAAATCAGCTTGCGTTGCAATCGTCCGTCCGGTCGCGGCACGTCGATATAGATTTGACGTAGCGGCTTAAACGAGAACTCGAAGCTGTAAATCTCGCGGCGGAGGATCGCTTGTTTGGCCATCTCCACCAGCGTGCGACTGCGGGGATCGTAGTACGGTGCCGATTCGGGAAAATCGCTTCCGCCCCACTCAATCTCTGGATAGGCTTCCAACAGGCCGGTTAGAGTCAATGGGCCGTCGAATGTCTCTTTTGGGTCCGATGCCGGCGGAATCACCGTCACCACGCCAGGAGCAAATTGCGTTTGCTCGGTCGACGATGGATCCTTGCGGTCCTGGGCATTCGGTCCGTTTTGGGCCGTTGCTGTAGCGACACAGACGAAAGAAACGAGCGAACAGGCGAGGATTCGGCAGAGCATGTTATCAAACCGTCGTTGGGTTTCTGATGTTATTTCTTTTGAGGCCGCTTATGAGGCCGCTTATGAGGCCGAGCGCTGACGCAAGGGATGAGCTAGCGTACGCCTTTGACTTACCGACGCTCGGGACCGCGGCGTAGGTCACTTGCTGATTGTATGGTATCTGACTTTTTCGCGTTCATTTTGGCGACACTCTCTGGTTCTTGCGAACCAGCATTTTTTACAGTGCCAGCGGCAGCGGCAGGTTGTTTCGCTGTCATCCTGAGCGAA
Organism: Pirellulaceae bacterium; assembly: GCA_041751935.1. GTDB lineage: Bacteria > Planctomycetota > Planctomycetia > Pirellulales > Pirellulaceae > JBBSJZ01. The sequence continues at coordinate 72,816 of JBGSIA010000176.1, read as the reverse complement.
TTCGCTAGTTGCACGTCCGAGCCCGCGAATGCATCCACACTGGCTGAGTCCATCGTGAACGTAGCCAGAATGCGACGTCCGCTGTCGTCCGAGAAGTGCAGCATCACCCACTGCACGCCGACACCTTGTACCGAGCCGGCAGCCGTGATTCGCAGCACACGCAGTCCACTGTCACTGAGTCGCTCGTCACCTTCGACCAACTGGCTCAGTCGCTCGCCCAGCGTGCGACGCACATCCGCTTGGAATGCTTCCAGCGTCCATTGTTGTCCGGGTTTCAGATCCGCCAAGGGACGAAAATCGCACTGAGCGATACTACGGTCATTCTCGATCATCCGCATCATCGCTGATCCAGGAACGTCGCTCATGATCCGCCATCGACGATCCATCAGGGTTGTCAATCCAATTTCGCGGCTAGCCAATTCAACAAGCATGCGATCTTGCGGAATCGGCTCAGTGATCGCAACCGCGGCCGGCGTCGCAGGCAGCGCGATCGGCTTGTCGAGCGGCTTGCGGATCATTTTGATGGTGGCGGCAATATCAAAGCCCGGCTCCGCCTTGCCGATTTCGCGTGTTTCATGCAACGCCATCGCCAGCCAAGTTGTCGTAGCAAGCTGGCGATCGAACGTCAGTTTTCCAACCACTCGCACCACCGTTGGCACACCATCGGTCGTGCCGGAAACCTTGCCACGAAGTTGCAGCTTAACCGCCTCGGGTGTTATTTCGACAACTTCACCAAGCACATCCGACTCTTGGATAGATGCCAAATTCAACAGCGAAACCAAGGCTTGCTGATCAACGGCGTACTGAGTTCCTTGCGTTACCGCATCCTTAGGCAGCACGCTGTCGACCATGATGCTCGACGCCGGTACCTTCAATAAATCGACTTCGTGTTGCGTGAGATAGTCGTCTACACCGTAGACAACTTCCGGCAGCATATCTCGGCGGACGATTGCGTGACGAACCGAATCTCGAAGTGTAGCCGTTTGATCCCTACGGCTCAGTCGGCTGGTGCTCTTGGCTTCGTGGTAATACCGCTCGCTTGTGGTGATCTCACTTCGCAGATCAGCATCAGCGGGGCGGCGGAAACGTTCTTCGTAATCAAATATCGCGTCGCTCTTGATTGGCAGTTTTGTTTCGCTTTTGCGTGAGACCAAGGCGTTACTAGGAACATTGACATTGCCTTCCAAGTCCAGTTCCATCCGCACGCGAAACAGGCTGAGGTTGGGATTGGGTGTTAGACGCACCGGTAACTCCGCAGCCTGGGCTGAACTCTGCGGGAGTTTCACATCGCAGACAGCACTTAGCGAAAGTGTGCCGATTGCGTAAAGAGAACGGGTCAACCAAAGGCGACGATTGAGCATGGCGGAGTGGCTCTCATGATTGTACGACTGAAAAATCCTGCAATCCGAAGTATCGGCAACTCTCCCCCGACCCATTGACCACAAATTCGCTACAGCTCGCAAAATCAATACGACGTCGCCTTACGCCAGTGGCGGGGGTAGGACGAAAGGGCTGCCAAGTTGTTGCCAGGGCCTGCCAATGTTTGCGCTAAAACGCATCACTGTTCTCAAAATGGGACAGCGATGTCTACAGAAATTTTGAAAAAAGTTCAAAGCAACGGGACGCTTGGGCGAACTCGTGACTGGTGCCGGATCACGAAAAAAGCGAGTAAGTCACTATCAGTGAACGTCTTAGCAGCGATTGCCAAAAAAATCGCTCTCGGATTTTTTCGTTTTGGCCCCATATTTCCTCTGTCTCGTAGCGGCCAGTTGGTCAACCTGTCGAGTTGGTTAAACGCTTGACACGTCGGTTACAACGTGAGGGGCTTTCACGGTGAAACTCGATATAACAACAAAAACAAACCTTTTGGGTGAACTTTCTCGCAGGTTAAACGGTCGAATATGCGGAACGATGTGATTCCAATCCGCGTAGTAATTCAGCGGGTCATCGACAAGGAGTCGATGTCCTTTCGTCACATGCAACGTTTACGGCTAGGAGACTGCCGCTGGACGGAGCGTATGCCGGAGAACCTTATCATCGCCCTATGGATAGGGTGATACCTGGGCAACACGAATAGCGTTTTGAGCGACCCGCCGAGGTCGCATGGAACAAAACATCAAGACGCTGTTAAGCACTGGGAGCCAGTAGCGATGCACGACGAATATCGCGACGAAAAGATCAAGGACCTTCGAGACCAACTGACTCGATTCGCGCCCAAAGCGAAAAAGATCGAGCAGGCGGACTTGGCGGAGAAACTCTACACCGAGCTGGAGGATGATCGTCCGTACGCATTTGATTATGTTTGCTTTCGGATCACGAACTATCGACCGGATGCCGCATCGCGACACAGCATCGCGTCGGACTCGCTCAAACACGACCTGCGGTTGTTGATCGAAGATTTGGTCGACTCGGCGGACGTTGCTGTCGAGGAATTGTCACAACCAGTCCACACGGTCGACGAGCTGAGCAAAATGTTCAGCGTCTCGACCAAGACGATTAGTCGCTGGCGAGATTCGGGGCTGGTCAGCCGCCGGTTTCTGTTCGGCGGACGCAAACGCGTTGGTTTTTTGCACAGCAGCGTTGAGCGGTTTGTGGCGGATAACCGCGAGAAGATTCGTCGTGGCGAACGGTTCAGCCAATTGTCCGACGACGAAAAGAGCGAGATGATCGAGCGTGCTCGTCAGCTTGTCGAAGGAGGAGCCAGCTTGGCCGAGGTCACGCGTCAACTGGCGGCCCAGATGAATCGCAGCCCCGAGACGGTGCGTTACACGTTGAAGAACTTCGACAGCGACCATCGCGCTGTGGCAATTTTCCCCAGCCATCGAGGAACGTTGACCGATGACGACAAACGAGCGATCTACCGGTTGTTCGATCATGGGGCGACGGTGCCACAACTGTGCAAGCGATTTAATCGCAACCGCACCAGCATCCAGCGAATTTTGTTGGATATGCGTACGCAGCGAATCGAAGAATTGTCGCTGGATTATATTTACAACGAAGACTTCGAGGACTCAAGCCGCGAAGCAGAGTACCTCGGCCCTGGACCCGAACCAGCCACCGCGCCGCGTAAGGTTCGCGTTCCCGCGGATCTACCTAGCTACTTGGCGGCCCTGTATGACGTTGCCTTGCTGACGCGTGAACAGGAATATCACTTGTTCCGCAAAATGAATTACCTCAAGCACAAGGCTAGCCGGCTGCGTGAGGAACTGGCAACGACCAAGGGCTCCGCCTCGGCGATGATGGACCAGATCGATGCGATCTATGAGCAAGCGGTGCGTACCAAGAACCAAATTGTGCAAAGCAATTTGCGATTGGTCGTTTCGATCGCCAAGCGACACGTTGCCAGTAGTGACGATTTCTTTTCGCTCGTCAGTGACGGTAATATGTCGTTGATCCGAGCGGTTGAAAAATTCGATTACTCGCGTGGCAACAAGTTCAGTACCTACGCCTCGTGGGCGATCATGAAGAATTTTGCCCGGACGATTCCGAGCGAGTTCAAGCATCGTGATCGATTCCGTACGACGACCGAAGAATTGTTCTTGGCTCGCCAAGATGACCGTCTGGATCCCTATGTAGAAGAAACGGTTCAACGCCGTCGCCAACGTGAGTTGTCCAAGATCCTCAATCGTCTGGACGAACGCGAGCAGAAGATCATTTCGGCGCGTTTCGGACTCGCTCGTGGCTCAGAGCCCCTGACCTTGAAAGAAGTCGGTGAAGAAATGGGCGTCACGAAAGAGCGGATTCGCCAACTGGAGGCTAGGGCCTTGGTGAAGCTACGTGAGGCGGCAAACGAAGCCAATATTGACGTCGAACTGGGGTCATAATTAGTCCCGTCTGACTGGGCATGAAACCTCGTTTCGCGTTTTCGAGATCGGATCGAGCTGCCACTTCGATCCGATTTTTTTTGCTATGGCGTCATTTGCACACAGAGGTTGGCGTTTACAAACGGAGGTATCGTCCCCTGCAACTGATCGCTTGTTTTGTTACCCTTTTGCCAGCGTCCTGAAAACCAGTCGCTCGGACTCGTAACAATGAAGTGATTCGCCAATGCAGACACGCCCCCTCGGCAATACCGGTTTGGATCTCTCGGTCCTCTCCTTCGGTGCCTCGTCAATCGGTGCTGAATTTCGTGCGATCGATGTGGACGAAGCCCTTCGCTGTGTCAACGTCGCCCTGGATCGCGGCATGAATTACATCGACACCGCGCCTTACTACGGCCGCGGGATGAGCGAGATCATGCTCGGTCGTGTTCTGCCGACACTCAATCGAGATTCGTACTTCCTCAGCACCAAACTCGGTCGATATGCGCCGGCTCACTTTGACTTCAGTGCTCGACGGGTCACCGAGAGCATCGATATTTCGCTGGAGAGGATGCGATTGGATTACGTCGACATCGTATTCTGTCACGATATTGAGTTTGTCGACTTGAACCAAATCGTTGACGAGACCATTCCTGCTCTGCAGCGGGAAGTCGCCAAGGGCAAAGTTCGTTTCATTGGCGTGAGTGGCTATCCAATGAAGATCTATTTGGAGATGCTTCGTCGAGCGGAGCTGGATGTCGTGCTGACGTACAACCACTACACGCTGCAAAACGACATGGCGTTGCGGTTGGTCGAGCCCTGCAAGGAACAGGGCGTGGGGCTAATCAACGCCGCACCATTCTCGGCCAGGCTGCTGTCGGACGCGCCGCTCCCCGAGTGGCACAAGGCACCGCCGCACGTTCGTGAGATTGCAGCCAAGGCAGCAGAGCACTGTCGCCATGCCGGCAGCGATATCGCCAAGTTGGCACTGCAGTATTCGGTCGCCAACCCAGCGTTTGCTAGCTGCGTTACCGGCTCGGCGAACCCGAATCGAGTGGCACAGTGGTGCGATTGGCTTGAGGAACCACTGGACGAGACTTTGGTCGCCGAAGTGAAAGACATTCTCCTGCCGATACACAATTGGGTGTACTGTGAAGGTCGCCCTGAAAACAACGATAGCGAAGCAGACGCATGAAATCCTGTATCACCATCAGTGTTGTTGAAGAAGCCCACGGTGGTCCCTTTATCCTGTGGGATGAACTCGAACCATCGATTCGTTTTGCCGCGGAACTGGGGTACGACGCCGTGGAAATTTTCCCGCCCGGTCCCGATGCGATTGATCCGTCATCGCTGCGGCGGATGCTTGATGAACACCATCTTTCGCTAGCAGCGGTGGGAACTGGAGCTGGCTGGGTCAAACATCAATTACAGCTTGCGGACAGCAATGCTGACCGTCGCGCAGCCGCTCGCGATTACGTGCACTCGATAATCGATTTTGCCGGACAGTTCGGTGCCTCGGCAATCATCGGATCGATGCAGGGCAGGAGTGGCGGGGAAGTAACCGTGCCGGCCGCTCGAGATTATCTGCGTGATGCCCTCGATGCCGGGGGTGCAGCAGCAGCCAAGTATGGCGTGCCGTTGATTTACGAACCGCTCAATCGCTACGAAACCAACCAATGCAATCGGATGGCAGATGGTGTTGAGCTGCTGAAATCACTACGGACCGATAACGTCGTTCTGTTGGCGGACTTGTTTCACATGAACATTGAAGAAGTCGACATCGGCCAAGCGCTGATCGCAGCTGGGAAACACGTAGGACATGTTCATTTTGTTGACAGCAACCGTCGGCCGGTGGGCAATGGTCATTTGCAGTTTGGGCCAATCATTGATGCTTTGCGTCAAATCAACTACGACGGTTACTTATCCGCTGAAGCGTTTGCTTGGCCTGACTCGCACGCAGCAGCTCGTCAAACCAAACGTGCGTTCGATTACTGGGTAAACAGCCACGCTGGAAAATAACGCCATCCGGCCCCCAATTAGTTCTCGTCCGTCGGGGTGAAGATCTCACGGATTCGCAACCCAAACTTATCACCAATCTTAATCGTTTCACCTGAGGCAATTTTGTGGCCGCCAGCTTCCAGAGTCAGCGGCTCGTCGCAGTGCGTATCGAACGTCAGCATCGATCCGGGAACTAAATTCAAAATCCGATCCAGCGACTCACGCTTTCTCGCAAGCGTTACGGTCACCGGCGTTTTGATCGACATTACCGCGTGCTGGAAGTGCCCCATGACAGAACTCGCTTCTGCGGGGACCGTAGGAAGATCGTCTGAAGAATTCATCTTTGATTTACTCACTGGCAAGCATTCTAGATTTGCTTAACTGTCGCTGGACCAATCGCCCCTGAGGTCGCCCAATCTTCAGTGAACCCAGCAGCAGCAAAGCTGCTTATCGGTCGATTTCACCCGCAAAGATTGCCCAGAAGTCGCCAATAACAGCAGAATCGCCCTCCAGTAGGCTTATTTTTTATGCAAAACCACCCACCAGAGGGTGTGGTCGACCGCGCCGCGTGGATACATTAGTCGCATCTGACGTGCGCCGTGAGCCTTTCACTTAATCGGTGATTCGCTTTCAGCGACGTCGCATGAGTACTTCCTTGACCCACTGATCTTTTGAAATAGAAAGCGACGCGATGTGCTTACTGGCCGTTCAGTACCGCTTGGTTCCCGAGAGCCCGATTTTGATCGCGGCCAATCGTGAAGAGTACTTCGACCGGCCCAGTCTTCCTCCTTCAATCCAATCGGGTAAGCCGCGCGTTTTGTGTGGCATCGATCAGAAGGCTGGTGGGACTTGGCTTGGTGTGAATCAAAATGGTTTGTTTGTCGGACTCTGCAATCGAGCGACGACGATGCCGTTATTTGGGCAACGCTCGCGAGGGCTGTTGGCCTTGGACCTACTGCGATGTGGCTCAGCTCGCAAGGCTCTTGACAAAGCTCACGCGGAATTTGCCAAAACTCGCTACGAGGGTTGTAACATCATTATCGCCGACGCCAAAGATGGTTATGCAATCCACGCGGACGATCGGCAAGAGGTCGTCGAACTGGAAGATGGATTAAACATCATTGGTGCACGAGACTTGAACGATCCCGATGACCAACGTGTGCAGATGGCTCGACGACTGCTGACTCTGCAAACTCTTGATTCGCCGGTAAAGTTTTTGGCGGTTGCCAGCAAAGTCTTCGCTCGCGCTCCGGTCGGTCCTGGTCGCCCAAGCATGGTGATGCGAGGCCGCGAGTACGGCACGGTCAGCAGCACATTGATCGCACTGGGTGTTAAGCCCCGCGATGCAATTTATCAGTTCAGCAGCGGTGCACCGGACCAAGCCAAGTACGAGGATTATTCTCCGATGCTTCGGGATATCCTCAGCCGCGGCTTGCGTGAAGCACGTACCAAGGCACGAGCATAGTTCGTTATGCAATCCAATAAGTTACGCCAACTAGGGTTCACTGCGGTGTGTGGTTTTACAACCGCCGTGCTGTTCATAGTGGTTGGACCATCACAAGCGATTGCCGATTCACCCCACGGCGAGTCCATCACGTTGTGGTCGGAGTTTGCTCCGGGTGAAACGACTCGCCATCCGGGAACGGCTCGACCAGCAGCGCCGAAGCAGGCCGCCGGAATTACTCGGATCGAAAACATCACCCAGCCAACGCTCGACGCATTTCCTGCGGACAAACCAAATGGATCGGCGATCGTTATTTTGCCGGGCGGTGGGTTTGGCTACGTCGTCACCGATTTAGAAGGCAGCGAAGCGGCTCCTTTCTTGAACAAGTTGGGGATCTCTGTCTTTGTCTTGAGATATCGAACGGGTGATAATTCTCAACCCGATGTATGGCGAGAACCAGTTCAAGATGCACAGCGAGCAATTCGGATGCTTCGCGCCGACGCGGCTAGGTGGTCGATCGATCCCAAAAGGATCGGAGTCTTGGGTTTTTCGGCCGGTGGCCAAGCAACCGCATTTCTGGCAACTGCGAAAGCACCGCTCTACGAGTCAGTCGATTCGATCGATGAGCAAGATTGGAAACCCAATTTTAGCATCTTGGTCTATCCCTGGCGGTTGCTGGATGACCAAGGCAAACTCAAGGCAGGAATTCAGGTTGATGAGTCGACGCCTAAGACCATCTTGATACACACTCACGATGATCAGTCAGCGGATTCGCTCGGTAGCGTTCTGTTTTACAGCGAATTAAAGAAACATCGAATCGACGCCGAGCTACACATCTACCGTAGCGGTGGCCATGGATACGGACTTCGAAAGAAAGAAGGCAGTACGATTGATCAGTGGCCAAGTCTTGTCAGTGATTGGTTGCTTACTGCAACGCCTCAAGAATGACAGCCAGTGCTGCAGCGGTCATCGGAGTACTCATACTCGGCAGCGAATTGCCGTCACGCGCAACTTGCTCGGGAGTTAACGGCAAGTGAATAAACGCACTTCGCGTTTTCATGCCGAATAACGAAGCGTAGTGTTGGCTCAAGTACAGCGCAGCATTACAGAGGTATGTTCCCGCGTGGTGGCTTACCGATGACGGGATGCCTGCGCGAACGAGCGACTCATGATACTGGACCAGTGGCAAGTTCGATCGATACGCAGCCGGAGCTTCGGCCAGAAGGGGTGAACCATCGCTACGAATGTTCAGCCCCACGGCTTCGAGCTTGATCAGCGGCGAGCCCGGCGACTGGCCCAAGAGCAACGCGTAATCGAAATCCTGTTGCAAATCCTTCTTTAGTCGTTCGCTCATTTCGGTCAATTCAACTGGGTAGCGGCGCGTGGTTAACTCCGCTGCCCCCGAATAGAAACGAGTCAACTCGACCAGCGCTAGCCAACTGGAATTCGACGTCCAGCGATCGTAGGGCTCAAAGGCCGTCAACAGAATTTTCTTCACCACAAATTTCATCCCAGGTCAAAATTATCAACAAAATCATAGTCGCTGGGCGCGAAACGTAACCTACGTTTCGACAGGGTTTTACGCAAAACTTGCCTCCCCCGCTTGGATGTGCTGGCGAAAACCACTGTTTCCCCATACTTTTTTGAAGACTTGCGACGATGCATTATCGCGATTATCCGGCTTCTAAGGTAGCGCGCTCCTCAAGAGTGGTGTTTGGTTCGTTCATCGCCTTAGCCGCTTTGGGCTACGGAATTTTCATCGCTGTACCGCAATTGCAGCGCGCATTCGCGATGCAGCATGAAAGCGAAACGATGAGCTGGGCTCAACTGGTCCAAAACGGGCTGAGCGACAACGCGCACGTGACGTTGATCGGCATCGACCTGCCGCCTGAAGATGACCAGGCACGAAAGATTCGTGAAATGATCGGCGAACTGGATCCCAAGGGTGATCCTGCTGAAATGAAGAGCCGGTTAACACAGTCGCTGCAAGAAATCGATCCGCAACAATTGCTGTCCTTCACTGCGACACCCCTCAAACTAATTCCCCGAGGAATTGATCCTGCCCGCGTGCCATCGGTCGTCGTGATGTCGCGACTCGATCTAGGCGTTAAGCACGCGCTGCCCGAAATTCAAACCAAGGGGACCGTTACCGGCTACGTTCGAAATAGCGTGCGATTGGATTGGATCATCAAGGGGTTTGAATTCGCGAAAGTTCAACCACCACAAAATTTGCTTGATCGTCGTGCTCGATACGTTGTTTCACCCACAATCTCTGTCCCGGACCAAGCAACTTCACAAGGCATACTTGCGGCGACCATTCTAATTGCTGCTGTTGGGCTGGTGATTGCCGGTAGTGGCGGCCCATCAATTATCGGTAGCCTGTTCATGCCGATCCCCAGCTTGATCAGCCTGTTGGGCTTCCCCCTACGATACGGTCGGGGGCGATTCCTAACTCGAATGCTGTATATGCTGATCGGCTTGTGCGGTATGGTCGGCGGAGGATTGCTCGCCTGGTACCCAGGCGGCTTAACACAAGTTGGCGGCGATGCATTATTGCAAAACTTAGGGTTCTGCTTAGTCGTTTTGGGTTTGGCCGCATTCCTTGGCGCCCGACTCAATGGGCGTGTTCGGCGACTGGAACGTCCCGTTCAAAAACCGAAGACCTACCAGGAGCCCGACACTGGTTTCCAGATACAGAAAACCGTCGTTTTGGATTTGGAGACTCCGGTGCCCGCCGATCAATATGCTGACCCTCGCTTGTCCGACGCCAGCGAGGTGGAACTGACAGCGGCAATGAATAGCCAAGTCCATTCACTGGAGGCGCAAGGGTTCGATGCAGCAAAACAAGTTTTCATTCATGATGACGATCAGCGAATCTTGACGACTTTGTCTTTGGGATGCCATGAGATTGTCCTTTGTGAGATGACCCAGCAAGGAAAATCAGTCTTGGTCCGTTTGGTCAGTGTGTTGTCGGACGGTTTAGTGTTAATCACCATGTCGTCCAACACACCGCGAGTCTCGCCCTTGAGAGTCGGACTGAACGGCGTCTATGCTCGTGGCAAAAGCGACTCCGCCATCGACTTGTTGCCGGAGCATTTGGATCGAACGGCCGGAATCGCTGAAGAACGAAGTGCTCAGGTTGTGCCCATCGACGCCTACGAAAAGCTGGATGTGTTCCTGCTTGCACGTCGTGTGCTCGTCGACATCCAAAACGAGTACAACGAAGCGAAGCGTACTGTCCTGAAAGCGAACTACGGTCGTTTTGCATTTCCCGGACGCCGAGTAGAAGTGTTGGCCAAAGGATAATCCGCGATAGGCTTGACCGGACGGTCGATTCCGCGATCATCTGATGCACCGCCCGAAAACTGGGCACGCACCAGCATCCATTTGAAAGCACAAACCGTTGATCGTTACAATTTCTGGAACATTGGTTCGCGTTGGAGAAACGGCGATTGCGATCGATGTGCCGCCGTTTGAGTATGAAGTCTTGATTGCGGATTCGTCGCGCCGCAAGCTGCAAGACAAAATTGGCCAAACCGTGCGGTTGTTCACAATCGATTACATTGACGGCAACGCGGCACAGGGCGGCCGGCTAACACCACGGTTGATTGGTTTTTTGACAGAACCAGAGCGACAATTCTTCGAACTATTCTGCAGTGTCGATGGTGTTGGAGTGAAGAAAGCTCTGCGAGCGATGGTTCGCCCGGTGAAAGAGCTGGCCGTGCTGATTGAACAACAGGACGCCAAAAACTTGTCCGCCCTGCCAGGTATCGGCCCAGCGACGAGTGAGCGGATTATCGCCAAACTCCGTCGAAAGATGCCGCGGTTTGCGTTGATGGTCGATCGAACAGCGGGCGTGGAGACTCCTGAAGTGGCTAGCGAAGTACTCAGCGAGACGTTCGACGCCCTCGTTATTTTGGGGCATTCCGAAGCCGACGCACGGCGGTTGATTGACGAAGCAACGACGGGCTCGAAGAAATTCAAGGATACCGAAGCACTGCTCACCGCGATCTACCAGAAATCCCACTAAACCACACGTTTAGGCTCATGTAGTCGAGTTTCACCCAGATCCGAATCAGCGTCTTGGAGAGACGCTGATTCGTGGTACAAACCAATCTGCCGCTCGCCTTACCGCGTATTTTTCCGATTGATGTATGCGCCACCTATTGGCGGAGGTTCCACCTAAAGGGGTGGCTTGCGGCTGATCTTCCGCCAGAGTAGCCTCTTCGCTGCGAAAACTTGTGCTAATCGCTCTATTTTGCCGCTTCTACCCAGACGCTGATTTCTGGGCTCCATGCAGGGATATTGCAGTGAAGAATTCAGTCGTCAAACTCGTCGTCCTGGGAATCGTCGGGGCTGTGTTTACGGTGCAAAATGAAATTTCCGCAATGGCTGAGATGCCCGTTTTCCGACGAGCGACCGTCACTGAGGGCGTCGCTTCCCAAGGCATTTGGCATGATAGCTTTGAGGAGGGCTGGAACGAGGCCAAGAAGCGAGATGTTCCCATGGTCGTGTACATCACCAGTGATCATTGCATTTACTGCGATGCGATGAAAAAGGACACCTGGTGCAACGAATCCGTGATGCAGCGATTGCGGGATGATTTTGTGGGAATCCGATTGCATCGAGAACGCGATTCGGCGTTGCTCAAACGAATTGTTGTCCCCGCTTTTCCGATGACCTTGATTGCCACTCCCCAGGGAAAGGTCGTTTCCCATCGTGTCGGCTATCAACCGCCATCGGAGATTCAGGGCCTGCTCACGGACGGTCAGCGGCGTTTGCTGTCATTGCGTCGGTAACGATTGGCGGCTACTTCTCTGCTTCTGGCTATGTCCGTCGACGATTGCTTTGCCAGTTAACAAAAACTCATCTTGGGGCGGCGACGAGTTTCTTCGTACACTTCGTGGTCGGTGAAGGTGCGACTATTTTCTTGCGGCAAGGATGCGACCGTGACGACAGACGGATTCTCGCGAAAGCGGAACTACGAACGTGACCAAACGGAACGGTCGGTACGGCACCAGACGCAACGACGACGAGATGAACGTTCGCGACGGCGGCGGCTTTACATGCTCGTCGGACTCACGTTGATCGTGCTGGGGATTGTTGGGGCACCGAGTTTGGTGTGCTACTCGCCAGCCGGAAAGTCGATCGCGACTCGTGCCGCAGCCAGCTATGGCTGGGATGCCCGTGTGCAAGGGCTGCGTCTTGGTTGGATTACGCCGCTACGTCTGGACGGCGTCGAGCTGCGCGGAATTGCCGCTGGAACAGAGATTTCCATCCAGCAACTACAAACGGAGTTGACGCTTCCTCGGCTTCTCAGTTCGACGCTGACGGACCTGCGATCGATATCGGCTCGCGGCGTTGTGATGGCCCTGAAGCTGAGCGAAGGTACGTCGAGCCTTGAAGAGGACTTGGCGCCACTGCTGTCGGGACCTTCGAGCGACACCGTTTACACAGGTGCGATACACGTTCAGGACGTCGGGCTGTTAGCGACCGATTCAGAAAACGACCAGACTTGGAAGTTGGCTCAATCTAACTTTGATGTTGAGTTACAGCCGGATGGATACTCCGGTCAATTCGCTGGCGTATTGACAGAACCAAGCGGCAGTGGCGGGGCGCTGCAAGGCAGTGCTGCTTACAATTTGTCTCCGGTCGGTGAGACGCCCGCTTGGCAATTACGATTGCAATGTGAATCGCTTCCAATCTCCATTGTGTTATTAGCAAAACGTCGGCTAGGTCAACTGGCCGCAGCGGTCCCTCAGCAAATATCGGGCGACAGTACTGGTCGACTTGCAGTGGACGGATTTGCCGATGGTCGCGTTCTTGTCGTGCCAGAAAAAATCGAGATTCGCAACTTTACGGCTGCTGATCCATCGCTTGGAGAAAAAGTATGGTCGAATCAATTGGCGGCGCTGGATGGTGCGTTAGTCATCGAATCAACGAGGATTGTTGGTAAACAATTTAGCGTCAAAACGGACTTTGCATTCGCCAGAATGGATGGTGCAATTTCGACGGCATTCTCGTTTGCGGGGTCCAACGACAATCCTGTCCAATGGCTCGACGCGCTCAATGGCTTAGCGGCAGCAGAACTCGATCTTGCGAGACTCGATCGTGCATTACCAGGTATGTTGCCACTGCGCGCCGGCGCGGAAATCATATCGGGAAATGTGACCGCGCAAGTGGATACCTTACCCGGTGACGGAGGATTACGGCGCAGTCGGTTGACGCTGACCAGCGCCCCGATTCGTGCTCGCATTGGCGGCCAGAATGTATCGATTGAGCCAATCGACTGTGTGGCAACGGTGGTCAATGATCGCGGGCAGATAGCAGCGGAGAAATTTCAATTCACGAGCACTTTCGCCTCCGCATCGGGACAAGGCAACTTGCGTACCGGCGCAGCCGATGTTGATGTTGATTTTGGACGATTGGCGAGCACGCTACGGCCCATCATGGACCTGCCGGAAAACAGTTTGGCGGGAACAGCCAAAGGCAACGTTCGCTGGAACGCGACTCAAGATAACATATGGAAACTAAACGGATCGGGTCTGGCAAACGATGTGCGGTTGGTTCTTCCCAGCGGCCAAAGTTTTAGCCGTCCGTCGCTGCGCGGAGATGTCAGTGCGATCGGCCGGTGGGACGGCAGAGCGCTAAGTGAATTATCCCATGCGAGCGTTACGCTCAGTAGCTCGGGAATCAATCTCGGAGCGGACCTAGTTTCTCCAGTCCGCTCGCCGTCGTCGGAAACATTGATGCCGATCGAGTTCCGCGGCACAGGACGAATCGAAGCGCTTTGCGAAATGCTTGGACCCTGGATGCCCGCGGAACTTCACGACTGTGAGGGTGGCTTCAGCATGAAAGCGCGTGGTGATGTTTCGACAGTAGCCGGCGAGATTTTGCAGGCAGAGTTGAGCTTAACCGACCCGCGCGCCGCATACCAAGATCGCTACTTTGCTCAACCCAATTTAAAGTTTGTGTTTGACGGTCGTTTCGCTTGGCCCTCAGGTGAACTCGTCGCTCGTGATTGCACGCTTGTGGGTGAAGCGTTAACAGGGCGGCTGCGCGGCGAAGCGACAGACGGCAACGTGAACATCGAAATTGCTTGCGAGACCCAGCTCCAGCGACTCCAAGGCAGTGTTCGCAAAAAGCTGGCGCGTCAGGACAGAAGTTCTGTCCAACCGGTCGGGTTTCGTGCGGACAACAACGCCCTGAGTGACGACTGGTTGGTGCTTGGCGATGTGAAGTGCAACCTAGCAATCACCAGCTCTGATGATTGGCTCCATGTGGAGTGCCAAGGAACCGGTAAGAATCTCTCTGTGTTACAGCCACCTAGTGCGAGTGCCGCGTCTCAAACCGCCGGTCCTATGCCTCCCGCCCAATTGACTCAGAATTCGTCCAGCTCCGGTCCAGGGGCAGCATCGCTTAAGTCAACCGTTGTTTGGACGGAACCGAATTTTAAACTTGATGGAAAAGTACGCTATCGCCATGCGAGCGGCGAGTGCGTTGCGGATGACCTACAGCTTTCCGGTGACTGGTTTGCCGCCAAACTCGACGGACGAGCCGTGATGAACGATTCGATGACCAGCGTTGAGTTACGCGGGCCAGGAAAACTAAAAATGGATCAAGTCGGCAAACTGCTGACGTCCTTAGCCGGTACACCCGTCGATGCGGTCGGTGTGCACGAAACACCGCTTGAGATTTTGTACCAACAGGCACCTTCCGGTGACGCGTCGATGAACATCACCGGCACACTCGGCTGGGAATCCGCCGCCGTCGCCGGTGTTGAATTGGGGCGAACGTCGATCCCGGTTCGCATGACCGAAACATCGTTGTACGTTTCACCGTCCGTGATTCCGCTTTCCCAAGGCCAAATCAATTTGGCTGGCGAAGCCCACTATCGCCCGGGTCCAATGTGGTTACGAGTCCCTTCCGGGCGTTTTGCCGAGTCGGTGCGTTTGACGCGAGAAATGAACGAACGTTGGTTGAAATACCTTGCGCCGCTGGCAGCCGATGCGGCGCATATCGACGGTACAGTTGGCGTTACACTCGACGAGGCGATTATTGTACTTGATTCGCCCCAGCAAACACGTGTGATTGGCCAACTGAACATCGAGGGTATCGAGATGACCGCTGGGCCGCTGTCGCAACAAATCATCGCTGGCGTTGACCAGCTCAAGGCAATCGCTCGCGCACAACTGCCACAAGCCACGACGGATACGAACAAGACGCTCGTTACCATGCCTGCACAAACCGTCAACTTTTCAGTCGCCAATGGCGTGGTCACACACGAACGATTGTTTCTTCAAGTCGATCGAGCCCAGGTCATCACGAGCGGCCAAGTATCGCTGGACAGCCGCTTGAATATGGTTGCTCAAGTTCCACTGGATGCTCGCTGGTTAGGCAATGATCTGCAGCGATTAGCTGGCCAACCCGTCAAGCTGCCCATCACTGGCACTCTATCTCGACCGACACTGGACTCCGCTGGCGTTCGCCAAGTCGTCAAGGAATTGGGCACGCAAGCCTTACAAGGCGCGGCCGAGAATTTGCTACAGCAACAACTCGGCCGCGGTCTCGACAAGATATTCGGCAATTAGGCGAGCAGCGGTGCGTCAACACAACACAACACAACACAACACAAAAGCGAATCGTTGACGCTGTGGTCCGACTCGCTAAGCAGTTAGCCGACTGTGACCCTTCGCCCACAGGGTCAATCACCTTTTTAAGGACCTACTAGATCTCGAACCCGTTGGGAATTTGGCTGTCCTTGATCACGATCGAGATTCCATCGCGAATCTGCAGCGATTCCTCTTCGCCTAGGTGATCGATCTTATTGGCGTTCGTGATGCGGACATTGGTGCCGATGCGACAGTTCTTGTCGAGAATCGCACCGGAGATCAAGCTGCCACTGCCAATCCCTAAAGGCAAAGTGTTCGGGTCGCTTGGAACATCCGTTTCGATGAAATCAGCTCCCATGACAACGCTGTCCTTGATCGTCACGTTGTCACCGATGACGGTCCGCAACCCAATCACACTGTTGGTGATGGTGACGCCTTTTCCAATTTTGCATCCATCAGCGATCAGGCTACCTTCGATGTTCACACCGCTGATCAACGTCGGTGGCAAGAATCGTGGACGGCTATAGATCGGCGCATCGGGGTCACGAATTGCAAACGGAGGGTTAGCACCCGCGAGGCTGAGATTTGCTTCATAAAAAGCTCGGATCGTGCCAATGTCTTCCCAGTAGTCGTCAAACAAGTGCAATTGCACTCGATGCGACTTCATTGCTGCGGGGAAAACTTCTTTGCCGAAATCTTCGTAGTCCGTGTTCGTCAGCAAATCGACCATAACGTCCTTGTTGAAAATATACAGCCCCATGCTGGCAAGTAAGTCACGCCCGTTACTGGGGATGCCGCGAGAATCGATCCAGGCGGGGTCGGTCCGGAACGGAGCAATGTCCTCCTCCGTTTGTGGCTTTTCGATAAATCCCAAAACGCGTCCATCGTCGCCAACCCGCATGATCCCCAATGCTGACGCATCTTTTCGCGTGACGGGAATGCCGGCAATCGTCACCGCCGCGCCCGACTCAACGTGCGTCTTGAGCATGTCACGGAAATCCATGCGGTAGAGTTGATCGCCCGAGAGAATCAGCACATGCTCGACCCACTTTTGGTCAAAGTAACGCAAGTTTTTGCGGACGGCGTCAGCGGTTCCCTGGTACCAATCGGTGCCTTCTTCAACCGTTTGTTGGGCGGCAAGTAGTTCGACAAACCCGCCGCTGAAGTGGTCAAAAAAATACGTCTGACGCAAGTGCTTGTGCAGACTTACGGATAGAAACTGAGTGAGAACATAGACTCGATTCAAACCACTGTTGATGCAGTTGCTGATTGGAATATCGATCAGGCGGTACTTAGCGGCCAGCGGCACGGCTGGCTTGGCACGAATCTTTGTCAGCGGAAATAAGCGGGTACCACGCCCGCCTCCCAAAATCAATGCGATCGTATTGCGAAGGTCCATCGTTTGTCCAAAGTTGAAGTTTGTATTCGGGTTTCGCTTTTTAATTCATTTACGATCCAGGCGTAAGCTTTGAGCATGCGAACTTTACCAATACTTTTCAAATCGTACGCATCCTGCGCCCTCACCATCGTGGCTGTCGTGATATCCAGCCGCCATCAAGATTGGCAGCATGCCCGGTTGTGATGGCGGTTCCGCGCCAGGTGGCACGTATCCGATCATTGCGGGATTGCCGCACAGGAACACATGCGTGTTCTTGGGAGAGAATTCGACGTCAGCAATCTTTGACAAATGACCGCTGACAAAAGCCTGTTGCAGGTACTGTTTACCAACAAACTGCGGGTGCTTGTCATCGATGTTGTGCGGCTCGCGTGTCGTCAAGGGAATGTATTTGTAGTTCGCATATCGAGCCGCTAGCACAGCATGCTCGGCGGCGTAACCAAGATCGCATTGGTTTCGCACGCTCGTTGCATGAACAATCTTGCCCCGATGCCCGCGATCGAGCAGCTCAGCAATCATCGCATTGTGCGGCGCCTCGCCCGTACCCGTTCCCAGAAACAGCACCGTGTGATCCGGGTCGAGCTCGCCTAAAACGTAGTGGCCAACAATACGGTGCTCCATGTTCAAACGGTCACCCTCGTGCATGAGGAATAATCGTGGCGTCAGCACCGGTGGCTTCTGCGTCGGCGATCCCGCTTGACGAACGAGCGTGACGTAGAACTCCAAGTAATCGAGTTTGCTGCAAGGTGCTAAGCGACTTTCTGCATCCAGCATCGGGCAAGAGATGGAGTAGGCTCGACGCCCCAGCTTGGTAATCCTTTTCAAGGGAACTTCGTCGCACTGTGTTCCTTCCAGACGAGGTTCCCAAAGTCCCACGCCGAGTGCGACATACTGGCCTGGCTCAAACCGGGCCATGGGAGAATCAGGACGAATCCGGAATCTCGCCAAATCCGAATGGATGTCGATCCTTTCGATAATCGTCGCGTTGTAGTGCTCTTCTCGCAATTGACGGACTTCGTCATCCGACAGAGGGATCGAGTCGAGGGTTTCGCTCACGGAGGGAACTCGCTATTTGCGGCGGTGACGGCAAAAAAAGAAAATTTGGCACCCGCTCCAAGCGGGAAAAGTCAATATACTGGATTCTGCGGCGGTAAAGCATGCCGGTGCGGTCAACCGCCGCAACAGCCAATCAATGGGATTTTCTGGACCCACAATTAGAACGCATCTACCCTTTCCAAGACTACCATGCAAGCTCTCCTCCGTTATTCGCACCGTACCGCGATCCTTTCGATGCCCATAATCCTGGCTTCGTTCGTCGTATCACCCATCGAAGGAGCGACCTGGACCGACCTGCGCGGGCAAGCGACGATTGAGGCCGAGTTAGTCGGTGTCTGGGGCGAAACGGCGATTTTGCGTAAACCGGATGGTACGCGGTTGAGTGTTCCGTTAACTGGATTGCGGGCAGAAAGCCGCATCCAGGCGGAACAACTCAACAAGGCATTAGTTGAACATCGCAATACCCGGATTAGTGAATTCAAGAGCAACGCTGCTGAGGCCGATGCAGCAGCACCGAATCCTTTGCCAGCGCCGCCCCCTTCGGCCGCCTACCAGCCACCGACCGCGGAGATGAAACCGGACGAGTTCCTGCATCACATCAATGCACAAGTCAAGGCGGGACATCTTGTGGTCTACTACGATGCTTTGCCACCAAGTTACCGCAAACAGGTTGACGAGTTGTATGCAGCAGCAGTTGCGAAAATTGACGCGAACAATTTCGTGTCATTCGCCCAGTCATTGCAGCAATTCGGCGAACTGGTGGTGACTCACCAAAACTGGATTTTCTCTCATCCGCGGTTAGCAGCGATGCCGGAAAACGCGGGTCAGCAATTACGAGACGTCGTCCTTGCCACTGCCGAAGTGGTACGGCAAGGATTCAATTCGGAACTGGTATCTCTGGACAAGCTGCGTTCAACGCCACTACGTGACTATCTCGTTCTGCAAGATAAAGCAATCTCTCCCTTTCTGGCTCAAATCGCTGGGTCTTCGGATGAGATCGTTCAAATTTTGGTCGATTCGAATAAGGACAACGTTGCCACGGTAACCTTCACGCAGGGCGCGGTAGCTCAGAAAACATCGCTGACCAGCGTCGAAGGATTCTGGGTTCCGACAGCAATGGCGAAGTCCTGGGATGCAGACATGAAAAGTGCCAGTGAAACACTTGCCGCGAAAGGAAACGGAGAGATTCTGTCCGGTGGAGTGACGACGGTGATCGCCCATTCGCTCCAACCGCTGCTGGCACCACTGCAAGAAGCAAAGGATGCCACGCAATTCCACATTGCGATGGAGACTATGTTCCGCAACGCTCAGCCGCTTGTTTCGTCGCTCGCCTCGGTCGACATGGGCGGCTTCCGCTTGGGTGGAGGTAGCGCGCCAAACGGCTACGAAAACTCAGATGGATCAAGCGGTTACGACATGGACATGGAGCGAGAGATGCAAATGAGGATGCAACAAGAGGCAGAGGCAAGTGGCCGTAGCAGTGGTGGCAGTAGCAGCAGTGGACCGCCGCGAAACGCTATGGAAGCAGCCCGCGCGACTGCGGAACGAGCGAAAGCAGGCACCAGTCCACAGCCGTAAACGGATTTCCGCTCATAACTGTCCCCATTCACCGCATCAATCCCGGTCTCGTTAAGCGAGCGACAGATGAAAACCTACCCGATATGGTGGGATTGTTGTTGCCGCTCGCTTAAATACCTATCCGAAAACCGTGTGCCGACGGCGTAGCCGCGGGTGTTACTTCGGTTGGATAGGTTCTTAAGGATCGATCGAAAAGAGTTTTGAATACCCTATGCTTCCTAGCCCCGCTTCAACACGCGTCGCAATCGTCGGCGGCGGCTTGTCGGGTCTTGCTACCGCAGTGCAACTGCGACGCGAGATGCCGGATGTTTCCATAACACTTTTTGAATCATCCGCACGACTCGGCGGCGTCATCGATACGCACCGGCATGGTGATTTCCTCGTCGATTACGGCGCAGACATGTTCACGACTCAGCCGCCCGCAGCGATTGAGTTGCTGAGGCAGCTCGGTGTGGCGGATAAATTACTTGAGCCCAAGACCCAGGGCCGCGGGGCGATGATCGTGTTCCGTGGACGGCTTGTGCCGATTCCCGCAGGTTTTGTGCTGATGCGAGCGACCCAGCTTTCGTCCATGCTCACAACACCGCTACTCTCGATTCGCGGAAAATTGCAACTAGCTGCCGAACGTTTTGTGCCACCGGGTGACGGTTCACGTGACGAAAGTGTTGCCAGCTTTGTGCGCCGACGAATGGGACAAGAAGTACTTGATCGCATCGTCGGACCGCTGGTTGCCGGCATCTACACGGCGGATGTCGAGCGGCTGAGCATGCAAGCAACCATGGCACCGATTTTGAAAATGGAGCAGCAGTACGGGTCGCTGGCCCAGGCTACGTTTGCTCGGCGGAAAACGGGCGATGATGGCGTCGAACGATCCAGTAGCGGTGCTCGGTACGCTCAGTTCCGAGCGTTTTCCGGTGGCATGATCGAACTCATCCAAACGCTGCAAAACAATGTCGGTGATACCGCGATTCATCTGGAAACTCCGGTGCGTCGACTAGAACAATCCGATGAGAAGTGGCGATTGCTGGGTGCCCATGATCTTCTTGGAGAGTTTGATGAGGTTGTCTTGGCGACACCTGCGGCCGTAGCAGCAACGTTGCTGCGAGACCACTCGATCGTTGCCGCAGATACTTTCGCAGAAATCGAAACCGCCTCTACAGCAGTGGTTGTGTTGGGGCTGCAACGCCAAGATATTCGCCGGCCAGCCGCAGCATTCGGAGTCGTGGTTCCACCGATCGAGAATCGCCAAATCCTTGCTGCCAGCTTTGCCAGTGAGAAATTCGCCGGTCGTGCAAGTTCCGACCAAGTGATTGCCCGAGTGTTCATTGGCGGCGCATTGCAAAGTGAATTGCTGCGACTTAGTGATGACAAACTCATCAAACTCGCGATCAACGAACTTGGTGAACTCATCGGATTAACCGGTGTTCCCGTGATGCAGAAGGTCGTGCGTTGGACGAACGCGATGCCCCAGTACCACGTTGGCCATCTCGATCGCGTGGCAACGATTGAGCGAGAGTTAAAGTCGCTACCGGGGATTTCCGTGGCCGGAAACTCGCTGTACGGCGTCGGTATCGCACCGGTGATCGAAACGGCTGGCAAAATTGCTAAGAAAATCGCTGCTGCAACCGCCTGAGTTGTTAATCGTCAGCGGATTTCGCAGCTTCGGCGAGGTTGCCCGATGGTCGCAACGTGAATCGTTTTCCATCGATTTCCAAAACGGCGAAACGCTGGGTGACTTCGATCACCGTGCCTTTCAAACTGCCAATCTCGAACCCGTCACCGACTCGCAATTTCAAAGTCTCGCCCCGTGTCTTGACGTTCATCCATGCCGTCCAATCATCACGGCCTTGCACCAAACCGGTCAGCACGGTTTGAGTAGAATCGTCAAACTCTGGCTTCGGTTTTTCAGGCTCTGGCGGCGGTGGGGAATCTTTCACGTCGAGCGTCAATTTCTGTTCAATCGTGCGATTTGGGTAGCCGCTGTCAGTCGCTCGAACAAGTAACTCGTGCTTGCCCACCGAATCCGCGTTGACCTTCAAACTGCCACTGCCAACATCCAATTGAATGAAATCTGGCACATCGCCAACCAGGGTATAGTTCAATCGATGCCCTTCGGGATCATCGAACTTCAGTTCCGCACGTGATTCTTTGCCAACAAAAACTTCGACTTGTGGCGAGCCCGCATATCGAGGCGGTTGGTTGGGCGGCGAAAAGAAGTTGCGATTCATGATTTTTTCGCGATAGGCCTCGACGTTTGGATCTACGCGCCAAGAGGTTTCATCGGATACCACATGCTCCGGCGGCGCTGCACTCATGGCAGCTGCGTCAATCGTTAGTTCCAACGCCAAGTCACCGGATTTAAGCGGTCGAAAGCTAATTTCACGAATTCGATGCAGATAGTCCTTGGCATAAAATCCGTGCAGTAAATCGATCAACTGTGGCAGCTTGGTCTTACCACTGACGCGAAACCCAAAACGCTCGTATAGCTCACGCTGGCTCAGATCGCGAACCGGAATCGAAGTGCCAGGGTCGACGACGGCCTCGGCCAAGCCTTGCGTCTGGACCAAATTCAGCAGCCAACGCTGGTAATCTCCCTGTGCTCGTTCGGGCACCGATGGCAGTGAACGGACGATGTATTCGCCCATTTGACGGTCGGCGTAGGCACCTTGGAAAAGTTGCTCTTCAAGTTGTTGTTTTTGGTTTTGCAGATTTGCAAGCTGGTTTGTTCGATCGCGTATCCCCGATCGGTACTTGGTAAACGCCCACTGCATCGCAACGGCGAGCAACATTCCACCAACAGCTAGGGCAAGGATTCGTTCGCGTTGAGTCATGCTTGAGTCTCCGGTGCAATGTCTGGTGTGGTCGTCTCGGAGGCAGGTATTTCGTCGGCAGGTGTTTCGTCGGCATTCACAGCCTCTGTGGCGGCGGACGGTTCATCCGATGCCGTTTCCGCTACCGATTCATCACGAGGAGCAAGTCCTTGATATCGCTCGTTTCGAACAGATTCGGAACCAACCGAGACAGTCTCAGTGAACGTCCACCGGTAGGTGCTCTCTGTTTTTTGTTCACTCGAGCCCTGGCCGACGACCGTATGATTTTCGTCACGCACCGCAGATTCGAACTGCTGTAGCACAGCCGGGTCAGTCACCGCACCGATCAATTTCAGGCGCCCGCCACCGCGAGTGTCCGATGTTCCAGTCACTTGATTTAGTATCAACTGATCTGCCGGTGGGATGACTTCCGAGAGGCGACGCAATTCGGCAAGCCAGTTAACGTCACCATCAAGGAATTGGTCGACGCGGTCAGTACGATCGATGCTGGTACGAGCGTCCTTTACGCGAGGCTGAAGATCGTTGATCTCTTGTTTCAATCCAGCAATTTGCGAATCGAGTGAGCGAAATTGCTTGTAAATGAGCATCCCAAGCAAGAGCACTGCGGCAATCGGAATACCAACAGCCAGCAGCGTCTTGAGGTGATTGGGAGCTTCTTCGGGACGACGACGTGGGTTCAAAAAGTCGATCAATCGATCAGCATAGGCCTCGTCACTGGCGAGCAACCCAACCAGCGGTGCCAACCGTCCACAGTGTTGTGGCAATTCACTTTGGACGCTCGCGTCAACATCCACCAGATCAAAGGGATTGATCGTGCGGACGTCGCACTGTGTTACCTGGGCAATTTGCTCCAATTCATCATGGTGAATTGACTCGCGCCCCCACAACACCACATGTTTAGGCGAGCCACTCGAACCGGCGGCAACAAGGCTCCGCCGCAATTCACCTGCAAGTGCTGCTGGCCTCGCCTGCGGGCTGTTAGGAAGTTTCACTGTCCGAACGAAGATGACTTTCGCTTCTCTTGCGACAACAATCTCTGCATCGCTGGCGAGTAAATCGATCAGGACAACTTCTCCGTCGTTCGCTTGCATCTTGTCGCCACCAAGATATAAAGCCGCGGCGCCAAGCGGACGCAAGGCAATTCGTTTGAGCGGCAAATTTGCTGCCGCACAAACTTGACGTACGCTATCGAGTTTTGCCGGCGCAATGGCTGCGGCAATCAATTCAACTCCGCGATCTGTCCGCTGAGTTACCAAAAAATCAATCGTCGCGCTATCGCCGGCGGATGCGAACGACGATATCGCTTTGAAGCGAACCATGTCCGGCAGTTCTTCATCCGGCACAGGCGGTAACTGCAAGTCGCGAAGTTCCGCTTTGTCGCGACCGATCGCGACGAACGTCTCCGTCTTCTCCAGCCCGCGTCGCTGCAAAACATCCGCAAGCACAACACCAACGTCACGCCCATCAAGTGGGATGACTTCCGCGTCGGTGACTTTCACGCTACGGCCGCTGCATTGGGCAGCAACGAGACGCAGTTCGCTCTCGTCCCAATCGATTGCTAATTTTCTTGGCATTTTTATCGTTCTACTTGTCGAAATCGTTTTTCGCTTGTAATCATCCTACTCACTTGCCGTAAGATTGGATCGCAATCCGAGAACAGAAAGGTCAAATCCGCGTCCCAAATGGCTCAGGTCTCGCCAAGAAACCAATTTGGGATTCACCGTCGTCGCATCAATGATCGCTTCGGCTCGATGGGAAGCACCCTTCGTCTCGAAATACCCGACGATCTGTGCTCGAAAAACGTCGCCGCTGCCACACAACAGCGGCAGCAACTGACGCATTTGCTCGATCGTGACAATCCCTTCAACCAGCGGCCAAGTTTCGTATAAACGGTTCGGATCGTCGCTCGCGTTCAGCCGTGCTTCCAAGATTGCCTCGATTGTTTCGTCCTCCAACATCGGGATTCCATACAACAACTCCGCAGGACACTCATTCAAGTTGATACGTCCTGGAATCACCCCAGCTTCCTGGGTCGTCAACGCGTCCATCAACAGCGGCATGTAACCGGCCATCAACACAGGGTCGCTCTTAAACGGCGACAGATAAACTTGGTTTTCGATGGTGACTTGCGCATCGACCAAATCGAGTACTTGATTGATGTTCGTTCCGGCGCCAGCGGTAAGATCCAATTTACCAAAGGCGTCCATCGACCACTCTTGCGGAGGACTACTGGGATTGTTCGCAGCTTGGTTATTGTTGTTTGACGTCAGGCTTGCAAGTGTTGCGACACCAGCAATGCGATAGGCGACGATGAACGAAAGTAAAGTCTCGTCACCACCGGTACTCATCAGCTCGTCGTACAGCAGTTCCATGTCGTCTTGGTTGACTTTCACTGTCGGCGTTCCATCACCGCGTTTGTTGGACTCGGCCCCATGAACCGTCAAGTACGCTGCCCACCCCAACGCACCCGGCGTGTCGATACCCATGCCATAGCGAGCCTGTTCATCCGCATCAATCACTCCATTGCGATTCGAATCAATACCAAACAGTAACGTCGGTGTGACCCCACGAACGAGCAGCAATTCTTCGACACTGTGCAGCGGTCCATTGGCGGGCGAATAGGGTGTCGGAAGAGTCGTGTAGTATTCGCTTTCGGCGCCAAAGTCTCGCGGTTCATCGTCTTCGTCGATCCAGTCCAGAATGGCTTCGGCAACGTCCTCGGTCATTCCAGGGAGAGCCATCAGTAACGAAACCGCTAACGACTCAGGCAGCACTTCATCGCTGACTTCACCACTAGTGAGCGCCATCGCTGGCATCAGCAGTGCGGAGTTTTCGTCCAAGACCACTAGCGTATTGACGTTCAGCCTTGCGGACTCGTCTTGCAATCCAAATCGAATGCCGCCGTATTGCCCCAGTTCGTTCAATCCTGGAGCAACAACCGTGTAATTCGACGGTGTCGCGTTGTCATCACCGCTGGAGACAGTGATTGCTTGAAACAGTGCGGGGTTGCTGTACGTGCCACCCATGTCGACGCGTAAATCGGGTGGCTGTGACAGCACCAATCGTATCGCTTCGGTGGCTGATTCAACGTTGACTCGCGCCTGGACGGTATCGCCAGCCAAGTACGCAGAATCATCGTAGGCGATCATTAGCTCGGTGAATGAATAGACCGACAACGTCGCAATCGCGATAACGATCAGAACGAGAACCAAAAAGAATCCTTCACGTTTGTTACGGCGACTCCCATTATTACGGCGATGCGCAGTATTAAGGTGACTCACAGTCCCACCTCCGACGTCGTGTCGCTTGTTTCGATCGGACGCGCCAGCGGCAAACGAATGACGTGTGTGAATAGCCGCGGCTCGGTGGTCGAGGCAATGGACCCCGGATCATTCATCAGGCTCGCGGCTTCCGGCGAGTCGACGACCGCAATTTGAACTTGAACCGCAAGCGGCAGTTCACCCATCTCGTCGCTATTCCATTGCAACTGCCACATGATGCCGTCCCAATACGAGAATTCAAGGCTGACCACTTCCGGTGCCAGCAACTCACCGGTCTGGTTCAGTGTTGTCATGCCGCCTGTGTTCAACGCATTGATTGTCGCAAACCGATCCAACGAACGTCGCACCAAACCGCCGGCGCCTTCGATCTGGTTTTGCGGATCGGTGGTAGCCAATGGATCGACAATTCCGGCGATGGTACCTGGCGATTGCACAAAATACGTGACAGTTTTCAGATCGCTGGGAACATCATCGATATCGCTGGCCGTTTCATCGAGCATCACCATGTACTCTTCTAGTCGCGGTAAACGGCTAACATCGATCTGGATTTGGAACTGGTTCCCGATCAATCCAGGCGATTGCAGCACTGCGGCACCGCTGAGCAGATCTGCGGACGCGGTTGACTCAATCACCTCGGTCGACTCGCTGGCGATGCCCGCACTGGACAAGTCTTCGCCCTCACTTCCGCCACTGCCACCTCCTCCACCTCCGGCCGCTTGGCTGGCAGCACTGGTAAGCAATGTTGCTAGGGCTGCGGTATCGATCGGCTTAGCATGCAGTGCTCCACGCAAATCGTCCTCGATCATTTGCAGGACTGCCGCAGCGACCTGGACTTGCCGCACTTCCATATCACGAACATTCAGATCGCGGGCATAGAATTCGATCGCGCCACCAATCAAGATCATCAAGACAACGGACATCGCCAGTGTTAGCAACACTTCAAGTAGCGTGAATGCGGAATATCGACTAGCGGAGTATCGGTTCATCAGACGCCTCCCGCTGCTGCTTCTGCCGCCGCAGCTTCCTCGGCCTCGGCTTCTTCGAGCCCCAGGGATGGATCGATCATCCATCGCACCAGTGAAAAGCTGACCAACGGAGTGCCGCTATCTGAATCCAACGCATCGACTTGCACGCGGATCGACAGCAGGCCGTCAAGTTGTCCCGGCATCACTTCGACGCTGTACACGAATTCGGTCAGTGACTGTGAATCAATGCTGGCCACCGGAGCGGTCGTGATCGACACCGGCGTCGTTCCCGTTAGCATTGCTTCACTGAGTTTGGATTGACAGATAATCCTAGCCATCGATAAATCACGTGCTTCGCGTGCGGCATCAACTCCCGTGCTGGCGATTTGGCTGAGCACAGCCATCGAGCCACCGAGAATCGCCAGTGCGAGTAGAATTTCGAGTAAGGAAAAGCCGCGTCTGGTCATTGCACCGCCATCACTTCACCCACGCTTGCATCGCCTGTGATGCCGCGCAATTTTATGGTCATGCGTCCCACTTTCGGATGCACGATCGCGATCGCCGCCGTGCTTGTCGTGCCATCGGCGTAAAACAAAATCGGTCGACTCCAGCCTTCCGTTTGGTCGCCCAATGTCTCCTGTTCGATTTGAGACGCCCGCGCTGCCGACACAACTCCGATGCTTTCGAGTGTTACCTCATCAGGCAGCTCGATCGTTCTCTCGCTCTCTGAGTCATCCGTCATGATCGTCATCGCGGCTTGGTCGGCGCCACTGAGCAATGCCGACTGCGAACCGGTTTGATCGATTGCCTCGGTTGCATCGGTCAACGAATTGTAAGGACGAATCCGCAGGGACGAGCCGCCAAGTTGACCTTCGAGCATCATCACTTGACCATTCCGCATCGCATCGACGCGTAACCGGGTCATTTCGACTTGCAACTGGCTGGCACCACGCATCAGCCTGCGGTCACCCAGAAGAGTAGAAATCTGCGGAATTGTCACCGCAAAAATCACCGACAACACCGCGAGCGTCAGCAGCAGTTCAAGCAGCGTGAAGGCGAATCGGGGGCGCACTTAGCCTTCCTGTACGATGTCGTCTTCGGTATTGGTTTGCCCGTCGGGACCACCACTACGAATTTCGTATTTCGCTCCATTGACACTGAACAACAACGTATTGCCCCAAGCATCAGCGGGAATTTCATTCATGATCGGATCGTGCCACTTGGCTTTCTTGGCCGCATCGCTTGGTCCATCCTTGAGCGCCTCGAGAGTCTCCGGCAACGAATTGAGCCGAATCTTGTACATTTCGACGGCATTCTTAACGGAGTTCAATTGCGTCTTGGTCGCATTGATGTTCGCTTCGTTCTGTGCACCACCGAAGTTGACCAGCGCGATGCCTCCGATGACAACAAGAATCGAAAGCACGAGCAGCAACTCGAGCAACGTGAAGCCACCGCGACGCGAGTGGCGGCGAGCTGAGCGGCAAATTGTTTTGGAGCGGCTGGAATGCATGGATTTCGTGGTTTTAAAAATTGGTGGGAAGTGTGGGAGGGGACGATTCATTATACTAACCCCACGAATACCGCAAGGTTTCGCCTAAGTCTCTGCCCAAGTTCTTCCGCGGGCAACGTCGACCTTCAGCGGCACGGACAGTTGCGCCACCCCGCTCATTTCCTCGCGAACTAACGTCTCTAACTGATCGGCGTCCGATTGCGAGACCTCAAATAGCAGCTCATCGTGGATTTGCAGCAACATTCGGGCTTGCAATCCACTTGCTGCCAGACGCCGGTGGACCGCCAGCATCGCCAGTTTGATGAGATCCGCCGCCGAACCTTGAATTGGCATATTGATCGCAATTCTCTCGGATTCAGTCAAACTGCGACGCTTGGCAGGTTCCAGCTTGGAAAGGTCTCGCACCCCCTGGACCTCACGTTTTCTGCCCAGCATTGTCGTTACATAGCCATCGCGGCGACAATTCTGCAGCGTTTGCAACATGAAGTCTTGCACGCCCGCATAACGATCGAAATACATTTCGATGTAGTCTCGGGCCTCATCTTTGGGAATACCAAGCGTCTTGGCCAATCCGAACGGGCTCTGGCCGTAAACGATGCCAAAATTGATCGTCTTGGCAATTCGTCGCATTTCGCTGGTGACTTCCGACTCCGATATTCCGCGCACTTCCGCTGCGACCCGGGTGTGAATGTCCGCGTCATCTTGATACGCGGCCAACAATGCAGGGTCCTTGGAATAATGTGCCAGCACTCGCAATTCGATCTGTGAATAGTCGGCGCCCATCAACAACCAATCTGCTTGACCAGCGGTAAACGCGCCGCGAATTGCGCGGCCTTGCTCAGTTCGTATCGGAATATTTTGCAGGTTTGGTTCGGTGCTGCTCAATCGTCCCGTCGCAGCAACGTCTTGACGAAACGAAGTATGCACACGACCGGTCGCGGGGCAAATCAGTTGCGGCAAGGCATCAATGTACGTGTTCTTCAGCTTGGTGGCTTGCCGATACTCCAGCACCTTGGCCGGCAACGAGTGCTCCGCCGCCAGCTCCAGCAGGACCTCGGCGTCCGTGCTTGGACCTGTCTTCGACTTCTTGACAATTCGCAATCCCATACGTTTGAACATGACATCGCCCAATTGCTTGGGGCTGTCGATGTTAAACGTCTCGCCAGCGATCGTATGAATCTCCGCACGCAATCGATCGATTTCGTGAGCGAACTCGCCACTCATGCGGCCAAGGTACTCGGCGTCGACGCTGATTCCGTTATATTCCATCTCCGCAAGCACTTCGATCAGCGGCATTTCGACGTCGCGATACAGGGACTGTAAATCGCTCTGACGAAGTTGTTCCCAAAGCAACGGCGCGATACGAATCGGCACGTCGACGTCTTCGCTGGCGTAATAACTGATCGTTTCCAGTGGCACTTCGTCCATACACTTTTGCTTCTTGCCGGTACCGATCAACTCTTTGATCGAGACATTTGTATGGTTGATTAATCGCCGTGCTAGCTCGTCCAAATTGTGATTGCGAGAACCAGGATTGAGCAAGTAATCCGCGACCATCGTATCGTCGCGAACACCGCCAAGCTTGACCCCCGCGCTACGCAGCACCACGAGATCGAATTTGATATTTTGACCAAGTTTGGCAATCGAATCTGATTCCAACACTTCGCGTAATGACTCGATCACGAGATTTTGGTCCAGCTCGGCATCGCCCTTGGGCGAGCGAATTGGGATGTAGGCCGCGCACCCTTCTGCCCAAGCGATTGACATACCGACCAACTTACAGCCCCGCGCATCGGTGCCAGTTGTCTCGGTATCCACGGCAATCATCTCGCAAGTTTTTAGTCGCTCGGCAAGTTCATCAAGCTGTTCCTTACATACAATAGTCTCGTAGTGGGTGATCCACGGCTGTTCCGCCTGAACGGCACCTCCGCCGGAAAAGCATTCGGTAGCCCGCGTCTTCAATCGGCGAAAGCCAAACTCATCAAATAGGGCAACCGTTCGCGACAAATCCGCCGCCTCGCGAGTCGCGCGGCTCCAGGGCACGGGACACTGGACGTCGTTTTTTAAGCGAACGAGTTCGCGGCTGAGCAACGCCTTCTCGCGTCCTTCCAATAGATTCTGTTTTCGCTTGGCCCCCGAGACAGAGTCTGCATTATCCAACACTCCTTCGAGCGTGTCGTATTCACTCAGAAGCTGCTGAGCAATCTTAGGTCCAATCAGTGGCACGCCAGGAACATTGTCCACTGGGTCACCTACAAGCGATTGGTAATCGACGACTTGATCGGGGCGAATGCCCCAATCGTCCAGCAACATCGCCGCATCCATCTCGATGTCCTTGCGAATGTTGTACAAGTGAACTTTGTCCGTGATCAGTTGGCGGCAATCCTTGTCACTGGTGACGACCAAGCATCGGCCGCCAGCGTCTTCGACTTGTTTAGCCACGGTTGCGAGCAAATCATCGGCTTCATAACCAGCACACTCCATGATGCCGACCCCCATTGCATCGATCGCTTGTCGGATTAGCGGAATTTGTTGTCGTAACTCATCGGGCATCGATTCTCGGTGCGCTTTGTACTGGGGGTACAGTTCATTGCGAAATGTGATGTCGCTCTTATCGAAAGCGGCAATCAAATAGTCGGGGCTCTTTCTCGCAATTAACTCGAACACATCCCCAGCAAACCCGTAAACGGCTGAGACAGGCAAGCCGCCGCTGCTGGTCATCGGCGGCAAGGCGTGAAAGACCTGATAGATCAGCGAGTGAGCGTCGATGATCACCACCAATTTGTCGTTCAAGTCAGGTGTCGGCTCAACATCGTTAGCGAGGATTTCACGACGCAGCACCGCGGGCAATGAATCATCGGCCGCTGCGATCGCCGTATGACGCTGCTGGCGAGTCAATGGCACAGCGTGGCCATCACGCTCAGTTGCTGCCTCAAGTTCGATTGCTACCTCAGGCTCAATTGCTACCTCAGGCTCAATTGCTTTCTCAGGCTCAATTGCCTTTGCTAGTGCCATCGGAGGTGCGACCGACGGCGACGGGCTTTCGCTCGGATCACTTTCAAACTGCAAATGAAGCTGATTGTCATTTCTCTTTCGATCGCGGGAACGCACGTTCGCAGCGTCTGGTTTTCCAGCAGGTGAGATGCGTTGGCTATCGTTGGGCATTGACATATGGCGAAAATCCATTGGAGAAAAATTACTACCCGTCCCAGAGAGCGACTACCGGCCCTCGCAAACTCTATCAACTTCAGTGTCGTTTGCGATGGGCTGCTCAGGTAACGCGAGCCAGAAGTTTGCCCCCCGCCGCAGTGGGAAGTTACAGGCGTTATGACCGTGACAATACGACCTGCCCCGGCATCGCAATCAAGCCTCAGGACCCGATCAGAATCAACCGGCAAAGTCGGACTGATACACACCATCGTAACGCGGTTGACAATCTATCTGTACTATAGAACTTCCGTCTGTGGTAAGATTGCGTCCGAGGGCTAGACTGTCGCAAAGATTTCCGCCAGAAAACCAATAACGGTGGTGTCACTTTGTACGTCGACATTACTTCTGTGAACTCGTGGCGACCAACCTCTAAGACGCTCATCTATGCCAACATCTGTGGATCGTGAATCGGCGCTGTCTGGCGGTGTCGCAAGCCAAGCCGATGCCTCCTCCCTTGGCGGATCGCAAGACATCGTTGCGACTCTGTGGCGTTATCGTTGGATCGTTCTCTTTCCAGCGCTGATCGGTGCCGCAATCGGATACGCTGTCTACGCACGCACGCCAGTGACATATCGCAGTACAACTCGGTTGTTGGTTGAATCAGACCGCCCGGCTGTATTGGATTCGATGACCGGCGATCTACTCGGAGGGGTACCTGCGCTGGAGATCGTTGAGTCCCAGCTATTCAGCGATCAAGTTGGAAAGATGGCATTCGACAGCGATGTTCTCGAGCGATACCGCGAACGCTTTGACAATGATTCCAAAGCATTTGTGGCCTTGTCCCGTAACGCATTGCGATTGGAAGCAAATATGGCGGATGTTCGTTCCGCCCAGTCAATGGTTGCCTACATGCACTTCGAGGATCGCGATCCCGAACTTTGCGAAGCAGCCGTCCGTGCATACTTCATGGCTCTGCAACAGTTCTTCAATCAAAGACAGAAGAGTTCTCGAGGAGAACTTATCCGATTGATCGATGTCGCTACCGAACGCTTGCACCCGAAATTGCAAGAACTGGAAAAGGGTTATCGCGAGTTTCGGCTCAATGCTCCACTGGCTTGGAATTCGAATGGCGAGGCCATCAATCCGCACCGCGAGCGTCAATTGTTCCTCATTCAACGACGCAGCGAACTGACCGAACGCGAGCGACAACTGGAAGTTGAGCTTTCGTCCATTGAGTCGATTGCCAAGAAATCAAGCAAAGATCCACTGCTTGCTTTAAACATCATCGGGCAACTGCTGGGCAAACAATTCAATTTGTCTGCTTCAGTTGATACGCAAGAGAACTTGCGCGACGGCGACAATCAATTGAAGCAACTGGAGGTCGACCAGCAATTGATCCCCCTGATCATCGAACGCAACCGCTACGAAGCCCAGTTCGGACCGAATCACCCAACCGTTGCGGCGCTGGATGCTGAGCTCAACACGATGAAGAACGAACTCAAGCGGTTGGTGGAGCAACAAACAAGCCGCATCGTCGAGTTAATGGCCAAGGAAAATGCGGTAACCGTCGACCCCGTCGAGCGTGCAAACGAAGCTGTAGCTGCGGTGATTTATGCGTCACAGTCCCAGCTTGCGATGCTGCAACAACAGATCAAGCGAATTGACCAGCAAATCGAAGAAGAGCGCAACGGTGCAGTTAAGTTGGCGCAAGCTGAACAGGAGAACCAAGCTCAACTTCGTGAAATTGATCGAACGAGAGAATTGATGGGTCAACTGGAAGAGCAAATGGCTCGTGTTAGCTTGAGTGAGGAAGAAGGCGGCACGCAAGTGATTGAGTTGACCGCCCCGTCGGCAGCCTCGAAAGTGGGTCCCAATTTGGCTCGTGATATCGGCATCGGCATGTTCATGGGCCTGGCACTTGGTATGGGTTTGGCGCTGCTTCTCGAGAAATTCGCCAATACGTTCCGCGATTCCGATGAGGTCTCACAAGCCCTGGGGTTACCGGTTCTTACTCATGTTCCACACTTCAAAGGGAAGGTTCAAAAAGCACAGGGCAATGAAAACAACTCGCTTTCCCATCTGGATCCCTTCTTGGCCGTCGTTCATATGCCACGATCGGTGACCGCCGAAGCGATTCGCTCGTGCCGAACGTCACTGTTCTTTGAGACATCCGGCCCAGGCGGAAAGGTGATACAGCTCACAAGTCCGTTGCCAGGCGACGGTAAGAGTACGATCGCGGGAAATCTCGCCTGCTCGATCGCTCAAAGTGGCAAACGCGTGTTGGCGATTGATTGTGATCTGCGACGCCCCAAGCTGACTAAGAATTTTTGTCTGGCCAGTCAACTCGGACTAACCAATGTTCTCAATGGAGATTGCGATCCAGCCGACGGTATGCACGCAACGGCTGTCACGAACTTGTGGGTGATGCCATGCGGCCCGATTCCGGTTAACCCTGCCGAGGCGCTAACCATGCCGGAGATGCGGGAGCTGCTCGATGTTCTGCGGGAGAAATTCGACTACATTATCTTGGACACTCCGCCGTTGTTGGTTGTGACCGACCCCAGTATCACCGCCAGTATGGTTGATGGAGTCGTCCTGGCACTTCGCGTGCGACGCAAGAGCAAGCCCAATGCTCGCGAGTCCGTGAATATACTACGCACCGTCGGTGCTCGAATTTTCGGCGTCGTGATCAATAACTCCGACGAAGCCTCCGCCAGTGACGGCTACCGTGGTTATGGCTATTACCGCTACGGCAGCTACACCAATCGCTACCATCGTAGCCAGGCAGCAGCGAGCGGCGAACTAAACAACGGAAGCGACTCGGTGTCAATTACGGTCTCCAGCCGAGGCAGCACAAAACGTGTTCAGCAACTCAAGCGATTGCCGGTCGCAGCGCAGCCGATGGAATACAGAGACCTGGGCGAATCGGAACCAAATCGATAGCTATCCCATGCTCGCAAATCCAGCAATCTCATCTGCTGTAAACTTGCGTTGCAGACGGGCACCCATCTGGGATACGATTCGCGCCGCAGCATGAGATGCCAAGTGTCCAGACTGTTGCCACGACATCCCGTGAGTGATCCCATACAACAGCGCGCCGGCGTACATGTCTCCGGCACCCGTGGTGTCAATCGCCTGGGTTGGCACGCCCTCGATGGGAAACGCTTCGCCAGCATGCATGATGATGGAGCCTTTGTTGCCTAGCGTTAGCGCCACGTTCTCCGCGTGCTGATGAATCTTCGCTGCACATTCAATCGCTGACGACTCACCCGTCAAGCTCTTTGCTTCTTCTTCGTTACAGAAAAAGAGATCAACGGGACCTGAAATCAATTCCCAAATCTCGTCACGAATCATATTCACTAAAAACGGGTCCGACGCTGTGAACGCGACTTTAACTCCGTGCTGTTTGGCGATCGCCATCGCCCGGTATGCTGCCGCCTTGGTGGATTCGCCAGTAAGCAGATAACCTTCGACGTAAACATAGGTGGATTTACGAATCAGATCTTCAACGAGATCATCTTCGGTTAGCGTTGCCGACGCCCCTAAATTGGTCAACATCGTACGTTGGGCGTCCTCGGTAATCAGAACGGCACAAGTCCCTGTCGGGGCTCCCGGCGTTGGATCAACTTCGATCGTCACCCCCAGCGTCCGCATATCATCGAGAAAAAATTCGCCGATCGGATCGCAGCCGATTTTCCCAACGAAGGCCGCTCTACCGCCAAAGTCAGCAACCGCCACAATCGTGTTCGCTGCGCTGCCTCCAGCACAGCGATTCAGCGGCAGCCCACCCAACGCCGATAGCACCGTCGCTTGTCGAGCATCGTCGACAAGCGTCATGATTCCTTTGTCGATCCCCAATTCGGTGACGAGTGAGTCACTGACTCTCGCTTGAATATCTACTAGCGCATTGCCCACACCAAATACGTCAAACTCACTCATCTCGCGTTCTCTTTCAATACTCTTGTTGGTTGAATCGGTCCGTTGCGTTCAACGGATGCGACACAACGTAGCCACAACGGGCCGCGTGATGAAGTGCAGCAAGGCGTCAATCCGCAATCGCAAGAATCTGGTTGCGGATACGTGGTGGCATCAAGTAACGCGGATTCCCAGCCTCGTCGTTTCCGGCTTCCTCGGCAACACGCATGAAGCGAACGTCCCAGCGGTTCTCAAGTTTTGCGAAAATCGCCTTGAGTGACCGCATTTTGTTGGGCGGCAGCGTGAGCTGGGCGTCCCATTCGGGCAAGCTTTTGGCGGCGTCGCCCTCGCGAGCGATCTGCACCAGATGCCGCCAAACTCCTCGCTGCTTGATAATCGCTAGTTTCTTGCGCAGCGGCATTTCGGCTCGACCGCTTGAGGCCTCGTCCCGCTGGGCGGCCTTACTTGCTTCGGGACCGCCGCCCGCTTTGCACGCTTGCAAGTGCTGGCGGATGATCTGCATCCCACGGCGGCAGTCTGCTGGGTCGTCGAGGTTGACGCTCAATCGTGGCATCAATTTTCTCCTGTGAATGAGTGGTGAATGGTTCGGCTCGCAATTGCGACGCCTTATCATAGGGACATCGTGCTGCGTGAGCAAGCCGTACGCTGCACGCAATACCCGCCTCTGCGTAGTCGCGGTCAAAGGCTGGCAAACCAGCTAGGCGAACCTCTGCTCCTAAGGAGGATACTGATCTTTTGCACAGAATATATGTTCGTGGGGTCTAGGCCTTACTATACGGGTGGTCGCTGATCGTTACGATTAGTTTGCTAACGCTGTGTGGCCTAAACATGTCCAACTCATGGTCACCGATGAGGTAATCCGCAATGTTCGTTCATCAGTGCTCACGTTCCCTCCACGCGGTTCATCGTCTGTCGGGAGGAGTCAAAGCAAAGAGCCTCTGCCAGTCGACGCTACGAAAGCCTAAGCGGCGACTGCTTTTCGAGAGACTGGAGATCAGGGCACTGCTTGCCGCTTCGCTGGCGACAGACATCGATTTCGAGGAGACGTTCTCGTCGTTGATCGGCACTGCTGAAGGCGAATTGCCCACCCAGTTCACTAATCAAGTTGTAATCGGTGGAATGAATCAGCCGATTGGAATGACCTTTTTACCAAATAACAAATCGCTGGTCATCGAACGGGACGGAACAATCTTCATTACTGATCCGTTCGTCGCGAATCCCATCAAGACGTTGTACTTGC
Organism: Pirellulaceae bacterium; assembly: GCA_041751935.1. Lineage (GTDB taxonomy): Bacteria > Planctomycetota > Planctomycetia > Pirellulales > Pirellulaceae > JBBSJZ01. The sequence continues at coordinate 36,019 of JBGSIA010000176.1, read as the reverse complement.
AAATCCCAAACGTGGACTTTCAAGGCGAGAAAGGCCTGACCAGCATCGTGCTGGACCCAAATTTTGCAACGAACAATTACTTTTACGTCTACTACCACAACACAACCGTAGACAAGGCACGCATCTCACGTTTCGTACACCATGATGATCATGCTCACGCTACGGACGAGGTCTTGGTATGGCAGGACCATCTTACGACGTCAAACCAGATCATATCGGATCATTGGGGCGGTGGGATGGATTTTGGCCCAGACGGAAATTTGTACTTAGCCATTGGTGACAAAAAGGATAATCCAGACGATTCGCAAGATTTGACCCTTGCCGCAGGCAAGATCATTCGAATCAAGACGTCAGCGATCACCAGTGATGGAACAGGGCTGTGGGTTGACGGGGCACAAAACGACCAATTGATTCCGACTGACAACCCGTTCCGTGACGGACCTGAAGGAAACCTCGATGAAATTTGGGCAAGGGGATTGCGCAATCCGTTTAGAGCGAAGTGGGACCTGCCAACCGGAAAATTTTATATCGCTGAAGTTGGTGGAAACATTCAATCCGGCCCCGACGTCTCGCACGAAGATCTGCATCGCGTCACCGTTGCTGATGGCGGCGCAAATTTTGGTTGGCCAATGTGCGAAGGGCCTTCGTGTGCCGGAGCGCCACCAGCCAACTACTCAGCTCCAATTTATAGCATCCAACACATCGATAGTCGCGCTATCGTGGCTGGCTTCATTTATCGCAACGGTAACTTCCCTGCTACCTATGACGACGCTCTGTTCATTTCTGACTATTCACGTGGATGGCTGCGTTACTTGAAGTTCAACGCTGCTGGGAACGTTGCTGGCAATGTTCCAACCGGCGGTTTTCAATTCTCTGGATTTAATGATCTGGGCCGACCGGTGATGCTTGCTCAAGGCCCCGAAGGATCGTTGTACTACATCGACATTGCCGCCGGTACGATGCGCCGAATCATCTATAACGGTGGAAACCAGCCTCCAGTGATCACAGCGTTCACTGCAACGCCCACCAGTGGTGCCGCTCCCCTGTCGGTTCAATTCTCAGCGAACGCTGTCGACAATGAGAACGATCCGCTGACTTACACATGGAATTTTGGCGACGGAACGCAAGCGACCGGCAAAAATACAACGCATGTCTACTCGGCCACGGGAAGCTACTCGGTTTCGCTTGTCGTCACAGATCCGACCCACAATACTTCATCAAACGTTCCCCTAGTTATTAACGTGGGGACTCCGCCCGTCGCGACGATATCCAGCCCTCTTGATGCTTCGTTGTTTCTCGCAGGACAACAAATTACGGTGTCCGGCAGCGCGACCGATTCTGATGGACCAACACCAAGCTTGGATTGGCGAGTGGATTTCCTGCATGACGATCACACGCATCCAATATTATCCGCTGTGACGTCTGGCACATTTGATTTTTCCATTCCCAGCTCAGGGCACGACTTTTCGGGAACAACCGCATTTATCATCACGCTCAAGGCGACCGACTCCACAGGCTTGACGGACACCAAGGTCGTGACAATCTATCCCGAGAACGTCGATCTGACATTGAACACAAACTTGCCAGCGACTGTTAATCTCACATTGGATAGTCAAGCTCGAACTTCGCCTGTCGTTTTGGATTCACTTATTGGATTCCAGCATTCGTTGGCTGCGCCACCCATCGTGTTTCAAAATGGTCACCAATACTCCTTTGCAAATTGGTCTGACGGAGTGCTAACTGCGTCGAGAACAATAACGACTCCCACCTCCAATGTTGTTCTGACGGCTAACTATGTCGATGATGGCCCAGTCCTCAATGTCGGTCCCAAGCTGAATACGGGAATCGCCACGGTGAGTACATCGGATTGGACGACGGTGACGCTTCCCGACTCGTATGCGAACATGGTTGTCGTCGCAACACCAGTGACTGATAGCAACAATCCGTCGGTAGCCGTTCGCCTGCGCAACGCAGACCCCGGCAACACTTTCCAAGTGATGTTACAGCGAACTGGAAATTACGGCAGCAGCGCGGACTTCGCACTTCCAGTTCACTACACCGTTGTAGAAGCTGGCGTTTACACACAGTCGCAACATGGAATCAAGATGGAAGCAATTAAGACGCTCTCCACAGTGACGGATTCCAAGGGCTCTTACGTGGGACAAAACGTGACGTCGTTACTGTCCAATACCTATGCCAATCCCGTGGTGGTCGGACAAGTAATGACCGCTAACGATGCCCACTGGTCAACGTTCTGGTCGCGCGGCGCATCAGTAACAGTTCCCGCCGCAGCCAACGCGGTATGGGTTGGGAAACAAGTGGGTTCGGACCCAAACAGTAATCGGGCCAACGAACAAATTGGATTCATCATTATCGAACAGGGCAACGGCAGTACCAATGGTTATAGCTACAGCGCTGTACTTGGTGCTCGCTCGATCGATGGTGTCCAAAACAGTGGCAGTAGCTACTTGTTAGATACAGCTTATCCGACAACGGCGGTAGCCAGTCTCAGTGGTAACACCGGCCCTGATGGTGGTTGGGCAGTATTGTATGGCGATACACCGCTTACCGATCGTATTACGTTAGCCGTCGAAGAGGATCAAACGCAAGACTTTGAACGCAATCACAACAATGAGAATTTATCCTACGTGACCTTTCTGGCGGGTTCCACCTCAAACCAAAATCCGGTCGCCAACAACGAAGGCGGCACAGGCTTCACGACAAACAAAAACAATTCGTTCGCCACGTTCAGCGTCTTGTCCAATGACGCGGATCCCAACGTCGGCGATGTGCTCACGGTACAGAGCTTCGACACGACGGATACCTTGGGAACGGTTACCAATAACAACAATGGGACGTTCGATTACAATCCCAACGGCATGTTCGAATCGTTGTTAGTCGGCCAGACGGCTACCGATACGTTCACATACACGATCAGTGACGGACATGGCGGTACGGCAACGGCGACTGTAACAATATCGATCACCAATCCGCCGGTAAGCACCGGTCCCAAGCTGAATGCGGGAATCGCGACGGTGAGTACATCGAATTGGACGACGGTGACGCTTCCCGACTCGTATGCGAACATGGTTGTCGTCGCAACACCAGTGACTGATAGCAACAATCCGTCGGTAGCCGTTCGCCTACGCAACGCAGACCCCGGCAACACTTTCCAAGTGATGTTACAGCGAACTGGAAATTACGGCAACAGCGCGGACTTCACACTTCCAGTTCACTACACCGTTGTAGAAGCTGGCGTTTACACACAGTCGCAACATGGAATCAAGATGGAGGCAATTAAGACGCTCTCCACAGTGACGGATTCCAAGGGCTCTTTCGTGGGGCAAAACGTGACGTCGTTACTGTCCAATACCTATGCCAATCCCGTGGTGGTCGGGCAAGTAATGACCGCTAACGATGCCCACTGGTCAACGTTCTGGTCGCACGGCCTGACGGAGTTTGACCCAGCCACCGGTTCCGCAGTCTGGATAGGAAAGCAAGTGGGTTCGGACCCCAACCAAGCTCGCGCCAACGAACAGCTTGGCATGATTGTGATCGAACAGGGCAACGGTTCAAACGGTAGTTTTAGCTATAGTGCCGCGCTCGGTTCGAGCTCCATTGACGGAGTCCAAAATAACGGCAGCAACTACCCGTTAACAATCACCAACCCCACGTCCGCTGTGGCTAGCATAAGCGGCATACATGGTAGCGATGGTGGTTGGGCAGTATTGTATGGCGACCAACCGTTGGCTGGTCAGCTCTCACTGGCGATCGAGGAAGATCAGGCTCAGGATTTCGAGCGTAGTCACGCCAATGAACACGTGGCCTACATTCTCTTCCACGAACTTTCAGTACCTGGTGGCGCTGCGATGATGAGTTCACTTCTACCGATCGCTCCGGTCATCGGCATGAGTGACCTTTCGGTTCCGCTACACGGTACGCTGCTTGGTAACGCGTCCGGAGTCAACACATTGATGATGATCGGATCGGAAGGTACGGTCGATCTTAGCAATCCGCGTCTCGATATTAGCGGGTTCAGCCGAATCGATCTTACCGGTGAAGAGAGTACTGTAATGCAAATTGATACCCAATCCGTTGTTCGATTGGCACCGTCAACGCGATCTCTTGATATTGTCGTCTCATTTGGCGACCAGCTCCTTATCCGTGATGCATCAAATTGGCGAATGAGTGAACCACAAACTGTCGTCGGTGAGTTTCTTTTGTCAGCAACAAATGTCGCGACTGGTATTGAAGCCATTCGAGTTCAGACGCCTAACCGGTGGAGCAACTTCGTCAATCCAAGCGACATTAACAACAACGGTGACGTTACCGCTGGCGATGCCCTTGAGATCATCTTAGAGTTGAACCGTCGGCTCTACTCAGATACCACGTCAGGTCAGCTGCAAGATCCGATTCGACTTGAAACTTGGCCTGGAATCTATTTGGACCGCAACGGCGATGATCTGGTATCTGCCGCCGACGCACTGATGGTTATTAACGATTTGTTGCGTCAGTCGTCCGACGAGCTTACGGCCAATGGTGAACTTGTTTCTCGGGCCGACATCCCTATCCCGTACCAACGAAACGTCAGGGAAAAGGATTTATACAGCCAGATAAGTCGCACGACATCGGCACGAGGGAATGATGGCACATTCTTGCCCGCAAGCCTTTCGCAGCCGTCCATTTGCCGGGCGACACTTGATACTCCCAAGCAGGCAAGCACGAAAACGGTTGGTAACCCATCCGAAATTGAGGCAGCCGTTGATGAACTACTAGCGGACGAGTCTTTTGTTAACTCGTTCTCGTGATTCGGTATCGCATTCTTCTGGGCGAAACATCCCGACGTCGCTCTCTCTGGTGGGCGTCCAGATAACGATGTTGCCCAATATTCTAAGCATCGCTTTTCGGCACTCGAGTTGCAACGTCTCGATCGCAGTTGCTGAACATTAGTCTAGCGGGTGCGCCAAGGGTAGTGAGCAGAACAATCTGACCCAAGAAAGCCGCATCACTGTCATTGTGGCTAAGTTATGGTTGCGAAAAACATGACGACAAAATACTCTGAGGGATATCGAAAAACTCCCCAAAATGAAATTCACCCGACGATAGGTTGAAGATCTGTAGCATGCTCAATTTAAAGAAGCGAGTTAGCGGTGCTGTTCGGGCACTGACCGGCAGCGAATTGACGGCGAAAGAACGTGCTGAAGCAGTCAGCCATCGTGTTTTAATCGGCACACACCACAAAACTGGAACCGTTTGGTTGAGGAATGTATTCATCCCTCTGTGTCGTGAGTTGGGGCTTATTTTTCATGCAGGAAAACAAAAAGACCTTCCTTTGACGTTTAATGTGTTTTTGGAGAACCACAGTCAGTTTGAACTCGATAAAATTGTTGATGACTATCGCGGCCTGCACATCATTCGCGACCCGCGAGATCGCATTGTCTCAGGTTGTTTTTATCATCAAAAGTCTTCTGAGGAATGGCTTCACGTCAAGCGGGACGATTTCGACGGCATGACGTACCAGGAAAAGATTTGTAGTCTGCCGACGCTAGAAGACAAATTACACTTTGAGATGGAGAATTCTGGAGCGAATGGGATTCGTGAGATGCTCTCCTGGGACTACAACAACGAGTCCTTTATTGAAATCCAGTATGAAGACTTGATTGAAGATCGGGATCTGACCCTATTCCACAAGATTTTCACTTTTCTGTCATTCTCTGGTCGCACGATTCCCATTGCGCTCAAGCACGCTTACGAAAACAGCCTGTTTTCGGGAAGTCTTCAAAAATCGGTCCACATCCGCTCCGGCAAGGCGAGACAATGGGAGAAGCACTTTCAGCCAGATCACAAACAAAAGTTTGTTGAGTTGTTTGGCGATGCATTGATTCAACTGGGCTATGAAAAAAACAACGATTGGGCGAAAATTGGTTAGCTGGAGATTGAGCAATCATCTCTGCAGAACAAATCGCAAACCGAAAATCGTTGGGAATTACGACTAACATGCACTTATCCGGCTATCAAGCACGTGATATCGAAGTGGTTGATTACCACATGTACGAACTGCCCGGTACAGGATTGCAGTTCCGTGGTCCGATGATCCAGTTGTCGGCGAACCAAGAATACTTTAGCTGCATTGGTGCCGCCCAGACCTTCGGATGTTTTTGTGAACTGCCGTATCCGGATCTACTGGCCAATCAACTCAGCGTGCCAGCCCTGAATCTGGGCTATGGTGGCGCGGGACCAGAGTTTTTTGCCTTACAAGAAAGTCTTCTTGATTACGTAAACCGAGGTAAGTTTGCGATAATCCAGGTGATGTCTGGACGCAGTCAAAGCAACTCGCTGTATGCTTGTGATGGTTTGGAATTCATGCATCGACGTAGCGACGGCGCCCCGATTAGTGCACGCGATGCATATGCGGAACTCCTGGCTGGCCCTAAGTTATTGCAGCGAGTTATTCCGGGACGTGCCGGTCGCGAGATTGCGATTTTAGCCGGCAAACGCCGGACCAAACGCATTGTGTTGGAAACGTGTGATGCGTGGGTAAATAGTTTTCAAGACCTATTGTCAAAGATTACCGTCCCCAAGATCCTGTTTTGGTTTTCTAAACGCGAACCATGCTATCGTCGGCGGTGGAACCGTGTGCCTGGTTTATTTGGTGAGTTTCCTCATTTAATCGATGAACCGATGCTCCAGAAAATTCGAGGATTAAGCGATATTTACGTTCAATGCGTAACAGATCGCGGCAGCCCACAGCTATTAGTCAGTCGACATACAGGCCAACCGGTTACCGTGGACCCTGGAAATGATCGCCCCGATCTTCGACACGGTAAACCATGGACTCATGACCGATATTATCCTTCTCCTGAGATGCATGTGGACGCGGCGAGTGCGCTCCTTGAATCCTGCCGCACGTTGCTGACGACAAACGTTTCACAGAAGCCGCACACAGCAAATCAATAAATAAGCCTCGTAGCGGTAAATCGCAACGAGGCTGGTCGCTGACCGGTCGACAGACTATTCGTAGTCGAAAATGCGGAAATCCTGTTGATAAATGATTCTTAAACGTTCGATCAATGCCGGATCAATGAGTGCGTTTTCACTGCTGGAAATATTGCGCTGTTGTAATGAGCATTGCAATCCCAGTCGTTCGCAAACTGTCTGGAAGTCGCGTTCGATGGTTTCAAAACGGCCTACAAAGTCGACTAAAATTTCACCATTTCGATTGCAAACGTACTTCGCTTGTGTTCCGACAACAGGGTTAGAATGATTAACATCAATGCTTTCGAGCCAATCGACATACTGCTCGAACGTTGCCGTTGCTAAGTGCTTATAAAGATGTGGCATCGCCACAGGAGTGTCTGGTGTTCCGCCAGTTCTCAAGTATCGATAGGCAGAATAGGCTCGGCTTATCGGGTGTCGCACGAAGGAAAATTTGAACAGTCGAGCAAACAAGCTTGGGTCGTATGCTTGCGCTTCAGCCGCTGTGTAGTGACCGACAGCCTTCAGCCCAAACAGTGTTTGGGAAACGGAAGTACCCGCACTTTTGGGAACATGAACAAACAATGCTCCACGACGCACCATCGGGCGTTTGTAGACGCCCGTACCTAGTGCCATGTCGACGGGTCGGCGAAGGCTTGGCGGTAACCGGCGGTACCGATTTCTGGCCTTGGTCAACAGAACGAGCATCGGACGGGACTTAGGTGCGTTCATTTTGTTGGTCGCTCGTCAATTGCTTCAAGTTGATCAACTATCTCACTGTAAAAGTTCTGGATCAAGGCGCTAGCAAGTTCAGGTGAATGACGAGACTCAACGTGCGAGCGAGCATTTTTAACTAGTAACGCAATTCGCTCGGGTGCGTTTATCAGGCCCGAAATTGCAGCAGCCGCCGATTCAACTGCTTCATCACAAATAATTCCCGTTTTTTCGTGGACGACCAAATCTTTAGTGCCGGTTGCGTCTATCGCGACAACCGGAATTCCGATTTGCATGGCATCCGCTGTTACAAATCCAAAAGACTCATATCGCGAGAACATGCAGAAAACATCCAGCATTGCCAAGTGTTCAAGCGGATTATCGACCCAGCCCGTGATTTCGATCCGGTCACGATAGGGAGATAAGGAAAGATGCTGGCGAACCTCGTCAGCCTCGGAATCGTTAGAAAAATCGCCAACCCACTTTAGCCTTAGCGTGGGATCGGACTCCAAAAGTCGTTCTCCCGCTTGAAAGAAAAACAAGGACCTCTTTTGATGACAGATTCGCCCACATGCGCCGATCACTTTACCTTCGGTAGAATTCACGCGATGCTCGATCATCGCTGGCTTAACCGCCATTGGAATTACTCGAATCCGTTCTGGAGGAACAATGCGCCACGATAAAAAGTCGCTTCGCTCGCTCTCGGAGACTGCGATCAACCAATCAGTCCATCGCCCAGCTAGCCTCTCGATCTGCTCATAACGTTTGGAAAAGTAACAGGGCATAGCGTTTGGTGTATAGGCAGTCGTTGCACCAGTCAAGCTCAATCGACTGGCAACGCGACCGAGAAACCCAGCCTTTGCACTATGGCAATGGACGATATCAGGCTTCCATTGTCGGATAACTTTCAAAATGGCAACCAGAGCAACGGTGTCTTTCAACGGTGAAATGCTACGTTGCATGGGAATTTCTACGCAACGAATTCCCATGCGTTGAAATCGCCTGATATCGCTCAAGTAGGTATCATCCGAGCGATTCAAACTGTAGATAAATGTGATCGCAAATTTATCAAGATCAAGGCCATCAATTAAATCACAAACGTGTCGACGCACACCAGCGGAACCAGGCTCTGAGACGACCATCAAACGAATTTGTTTTTTCGACCTTGAATTCACATCAGTTGATTTTGTAATCACATCAGTTGACCATCACTCAGAGCACGCAATTTTTCGAGCACAGTCTCAGCGGCTCCGTCCCACGAGTAAAGCCGTGCACGTTCATGGCCACGCTGGATTTTGTCGTTACGAAATGACTCGTCAGTAGCAAGCTTGTCCATCGCGGCAGCAATTGCCTCGTGATCATGGGGTGAAACGAGGCATGCAGCGTCACCAGCAATTTCCGGCAAGCAGCTTTGGTCCGAGGTAATGACCGGGCATCCTGCATAAAACGCCTCAACCAATGGCATTCCAAAACCTTCCTCAAACGAAGGATAAACGAACATTGCCGCTTGCTGATAAAGCTTGCCAAGCTCTTCATCCGACAGGTAACCGGTGAACTCAACGTCGTTGCGGTCAAGTAACGATGAATCAATATTCGGATCGTTGAAATACTTTTGTTTTTTACCAACCACACGTAAATTGCAGGGGGCGTAGTGGGATCGTTTAAATATGTCGAACGCAGCCAAGATTCCTGCGAGGTTTTTATGGGGTTGCAAGGATCCGACACAGAGTATGAAGGGAGTTGTCGGCGCTTCTCTAACTCCGTTTGTAAGGAACTCCAGGGGCAGTCCAGGGCCTTGTCTAAATACGGTGACTTTATCCGGATTGACACGCGTCCGCTTAACGAGCGTTTGCTTCGTATACTCCGAAACTGCAAACACTTGATCCGCCTTCACTGCAGCGTGGCTACAGGCAAGTCGATACCAAATCCGAAACCGCCAATCAAAGGACGATGGGCTCAAATCGTAATTAACATCATGTACCACCATGGCCGTTGACGACGGCAGGGTGAGAAACGCGGATGTGCCTATTAGGTTCAAATGTGTCGATCCCCGATGCTGGCGGGGCAGCCAAAACTGCTCCCAGATATGCGCCGGAAGCGACAAAGGATTGACCACACGGACACGTTCGAGCAACCAGTCCGGAAGTTCCATTTGCGGAGTTCGCGGACAAAGAATCTCGTACTGTGTTAACCGCTCGCAAATCTTGGTCATCAAGAAGTAGGACGAGCGGTGTGTACCAGTGGGGAAATCCTTGCTCAGGAATCGACCATTGATGACTAACATTTCTAACGTACTGTGGACGCTAGAGGTGCCGATCGGTTCGATCGAGTCGCAGCTCGAAGCTCTGAATTGTACTCGAAGCTATCATAGCCGCCCGAACGACGATTCTTGCTCACTTGATTAACGACAACGCCAATCACGTTGGCGCCGTTGTCTTGCAATTCCTCAACCGCACGGCGAGCCTTGTCGCGGGCAGTCGGAGTCAACTGTAATGCGAACAAAACAAAATCTGAATCGTCGGCAATCGAGATTGCATCGCCAACTTCAAGTACGGCAGGCGAATCAATCAAAATGTAGTCATAGTCTTCGCGAAGCAGATTCTGGAAACTCTGGAACGTCGAGTATGACAACAGTTCGCCTGGGTTTTCGACAGTCTTTCCGCTAGGAACGAGGAACAAATTCTCGACTGGAGTCGAAACAACCGTTTTGTCGATTGGTTCGTCACCGACCAAATAGTCAGCAAGCCCCGTGCTCTGAGCTAGACCAAACATTTTGCTCAACGCCGGTGCACGAAGGTTGGCGTCAACCAGTAGCACGCGATGTCCAGCTTGGGCAATCGAAACAGCCAAATTACTTACCAAAGTTGACGCGCCTTCTCCACTCGTCGCCGAGGTGATCTGGATCACTGGATGGGCGGTAGCCTGGGTTCGATACAGAATTGCGGCCCGCAGTTTTCGGAACGCTTCGGCATCAGATGAATTCAATCGATGGCAGGCCACCAGCGAATTCGCAAGCTGACCGTCCTTCGACTTAGTCTTCGCAGTCCGCATAACTGGCACGTTTCCAAGCACTGGTGCGGAAAGCTCACCTTCAATATCAGCCGGGCTGCGGAACGATCGGTCCAAAGCTTCGGTTAGAAAAGCAGCCCCTGTCCCAAGGAACCCGCCGAGAAACGCCCCCAGCACGAGCAGCAACGGAATGCTCGGCCAAACTTTGGGACCAACTTCGACAGGCTTTAGCACTTCGTTGGTGAAACCGGCGTAGTTGTTAACAAGATTCAAATCGGCAATCCGTTCGACGACAGCGTCGTACAGTGACTCTGCTCGTTCCAGTTGGCGGTAATGACGACGTTGTTGCAATTCCGTATCCACGAGAACTCGTGCCGCTTCCATCTCTTCCGAGATAAGACGCTCGATATCAGTCAGACTTGATTCGAAATCCGCAATGTCATTGCGCAGTAGCATCGCATAGCTTGAAGCGAGCTGAGTGGCATTAATTCCGTCGTCGGTCGCAATCGTATCAAACGACTTCATGTCTTTTAGGTCTTCCTTGAGCTTGTCCACTTGCGCCCGAGTCTCAACGACGCGGGGGTGGTTGGGGCCTAGTTTGACCGACTGAGTAGAAACCAATCCAGCAAGTTCAGCCATGCGGTTGTATTCTGCACTCACCGGAGCGATTGGTGCGTTTTTTTCAATTTCCAAAAGCAGATTCAAGCGGGCGACGTCGTCGGAGTCAATCATCGACAGTTGCAGCGCCGGATGTCCTTCCGATGAGGCACTTTCAACGAGAGCCAAACGAGCTTTTGCGTTCGCATACGAGATCTGCAGTTGCGACCGTTCTTGCTCAAGAGCCGTAAGACGAACAACGTGCGGATTAATCGCCTCGCCTTCATGAAGGCTCAGAGGAGACTGTCTGGCAAAATCTGCATATGTCTTGTCGTACAATTCAACTTTTTGCTCCAGATCATTTCCCGCTTGGCGGATTAGGTCTGCAGCTTCCCCGCCCACACCCTGGACTGTGTGGCGAATAAAATCTTGGTAACTAGCGATAATTCCCGCGAGGATGTTCGCACCGTCGACATCGCTTGTATGTTGCAACTCGACTCGAAGTACCTGAGCTCCCTTCGTGTGCGCCTCACCACCACGCTCGACAATCAGATTCTTAATAACATAGCCGACAATCGATCGCTCAGTCGCAACTTGATCACCACGAATTTCTTCGGGGACTTCTTCCAAAAGCGATGGAAGCGTGAAAAGTTTTCCAGACTCCAATGCACCACGAACAATGTTCGGGCTGCGAAGAATATGCAAGTGAGTCGCCAGGATCTCGTCACCCAACGCCGCATCCATCGCCAGCGAATCACCGTGTCCGTCGCTCGATCGAGTCGCTAAGGCGGAGTCCTTACTTATAACCAAAATCTCTGCGGAAGACTCAAAGATCTCGGTCGCGAAATAGCAGTATGCCGCAGCGACTGCTATACCAAGCACGGAACCTAAGAATATTTTACCCATGTGTTGCCGCAACACACTAAACACATCAATCGTTTTGGTGGATTGGACCAAACGCGAATCGCGACTGGAGGCTGTACTGGAATTCATGGTTTTGTAGACCGTCGACAAATAGGGGGCTTTGCGTCGTTGAGACAAAGTGTTGTGAACTGAAGTTCTGTGAGAGTGTTTATTTTAGTCAACCAAGGCGCAAACGGAATGAAAATCTTACGAGTGAGATACTAGTTTTTCGTCTTCGGTAGTATTGTGATTGGTTGTATTGTTTGATTGGGACACTATAACCGGAGCGACCGTTAAACTTGTTTCCACAGAACGATGAAAAAAACGATTTACCAATCTCGATCCTTTGACTTGGACACTTTGAACTAAGTCGCTAAATAATTCGCGGTCAAGTCGGTCAAGACAAATCGCTAACATGATCACCAAATAAGCGATCGTTGCACAAGTGGACGCAACGACTAGTGCCGACCAATTGTCCAATGGCAGCCACGCACGAAATGCTAAGCAAACGAGAACTGCAGTAACGAAAGGTGCGCAACCCGGCATTACAGACAACTTAAGGAAATGACTCCATCGCCCGCGAATGTTAACCAAGCTGAGTTTCCACACCATCAGGAAGTTGAGCATGCCCTCAGTTACGCTCATCGCGATCGCGATTCCGACTGCTCCGCTCGCTTGGTACACAACGGCAACGAACATCGAGCCCAACGTCGCGACCTGGATCACGATCTCGCTCAGGTAGTAAGACCGAATTTTTGCAGTCGCGTGCGAAACGCGATAGAACATGGTGATCGCAAACAAAAAGGGGTACCGAGCTAACATCAAACTCATCACCGCAGCAGCCTGCCAATAATCTTTCCCGACATACAAAGTGAACATATGGTCGGAGAAAACAATTAAAGGTGCCAGCAGAAACAGCGAGATCCACAGCGCGTAGCGATTGCCGCGATAGAAGATATCCGACATTGCAGCGTCGCCTTGTTGGGCATAGACGCGAGTGATGGCCGGCTGAAACGGGATCATCGCCGAAGAGATGATTTTGCGAAGCTGGAGGTCAGGCAGTCGACCTAAGTGAAACGCCGCCACATCGATCGCAGTGGCATAGCGATTCAACAATAATATGGGAACGGTTTTAGATACCAGATCGTTAAATCCCGTTACAGAAGTCCATGCCCCAAAACTCGTTAACTGCTTCGCGGTGGATGCACAAAACGATGACCTCTGAACGCGAATAGCAGGAATATGCTTAACAGTAAAGCGAATCCTAAGCGTAGTGTTGAGCACTTCGGCGAAAAGACTTCCCACTACCAGCCATACAACTCGTGGGCTCACACCCAAAAGCAGCGCAATCAGCAGGGCGGTGCGTACTGCTTCACAAATTAACTGCACTAAACTTAATTTTGCGAAACGCTGTCGTACATACATACCTGACGAAAACGGCGTAGCGACAATGTTATAACACAAGTAGCTTAGTATCATGACGAGCATGATTCGTGCTTGCCATAAATATTGCGGTGCAACCACTATTAGATCGGGTAGCCGCCAAACGACGATGCCCCCAGCAATCATCAACAAAATCGCTGTGCCGATGAGAACAGGCATCATGGAAGTTGTGATTCGAGTTAAACCCCGCTCGTCGTTCTGTGAATCAGCAACCACGAGGTAGCGTGCGATTCCGCCGGTGGTAACGGTGGATACAAACTGTACAAAAAATATAAGTGAAGTGATCAGCGGAAAAAGACTGTATTCCTCTGTGTCGATACGCTTAAGCAAATATCGATTCACCCATATCAATACAACGATCTGCAACAAACGTGTGGCGACGGTGCAGATCGCGTTCACACCAAGTTGCTTTGCCCCACTGGATTTTTTTCCAGACGTGTTCATTGAGTCTCGATACCCACGGTTTCCGAGAGCCAATTCGTCTTGCGTTGCAAGAGTTCCTCCAGAGCGAGGATGTCATCGCGAAATATCGCCGTCAGATCTTGTCGCAACCTATTGGAAAGTCGGTCATGTGTTTGCACACTCCGACAACGGTTCCAATCGCCGATGCGGCGTAAAACTGGCCGAACCAGTCGTCGTGGCAATAGCGATTCGATTGCTATTCGCGACTTGTAGGGCCACTGTAGCCATCGATCGAGAAAATCAAATCGCGGTCGGTAAGCCACTTTTTGCCGTACCGTCATGTCGGGATTAAAGCTGGACTCAATCTCAAGGAACTGACATACTTCAGCAAATACTCGATTGGGACTGCGTTTATAATCATCGTACAACAATACCTTCACACGTTCGCTTCCGAATGCATCGAGATAACGTTGTATTTGCTGAGAGTACAAGCCAACTTGAGTGTAATGCCAATCCCATCCCCAATGCAGTTGCCGACGCTGAGATTCCGCAGCAATAGCTTCGGCCAAAGCAAGCGGCTCAAGATGAAACTGTTTCATCATTGAATGATGCGATACCATTCGAGAGACAGGATGCCTCAGAATAGCGATGACCTTGATGTCGGGAAGGGACCGCCGGATTCGCTCGGCGGCGTTTGGGAAATACAGGTATCGCACCGACCCTTCGCCAATTGCTCTTTGTGACTGGACGCCACGAAACAACGCTTGATATTGCTCAAAGTCGGTAACCGTATGTGAGTGCAGCAACTGCTCTAGTACGTGGGATGGCGCAGGGCCGCGAAGTGGATGGACCTCGTCCTCATGAACGAAAAAATTCGGTTCTTTCCACGGCGAGACATAAACTTCCGGATGTTGATTGAGGTAGTGCGTCAGAGATGTCGTCCCACATTTGGCTGCGCCGACGACCATGAAATTTGGCAAACAAGCGGCGGTCGAATCTGAGTTGACATCACGACGGCCGAACTCACTTTCCATTGCGCGACTTCGATAATCACTTGTCCTGGATGGTTGATTCACGTCGAACTCTCCATCACACTCTGGGCCTTGTCAGCTGAACACGAATAATTGACGTACGAGGGCATTTTTTTCACTGCTTCATAGATCAATCGATCGACCGACGTTATCTCGTATAACCGGGCTTGGTCCTCTTCGGAAATTTGTTGCTGAACATCTGGTTTCACTGAATTGGGCGTTCGGTTGGAACGAAAGGAAATCAACGGGCCGCCAATTAGTTTTTTCGCTGCAGTAAGAAAACCTGGCAGGTCCTTAACGTCGCCGATAATGGAAAACTCTTTCAACGAATCAATCGCATGTTGAACAACTCTGTCAACATCTTCAGCACCATTTGGATACTCGTTCGCGAAATAAAAACCATAGATGGATCCCAATTGCTTTGCTTTGTCACTACAAAGAAAGTCCGAAAAGTTTTCCTCTAGGCCATACTTCCAGGCTAAGTAGCGATAGTGCGACAAGAACCGGGAAACCGGCTCTCGAACAACGGTCATTCGATGCACGTTTCGGTTTAGAAGTCGCAAACAATCTCCATACCAAAAATGTCCAGCAACGAGGTTTTTGCCGTGAGTGAGATGATACGCCGCAACGGCGTCAGCTGCTCGATGTGCCCGTTCTTGATACTGTTCGTAGGAGTACGGCGGACTAGCATTTTCCAGGAATGCCTTCATTCGGTGTGCGGTTAGCCCCATGCCTCGCCACAAGAAGCGGAGGCGTAACGCGCGAACTATCGAAGTTCCAGCGCATTTTGGTGGATGGGAATAGACGACCTGCATGCTCATGTTTTATTTCGCCGAGTTACTTGCATCCGCCTACAAAATACCGTTACTACTTAGCACCATTATTGAATGCGAGACCATGATCTTCAGAAGCCTCCGCTACGCGGGCGTAGCCCATTCCCAGTAGCATCCATACCACGGGGACGAACAGTGCCGCCGAGATAACGGTATAGACTGCGAGAAGAGTGGACAATGCGGCAAATAGGCCTAGCTCGCCTGGAATTTTCGACAGCCGAACAATGGGACGAAGAAAAAACCAAGCTGCTCCAACCAGTCCGACTAGCCCGCAGTTTACGAGCATCGATAGCGACCCAGGAAGAAATGCGGTACCAAATCCAACTCCGAAGAGTTGATTGATTATCGGTAACTGCATAAATACTGGGATCGTCTCGGTGAGTCGGGATGTCCGTGTTTGTGCCGAGGTGTGTTCGCCGCGTACGCGTGTCATGATCATTTCGTCGACAACTTCTGGGAGCGTGAAAGCCGCGACGACGCCGAAGATTAACGCCAGTCCAAAGGCTGCAATCACCCATTTCTTGATGTCGCGCCCACTTCGCCAAATCAATATCCCGAACATAACGACAAGAGCCAGTGCCCCCGTTAACGAAGTCGATAAGAAGAGTGTGACTAACAAAGCAAGTGCCAGCCAACGTCGTCCGCTGGTAAGAGCAAGCGAAAGGTACGCAACAGCAAGAGTAGCAAAACGTGAAGGTTCTTCCGTCATGCTTTTTAATCGCAGCAAGCTGATAGGCCCAAGCCGATAGTACTGGGACCAACTGGCGTCGCGCGAGTCGCCGCTGGACTGTTCATAGACACGATTAGACAAAAAGTCTCCGGACATACCTGTCGCTGTTGTAAAGCTCCAGTCGTACAATCCGTAAATTACTAAAAACCAAGCGCCATAAAACACATATCGAAGCATATGGGGCTGATAATGCAACCGCATGAACATAAAAATTAGGACACATGCCGCTAGGTACAGCGATTGGGTGATCAGCGTTTTGCGGAATGCTGGGGTCGGATCAGTTGGTTCAACTAAGTGCAACTCAAAAAAAGCTTGCGTTCCTGACATAATCAACCCGGTTTGGCTGATTAACAAAAACGAAAACCAGACCGCAAACAGAATCAAAAGTGTGGAAAAGTACTTGCGGTTGAGGCAGAAAATCGGCGAAGCGAACGCCATCAAATACGCGGGAATCGTGCCTTGAATCCCGGGTATGACCAGGAACGAGACCAACGGCATCAGGAACATCCAAACCGCCATGTAGGTTTCAACAATGCGCGAATGTGCATACGCAGGCAGCAATTGGATGCCGTCAGTGCGTGAACTCTCGAATTGGTAAGTCGTACTCATGGTTGAGTGATTATCCGAATGGCTCTATCGATCACGGGGCAATTCATCGTGATTGAGTAACCGAGCGCGTCAATCGTACGCCGATGCGTTGGCGATGAAATCTCGGTGCTACGTCATGGATGGTCGCGTTATGACGACCAGGCATAGTGATGCCGTCTAAGATACCGAATTTTCCATTTGCGAAAGCAAAAACTTCGCTTTTCCGGCCCAGCTGTGCGGTTCCACATCGAATGTGATACGTTCGGCGATTAATAGCTGATCTAAGGCGGCCAGAGCGCCATTCGTGTCGGCGTAGGTAGCTGCAGGAATTTCGGTGCGTCCCACAATCTCCGGTGTGGCACGGGCAAGAATAGGTAGTCCAGCCGCCGCATACTCGTAGAACTTCATGGGACTGCGTGCGCTGTTTGCTGGGTGGTCATTCAGTGGCAACAGACCAACTTGGCAGTGCTGCAACACGCTCGGCATTTCGGAGTACGCCAGCGAGCCCATGAGTAGCAAGTTGGCCGGTCGATTGGTCGGTACCGCTAGTGTGACTGGCCCGTAAATCAAAAACTGGACCGCAGGTCGGCTGGCCGCTAGCTGCATGGTGAGTTCCCAATCGAATCGGTCGTCGACTGCGCCTACATACACTGCACGAGGAACTCCCACCCCTGTGAGTGTACGATGTGCAGCGGTCGGGCGCTGTAAATGATCGACTTCGACCCCATTCTCTAATACGACAACGGGTCGATTTGCCAGACGCTCTAGGTGCTCCGCCACGGGACGCGACGTCCCTATACGCAAGCCTGACCGTTCACAGAGAATTCGTTCGGCTTCAAGAATACTTGGGTCTCGCTTCATCTCCGCATAGAGATCCGTTGCGCGATAGGCGAGTCGGCTAGGCTTTAAGACCGACTCGATGCCCACCAGTCGTGGCTCGTCGATAAACAGCATATCGACCCCAGGCATCTTTAACGACTCGAGGCATCGTAGTAGCGATCTTCGGGAGGGCACAAAGCGATTGCTTTTGGAAATATTACCGCGACGAGCCAATTGCCAGGGAGTTAGCGTCAACGGGATCCATTCATAAAGTCCGGTTTCGATTTGCTCCGGCCCCCGCCAGCATTTCCGCATACGTGAGCGGATTCGCGCGTCGCTCAGTTTGGTCAAGTGGGCGACGGTCACCGGCGTGCTCAGATGCAACACAAGATGCCCGAGACGGGCGCACTGTCGGGCCAAATGATGCGAGCCAACGACTAAACTGGGATCGAACGGACTGTGGCTAGCAAAAACGATGTTCATGCGGGACGTTTGGCAACAAAAATGGTTTCGCCTCGGAACAGGCCGTTTTGAGAAACTCGCAGTTCTTCGGCGACGTACTCGCTCAACTCAAAGCCAGCGGCGCGAATACGTTCGCGAACATCTCGACCATACAGCCGAACGTGATCATGTTGCGCGAAGTAGAGTCGACGCTCCTTAGGACTATAGCTGCGCTGCCCAATGGTCGACTCATCGCAGGTCTTGCTCCAGCCCTCAACAATTGGGAAAAGCAACAGGGCAATCCCTCCAGGGGTCAGGACACGATGCATCTCAGCAAGTGCAAGCGTGTCATTGACGTGTTCGAGTACGTGACTGCAAAGGATAAAATCAACGGATTCATTTGGCAAATCGATGCTCTCGATATTCAACACCAAGTCCGCCATACCCGGCAGAATGTCGGCACCTTGGTAGCTGCCCACTCGATCCACAAGGTAGTTTTTTACGCGTTCTTCCGGAGCAAAGTGAAGCAGTCGAGTTCCCCGCAGCAGATCCTCGTGCTCGTCAAACCAAAATTTCAGCAACCGATGTCGCTCCAGAGAACCACAGTTTGGGCACTGCGCATCAAATCGTGGCGGAAAACCAAAGGCCATAAATTTGCCGCGATACCCACACCCGTTGCAAGTTCGAACTTGAACGCCGAAGCAACGTGCAGCCACGGTTGCTGCGTAACGTACTGTGCGAAAATAGTTTTTCCACTTTCCTTGCTGCAAGTGTCCAGCAATAACTTGGGCGTGGTTAGCTCCATCGCTAGTTCGTGTGATCATGATATTAACCGAGAAATTTGTTTGTGAAAAACACCTTTTCCGAAAAATTCGTTGGCCTCTGCAACAATCGCTTCGCGAGTCGAAAATGTCGTGTTTCGAAGGGCAGATTCGATTTGCGATAGGTCGCATATCTCAATAGCAAAGCTACACTTTAGCGACATTTCATGTGCAAAGGCCGAAGCTCGCATGAGCACAGGAGTACCCAACGATGCCGCATGAAAAAACACGCCTGAGACGATCATTGTATGGCTCGGATTGGCAATGTACACTGCGCGACAACGTCTCAACGCAGCATCAAATTGAGCGGTGGAAAGACGATTGAACACAAAACGAACATCCAAGGATCGTTGGGCAGCAATTTGTTGCAGTTCGTTCTTGAACTTCTCGTCGCTGGGCTGGCCAGCCATCAAGACTGGTACGCTTGACGGCCAATCTTTAAGCATTGTGTCGAGCCCCTTGCTGGGACGCAATTGTCCTAAGACGGCGATTCGGCGGGACGCATCGTCGAGTTGTGCCAAGAATTCTGGATCAACGTCTTCATCACAGGGCAAATACAGCGGGTGCGGTATATAGTCGCTCCCGGAATCGGTCGCGTAGGCTTCCGAATGAACAACAACGTGCGAACTTAGCAACGACATCATTTTGTAGGCGAGCTGCAGGGACCAATCGGGAGCAACTTGTGCGTGAGGGCGATAATTGTGGCGGACCCATACAATCTTGGTACGTTGCAGTTTTGCGGCGAACAATTTGTAAATCGCAATCGTCCATCGCACGCCCAGCGGGCGTTTGTGCCGACGAATCAACAAATCCTCGAACCAATTGAGAAATAGATACTTGGGCTCGCCACTGGGCCAAAGGTGCTTCAACGACCAAAGTTCGTCTGCCGCCGCCACGGGAAAACCCGCTTCGACTAACTGACGTCGAAAATTTCGCAGGTAGTGATTCTGCTGGTTATCGAAAGGTGAAACAAAAACCTTCATCGGAGACAACAGCTCGTCCAGGGGCTCAAACGATCGGCGAAATGCACGACGCGGAATCCAACTTAGCAAAACGCTCCGCCAAATCGCTCATTTGTGAGTGCACTTTATGAGTGTAGCGGTTAAAGCAGCTTCGGCTCGCATCCGCATACGGTTCGAGCGATGTGCCGCAAACCACCAAATCGCACAAATGATCAAGCAGGTCGCTGATGCGAGGAAAGTGATGGAACTTCTGCTCGACATCGATTCCCTCGGTGCCCGTCGCGGTACTTAGAAGCGGAATACCGTAACTGAGTGACTCGACGGTTTTGATCTTTAGTCCTGTGCCGGTAATCATTGGATTAATGAACATGTCGATGCTTTTATAAAAATCCTCGAGGGACTCCACAATCCCAAGAAGCTCCACGTTTTCGGGGACATCGACCAGTCGTGCACAAACAGTTCCGCCGACAAGAATTTTGATCGTCGATAAAGCTCCGCGTCCGCGAACGTCCTCACAGAACTGTCGAACCGACGCCAGATTGATATCGTTATCGGAACCTAGCAAGCCCACGGTCTTCACCGGGCCAACTCTCGTGGGCAGGAAGCGATGCGGTTCGGTATGCGAGACGGTAATGACCTCGGCAGATCCGTTTAGATTGCGGGCGAAGTACTCACGCTCGTGTTCTTGAATGGCGATCACGACGTCCGCTCGGCTCAGACCACGTGTTTCTTCGGCCGGAGTCGTCGTAAAAAAGCTGGGCTGGACTCCACCTCGAATCAAACGCTGGTGGCGATCGGCAAATACGTCATGCGTATCCAGAACCTTAATTATATTCCCAGGTACCGCTTCCAAGACTCGACTTAGATATACGTACTCAACCAAAACGGCGTCGATGGTTTGCTTACGGCACTGCTCAGCCGTATATTCGACAAAGTTGTCGCAGCACAAATCGTCAAGACGAAATTGAAGTGGAAGCCGCAGTCCACATTGCGCTGGCTTGCGATAGAGGTTAGATTTAAGAATTCGACGACGAGCCTTAATTGCCAGTGACTGTGACGCTAGATCCGCGGGCACGATCTCGAAGGAATCCCATTGGGCTGACATCGCTGCTAGGCAGTCTGGGGCTTCAAGCGACGGGGAATTGCCAATGTTCAAAAGCCGAAAATGAATTCGGCATCCCCGGTTTTGTAGAACCGTGAGCATTTCGTGGATTCGTTTGCGATTTCCACTCAGTTGGGGATAAGTTGGCGTCGGTGAAATTACGAGGACATTGGACATTTCGAATCACGCTGTTTAGAGCCGATCCGATAAGGGTCAGCCCCTATTTCGGATACTTAGTTAGCCAACCAAAGACTGGCGAGTCCACACTTCGTGTAGGTGGGTGACATACGAGCTGCCAACGCCGGCGATTGACGAAGCGATTTCTACTGAAAAAGTGGGAGAACCAACGACATTCCTTTGATCGCGTGTGTCTCGTGAAGCGGAGATAGCCGTATCATGGTAACGCTCAATCGTTGCCGATAGAAAACGGGGTTTCGGGCGTTCTGATAACGGAGGGCGTCCGTCGCAGCTGATATTCAACGCTCAGGAACTGGGAGCCCGTGTCTTGGTTCGGTGGGTCCGTCTCAAACATTCCGCAGCGTAGCGTATCCGCTGATCGCGTTTTTTCAAGCGTTCGAAGCCTGCGCCGTTTATTCGACCGGGAAGAATGCCGGTCAAGCACAAGAAAGGGCTGCGATTGCCCCACTAGATTCCGCAGCGGCTGTCACCTTGAAACTCCAAGATGAAAGCACGCTGCGAGAAGGATCGCTACCAAGAGCCAGCCCTTTGCCGTTTAGCGGTTCGGAATTGCGTATCCAATGTTGATCATGTTGAGCAACGTATTGGCGACCAACTCGGACGGGCGGTATCGCAACATGACCACATCGCCAGGCTTGATGATCAATCGTTCTTTCGGATCATTCGCTGCTGCACGAAGGTCGATTTCGATCTTGACTTGCTTGCCGTTTGCTAACTGGCGGATCACGATCACACGGCTGGGTGCGACAATATTGCCGGGCCCGTTGCGGAATATCGTCGTGCCTGCGTTGGTGCCGGATGGCCCCAGGGCACTGGTGTTGGCAATTGCGATCGCATCGAATATATCCGTATCGATATCTCTGGGCAGGATGTATTTTCCGCCGGAGAGCACGCCAGCACCGATGAAGTAGTCTTGCTCTCGCGACGCCACATAAACTACGTCGCCATCTTGGAGGATCACGTCCTCAGCCGTAAACGTGGGAGGAGCGCCACATTCTACCCGTAGAGGAATTCGGATCGCATTGGAGCACGTTGCTTGATCTGTAATACATCCGCAATCGTCAGTGATCAGGCCGCTTTCGTCAGCTACGCTAATTAGCTCGCCACCTTGATTTGTGTGGAATTGTTGCATGACATTCCAAGGCACGCTCCAGTCCTCATCCGCGCCACGGCGGAAGATCCAGACTTCATTGGCAGCGTCCTCACCAGGCAGGCCACCAGTTGCGGTTAAGGCATGCAACACATCATTTTTAAATGCGGGGAGCTCTAAAGCGTCACCTGAGCCTCGTTGCGATAGAATTTGAACCGATCGACCAATCACACCAGTATTAGCAGAGTCTTCTCGCATGACAACGATATGATAAGTACGTGCGCGAATCAGGCTTACCGAAAACTTTGTCTTCGTGGGATCAAGGATTTTAGCTGACGTGTAGGCATTGCGAATTGCCTCAACAGCTGCTCCTAACGTCATGTCCTTGACATTGACGGGCGCAACATACGGCAGAACCACCGTTCCGTTTTGTTCGACTCGCACCGGATGCCCCACTCCAGGCGACATATACGGAGTGATCCCTTCGCTAGCGATATTGAAATTCGCGGCGCTGACCGCGGGCAGCTTATTTTCATCATCCAATACGCCTTCTATGTAGATGCCCAACACATCTCGCGGTCCAATGACGTGCTCCGCGGGAATCGTCTGCCGCAAGCGAGTAAAATCAATCGGAACGAGAGAATCGCGACGCCCCTGGTCCATGCACGCGAATTGAGCGGCAGGAATGGCATTCTTGGTTAAGCTGCCGCGCGACGTGAATGAATTGCAGCCGCTGCTTAATGAAAAAGCGAGCAGAGCGAGTACATGCAGGGAGACTGTTCGCTTGATGCCATCCATGGCGCATTAATCCTTAGTTGATTCAGTCCACCAACCACAGTGGGCGTCGCTGGGGGCCGACGCATTGCCTCAAAATCGAAGCCGTCGCTTTCTCATCCGTAAGATTGCGTAACCTAGTTATCGACGAGTCGCTCAACGGGGCTGTACGCAATTGCAAGCTGCGTGATTGATCGTCACATTTGGAATAATCGGAACATTCGTCACAAAATGAAATGAGACATCGTTCTCGCGTACATCAAGCGGGAAAAGCTTGAATCGCAAAAACGACTTCGGTCGGATCGATTCAGGTGACTCGATTCGACCGATTGATTGTTCCAACAATTGTAGACGGCACAGACGCTATGTCTTCGCAGTGCCCGGCCAAAACTTTTTCCACTTACTCTCGTTCGGCTTGCCGCTAGAGTCCGCCTCGGAGCTGCTGACACCTGGATCACCATCAAGTTTCGCTGCGAGATCGCGAACCGCTTGAGTGATCGCCGCCTTGGGAGCCTGAGTCACCAGCGGTACACCGTTATTTCGCACTTCAACCATCGTTCGATAGTCGTTGGGCAGTAGGGCAAAGATATCTCGACCTATAGTTTCTTTTGCCTTCTTGAGGCTGATCTGTCCAGCGTCCAACCCCGCACGGTTAACGACGATCTCGACCTTCTTCGCTAAGCCGTCTATCTCTTCAAAACTCATCAATAACCGCACAACATTGCGTAAACACGGCAAATCGAGTTGTGTGACCAACAACACCTTGGTCGCCGCCTCGATCGCAGCCATATCAATCGCACTGTACGTCTTGGACAAGTCGACGATCAAATGTGTGAAAGAAGCTTTGAGCAAGCCAATAACTTTTCGCATACTCTCCGGAGTAATCGCCAGAGTGTCATGAAGCTCGACGGGTCGAGGAAGTAAGTAAAGTCCACTGCTATGCTTGGTCAGCGAACGCTTCAATAATTGGATATCCAATCGAGATACGTTTTGAACAACATCTGCAAGCGTATAATCGGGAATCGCATCGAGAAACACATCGGCATCACCGAGTGCTATGTCCAAGTCCAGCAACGCGACACTGTTGCGAGACTCTCCAGCCAATACACACCCCAGATTGACCGCAGTGCTAGTTGATCCGACGCCACCGGTGGCGCCAGCGATAGCGATCACTTCACAGGCTCGCCCACCTTTTTCCGAGGTTCCAAACTTCTGTTGACTGACGCGGCTCAAAGCCGCAGAAAGATCGTCTTTGGACAATGGCAGTGTGAGGAACTCGCGCGCCCCCGCACGGATCGTACGCAGAATCAAATGTCCATCTGCACTTTCACTGGCGGCTAAAACCGCTGTCTCCGGTGCTTCGCTGGCAAGTCTTTGTACCAACGAAATTGCTTTGTCAATATCAGCGTCCAAGGCGATAACGCCGACATCGGGCGCTGTTTGCGAGATGATGTCGGGGAAAAACTCATATCGCGAACAATCTGCCTCTAGCCATACCGTGTCCATTCCCAGCAACATCGATTTTACCGCGTTGCGAGAGCTGTCGTTAGGATCGACCAAGGCCAGCCGAAGTACGTTGCTCATGAAAATGTCTATAGTAAGGTTGGACAAAAGGGGATGACAGTGCTGTTTCAGCTGCTGCGGTTAGTAGCTCGGTGACTCAACACTGACACCGTCGCCAACGATCGTTGGCTCGTCACTGGGGACCACAACACCGTTAGGATATGCTGGATTGTTTTGATACAGCGAACTGCAGCCATCGCCGCTTGCACAATTGAGCGACTTGACGTTGGGAACTTCAATGTGACCTTTCAGATAAAGCTCGCAATCACTGGGAGACATTGAATTTAGCCCTGGTCCGCCTGGTGGCACCTCGCAAGGATTCATTGCATCAACCAACTCTGGCGTGACGGTGATCAGCAGTTCAATATCATTTCGGCGTTCGCGCACGCGGCGGAACATCAAGCCAATATAGGGAATCTCGCCCAGCAGCGGCGTCGCCTTGGTGACTGATTCTGTGCGGCTTTGCAGCAAACCGGCGATTGCGAACGTTTGCCCCGCTTGCATTTCGACTGCCGTTTCGACGTATCGCTGTGTAAACGCTGGGACGCGAATACCGGCTGCATTAATTGACTTCGAATCGTCTGGCTCAGAAACTTCGGGTCGTACCTCCAACCGAATACGGCCTGGGCCGACTACGAACGGCAAGAAATCAACCGACGTACCATAGGGTTCATAGCGAACTTGAATTGCGTTATTGCCTGACGGAATCAAGTAGGGAACTTTACCGCCGACAGTGAATCGAGCTGGACGACCATGTGTTGCTACCACGGTCGGTTCGGCGAGTAATTTAATCAAGTCTTGCTGACGCAGCGCCGTAATCAGAGCTTCGAAGCTGCCGTTATTGATGCCGATTCGATTGGTTGCCGCGACTGAGGCTTCTGCCGAGGGGAAGCCACCGCCTAACGCGCTGGCCGCCGGATCAAAAAGTCCACCGGGTGCGGAGTAAAGGAATCCCTTGTCATCGAAGGTTCCCCAGTCCACTCCCATGTCGCGAAGTTTGGTGCGAGACACTTCCATGATGCGAGTATGCAGTAACACCTGCTGAACACCGACCACTTTAATGTTGTTGATAACTGTGGTGTAGAATTGTTCCGTGATTGCTACTGCACGATCGACATCGTCAACACTTGTAACATAACCCGAAATAATGGCGCTACTATTGAGCGGCATTACTTTTAAGGACGCGAATGGAAGCTGTGCACCTAAAATGCCCTCGACCTCGCGAGCATCCGCAAGTACCGTGACATCAACCGTATACAGTTTATCGTCGGTGTCCCAAAGGTTGATTTGCGTTGTACCGGGAACCTTAGCAAAGATTTGCACTTGGTTTTGCGATACAGGTGTGGCGCTAAGAACTTCTTCGTTCTGCACCTGGAACTTTGGTATTCGCTCCTGGATTGTCAAAATACGACTGCTTTTGACGAGCATCTCGAGGCGTTCAACAGACTGCGTGATACTGTGATTTACAGCCGACGCAGAGGCCATCGTTTCTTGAGATTGGCCAACTGCCGTACGGCTCGAAATAGCCGTAACAGCAACCAAAACCAACAGCGCCGGTGCGCTAAAAAGTCGTCGATTGATATCCATATCGCAAATGCATCCTTGCAAAGCTTAATCGGCGCCGCACAACTATGTTGGCGAGATCATCACGGGTCACGGGGGTCAGTAGTGTTGACGACGACCGGATCCATCCTGTCGCAAGTGTCAACGCTGTTAGCGTTTAGAAAGACGATCGTCTTTCAACGCCATCGGTCGCTGTCGCACCAGGTGCGACATTTTTATTTTCGTCTTTAGTCAACGGACGCTTTCCTTGCCGCTGTTGCGAACCAGGAATCTGGCTGCTTCCTTGGTAGAACGGACTCTGTGAACCATTCAAGTAACTGTAGTCGTTGGGATCGGAAACCAGTTGCTTGTCAGCTTCAATGATAGTTTCAGAACTTTGGACGCTTTCGGTACCGTAATCGGAGTCACTCTCTGCAACAACCTTCGGAACCGACTGGCCAGGTATCCATTCATACTCGACCATCTTGTCACCGGACATCTTTAGCATTTTAAAGCCGGGTTCACGCGTCGTTTTCTTGACCTCGGTGGTCACGACTACAGGCTTTGGTGGAACAAGATTGCGAGCATCACGAGCCCGTTGATGATCGGCTAACCACTGCAGAAACTCTCGTCCGGCAAGGTTCGATTCGCCGCTTTCACCATTATTTGCATAGTCACCGGGATTACCCAACTGCAACCTCGGTTTGCCAAGTTCCGTGGCATATGTCCACGCTTCAGCATCATCTTTGTGGATCAACAGTTGAATGTTTCGGGCTGGCTTGATATCGGTGGAGTCATCGTCTCGCTGCGTCTTTCCATCCACGGCAAATACTCGAATTCCTCGGAGAACCGTTTTCGCAGTCGTCTCGGGAATCAGTTCACTCTTGGTAAAGTAAGCCATCACGTCCACACGGTCCCCGGGTCGAACCAGCGTTGACGCGCTACTGTCTGCGTCCGCTTTCATCGACACAACACTGTAGCCACGTGGAATCGTTGATGAATTGCTGTTGCCATCATTCATTAGTTTAACTGGCATCACTGGCTCACCCACATAGAACCGCTGCTTGGCAAACTTCCCCTCTAGGTCGGCGAGATTGCTGGTGCTTCCTTCGGGGATGCGGTCAGCGGGCCATTGCTCCAAGCGGATTTTCTCCGCCGTGATTTCCTCAGCAATGTCAACCGCCTGGGTCGTGACGAAAATCTCGACCATTGCAAGTTCCGTCTTGCTCGAATTTTGAGCCTGCATCCATTGGCTGACACCAATCGCAGCGACAGTGCCACAGACGCACGCGACTAGCAGCAAGAGAGATTTGTTTCGCATAACCGTATCAGACGTTGCCGGATGTTGTGGTCGGAATGACTGGGGGAGCCGGTTTCAAAAACGGTGTACGGTCAATCGACACCGATCCATAGTGTTTGTCGACAGGTCACTCCAGTGGGCTAGAACCGCTGTTCTTTCGTGGGGAAGGTTGACCTGATCGTCGATCTTCACGCAACGAGCGAAAGCTGCCTAGTCGGCAAACCTTCGCAAAAGTTGTACTTATCTGCTCGCAGTTTCACAAAGCTTTAGATCAACATTCCTGCAACCGCAAAGTAGATGATTGATCCGATTGCCATGGGAATTCCGTACGGCAACAGCGTCATCGTCGGCTTACGTTCACGAGCAATCGATGCCAGAGCTGATGGATTGCGAACGGTTTTCCATTCGTGCAGTATTTGATGTGCGATGGCATAGTGCTTGTACCAATGGCCACTGCGATAAATCATGACCAGTGCCATGACACCGCCAACGACTGCAGTTGCGGCAAACGCATACAGCGTAACTGTGGTGCCCAACCAAGCACCGACACCTGCCAGCAGTTTCACGTCACCGGCACCCATACCGCCGACATTGCGAAGTACGAGCAATAGCATCATGCCAACGAAAGTTCCCAGCAGGCTCCAACCAAGGCTTGGAATCCCGCCAGCGAGCATTGCATTGAGCCAACCGCAAGCGATAAACGGAAATGTTAGCCAATTCGGTACTTTTAGAATCATGCCGTCAATAACAGCGGCGACCACCAAGACGACAGCCACGAACCATACAGTCCAGTGCTCGGCGACGGCGTGTAACAGCGTATCCATGTGAAGATTCCCCGGGCGATGGTAGTGATATTTATGTGCGTTAGGTGGGATGGTGCGGCAGGTCTCGGCCGCCCGTGAGTTATGTGGTTATCTGGGCGCGATCATCCAACTGAACATCGCGAACAGCAACGTGATCGCGCAACAGGCAATTTGCCATGCGTGTGCGGCGGCGTCAGCGGAAATCAGTGGGTAGTTCATGTGTTGTCTTTGCCTTCAGGAAAATACTCTCGTCGCGATCGGCATGGGTTCGGTCGATCCCATACCGAATCGCGGCGGAGACAGTGGTTTGAAGTCGCTCTAAACGAGCGACCCAAATCAGCTTCCGTTCGTCTGGATTGCTGTTGCAACTTCTTCGAACTTGGCCTTCGAGCTGGTTCCGATTGAACCAACAGCAGCCAAGCAAACGACAACGATCAGCGCCAACATAACGGCATACTCAACCGCTGTCGGGCCGTCTTCTTCCTTCATGAACCGAACAATGCTTTCTACGTAATTCTTCATGGTCTTTTCCTCGCGAGGGAGCTGTGCGAAAGTCTTGCTTTCACACGGGCGTTGACTAAGTGGAATCGTCCCGAAGTGGAACGCTTCCGGAAGTGAACAAGCCTCAAATCTCTGACTCTCTGCGTATCCGACTCACCTTGGCACCACCGGTGATGACTCACCGATGACTTTCCCATGGCAGCCCGGCAATCCTGAAGTAAACAAATTGATCGCGGTTCATTCGCGACTGTCCTGTCACTCACGGACCCGTTAGCTTTGCGTCCCGTCCTCTCGAACGGTTTGCCTTTGTCAAAGGAGCGAAGGCTGACCAGCGTTGATCCGATAACTACATGCGATCGTATCGCGACTGGTTGTAGACCACATTGGTCCACTCACTCTCTACAGGGAAAGTACAATGCAATCGGAAAGAGTCAAAAAAGACTGGTCCAGGAAACCTTAACGATTGCGATGATCTTTACTTTACAACGATCGTATCGATCGTACTGGCTATAATGCCCGCCATGCCCTACTTTGTCGCACGCCATCTCGCTCGTCCCCCATTTTGGATCGTCATTGCGATCACAATCGCGATTGCCGATATTCTTGCGCCCGTACAGGCGGACCTTTGTGCTCTGCATGTCGTTGTGTTGCCGATACTTTGGCGAAGTTTACATCGGCGATATGTGCCGTTATTAACGGTTGTACTGATTTTAGCAACAATATTCCCTGAGTTGCTAAACACAATTGCCGCGGTACTGCTTCAAGAACTAGGGGCCGACAATCAACAACCGGCCAGTGAGTCAGTGGCGATGTTCGGGGCACTGCAGCCCGTTCGGTTGTGGATTCTGCTAGCGCTTGTCACTGCAGGTTTGTTTCAGGCGAATTTACAACAGTCACGACGACGACGACTGGCGCTGCGGCGAGAATTGCAACAACGTGTTCGTAAACGCACCAACCAACTACGACGAGCGAACACCGCACTTCGAAGTGAAATGTCTCGTCGTCAAGAAACCGAGCACCTGCTTGATCGAAGCGAAACCAACTTTCGCGCCGTAATCGATCGTATGCAACTCCAAGTGCTTAGAAAAGACCGTGCCGGTGTAATCACTTACGCCAACGATACATTTTGTCATTATCTCGGTTTGACGCCTGCAGACGTGATTGGCTACACAGACGAGGATATCTACCCAGCGGAATTGGCCGCAGCTTATAGAGCTGATGACCAACTTGTGATGACGACGGGACTATCCGTTGATCACGTTGAGCAGCATCCTGGCCCCGAGGGACAAACCGGCTACGTCCAAGTTTTCAAGGCTCCCGAATACGACCAAGCCGGTAACTGCACTGGCATCCAGGTGATTTTTTGGGACATCACCCAAAAACATCGAAGTGAAATCGCGTTACGCAACAGCGAGACACGCAAACGAGCGCTGTTCGAATCCGCCGGTGATGCTGTGCTGTTAGTTGACCAACAACATCGTATCGTTGAAGCCAATCCATCAGCGACGGTGCTTTTTTCCCAACCGGTAGCGGCATTGTGTGGTCGGTTGCTCGAGCAAGTAGCGACGCCGCTCAATGCTATCGGCGACACAGATGATGATGCGGGCGAACATCAGAGTGAATGGTCGACCATCCCTTGGGATTCACTGCCGCGGGGCCAACGATGCGAAGTCACGATTCGTCGCGATGATTCCAGTGTGTTTGACAGCGAAGTCTCGTTGCACCCGCTGCCAATCGGTGAAAGTCAAGGGTTCGCAATTATCATGCGTGACGTCACGCTACGCCACCAAGCCTTTGAGGCCTTGCGCGAAGCCAAGGCAGCCGCCGAGGCCGCTAGTCGAACTAAGAGCGAATTTCTTGCAGGAGTGAGTCACGAACTTCGCACACCCTTGGGTGGCATCATGGGACTCAGTGACCTGCTTGCTGAAACTCCGCTTTCGTCACGAGGGGCACAGTATGTTGAAATGATCCGTCACAGTGCGTCGCTGCTTGGCGACGTCATCGAAGATATTCTCGACTTCGCTGCTCTCGAAGCCGGTCGTGTACAAATCACTCTTGCTGAAACCGATTTACATCACGTTGTTGGCGATGCGTTCAAGTCACTTGCCGCACGTGCTATCGACAAACCCATTCAACTAATCTATTCGATCGATCCCAAGACACCACAGTACATCGTCAGTGATGCCAAGAGATTGAGACAAGTTGTGATCAATTTGGCCGGTAACGCCGTAAAGTTTACTCCAGCCGGCGAGGTTCACCTGCGGTTGTCTGTCATTGATGATTGGCTCGCCCTGGATGTTGTCGATACCGGAGTGGGGATACCTTTGGAGAAACAACAACGTGTCTTTGATGCCTTTGAACGTGGCGAAGCAAGCACTCGACGTCGCTTTGGCGGTACCGGATTAGGACTGTCGATCAGCGACGGATTGATTCGACGTCTGGGTGGTCGTATCGAATTGCTAAGTCGACCGGACGTCGGTAGCCGATTTCGCTGCCTCGTTCCATTCCAAGTGGTCAAGAAGAAGGGATCGCCCCTGCGTTCGGTGTTGTTGCCAAACGATGCCGTGATTAACGTCGAGAATGAAACATTATTCTTGGCAGTTCGCGAAATGCTCACCCGACTCGGAATTGCGTCTCATCGATACTCACCGCGACGAGATCCAAACTCCTCGCGACCTTTGGTGTGGCTGCTGGATACACACAGTTCTCTACGCCACCGCGTTCGTGCCGAATCTCGCCCCCAAGATCGAGTCCTCTGGTTGACAAGACTCAGCGAGCCTGTGCCTGCACAATTTTTGCCTCAAGATGTGATTTTGGTACAACCGGTTTTGCCCGACGAGTTGTTTGCGGCGATTAGTGGCAATCCGGTACCGCTGCCCGATTCGGCACGCCGCGATTTGCCGCACAACAATTCCCAGCGCCGCAATCTTGATAGTGAATCGCCGCCCGCATCAGCCCCCAGGTCAGTTCATTCGACCGAGCCAGCAGTTCGCCTGCAATTGCTGCTAGTTGATGACAGCGAAGTCAATCGCGTGCTGCTGTACGATTTGCTAACGGCCAGCGGATATGAAGTCGATATCGCGTGTGATGGGACCGAAGCTATTGCGAAAGCTTCCAGCAAACAGTTCAGTGGAATACTCATGGACCTGCAAATGCCGGATATGGACGGTACCGAAGCTACTCTTGCAATTCGAGAGCTGTACCAATCGCGAGGTCAGTCAATGCCACCGATAGTTGCCCTTACCGCCCATGTTACCGAACAGCATCGTAGCCAATGTTTTGGGGCAGGGATGGACGGATTTCTAACTAAACCGATTGACCGTCATCTTCTCTTGCTTACTCTCACCGAACTCATTGGAGCCACAGAACAAGAACTGGACTTCAACGTCAACGTCGAAGTACCCGACGAAATGCCGTCGACAATACCCACGTGGCAACAACGCTTGAGGTCATTGGCGGGCAATGATCTGCAAACGATTCACGCTGTTTGCGAAGCTTTTCTGGAAGAGGTTCCACTGCTACTTTCAAAATTGCAGCAAGCAGCAACGAATGGTGACAGCGTCGTTGCATCTCGGGCTGCGCACACGCTAAAGTCTTGTCTGCGGCATGTTGCCGAACCCGAGGATATTGCCGTGGCGGGACGCATCGAAGACCTAGCGAAGAACGGCCAGCCAATAACGTCAGAGGACCTCCTCAAAATCTACAGCGTTAGTGAAACCTGGACTGCCAAAATTCGAGAGTACCAGGCGACAGAATCCGCGAACACTCAGTAATTTCACTGAACTCTGGGTCTTGACGATATCCGAATAAACTTGGTAATCTCCCTTGCTTAGCCGGAGCAGCGGTTGCGGAGTAAACCTGCACATCGATGCTGGTTAAACATCGTTGCCAGAAATTATACGGGGGATTAGCTCAGTTGGGAGAGCGCTTGCATGGCATGCAAGAGGTCATCGGTTCAAGTCCGTTATCCTCCACTTCCTAAACGCCGTAGCCACAAGGGTTTACGGCGTTTTTTGTTGACACAGATTTGTATCACCTTTCGAGCGAATTCCATTTGTATCACTTTGCCGAACTTCGGAAGTGATACAACTTGCGGGTTGGAAAGAGCATTCCTCGAACCTCCGACGCCAAGAACCTGTGTTGAACGGAATAAACAATTGGGAAGTACTCGGCATACAGGGAAGAGCTGTTGCCGTACGTGACGTGGCTTCGTCATCACGCTTCGCCGAGCCAGAAACCCGGAAGCCATGACCCGCACGAACGTGATCCCATGTCGGGACTCGTCCAAATTCCCGATGCAGAACCGACATCGATCAGTGTCGGCGAAAACTCGGCTCACCACCGAGACTTCTCTCAAATCAACTCCCTGAGTTGCTCCTTCATTTCCAACTCAGACTGAATCTCTTTCTGAGTCCGTTGCCTCTTCGGAAATTTGTAGCTGTGGCAAAGCAAACATTTGGGATTGCCGCAGTCGCTAGCGTGATGCTTCCGAAATCGACCAATTTGTTCGTCGCATTTGCACTCAATCACGAGAGACGAAATTCCAACTTGATTTCGACCCTCGTTCCACTTTACGTGTGACCTGCGGTGCCTTTTCCACTCTCGTAGCGTGATGTGCTTCTCACGATGCCATCTTTGCATAATCAACCTCTACTTCCTTAC
Source organism: Pirellulaceae bacterium (assembly GCA_041751935.1). Taxonomy (GTDB): domain Bacteria; phylum Planctomycetota; class Planctomycetia; order Pirellulales; family Pirellulaceae; genus JBBSJZ01. The sequence continues at coordinate 2,216 of JBGSIA010000176.1, read as the reverse complement.
GAATCCCTTGAAATTGACGACAGCCTGGATGGAGTAAATGGGAATGCGGGTCTCGTTCAGCCCTGTGAAATCTCGAACGACGATGTAATCCGACCCCAGTTCCAAGATCGTGTGAGGCATCGGCAATTTTGATTCGCCCTCGATCACGGTCAGCAGATAGCGATCACTGATCTCCTTGACGTTTACCAATTGACCGACCTCCAGGTTCGCCAGCACTCCAGTTGGTTTTGCTTGCTCCTGTTGCTGAGCGAACAGAGGTGAAAACAGCAAGGCGACCATCAACATGACGACGCCAATTGATCCGAAGCGATTCATTTTCATTTTCTCTACAGACGATTTCACTTCAGGAGTCCCAAAAGAAAAGCCACGGGGTGTCAGGCATTGGACAGGGCGGGTATGGAACCTAGCCACAGGCTTTTTTCGAAATAATTGTTTGGATTTTAATTTTGTAAGACAGGTACAACTTTACTGGCTTACGAACAGAGCGACGATCTCGTCAGTGATTTCAATTGTCAGACCTTGAGCCAAGCTTGTTTGCACGAATTGAAGACCAGTAGCGCCGAAACCATCACAGTCATCATCAACAATGACACCGAAGCAGGGTTCATTCACTCGAAGCCATGCCAGAATCTCTTGGACTCGATCACCTAAATCAGGTGTCACATCAATCCAGATGGGAATGCGCAACTGATCGAAAGCTCGACGAAGAATTGCCATCAGGTCGTCAGCCAAACGCCACGATGAAGTTAACACGATTTCGCATTTAGCTTCATCAACGATTCGCTTGAGACAGAGCAAATGAAATTCACCCAACCCCTCAATGCCAAAATCGACTTGGCTATTCAACACACCGGTCACGTCGAGAAACAAAACTCGCTTCATAGCTCAACCTTCCAAGGTTCGTAGTAGCCAAGCTCGTTGATTTCGACAATTCCATTAGGACTGATCATCAATCGAATATGGTTGGCGACGAACAATTCGATGTTACGGTTCCACTTCTGAGCGAAGGCAATCGCATGCGATTCGACTGCCTCATTTCCTGCTTCTATGACTTCCTTTTTGATATTCACGGGACAACCTAGGGGCTGCCTTGCGGCGATGATGACTGGATCAACTTTTTGCCCGCACCACCGTATCCAATTGATTCGAATCTGGCGGTCATAAGCCTTTCGTTCCTCGATTTCCTTTGGATCGAGTTCGAGAACTTCCATGAGCCTCGGAAGAATGTCTTCTTCGTCGAGACCCCGATCCTCTAACAAGACGATCAGTTCTCGTTCGCAACTGATCATTCGTGCAAGTTTTGTCCGCTTTATGCTCCGATTGCTTCTCTGATCCCAGATATAAGCACCAAGCCGTGATCGCATATAAGTCCTCAGATCATGGGTTGATTTGGGAAAGGAACAAAGAGCGTTTCGCCTCGTGCTAGCCAGTCCGAAATCTCCACCCAGCCGTATCCGATTCCTGGCCACGGATCAGGATCAATGTCGTTGGCTCGTAAACGATCCGCCAACTGAATCGAAATTTCAGGCTTCAAAACATCGTCGTCGAAGTAATCAATTTGAGAGGCAATGCCGAACACATCAATGGCCAAAATGAACCAATCTTGTTTCTGAAAAATGAGTTCGTTACCACGGATAAATGTAGGCCAACCACCGCCCAGTTCGTGCCAACTCCATTCATTGTCGTAATCGACAATCAAACGTCGCTCAGATGTTCGGAATGGAGTCAGTTTGCATCTGGTCGTTTGCAGAACGAAATACTCACCCTTCTTAATAATATTAAATTCACCTGCCTTGGCTATCTGCTCGACCATCCACATTTGCTTCCAGCGTTTTTGGTTATGGAACCACGCCCAGCCAGCGTAGTCCAATTTCCAATCGTCGGCATACATATCGGTGGCGCTGAGAAACACCGCACTGTACTTGATGTTGATCTCATCAGCGATCTTGGCAGCTTCATCGGACCGAACCAATCGTTGCTCAAGTGGCAACGAGCAGTGTCGTTCGAGACCATACGCCAGATCGTGTGGTAGGATAAGCTCCTGAACGCCATCGGATGGGAACCAAGGCTCGAAATTGAGCAATGGTAGTGCTGTAATCGTGCTTAGAAAATCTCTGCGATCCATGTGTTTCTCCTTGTTCCCCATCACAGGTACAAACCTACTGACTCACTTTGAGCGAGCCGACAAGATCGTGCTGCCTGGATACCTTTGCTGA
>JBGSIA010000175.1:0-17868 GCA_041751935.1 Pirellulaceae bacterium | reverse complement strand
CTGGATTGGGCCGTATCCATGGCCTTTCTCTGAAAAGTGTTGTCTAAAGCTCCCAGGCTTCCCGGTTGCACACTTCTAATCGTAAATCATCCAAGATTTCGCGCCGAGCCCAATCCAAACTACAAACCCGGTCATGCACCCCGGTAGTTGAATACTCCGGGATTGGCTTGCAATTGCAGCGTCGATCAGTCTAGGATTCCGTATTGACTGGCGGCGCCGCCGGCGAAGCGATGCGATTGAAACGACGCACACCAAGGAGTCTGAAGATGCACGTTTTGGGTCGACCACTGGGGAATGCGTTGGATTCTAGTGGGGGATTGCGACTGGTCGCCTTTGCTGTCCTGACAATCGGGCTAGTATCGGTCGCAGGGAGCCAATCGCCGCTGGACGCGGGCGATCAGCCTCTGGCAAACGGCGGACAACGCAGCGAAGTCCCCTTTCCAGACGTACTTCCGGAAAACGCAGTACCTCCAGGTGGGAAGCAAGCCCCAGCAGTGCAAATTGCGTCTTCTTCCGATATTATCGGTTTTTCCCATGTTGACAGCTCGGGAACTCAGGTAAATACGTTGGTAAATACCAGAAAATCCTGGATGGCTGTGTATCATATAGACAGAACCGGCATCATCCGGTTGGTCAGTAGCCGACCGATTGACGCTGACTTTTCACTGCAACTCAACGCGACTTCGCCGCTTCCTGAAGAAATTCGTATCCTCGGGGGCCAGGCGAAGTGATGTGCTCGGAGCTTAAGAGAGCCCAATGGCCAATTACCTGTCCCTCGAAGAAGCCGCAAAAAAACTCGGAATCCCCACAGACCGTTTAGTCGAACTCCGCAGCCAAGGACAGGTGCGTGGATTTCGAGATGGTCATAGTTGGAAGTTTCCGGATACGGAAATTGATCGACTTGCAGATGACATTGGCGACTTGCTTGCCGGTGGTAGCGGCCTGCTTGTCAGCGAACAAGAAGTCGGGTCGTCCTTAGGCATCGGCAGCAAGATCATTGGTGGTGACGGGTCCGAGAGTGATGGTAGCGGCAGCGACCTGGACCTGGGCATGGAAACGATCATTGAAGGCAGCGGTGGAAGTGATGTGAACTTGGTCGCTAGCGATAGCAGCGGCAGTGACGTCGCACTGGTTACCAGCAAGAGCGGGATCGAAAAGAAGGCTCGTGAGAGTGGCTTACAAGAAATTGATTCATCCGACCTGACGCTTGAGGAGCCCGCGATTCTTCATGATTCGGGCGAACTCGATCTTGGTTTGGAGCCGAAGTCGGGAAGCACCGGTCCGATCACTGATGCCGAGTTACGCGAGATTGGTGACTCCACTCCCGACGCGTTAGCCGGAAAGAAAAAAGCCCAATCGGCCAGCGACAGCGGACTCGATTTTGGCGACGACGAGGACAGCGGCGATATGATCATTGCTAATGACGATGACAGTGCAGACCTGATGCTGGGTGCTGACAGCGATCTCGATCTGAGCATGCGACCAAGCGGTGCAAGTAGCCTGGAGTTGATGTCGGACTTGGATTCGGCGGCTAGCGGCAGCGGAATGTTGTCCAAAAGTTCCGTCGGCGGTGATGTGCTTAGTGAATTGGACCTGTTGAGTGCCGAGGCGGGAGGCAGCGGCCTTATCTCCGGTGACAGCGAAGCGTTACTTGGCGGTAGTTCTGGTTCGCTGGGTCTTAGTGGTGCGGGCAGTTCGCTAGCCGGACTGGACGACGCGTTAGACGACGACGATGACCTGATGATTGCTGACGATGATGACGACCTCGTGATCAGCAGTGCCGGTGGTGACATATCCATCGCGGGTGACAGCGGCATCAATTTAATGAGCCCATCGGATAGTGGTTTATCCCTTGAAAGCGAACCGCTGGACCTCGCTGGCAGTGGCCTGTCGGCATTGGACCTTGGTGCCGAGTTGAATGACGGCAGTGGAATCGGAAGTGGTAAGGGCTCGTCTGGGAAATTGGACAAGTCCGGCTCAGGCGTTGATTTTGAGTCGGATGAAGAGTTCCAACTGTCACCTTCGGGAGTTGGACTAGAAGTCGATATCGAAAGTGGGTCCCAAGTTATTGAAGTTGAGGATTCCGATGCGATCGGCGAGCCGGTCGAGTTTGGCGAAGTCGCCATGGATGACGCGGACCCGTTCGGCGGTGACGCGTTTGGCGGCGATGGATTTGGCAATGCGGATGCTGTCGTCGTTGACGAATCAGGAATGGTTGAATCGGAAGCCGGCCTAGGGATTGATGACAGTGCGGTACCGGTTGGACGAGGGGCACCGGTCGGCTACGAAATTCCGTTCACCACCCTGCAGGTAGTCGGGTTGTTGATGATCATTTGCATGCTCAGTCTTGGTGGTATGCTAATGACTGATTTGATTCGCAATATGTGGACTTACCAGGAAACGTCGGCACCGGTTAGCTCATTGACGGACTCGTTGATCTCGCTCATGGGTTGGGAAAGCTGAGCCCTCTTTAGCGCGGGGGAACATCGCCAGAACTGTAACAAAAGAACTCGGGGTACGAACCGAGGGTGGTTGACGTTTATAGTACGGATAGGAAGCTGGCGGCGATATTGCCGCCCCAGGAACTGGATTCGCCCAATCAACCCTCAGGTCAGCATGTTTTCCCGCCATCCCACTGCTGGGATCTTCACACTCACGCTTATGTGTTTATCGATGTTCCTAAGCGTTGGTTGCCATCGTGAAGAACCGATCGTCACCTACGTTATTCCAACGACTGTCCCGGCGCAGCTTCGCCAGGGCAGTGAACGTATGTTGGCGGCAATGGTTCCTTTGGGCCAGAAGATTTGGTTTTTCAAGCTCACTGGTCCCGAAGCAGCAATTGAGTTGGTCGACGACAAGTTTCGTCAATTCGTGACGGAGATCAGTTTTTCCAAGGAGGAACCTGACCTATCGGCACTACCCGAGGGCTGGCAACTTGCTGGGGAGAAACCGATGCGTTTTGCCTCGATTGATATTCCAACTCCGGAAAAGCAACTGGATCTCAGCATCTCGAACCTTCCGCGTGGCGAAAACTGGGACGAGCAAGTGCTAGCCAACGTCAACCGCTGGCGCGGGCAACTGTCGCTGGCACCCTCGACGGAGACGTGGGCTGGCGCGGAGGCTATCGAGGTCGCTGCTGCGGAGGGTAAAAGCGTCTGGGTCGACATCATCGGAACACCGGGAGCCGCACCGAGCATGTCGGCACCGCCGCCGTTTGCATCAAAAACATCGCCGCCCGGCCCGGCACCTACGATGCAAGAGCCGCGTGGGAGCGCACCGATGGCGGACTCCGCGTCGGAGGAAGCCGACTCTATGCTAAAGGGTTTTGAGAAACCTGACAGTTGGCGAGAGGGCAATAGGACCTCCATGCGACTAGCGGCATTCAACGCTGGACCAGAGGACGCTGCTGCCGAATTAACAGTGATTCCAGCGGGCGGTGACTTAAGAGGCAATGTCGCTCGTTGGATGGGCCAAATTCGTCCCAGTGGTGTCTCGGATGCAGAAGTTGACGAGGCATTTGCTGCGGTTCAGGAAATTGAAGTTGACGGACGGTCGTCACAAAGGTTTCTCTTGGTCGGTGAAGACGCGGATTCCGGCACCGCGATCGACGCGACAATTATTCCGCTTGAGGGCGGCATGAGCCTGTTTGTGAAGATGACTGGCCCCGTACAAACGGTTCGAGCCGAGTCCGAATCGATTGCCGCGTTTTTGAACTCAATGAAGCTGTGACGTGTTCTCGAAACAGCGTCAGCAAACCAGACATTCCCTACCATAAATAACAAGTATCTTTCATGGCCAGCATCACTCACGACAACGCGCGTTCCATTGATCGCGATCCTGTGTCGGTCGACCTCATGCAAGTCCTTCACGTGCTGGGGTCGTTGAAGGTTACCGTCACCTTGTTCGCGATATCGCTCGTTCTCGTTCTCGTGGGCACGTTGGCTCAAGACGAGATGAACATGCTTGATGTAAAGAATCGCTACTTTTTGTCATGGATCGCGATGTTGCATATCGACGATTTCTTTCCGCAAGCGTTCTATCGTCATGAGCGAGCCATTCCCGGTGTGATCCCCGTTCCTGGTGGAGCCCTTGTAGGCGTATTGCTGATGATCAACTTGGTCGCTGCCAAAGCCACGCGATTTCACTTACAAGCATCCGGTGGCAAAGCTGCGTTGGGTGTCGCATTCCTTGTTGCTGGTGTGTTTGTCGCAGCCGTCGTCGTAATGCTGGGTCAAAACAGCGACGGGCTGCAAGGCACGCCGCCAATGAGCTACGAGAATTTGTGGGCCGTTATCGTAGCGTCCCTATCGATTGTCGGTTGTGGACTGGTGATGACGGCGATTCGATCCACGCATCGTAGCGCAAAATTTGCCTGTATCGTCGCTGCCGTTGTCATCGGTTGTTTAATCTCCTATTCGCTCGTCAGTGGCTTTCGAATTGGCGATCCAGGTTTGCGAATCGTGTGGCAATTAACCAAAGGACTCGGCGCTGCGTTGGTGTTGATGGTCGGCTGCTTGCTGTTGTTCGGCAAACAGGGTGGCAACGTACTGCTGCATATCGGCGTCGGTCTGTTGATGGTCGGCCAGTTCGCTTTCGGTGACCGACAACTCGAACAGCGATTGAGTCTCGTCGAAGGCCAATCGACCAACACGTTGGTCAATCTCGACAGCACCGAATTGACCTTTATCAAGAGCGATGACGGGCAGCAACAAGTCACTGCGGTACCCGCGACACGACTCGCTGCCGCGACGAATAGCAACTCAACAATCAAGGATGCGTCGTTGCCTGCTGACGTGCGAGTATTGCACTACTACGAAAATTCCTCGCTCGAGGATATCGCTGGCGACAATCCTGCTACAGCGGGCGTTGGCTTGGAAGTAATGGCAAAGCCGTTGGACAAGATTGGCGGCACCAGCAGTCGCGTTAACTTAGCTGCCGCCTACATCGAGTTAATTGATAAACAATCTGGAAGTTCACTGGGGAATTATCTGGTCAGCCAAAGTCTATCGGATCGCGAGATGCTCGTTCCTGATGGCACAGCGAGAGACATCTTTGACACCGTGACGATTAACGATACCGAATACAAGCTCGGATTGCGGTTGCATCGTGAGGTCAAGCCGTACTGGGTTCATCTGCAAGATGTCCAACGGATCGATTACAGTGGGACGAATACACCGCGAGACTATTCGTCTTTTATACGGATCGTGGACAACGAAACAGGTGAAGATCGAAAGGAACGCGTGTGGATGAACAATCCACTGCGTTTTCGCGGCGAAACGTTTTATCAATCCAGTTACGACACACTGCCTAACGGCAAGGAACTCACGAGCCTGCAGGTCGTCCGCAATTCAGGATGGTTGATTCCGTATGTTGCGTGCAGCATCACGGCGCTAGGAATGCTCGTCCATTTTTCGGGTACGCTGGGGCGGTTTCTCCGGCGTCGCCAGCGAGAAAACTCTCGAGAACTCAACTGCAACATCAATGCACTTCAAACGGCGGATCCGTTTGATGCCGCAGCTCCGCAGGTACGTTCGCAGTGGCCCGTGATCCTTGGTATCTCCGCATTCACCGTATTTGCTTCGATAATGCTTGTTCCCTGGGACGCCGTGATGAATAGCTATCGCCCGTCCGCTCGCATGAGCAAGTACGACTTCTACACAGCGGGTAAGATTCCCGTACAGTTTGGCGGCCGAGTGATGCCGTTAGACTCCTTCGCTCGGCAAACACTCAAGAGCATCAGCAACAAAGAATCGTTGTCACCAGAAACGATCCCCGAGAGCTTGAACCGACGCATCAAGGGCAAACGAATTTCGGCGATGCAGTGGTTGATGGAAATCGCTGTCGACGACCCAATGCTGAATTCACTGCCGATGTTCCGCATCGATGCCGAGGAAGTGCGCAGCGAGTTGGAACTTGAGCGGCGTCAAAGCAAGCTATACGCGTTGGACGAACTGGATAAGCACTTGGATCGCGTGGAGAAACTCGCCGGAGAAGCGATGGACAAGGAGCCGATCGACCAATCATTCAAAGACAAGAAACTTATCGAACTCGCTGGTCGTGTGCGTCAGTATCGCATGACCGCAGCGGCATTCCGCTTACCGATTCCACCAACGATTCCTGCCGACATTTTCCCAGAAGGAACAACGGAACAGGTTCGCCAAATGTTTGCCTTGCGTGAGCTACAGCGGATGATGGAATCCATCTCGCGACTGCCGGTCGCGGCGATCGTGCCGCCCGAACCAGCGGTCGCTGAGTCGTCGGTCGACCAACCCAAGTGGGAAGCGTTTTCGCCAGCGTTTTTCAATATGGCAAAGTCGCGGGCGATGAGCGATACGACGGACCGCATCGGCATTGATTCGTTTGGTGAGATGCTCAAATACTATGGCGATCACGACACCGCCCAGTTCAATAAAGCCGTGGACGCTCATTTGGCTGGAGTCAAGTCGTACAACATTTCCGGATACAACCCAAACAAAGTTTCGCTTGAACGCTGGACCGATTCCAATTGGCCAACCGGTGTGGCGATGGTGCTTTACATTTTTTGTGTCGTCTTGGGATTGGTCTATTTTGCCGTCGACCTACCTCGTTTGCGTCAGATTGTCTGGGGAACGCTGGCGGTTGCGTTTGTGATTCATACGGTTGCATTGGTGTGCCGAATCTACATCACGGGCCGGGCGCCGGTAATCAATTTGTACTCATCGGCAGTGTTCATCGGCTGGGCGGCGGTTCTGTTCGGGCTCGTTGTGGAACGTATCTTCCGCTACGGCACCGGAAACATGTTATCAGCAGCAGCCGGGATGTTGACGCTATTGGTCGCGTATGGATTGAATACTGGCGACACGATGCCGGTACTACAAGCTGTGTTGGATACCCAGTTTTGGCTAGCGACGCATGTGATCAGCGTCACGCTGGGTTATGTCGCCACGATGGTCGCTGGAACGCTGGGGATTGGCTATCTGGTTGCATGCTGGATCGGCAAAGACGACAAGGCTCGCCGTGATATCTATCGCATGTGCTACGGTGCGGCCTGTTTTGGAATTTTATTCAGCTTCGTTGGCACGGTCTTAGGTGGACTTTGGGCTGATGACAGTTGGGGCCGTTTTTGGGGTTGGGACCCCAAGGAAAATGGTGCATTGCTGATCGTGATCTGGAATGCTTTGATGCTGCATGCGAGATGGGATGGCATGGTCGCAGCCAAAGGGTTTGCCATCCTGGCGATTGGCGGCAATATTATCACCGCGTGGAGTTGGTTCGGTACCAATGAACTGGGCATCGGCCTGCACTCCTATGGGTTTACGTCAGGTGTGCTGATGTGGCTGAGTCTGTTCGTTGGCGTTCAAGCCGCCTTTATCCTGGCCGGCATTCTCACTCCAAAACCGCAGCAGCCTGTGGTTTAGAGGCTTGTAACGTAGAGGCCTGTTCGCTGGCAACGAAAGATTGTCCAACGGCCGCTCCCCGCTGGCCGAAGGAAACTCTCGGCCGCGTGGAAAGCACATTCCAAACTCGAACACCCTTGCTACCTTGAACCGCGTTATACTCGAAGTTCGCCTCTATGAGCGCTGCCTTCGTCTCGCGATTGCAGTCCGCGGTGATCGTCAAGCTTCTCGATTCAGGACTCATCATGGAAACTTTTAACTACGTGCCGAGCATCGGTACGCTGATTTTGTTGGGGCTGCCGCTGTTGTATGTGTTCGGTATCCCATTGCTGATACTCGCGACCTTTCGCACCGAAGCGTTCCCAACAATCGAACCGGTCTCTCCGCAAGAGCAGTTGCCCGAAGTGGTACGTGCTCAGTTCTTCAAAGTCCATGAGTCTCTCACCGCCCACGGATTTTCTTATGAAGGCACGTTTTTCTTGCCCCAGGCCGTAACCAACGTGAAAGGCTTAATCGCCATCTTTGTCAATCGCGCTGAATGCATCGCCGCGATGTCAGGGGCGTTGTATGCCAACGTCAATGGCACTTGGAACTTGCAGGAAAAGTTCACTGAATTCAGCTCCCGTTTTGGCGACGACAGCGAGATCAATACGGGAAATCAAAAGACTCTCGGTGCGTTTCCTATTCCTGAAAACTATATCTCCACTTTGCATCCGAAGATTCAAGATATTGAGGCACTATATTCAGCTCACCTCGCGATGAAGAGACATTACGGCCACGGGCGCCATCCGGTCAATCGGCTCGATGATCAATTTGGTGGCGACGTGGCTGCGTCTATCTCCAGCGGTATGACTTCTGAATTCGAACACGCAAAGAAGTGTGGCTACTTGCGATATCATGGTGGTGACGCCGACGGATTCAGCACCGCAATGAGAGAGTCTCCGTATCGCCCACCAACAGAGGTCAGCATACCTCTATACGCGCCGACCTTCGTGGGTGCTTACCTGATGACCTGGAAGCAACTGCAACCTTTTAAAGCTCTCGTTTCTTGGTCGCGTTATCGCCGCGATCAACAATTGCTAGACGACACGGGATTCCAATTGCCGACGCCCAGCTCGGATTTAAGTTAACGGTTTAGCGAGTAGGGGACTTCGATCATCGGAGGCCGCGTTGCTCCGCTGTCTTGAGGCGCGTTACTGCGGGGCTGGACAATCGGTGGCTGGCCAGTCCACGAATTGGAGCGTGTGATGCGTGGGATACTGCCTTGTTCACCGACGGGCAATTGGCGACTAGGCGGCAACAGCAAGCTCATCATCGGTGCCGTTTGCTGCGCCAAGGGAACGCTGACGCTGTGCTCTGGAGCAAGAGTCTCGGCCAAATTCGTTGACGGCAATATCGGTGAGTTGGTCCACGCGATCGGTCGACCATCGGCGCACAGCACGACGCCATCGGGCAACGATTCGTACCCAGGCTGACCAGCACAGATGCCACTGAGCCGCAGTTGGCTTTGCATCAAGTTGAAACGCATTCCCAGCCGATCGTAGGGCAGATTTTGGCTAGCGACGGACTCCTCAGCCACACCAAATTGCAGATATTGATGTGCTCGACGAACAAGCGAATCTCCGATATATCCATCTCTCGCAAGAATCTTTCCATGCACATCAATTCGCTTGCCCGGAGCGATGTATCCGCGATCGAAACTGACGTCCGCGGTCCCCGTCAATCGATGCGGCAGAGTCTCGAACAGTCGGCTCAAATCAATGTTGTCAAAGTGCGCGCCCCGCAGATCCAACAGCCACTCGTCACCATTGGATTGCCACTGGACGTCACCATAAAACTCTGCGTCGCGCCCGAGCATTTCGAGTACTGGAGAAAAATCGGCGATTGCAGAGCAGGGCAGGGGAGTGGTTCCCGTTTGCAGTGACCACTCGGTAACCGGCGACTTCGCCGTTCGGTTTCGAACAATGGCAAGCCGGACCGGAGAATTGTCGCGGCTCGCTGCGGGAACTCCATCGATCGTTACTTGAACAGCGCGTGCCATCGGCCGCATCCACATGTCGACATCGCGAAACGTCATCGATCCATCGCCGCTTTGAATGGTCAAATCGTCAACCACCACTCGCATCACGCCCCGTGTGTGCTGCGGCTGGCAAAGAAATCGGTCGTGAAACAGCCGCCAGAATGCTGCCAACTGTTCCGACTGCATCGTGGGCTGGAACAGGTGCAAATGCGAATGGCTATCACTGGTGACCCATTTTGCTAAACGCACCGTCGCCACTTCGCGAGTCGTTTCGGACTCTTGGAGTCTTAAGTCGTGGAGCATCAGCCGATTCGGGCTGACCTGTTGATACTCACCGATTGAGACCGACACGCCGAACTCGTTGCTCAGTCGTTGCTCAATCCCCGCTAAGACGCGATGGTGATACCAAGGTGTCCAGGTCAACAGAATAATCGCAACCGTTACCACAGTGGGCAGGGCGCAGCAGGAAACGAACACCAGGCGAGCTAACGCGAGCTGAGTCCGTTCATGCATCGCTTGTCGAATCCTTTGGACCCACGTTGGGAGCGAGTCGTGGTACACTAAAAAAACAGTACTTTCAATTAAACACAACTAGTGCTGCGATCTTACGAATCCGACGGCTCTCGCCGATAGGTCGACTGGGGAAAATGCGGTATGTGGAGAGCGTTGGCCCGACAATGGTTTTTTGTCGCGATCGCGGTAGGTTTGACGGTCGGCTACCTTGCGGCCGAAGGATTGCGTCCAGTCCGCGAGAGTGTATTTTTTCGCGATGCGGTGGTGTTCACCGTCATGGTACTGATGGGCTTGTCGCTGCACCCCGAAGCGATCCGCAATAGCTTTCGTCGGCCGCTGCCGTCGTTGGCCGCAATCCTCATCAACATTTTTTGGGTCCCGGCGTTGGCATTGCCATTTCGCGTCGTTTTTCCCGATTCGCTGTACGGTGGATTGGTTGTCGCCACGCTGGTTCCTTGTACGCTCGCATCGGCATCGGTGTGGACACGAAAAGCGGGTGGCGACGATTCCGTCTCGATACTGACGACCGTCGTCACCAATTTAGCCTGCGTCGTCGTCGTGCCGCTGGGGATGATGTGGATGCTTCGCCAGTCCGGCGTGGAAATCTCTGGAATCGACCAGATGAAAAAATTAGCGATGGTCGTCGTGCTGCCGATCATCCTGGCCCAACTAGCTCGCATTCTGGGTGCCGCCATGTGGGCTGATCGTAACAAGTTGCGACTATCGTTCGCTGCCCAATTTGGCATCATCGTGATGGTCATGCTCGGCGCCGCAGCAGGTGCCGATTTCATTCATCATCAGCCGACCGATACAGGAACGATTTCCGCAAGTTTATGGATCACGATCCCATTGCTGGTCGTTGCCGCAATCAGCATTCACTTGGCGGCTCTCATCACGGGGATCGGTATCACGCGGATACTTGCTGGCGATCATCGTGAACAAATCGCCGTTGGAATCTCTGGCAGTCAAAAGACGCTGATGGTTGGCTTGCAAATTGCCATCGATACCGGTGTCAGTGTGCTACCGATGATTATTTATCACATCGCGCAACTAATCTTGGACACGATCGTCGCCGATCGATGGAAGCAACGTTTTCCTCAGCCGTGATTGGATTCGCCGATAGCTTTGGCAACAGCTTCGCGAACGACTGGCAGGACACGGCCCTGTACCTCCGAGAGCGAACCGTCTTGAAAGGCACCGGCCGCGGCCTTGTGACCACCACCGCCGAACTGGTTGGCGATATCGTTGCAGTTCATTCCACAGCGACTGCGGAAGCTCAGCTTGAATCCGCCTCGCAACTGTTCGACAAAAATCACTGCTGCTTTGGTGCCCTGAACGGCAAGCGTAAGGTTGATTGCGTCTTCGGTGTCACTTGGTTCGGCACCGGTCGCAGCGAAGTCTTCTTTTAAAACATGCGTATGCACCAGTGCTCCGTCGAGTTCGCCAATGGTGCGTGACAATATCAGACCACGCAATTTAAGCCGTCCGAGCGTATCTCGTTCGTACAAATCCGCGTAAACTTCGCTTGGTACAACACCAGCATCCACTAGCCTGGCGATCACACGATAGGTTTCGGGGGTCACGCTGCCGAAACGAAACCAACCCGTGTCGGTCGCAATTGCTGCGAATAACGGCACGGACATCGAGCGCGTCAGTTGCACATCGAGCGCATCTGCGGCCTGGACGACGAGATGCCCGGTCGCTTCGGCTTGATAGTCCTTGTACATAGTCGCCCCGAGATCGTCTTCACCAACGTGGTGATCCAATACAATCTTATCTGCGCGACTACGCCGGATCACGTCGCCCATATCGCCGAGCTGAGCCCAGGCGCTCGTGTCAAGCACCATGTGACAATCGGCTTTAATATCTGCTTCAACCAAATCGTTGTCGCCTAGCACTTCAATCCGACCGGCCGGGTCCAGGAACTGCAAAGCCGGTGGCGTACGGTGAGCATTAATGATTCGCACCTTTTTGCCGATCGCTTGCAACACATCAGCCATCCCCAACTCACTTCCCAACGCGTCACAATCGGGACGTATGTGGCTGGTGAGAATGAACGTTTCGTAGTGTTTGATTTGATCGGTGAAGGCTTTCCAAGAAACGCCCATAAGTCTAAATTCCTATAAGTGATTGTAAACGTTTAACGCAAGGCAATTGATGCGAGTGATTCACGTATGTGATTAATGTCCAAGGCCAATTGGTTGGCTAACTCTAGTGGCGAATCGAAGCGGGCAATGTCGCGCACCTGGACCATAAAGTCAACCAGCAAACGTTGGCCATACAGGTCACCACTGTAATCAAGCAAATGCACTTCGACTTTACGAACTTCACTGTTCTCAAAAGTCGGATTGGGTCCGATGTGAATTGCCGCTTGATGACGAACTTGGCCGACATGAGCAATTCCACCGTAAACGCCGTGTCCAGGAATCATGGTCGTGATGTCACCAAGGTTGGCTGTGGGAAAGCCGAGTTCGCGCCCGCGCCGTGCTCCGCTGCCGACACAACCGTCGATCTGATACACAGCACCGAGCAATTCGTTCGCAGAAACGATGTCTCCGCGTCTGAGGCAATCGCGAATCCGTGTGCTGCTGACAATCTCACCATGGGAATCGACACTCGTTGGAATCAAAACGTCAATATTGGCGGCATGGCAAAGTTTCTTCAGATATGCCGTGTCGCCACCTCGATCGCGGCCGAAGAAAAAGTTCTCGCCTTCGACGACCCCGATCGCTTGCAGCCGCTGGGCAATGAGCGTCTGAAAAAACTCATCCGCACTCATCCGTAGAAAATCACGGTCGATGTTGCACACGACCAAGAAATCGATACCCAATTGACGAAGTCGCTCGGCTCGACGATCCAAGGTTGTCAATCGTTCGGGAGCAGCTCCCGGCCGCAGCAGACTGACCGGATGCGGATCCAAAACAACAGCAGCCGACGGCCCACCGAGCTGGGAGGCAAGTCGACGCACTTCGCCCAGCAGTGACGCATGTCCACGGTGAACGCCATCAAAATTGCCGATACTGACTACGCCACCGCAAGCGGCGGCGGGGAGCGAGTCGATTCTTACGAGCTGAGTCACAGGCGAGCGATTAACAGGGATCGGGAACAGCAGGGCAGGGGAGTACTGGATTTTGCAGCGTACAACATAACCGCCTGTGGCCGATTCTCCGAGTCGGCATAGCTTATGTCGCCGCTTGAACCGCTGCTGGCAATTCGTCGAGAAGATCGACTGCTGTCATGGATGCCATTCCCAATCGCTTCGCAGCACGATCGCCCGCTTGCCCATGAATCCAAACTCCCAAGCGAGCCGCGTCCCAAGCACTGAGTCCTTGACCCAGCAGCGACGTGATGACTCCGGTTAGCACATCACCGGCGCCGGCTGTCGCCATGCCCGGGTTACCGGTGGTGTTGACCCAACGCTCGTTGTCACTGACGACCACAGTCGGTCCTCCTTTGACCACGATCACGACACCTTTCGCTGCTGCGATTTTTTGGGCGGCATCGATTTGCAATGCACGATCATTTGCCGCAGCTCCGCTCAGCCGCTGCAGTTCTCCTGGATGCGGCGTCAAGACAAACGGCATCGCCACTGGATGCGGTGACTCGCTCCATCGGAGTTGAGACAAAACATTGATCGCGTCCGCGTCCATCAGGATCCCGGTAGGTGATTTGCCCTCGCGACGAACTGGCTGCAACAGCCGCTCGACAATCCGCGTGCTACCGATCGACGTTCGCATGCCGGGTCCACAGCCGACAGCATCACACTTATCCACAGCCTCGCTGAGCTGCAGCACCGCAGCTTGGTCAAAACGCCCAACACTGTCATCCGCCAGCGGCCAGGTCATCAGCGCGGGATGAAAGGAGGCGACCGTTTCCAAACAGCGATCCGGCACAACGCTGGTCACGAGCCCTGAACCACAGCGCAGCGCCGCCAGTGACGAAAGCGAAAGCGAGCCAGCCATACCACGCGAGCCACCGACCAGCGCGACTCGTCCGAAGTCACCCTTGTGTGCATCATCAGCACGCGGCACTAAACGTAGTGGTGGATTCAGTTGAGTCATTGAATCACTTGCGATACAACGGGTTCAAGGAGGGGAACGACATTCAACTGTTATCTCTGTTTGCCCTTGTGATGGAACCCCAGATACCATGTACCATACCATGCGGTTGTTGCTTCTCTTTCGAGCCCTCAAAGCGGTGTACGGTCCGTGAGGGCATATGGGTGCGGTGCAAAATATTCTGAAAATTCCCTTTAAGGCGATCAGAAAAAATTTGACATGGCGGTGCGGTCCCGGTATCACCACATGCACTCGTCTGCATCGTCTCGAATTTTGGGCACCACTTTTCAGTTTGGAAAATTCAATGGCGCGTCCTACTTGGTCTTGGAACTGGTCGAACCTTATTCGTTGTTTGACCGCGACCCGTCGCCCCGCAGGGCGCCGCCAACATCGCCACCTGCGAGCGGAAACCCTATCGCCACGAATCACACTTGACGCGAGCGGGGGGGGGGGCGATCCAGGCGAACGAACTGGCCGATCAACCGGCGTTGTCCTCCCCAGCGATGCCTGACGAGAGTTCCATGCCCGCCGGAGAAGTCTCGTGGCAGTCGTACGACTTTAGTGGCGACGGAGCGCTAACGGCGCTGGACTCATTGATGGTTTCCAACGCCATCACGGTGGGAGCCGATGTCAGCGATTTACCGTGGGCAGACATCAATAACGACGGCAGCGTTGATGACAGCGATTTCCAAATGGTAATCGTTGCCCTGGATTCGCTTTCGGCAGACGATTCGTCAGGAACACTACCGGGAGAAGGCGAAGCGTACGTACCTGAGTCATGTTCAGAGTTTGCCAAGTGTGCTTTCCCAACACCAACACCAACACCAACACCAACACCAACACCAACACCAACACCAACACCAACACCAACACCAACACCTAATCCCACACCGACACCTAATCCCACACCAACGCCAACTCCTAACCCCACACCGACACCAACTCCTAACCCCACACCGACACCAACTCCTAACCCCACACCGACACCAACTCCTAGTCCCACACCAACTCCAACTCCTAATCCCACACCGACTCCAACTCCAACGCCGACACCAAGTCCAACTCCTAGTCCGACACCAACTCCCAGTCCGACACCAACTCCTAGCCCCACACCGACACCGACTCCCAATCCCACGCCGACGCCAACACCAAGTCCCACACCGACTCCAACTCCCACCCCAACAGCAGCGGGAGCGATTGGAGACTATGTTTGGCTTGATCGTGATTCTGATGGGAATCAAAGTGACGAAGAAGGTGGCGCCGAAGGCGTCACAGTTAATCTCTATAAGGAGCCCTGGAGTGTTGATTGGAGCGATTGGGGCGTAGCCTACGCGACCGGCGGTGATGTTGACTTATCTTCCGCGACATTGATCGCTAGTGCGACAACGGACGATGAGGGACACTATCTGTTTGAAGAACTTGCACCCAGTTGGAGTGAAGATTGGACGCTTGATGATGGCACGACCGTTAGCAACGGCAGTCGCGGTGAAAACTACATCGTCGTATTGACTGCGCCGCAGGGTTTCGAGTTCGCGGTAGGCACCGGTCGCACGATGACCTTGTGGCAATACGTTGACCTTGCTGATGGTGAACAACGGCTGGATGTCGATGGCCGGTTGGTTCCCGGCGAATTCACGTTCTATGTCCCTGAAAATTCCCCGGCGGGAACGATCGTTGGTTCCGTTGCCGTCAGCGAAGCAACGAGCTATCAAATAACCAACGGCGATCCGTTCGCCATCACGCCTGCAGGAACGATCCTCGTCAGTGACCCGACATTCTTGGACTTCGAATTTCGCGAAAAGTGGACGAAAACGGTCATCCGCTATCTTCCTGATCCACCCAACTCAGAGATTGAAGTGACGATCTTTGTCACTAATGTGAACGAGGGCCCAAAATACAACCAGTCATTGCAATTGACGGGGGTTCCTTATCAGGCGGTTTCGCTTGTCTTCATCGATCCCGAGGGAGACGCCGTGCAATCCGTATCTGGAAATCCACAGCACGGTGTATTGCTGGTAAACGATGGTAGTGAAGCAGCGAACGTCGATGCGTACTGGGTTCCCTTCGTGACGCCTACCGACGATGCTTTCACGCTGACAGCTTCGGATGGCAACGCATCTGGTAGCGCTGTTGATGTGACCATTGATATCAACGGCACGGCGACGTTTGGTCGTTTTGATTTAGGAACAACTCCACCACCGAAGAATGTTGACCTAGATCCCGGGGCCGTAGGCATCGTCTCGTTAGTTCCTTGGCCGCATTCGGGCTGGAACTTTAAAAATGACAGCTACAAATGGTTTTGGCAGGAACTCGCATTACAACTTCCAACATGGGAATGGTTTCAGGCCCAATCGGCGCCCGCGAAGGACGCAATGCTTCACTTTCTTGACAATTCCGGCACTACGGTTGATTATGCTTTGGCTCCGATTATCTCAGAAGCAGAGAGTATGAAAACTCATTGGATAAACGGACTGAGTGATCTTGTCAGCACTGTCGAAACTAAAGCGTTTATAGGCACCATTAACCTTACTGACAAAGTGGCTCACCTAGGAAGCACTGCCAATTCGGATTGGGATCTCGCGATTGGCGAGTATACTGGCTGGGTCAACGCTGAAGTTGAGGGACATATCGTTGACAACGAATTGCGCTATACGGCCAAATACATTTACAATTTTTGGGATCCGTATGATTGGAACCCAGCTTTCGGTGGAGTCGATCCGATCTACGTATTCACGCAAGGTGGGTGGAACGCTGTTAAGAGTTGGGTTTTTGAAAATGGACCTTTTACAAACGCTCAGCTTCATTTATATGGCGTCGCTCAGCAATACCTTACGACTGGAACGCATGAGGTAGTTGTAAGTTGGACAAAGGGAGCGCCGCCGGTTATTAGTGATGTATTTTCGCAACAATTTGACGCAACTTAAAAGGGCTGTAGTTGTGCCAATCCTAACTGAAAAAAAATTAACGCAATCACCATATGCGCCGCCCGCTGAGTTAAGTGACCCGAACATTCATCATCGCCCCGTCACACGAGTACTCTGGCTAACCGTTGTTGTAATTGCAAATTCACTTGTTTTTGGTATGAGTTTGCGATGTTTTCTTTTCCGAACTCCCCAACTGAGTTTGATGTTACTTGTTGCCGTCGCCGCAATCGACCTAGCGATCTACCGTAACCCAAACACGGTTTCATATATGCGTTTTTTGCTTGCACTATTCGCATCCACTGCCATTGTGTCAATTTCATTGATTGTTCTATTTCGGTACGTACTTTTTTTTGTTTTAGAAATAGTTATGGGCGCGAACGGTATCCCTGGGCAGGATTGACAGCAGCGTCAAGATGCCACTGTCAGTTAGGCGGGGAACGGAAAATGGGACGGGGGCAATATCACGAAAATCACTCTTGTCCCAATAGTGTTCGGTACCACTGATTCAAACGGCAAGTATCTATTCGACGGACTTACCGGAAACAACTGGGAATACTGGACGTTCGATGATGGCGTTGATTTTACAAGCGAACAAAAAGGGAAAGGGGTAGTTTTGAGTAAAGAACTGTGCGGTAAAGAATCAACACCCTTCCCCCTTTTCTTTATATGTGGCAAGCGCACTTTTCGTTTCTATTTAGGATTACAAATGCCAGCTAATCCCTATGAAGTTTTTCCATCAAGCGTTCCACAAAAGCTCACGCGTGCTAGGCGATGGTTAGCGATCTATTGGTGTTTTCTGATGAGTATCGCTGCAGCCGTATCGGTTGCCTTAGCATTTTGTAACTATTCAGCCTGCTGTCAGAGCTTTGGGTGGCAGCGGTGGCAGAATGCCTGTTTTTGAGTAGTCGGCCAGCGAAGACAGAATTGTATCCAGAGGCTGGTGGCCTCGCACTCGCAGCGTGCGAAGTACTGACATC
>JBGSIA010000174.1:0-8929 GCA_041751935.1 Pirellulaceae bacterium | reverse complement strand
GTGCTTACTTCCAAAGTAATTGAAGAAAACGAAGAAGTAACACGTTTGAGAGATTCTCAAGTTTGGAAGCAGGACGAACAACGAAGAATCTGGCTGGCGCCAACCCGTTGGTTTTGGCTCAATTGAATCCGTCGGTCACATATCCAGTTCCGAAGTCAGATTTTACCTGAGGATGCAATGGCCGGTCCTCAGGCTGATATAGATATCGATGGCAAATGGACGGGAAGCTGCACTGGCGAGCAGATAGTACCTTCCATCTTTGCCAAAGTCGATGAAATGACGCAGAGACGCATTCAACAGTCGATGCAGGCCAAGGAGTGGAGTGATTACGAAATTACTGTAGAAGGCGAGCGTGTACAGATTTCTGTCAATGGAATTGTCACGGTTGACAATAGGTTTTCAAATGTTCCGAAGTCAGGTTTGATTGGATTTCAACTGCACGGGGGCGTGCCGACCGAGGTTGCATTTAAGAATTTGATAATGGAACGTAAAGACTGAATGATTCACGCCTTCGTTGATACTTGCTTTTGTTTCGGATTTGAAACAAGTTGTTTTAGATTAGTTTTACTGTATATGGACTCGCTTCAATGAACGGAAAGATTTTGTCGCTTGTCTGTTTGACCATGACTTCCATTGCAGGACTAACTGCGACGGCCCAGCAATCCGACCCGTTCGCACCGGCTCAACCGTTGGCAGACGGCTGGGAAAAGATGGACGAACGGTTGATCTTCCTGATGGTTCGATTGGTGGACGTAGAAGCCAACTTAGATGCAGTCGATGCTGCTATCGCAAAATCGGGTGGTCGGGCTGCTTCCGCAAGAAGTGCCGCTAATCGTGCGGAAGCCGGGAGTGACCGCATGGATCGACGTGCTGGTGGTCCTGTTCGATGGGACCAGTTCTACGGACGTACAGCCGAAAAGTTCTTTTATCATCCCACGCAAAACCACACCTATCACACTGAAACCATTCTGAGTCACCAGTCACCATCGAGTGACAATCAAAGCGGGTCGGGTGTGCCTTCACGACAGGGATTGCCAGTTCACCAACGTCCGCCACAGTTTGATTACATGTATCGTGCAAACGAAAATGCAAAGGAACGAGCGACAGCAGAAGTTGCCAAGATTGCGAACAAGGTAGATGCACTCGCTGCTCGTAGGGCTGAGCTTGAGCTTGACCAAAGCAAACTTTGGTGCGAGGTCGCATTTAGAGTGGTATCTCGAAACGACCTCGATAAGAAGCCATTGTATCGGTTCATGCCCAAAGGTTCAGGACAAGAATCATTGACCGCTGCTGCTTCATTCGTAGTCGTGGCGCTGGCGATTGTCAAAAGCGGTGAATCAGACCAGGGCGGTGCATTTCGTCAGATAAAGCCAATGGTAACCAAAGCAAGAAGTGAACTGGGGGACAAGTGGCTGAAATTGGGAGTGAAGTACCAAGAACAGTCATCGGACGAATGGAAGTTTGCAACGCTAGCTCGCTATCTTGAAGACGTATCAAGTAATTTGTCCGACAGCTATTCGGTGTCGATTGATAGTGCAAGAAACAGTGATGCAGATCGCCGTGATATGTATCGAGGTTTGTTGCAAAAGTCACTTGTTCAATATGCTGAGGCAGTGCTGGCGCTAAATGAAATGGCGTCTGAGATGGGAACTGCGAGTCGGTTTGAGCCGGATTTGAATAAGCCAATTTCGCTCGTCAGTACAACTGCATCTCCCACTGCATCTCCAAAATCAGAGCAGCGAACAGGAAGTCTTGCCGATTTGCTTCCGATGGACGAGCAAAAGAATGGGACGAGGAGTGCGTCTGACGAACCGAGACCAAAGGCGAAAGTCAAATCAGTCCGGTGGACGCCAAAGGTCAATAACGAGAAATCGCTCAAAGAGTTTTTTGCACTTCGGGGCAACTGGAGAATTGAATTGGGGGGAGTTCGATTGTTTACCGACGCCTCAATCGAAACAACGGAAAAGCTCGTGGGTGACTTTGCAATGACTGCGATGGCAAATATACGAATAAAAGTGCCAGACCATTATTGTATCCTCATCCAGGCGTGCGGGGAGAGCTTCGATGTTCGTACTAACGGAACTGCACCACTCCGCCTTGAGCGAAAAGGGGATAAGCTTGCGCTTCAATTTGGGAATCAACAACCAACAGTACTCGTAATCAAGGATGCGAACATCGATAAACCTACCGGTATTCGAATGTTTTGTGTGCCTAATAGTTACGGAGGAGTAAGTGAGTTGTTTATCCAGTCTATTGCTATTATCGGAAAAGTGTCGAACGACGAATTGATCCCTTAACGAGTTACTACGCTTTGCAAGTGCTGCTAAACACAAGAACAGAATTCTTTCGTGCGCTGCGTCTGCAAAGCCATTCTTTGTGTTTTGCGTGTGGACCTCACTCGAACGCTGATTTTCCCAAAATGAATGGCTTTATGACCCGCTTAATTCTGGCTGTTTTGTTGGGCGTTGCTCTCAGCAACAGCGTTTTCGCTCAACAATCAGACCCGTTTGCACCTGCTCAACCGTTGGCAGACGGCTGGGAAAAGATGGACGAGCGTTTGATCTTCCTGATGGTTCGATTGGTGGATGTGGAAGCGAATTTAGATGCAGTCGATGCTGCAATCGCAAAATCGGGTGGTCGGGCTGCTTCCGCAAGAAGTGCAGCTAATCGAGCAGAAGCCGGAAGTGACCGCATGGATCGTCGAGCAGGTGGACCTGTTCGATGGGACCAGTTCTATGGACGTACAGCAGAGAAATTCTTTTATCATCCCACGCAAAACCACACCTATCACACGCAAACCATTCTTGGTCAGCAATCACCCAGCAACGATAACCAAAGCGGTTCCGGTGTGCCTTCAAGACAAGGTTTACCAGTGCATCAGCGTCCACCCCAGTTCGATTACATGTATCGAGCTAACGAAAACGCAAAGGAACGAGCGACGGCAGAAGTAGCGAAGATTGGAAACAAGATCGAGGCCCTTGCGGCTCGTCGCCAAGAATTAGAACTCGACCAAGGCAAACTTTGGTGCGAGGTCGCCTTTCGAGTCGTTTCAAGGAATGATCTTGATCGACAACCGCTTTACCGATTCGCACCGAAAGGCACGGGGAACGACGATCTACTCGCTGCTACGACATTCGTCACCACAGCACTCTCGATTGTTGAAAGCGGTGAATCTGATCAAGCCAGTGCGTTCCGTCAGTTAAAGCCAATGATTTCCAAAGCACGCAAAGACCTTGGCGATCAATGGCTGCGTCTGGGTGTCAAGTATCAGGATGAATCCTCCAACGAGTGGCGATTTGCTACGTTGGCTCGACATCTCGAAGACGTTTCAAGCAATCTTTCCGACAGTTACGCTGTATCAGTCGACAGTGCCAAAAACAGTGAAGCAGATCGCAGAGATATGTATCGAGGGCTGTTGCAAAAGTCGCTTGTTCAATATGCGGAAGCGGTGCTTGCGCTAAATGAAATGGCAACCGAATTAGCCAATGCGAAGTCTTTCGAGCCAGACTTGCAGAAGGAGCTACAGGCAACGAAAGTCTCGTTTTCACTTAGGAATGTTGAACCTGCAAATGCGAGTGGTGGTAGCGAACCGAAAATGGTCGACCCTATCGCCAAGGGTTGGAAGTCGCTTTTCGATGGTAGTACATTGACTGGCTGGCGGGCCAGTGGAAGTTCATCGATCTGGCGGGTCGAAGATGGCTGCATCGTTTGCAACGGTGAAGGGGGGCATTTGTTCTATACGGGAAACCACCAACCGTTGAAAAACTTTCACCTGAAATGCGAAATACGGTCAACACCAGGAAGCAATTCTGGAATCTATTTCCATACAAAGTTTCAAGAAAGCACTTATCCGAAATTCGGGATAGAGGTCCAAGTTTACAACAGTTCGAATAAAAACCAAGCGAAGTCTAGTAGTCTTTATGGTCTTGTAAACATCACAAATTCGCCAACACGAGACGGAATATGGTATGAGCAAGAAATTATCGTCGAAGGTAAGCGAGTAGTCTTGAAGGTGAACGGTAAAGTCATCGTTGATTATGTGGAACCGCAAAACCAAACGGCATTCTCGTCCGAGTTTGAGAGACTGCTCGGAGAAGGTACTTTTGCCTTGCAGTCGAACAGCCCTAATAGTAAGACTTATTTTCGCAATATTCGGGTCGAGAGAATTGAAGACTGAGCGTAAACCTAAGCTTTTGGCTGTCTCTAGGGGAGGAACAATGAGACGGGAATAATTATGGCAATATTAGCCCCGTCTCGATACTGTTCCTCAAAACATACTCAATATTAACCACAGCCCCATTTCACCTTCCCCAAACGCTGTCTTTGCCGAATAGAGTCGCTTTATGACCCGTTTCATTCTGGCTGTTTTGATAGGCGTAGCTCTCAGCAGCAGCGTTTACGCTCAACGATCCGACCCGTTCGCACCGGCTCAACCGTTGGCAGACGGCTGGGAAAAGATGGACGAACGGTTGATCTTCTTGATGGTCCGATTGGTGGACGTAGAAGCAAACTTAGATGCAGTCGATGCTGCTATCGCAAAATCGGGTGGTCGGGCTGCGTCGGCAAAAAGTGCTGCTAATCGAGCAGAAGCCGGAAGTGATCGCATGGATCGTCGAGCAGGTGGACCAGTCCGCTGGGACAAGTTCTATGGACGTACCGCCGAAAAGTTCTTTTATCATCCCACCGACAATCACACGTACCACACTCAGACGATTCTTAGTCAACAATCACCAAGCAATGACAATCAAACTGCACCGGGCGTACCGTCAAGACAAGGTTTACCAGTACATCAGCGACCACCGCAGTTCGATTACATGTATCGTGCAAACGAGAACGCAAAAGAACGTGCAACGGCTGAAGTTGCCAAGATTGCGAATAAGGTAGATGCACTCGCTGCACGTAGGGCAGAACTTGAGCTTGACCAAAGCAAACTTTGGTGCGAGGTCGCTTTTAGAGTGGTCTCACGAAACGATCTGAATCGACAACCGCTTTACCGATTCGCACCGAAAGGCACGGGCAATGAAGATTTGCTCGCTGCAACCACATTTGTCACCACAGCACTTTCGATTGTTGAAAGCGGGGAGTCAGATCAATCAGGTACTTTTCGGCAAATCAAACCAATGATTTCAAAGGCACGCAAAGACCTTAGCGATCAATGGCTGCGTCTGGGGGTCAAGTATCAAGATGAATCGTCCAACGAGTGGCGGTTTGCCGCTTTGGCGAGATACGTTGAAGATGTGTCCAGTAATCTGTCTGATAGCTATGCCGTCTCATTGGACAGCGCCAGAAACAGTGATGCAGATCGTCGTGATATGTATCGGGGTTTGCTGCAAAAGTCTCTGGTGCAATACGCCGAAGCTGTACTTGCATTAAATGAGATGGCAACCGAATTAGCCAATGCGAAGTCGTTCGAGCCAGACTTGCAAAAGGAGCTACAGGCAACGAAAGTCTCTTTCTCACCGAAGAATGTTGAACCTGCAAATGCGAGCGGTGGTGCGCACAATGAGAATCCAAACGGCTCCACACTTTTTCGTGGTCACAGATACAAGGTATTTCGTGAGGCAGGATTAGATTGGATGACGGCAAAAAGCCGGTGCTCTGCGATGGGTGGTCATCTGGTAACGATGAGCGATGAGCAAGAAAACCAATTTATGATTGAATTGGCAACTAAGACCCTTGGCGACATCAACAATACAGGTATCTGGCTTGGGGCAACCGATGAACGAAATGAGGGTCAGTGGGAATGGCTTGATGGAACTCCGTTTAAGTACTCAAACTGGAACGAGGGTTCGCCGAACGGAAAGGATAAGGAAAACCACCTTCTTTTATTGCTTTACTTTCGTGGTCCCCAAGGTAAGGAAGTGCGTGGCTGGGCTGATCAGCCAATGGCAGGGAAAATTCATGTTATCTACTACGCCTGTGAATGGGATTCAATGAGCGATGATTGATCTCTGCATTCGCAATATAACTGTACTGCTTCATGTCGTTAGTAGCTGATTCTTTCCGCCGCATCAGCCAATTGTTGCTTGGTCTTCTGAACGTATCGTTTGGTTGTGTTCAGATTCTCGTGACCGAGGATTTGAGCCAATCCAACAAGGTCGCCAGGGTTATCTTCTAGGTATTGATGAGCCATCGTGTGACGAAGCAAATGTGGGTGAATGTGGACTCCAATGATTGCACTGTATTTGTCGCATAGTTGACGAATCCCTGACTCGCTCAGCTTCCC
Source organism: Pirellulaceae bacterium (assembly GCA_041751935.1). Lineage (GTDB taxonomy): Bacteria > Planctomycetota > Planctomycetia > Pirellulales > Pirellulaceae > JBBSJZ01. The sequence goes on along the minus strand of JBGSIA010000174.1, from coordinate 2,703 downwards.
TCGTTCACCGATGAACACATGGTTGCTCGCCGCAGGTGGTCGAGTCTCAAGATACAATTGCAATGCTCGTCTGGCAGGCAGTGGCAACGGTATCCAACGTTCCTTGGCTCCCTTTCCAAATCGAAAAGTTCCACTTCGTTCGCTCAGTTGGAGATCGCCAAGCTCCAGCGCAGCCACATCGCCAACTCGACAACCGGTGTAAAGAAACAAATGGAAGACCCCGTTGGCACGAATGTCTTGTCGCAGTTCAATCTCACGAAGCAATCGTCGAACGTCCTTTCGTTCAAGCCCCTTCGGCGCTAATTGCTGACGCTTCAATTCCTTGACAGGCTTTGCCGGATTGGTCGGCAATGTTCCTTCATCGACCAGCCAGCCAAAGAATCGACGAACCGTAACCAAACAACGATTGACAGTGCTGACGGCCTGACCTTGATGACGGCGTAGATAGTCTTTGAAATCAGTCACGTCCCGTGTGGTCACACGATCCACCACGAATGCTTCTTTGTTGGCTTCAGTGAACCAACGAGCAAGCTTTTGAAGGTCGCAACTGATCGCCTTTCGACTGTTTGGTGAGAAGTCGTGCTGACTCAAAAAGGTCGCCAAAAGATTGGCTTCGTTTTCACCAACCAGCAGCCCAGCGAAAACATTATCCGCTGAATTGTTGCGGTCTTCTGCACAGAAATCGGACATCTTTAAACACCTTTCGGACACGGATTCAGGAGATAATCGCAGTTATCTCTTGGGGTTATCGAGTGAATTGAGACAGTTATCACGGGTAAACAATGACGTGCGTTCCACCTCGTATTCGAGGCTTACCCTTTTTTGTGACAGATCGGATGATGAAGTACAGTCCGTCGTTCTCCATGAAATATGGTGACTCTTCTCCCAGATACTCAGCCGATGCACCTTCGCCAAACCTCTCAACAAGTTCATCATCAAAGATCGGACCTTCATCGCAAACGAGCATCGTATGGGAGCCATGCTTTTCCATGAACTCTTCCAGCCCCATCCAGCCGCCCCAAAAATCATATTCAAGTATCCAATCGATTGGGGTCATGATGATTCTCCATTCTTCTTTAGGTGGATAAATACTTGTCGCAAAATTTCGCCTTGATCGATCCCCTGAACCCCGGTGGGGAAAACAGATTTCAATGCAGTATCGATCTGCACTGAAGTCACACTCAGTCCCAATGCTCTCAAGCTGTCGAGCAGATCAGGATGTGATTGCTGTTTGGGAGCAGACACATTCTTCTTCGCTGAAGGCTTGCCGTTGATCGGCTTCGAATAAAACAAGATCGGCTTCCCATCTATACCGCAGTTGCGACGACGCACATCGAGACAGACTTGCTGCAACTCTTGGTTATAAAATGGACGCCTCGTGGACACGGTGTAAAGCGGATATGGTAAGGCTGTACCGATCAGTTGGTAGAATCGACTTCTTCCAAGACCGCACATCCGAGCCATTTCTGCGACGGTCACAGCGACTTTCGGTGTTTCACTCATCGGACAAACTTTCAACACGTTTTGGATATGATTTGGACGCAAATCGGGCATGTAGCAAGAGCATTCAAGGATCGGATTTAACAGCGGCAGCATGTTGATGACCGAGAGTTGTCAATTGACGCCGACCTTGATCATCTTTAACGACCAGCCCGACACGAATCAGAAACGGTTCGGTCACTTGGCTGATAGTTCTGGATGGCAGACCAAGCAAACTGGCGATGACGTTTAGTCGCTTCGGACCATCGGCAAGGATGGCAACGTACTTCTGTTCAACAGGACCAAGTCCAAGAGCATCGACGTTTTCGAGTTGGCAGGCACGAGTTAAGTGGTCGGGTGTGATCGCAACTTCACCCAAGCTCCGACACACTCGGTAGCAAGCCTGAAGAAGTCGAAGTGCAAGTCGTGGTGTGCCTCTTGCTCGAAGTGCGATCAGTGGCAACACCGATTCATCGACTTCCCATCGCAGACATTTCGTCCTGTGTGTCAGCACCGTGGTCAGTTCATCGACGCTGTAAAACTCGAATCGGAGAAGCAGTCGCATCCTGTCCCGCAGCGGTTGCAATAGGCAATACTCGTCTGTGGTGCTGAGCAACAACGTGAAGTCATTGAGCGGCAAACTCTGCACGTTCTTACCACCAGGTAAAAGCAACTTTCGTTGATCAAGTGCCAAGTACAAGCACGTTTGATATTCCTTCTTTAACTCGTGCGCCTCGTCGATGTGAATAATCGATTTCTCTTGCGCCAACAGCAACAAAGCATTCAAATCGGCGGGAGTAACAATGCTCTGCCCCAGAACTTCATGGAAGTCGGTAGCCATCTCCTGAGCGACGATGTTTGCCAAGGCACTTTTGCCAAGTCCCGGTGGACCAACCATCAAGCAATGATCCATGCGGCGGTTATCCTGAAAACAGGCATCGAGCGCTACTCGCACTTGATCGACAACCGACCTCTGTCCAACGATGTGGGACAGAGACGATGGCTTGATGTCGTTTACTTCATGGTTCATTTTTAATTTCCGTGGATGTGTCGTTCTATTTTCACAGGTACAACGTTTCTGACTTTGTAACTATTCAGCCTGCTGTCAGAGCTTTGGGTGGCAGCGGTGGCAGAATGCCTGTTTTTGAGTAGTCGGCCAGCGAAGACAGAATTGTATCCAGAGGCTGGTGGCCTCGCACTCGCAGCGTGCGAAGTACTGACATC
>JBGSIA010000173.1:0-29332 GCA_041751935.1 Pirellulaceae bacterium | reverse complement strand
TCGCTGATCTTGTTTCAATGACTTGCAGCAGCGTCGATTTCATCCGACTTGCTCACTGTGGCTGCCTGGTGGTGGGCGACTGGACGGTGCTTTGTTGAACGCAGCGTGCAACTTCTGCTGCAGCGCATATTCGATCGACACGGTGCGAGTGGTCGTTACCGCTTCTCCGCATTCATTCACTGCCGTTTCAGCGATCTCAGCGAACCGCGCCAGTTGATACGGCAACCCCGCCGGACGTTCTTCTGGCATCGACGGCACGAGCCCCTTCAAGAACCGGATCACGCACCGGAGATAGCCAAGATAGCGCATCGTGTCTGGCCCCTTGGCCCGGCACGATGTCACCATCGGTGTCTTGTCGTGCGGACAGACACAACGATACGTCGTCGCCCCGGCGCGCTCGCCGCTGAACTCTTCGCTGCCATCAACCGCAACTACCTTCGCCTGGTCGATTAGTTGGGCGGTGATCGTCTTCACGGCTTGAGGGTTCGCCATCGCAATGCACTCCCGCACGTGGGCCAGATGCGGGATCTCGCGGGAACTGAAGATCCCACGTCATTTTGCCACTCTTGCTGGACGGTGGATTGGCTGGGATTTCCCACGCTCTGGCACGCGTATCTACTCGAAAATGTCACTGTTCAGCTAAGTCGCACGAAGGCAAATCTCAATCAGGGTGACTCACAAGCACCGTCACTTGGTTTGCCGAATGATTCCTGCGATTGAAAAGCGACACTGCATCAACGCGTTTAGCGGGCTAAGAATAGTCTCTTCGTCAGCAGGCGTGGGGCGCGAATCAGCAGCGTCGTTTGGTCGTCTTCGGAATCAATGTTGTTGTTCGGAGTACTGTCGAGATCGAATTGGTCTGTCGCGGTTACTTCGACAGATAACTGTTTCAAACCGCGAACGTCGACGGTAGCATTGAGTACCAGCTCAGCGTCGGCGCCAGCAGCAAGTGCACCTACCGTCCAAATACCAGTCGCTGGATCGTAGATGCCCTGTTCGGGATTCGCCGATACCAGGGATAAGCCCTCGGGCAAGGGCACGGTGACAATAATTCCACTTGCATTGGCTGGCCCCGCGTTACTGGCCAGGATCGAGATGGCGATCGTTTCACCCTCCAGTGGTGCGTCATTGTCGACGCTGGCACTAACCGACACATCGACGACGTTTGGTGTAATGACAATTGCTGCCGAATCGTCTTCATCGGCAACATTGTTCCCCGGAGTGCTATCGGGATCAAATTGGCGACTGGAAGTGACTTCGGCGCGGTTTGTTGCAGTAGCACCCGACTGGACCATCGCTGTAATCACCAACGTTTCTTGTGAATTCACTTCGATTCGCGGGATCGTCCATCGACCGCTAGTTGCAGAGTATGCACCCGTTGTCGGCGCCGCTGAAACAAACGTCAATCCCGGCGGCAATTGATCAGTTACCACAACATCCGTTGCTGCATCCGGCCCCATGTTGGAAATTCGCAGGGTGAAGTTGACGTTGTCGCCACGATCGGGCGATGCATTGTCAACATCCTTGGTCAACGACAAGTCAGCGACCTGTGATACGAAAGTAACGCTGGCGATGTCGTCTTCGGTAGCGACGTTATTTCCTGGTGTACTGTCAATATCCGTTTGGTCGGCGGCCGTAATCTCGGCGGTGTTCGTTTCACTGAGAGTTTCCAGAACGGTCGCCGAAATCGTCAATGTGGGAGTCTCTCCGACAGCGACATTGCCAACATTCCACAATCCCGCGGTGGCGTTGTACGTTCCTTGGCTGGGAGTTGACGAGACAAACGTCACACCACTTGGCAATTGGTCGGTGACCACAACGCCGCTGGCTGGGGATGGTCCGGTGTTGGTTACTCGTACTGTGTATTGAATGGTATCGCCGATGTTGGGCGAGGGATTATCAAGCAATTTTGCTAACGCTAGATCCACGAGCTGGGGTGACAACGATGTGCTGGCGATATCGTCCTCTCCGGCAGCGAAGTTACCTGGCGTGCTGTCGGGATCGAACTGGCTCGATGAAGTGATCTCTGCAGTGTTCGCCTTGTCGCCGAGAGTATCCACGGTAGCGACCAGTCGTAATGTCGCATTCGCATTTGCAGCGAGCGTCGGGATCGTCCACATTCCGTTTGCGGCGTTGTAAGTGCCAACGCTTGGCGTTGAACTGACAAGCGTCAGCCCCGCAGGGAACTGGTCGACGACGACGATGTTGGTTGCGGAGTCGGGTCCAGCGTTGTTCACGGTGAGTGTGTAGGTCACGGTATCGCCAACGTTAGGCGTGGAATTGTCGATCGTTTTGGTGAGTGACAAATCCGCGCTGGCTGGCGTGATCGTCACACTTGCCAGATCGTCTTCGGTTGCCAAGCCGTTGCCCGGCAGGCTGTCGATGTCAAATTGGTTGGCAGCGGTTACTTCGGCAACGTTGATCTTCGCACCAACAGAATCCACTGTCGCAGTGAGATTCAGTGTCGCGGACGAAATCGCCGCGAGCGAACCGACATTCCAAACGCCGGTACCAGCGTTGTAGTCGCCCACCGTGACGCTGCTGCTGACCAAGCTCAGTCCAAGAGGAAGCAGATCGGTGACGACGACACCACTGGCATCACTTGGTCCAGCGTTGGAAATTGTAACCGTAAAATCAACGCGATCACCGAGCGATGGGCGATCGACGTTCGCGGTCTTGGTCAGCGACAAATCGATCTGAGGCGGCGTGATCGTCACTTGGTCTTGATCGTCTTCGGTCGGTACATTGTTGCCGGGTGTCGAATCGGGGTCAGCTTGATTTGTGGAGGTCACGCGAGCGGTATTCGTTTTCGCACCTTGCGTTTCAACACGTGCCAGAATATCGAGTGTCGCGTTTTCACCACTGGCGAGCGTGCCAATGCTCCAGATACCGGTAGCGGCGTCGTAGGTGCCAGCGCTCAAGCTAGTGGAAATGAACGCTACACCTGTTGGCAAAATATCTGTCACGCGTACTCCGGTAGCGGAATCTGGCCCGGCATTATTGAGCACGATCGAGAACGTCACATTTTCACCAACGTTAGGTGCCATGTTGCTGGCCGTTTTGCTAAGCGATAGATCAGCGACCGGTACTGTGAACTCGACACTCGCTTGATCGTCTTCGCTGGCGATGTTGTTGTTGGGCGTGGAGTCAATGTCGGCTTGATCGGCGGCAATGACCTGTGCCATGTTGGTGCGCGACCCGAGTGTGTCAACGCGACCAACCAACGTTAACGTCGCAGCGCCATTCAGCGCCAGTTCGCCGACGGTCCATGCACCTGTCGTGGTATTGAAGCTGCCCTGGCTTGGCGTGCTGGTGACGAGTGAGACGCCGGTCGGTAAGTTGTCGCTGACGACAATCCCCGTCGCCCGCGAGGGACCAGCATTACTGACAGCAATCGTAAACGCGACTTCTTCGCCGAGATTAGGCGTCGCGTTGTTGATCGTCTTGGTCAGTGCCAGATCGATTTGTTGTGGCTGGGCAGTTGCGGAATCTTGATCATCCTCGCTCGGTACGTTGTTGTTCGGAGTGCTATCAGGATCGAATTGGTCGGCGCTGATGATCTCGCCCGTGTTCGTGATCAGTGACGTCGACAACGCGGTCGCTGTGATCATCAACGTGGCCGACGAATTCGCGGCAAGCGTGCCCAGCATCCAAATTCCTGTGGTCGAGTCGTAGGTGCCGACACTGGGGGTCGCTGATACGAATGCGGCTTCTGGTGGCAACAAGTCGCGAACAGCGACTCCAGTGGCCCCATCCGGTCCCAAATTGTTGACGTTGACGACGAACACAACATTATCGCCAACGTTTGGTGTGGCAGTACTGACGGTTTTGGTCAACGATAAGTCCGCGGTTGCTGGTGCAACGCCAGCCGACGCTTGATCATCTTCGCTGGCAACGCTGTTTCCTGGCGTGCTATCGATATCAAACTCTCCCGCCACATTAACTTGTGCGATGTTCGTCGCGGCGCGATTGCCAGTGAATTGAGCTGTGATTTGCAACGTCGGTGTGTTACCGACCGGGACATCGCCAATCGTCCACAACTCTGTCGCACTGTTGTAGTCACCGACCGAAGGAGCCGCCGATACGAACGTTAGTCCCGCCGGCAATTGGTCCGACACGACGACCATGGTGGCTGCATCAGGTCCAGCATTCGCCGCTGTCACCGTGAACACTACGTTCTGACCGGCACTGGGACGCGCTATGTCGACCGTCTTGGTCAACGATAAGTCGATGCTGCGAGGCATCACTGTGATGGTTTGCTGGTCGTCTTCAGTCTCGACGTTGTTTCCCGGCGTGCTGTCGGGGTCGGAAGTATTTGACGCAGTGATTCGCGCGGTGTTAGACACCCCGGCGGCACTGTCCAGTCGAGCATTGATCATCAGTGTTGGCGTCGCACCGACAGCAACATCACCCAGCGTCCAGATACCGGTTACAGGGCTGTACGTTCCGGCACTAACCGTTGACGAAATGAACGTCACTCCGCTGGGCAAAATATCCGTGACCGCAACGCCACTGGCAGCGTTGGGCCCCGCATTGGCAACCTCGATATTGAAGCTGAACGTTTCGCCAACGTTGGGACGCAGGTTACTGGCTGACTTGGTCAGCGACAAATCGGCGACTGGAATATCAAAGGTAACGCTAGCGATGTCGTCTTCAGTGGCAACGTTGTTGTTCGGCACGCTGTCGCTATCGCTCTGGTCAATCGCCGTAACCTCTGCCGAATTAACGCGAGAGCCGGTGGAGTTGACTCGACCTACCAAGGTTAATGTCGGTGTAGCACCAACCGCCAAGTTGTCGATGGTCCACAACCCGGTCGTCGTGTTGTAGCTGCCCTGGCTGGGCGTAGCTGAAACAAACGTTACGCCACTGGGCAGCAAGTCACGGATCACTAAATTCGTTGCCGTTGATGGCCCAGCATTGGACGCGGTAACCGTGTAGGTAACGTTCTGTCCAACATTTGGTGAAGCGGTATCGATCGTCTTGCTCAGCGATACGTCGACCAGTTGCGGTGACACCGTGATAGTAGCGATGTCATCTTCGCCAGCGACACTGTTTCCCGGCGTGCTGTCAGGGTCCGTTTGATCGGACGAGTTGATCTGTGCTGAATTAGTGATCGGAGTGTTCGCATTGACCGTCGCGTTCAGTTGCAAATTGGCGGAACCGTTAGCCGCGATGGCACCAATCGTCCACACACCGCTAGCGGGATTGAAAGTTCCTTGAGACGGCGTGTTGCTCACCAGCGTTAGTCCTGGAGGCAACATATCGATGACTGACACGCCGGTCGCACCGCTAGGGCCGGAATTGTTGACCGTGATGGTGAAGGTGACATTCTGTCCAACGCTAGGCGTCGCAGTGTTCGCAGTTTTGGTCAAACTCAAATCGGCGGATTCGATATTGGAAAAATCTTGCGTGAACAGGGTTGGCCCGTTTGTTCCAACCAATTCCGCAGTCCCGTTCACATTAGGGCTGCCGCTGATTTCTAATTCGATCGCCCCGATGCTGGTAAGGCTCGCGCCGCCACCGCCATCGGCAGTGAACGACGAGAATGGAATAAACTCGACCGACGAAGGTGTACCACCGGTGTCAGGGATCGTCAAAGTGAAGGAACTGAAACGACTCGCCGTGCCGACGACGCCATCACTGCTGTACAGTCTTAAAATCGCGGTTCCACCAGCGCTGTTCGCACCGATTTGAAGTCGTATGCCTGCCGCCGAGCCAGCTCTTGTTAAATCGATACCGCCGAGTCCCGTATCGTCGATCGTTGTCGCATTACCATCAGCACCGTCCCACGTGATCCGCCGCTGACCATCGCCAAACTGTACCGAGTCGAACGACAGTAACCCTGGCAATAACGGATCGTTGATACTGAGCTGCACCGCACCGGTGGCGCTTGTTTTATTTACCAACAGGTCACGCTCGCCGCCAATGACTTGTGGAGCCGCAAGGCTGCTTGTCATTGGCACGTTATCGTTTGTTTCATCGCGGACCGTTTGCGGAACCGTATTGAAGGCATCAATGGTATCCACCAGTTGGCCTTGAACTGCGGTGGCATCAATGGTCACCAATGGCGAGACGCGTTGCGGCAGAGTGCGTCCGCCAACGGCTTGAGAGGGTTGGACGACGAAGTACGAACCAGCTGTAATGCGAGGAAACTGGTACCGGCCATCGGTCCCTGTCGTGACATTGGTAACCGACGTATCGCTCGCCGCATTGAACGAACCGTCGCCGTTGTCACGAAAAAGCTGGACGTTTGCACCACTGACGTTCGCCGAGTTGTTGGTCACCAGCCCGACGATTGACGCCAAGTCCGTCGCAGCAACTAACAATCGTCGATCTTCGAGTTGCTCGAGTCGGCACACCATCCGCCGTGGTCGACGTGGACGCGATTGCGCCGACTGTCCAATCACGTTTGCGGATAGGGAAAGTAGTTTTGAAAGGAATTGCCGCTTCGGCAAACGCTGTTGAGCCATCAAGTTTACGCTGCTGTTTCCAAGAGGTCAGTCGTCCGGAATCATCACCGGTACGCCCACAGCTTAGTCAAAACAAGCAGGATAGGAGAGATGGTGGGGCGACGTCAGCGGTATCTCGCACCAGCGTTTGGGGAGGGAGTTCTCGAAAGTTACCTAGAGTAAACGATGCAGGTGATGTGGTCGGGTAAATGGGGAATCGTGTTAACGCTGGCTCGTTTGGCTAAAATGCACACGCTGGTCAGGTTTTTTTCATCAACCTCACGATTCTCGATCACTCTCCAGGTTTGCCGAAATGAAAGAAAACATTCTTTCGAGCGTTACGTTTTGCCTATGTTTTGCCACTGCGAGCTTGTGCTTGTTCGCTTCGCTTGACGCTGGGGAGCCAACAAAAAACAGCAATCGGCCGAACATCGTGTTCATTTACGCGGACGATCTCGGATTCGGAGACCTCGCGTGCCACGGACATCCCCATATCCAGACGCCGAACATCGATCGCCTTGCCCGCGAAGGCACTGACTTCTGGAGCTTCACGGTGGTGAATCCTGTGTGTTCGCCCAGCCGAACTGGGATCATTACAGGACAATTTCCGTCGCGATGGGGCGTGCATCAACACTTCGCGTCACCGGCTCAAAACCTTGAACGCAATATGCCCGATTGGCTCGATCCGGCAGCTCCGCTACTGCCTCGCGAAATGAAGAACGCCGGATACAAGACAGCTCATTTCGGGAAATGGCATCTCTCCGGAGGCGGTATTGCTGACGCACCGCTACCGGAAGCTTACGACTATGACGACGCAGCCGTGTGGACTGGGCCGGGTCGGCATGTGTTTGACGGTTTTAAAGGAAACTTCGCCAGTGGCGAAGCGTCGGCGCATGACAAGGAGGCCGCTTCGTGGATCAGCGTCGCAGCGACCGAGCACGCCGTGAATTTCATTCGCAGCGCCGAGGGCTCACCGTTTTACATGAACCTCTGGTTGCATGAGACTCACCATCTTGTCTCCGCTACCGAAGATGACAAGAAAATCTATCCCGACATAGCTGAGCCCCATCGCACTTACTATGCGGCTGTCTCGCGAGCGGATCGCCAAGTGGGCCGCATTCTTGAGGTGCTCGACGAGCTTGCGATTGCCGATAATACGATCGTCATCTTCTCAAGCGATAACGGACCGGAGAACTCTCATCCGAAAGCAACCGACAAGTTTTATTACAGTGTCGGCAGCACCGGTGGATTGCAAGGTCGCAAACGCAGTTTGTTGCTGGGTGGGGTCAATACGCCATTCCTTGTTCGTTGGCCCAACTCGGTCCCGGCAGGTCGCGTTGACAAGGTCACCGCACTCGCTGGTGTGGATGTTTTTGAAACGTTGCTTGCCGCGACCGGCGTCCCATCACCGAGCGGATACATTTCCGATGGCGAAAACATGTTGCCAGCGTGGCAAGGTGCATCGCAAGTCCGCACCAAGCCGGTGTTCTGGTGGTGGCAAGGCAAACACAGTGGCGACGACTGGCCTGCATTCGCCATGCGCGAGAGCAACTGGATGTTGATTCTGGATGAAACGAAGCAGCGTGCAGAACTTTATGACGTGGTTGCGGACCGAACGCAGTCGCGAAACCTCGCCGCAGAAAACACCGTACGAGTCACACAAATGCGAACGGCGATTGCAACATGGTTCGACAAACTGCCCAAAAGCGTCAACCCTGCTCTCCAAACCAAAACCAATTTACGAGATCAAGCAGGCACCAAAAAGACGATTGCAAAATCGATGTCAGGCCAGCGAGCCGCGGCTATTGTTCGCTGGGACACCAATCAAGACGGCCAGCTCGACCTCGACGAATACAAACGAGGACTCAAGAATCAAGACAACGTCGAATCCCGCTTCAAAAACTTTGACAACAACAGCGACGGCAGGTTGACTCGAGAAGAGTTCGTTGGCTCCGAAGCGAACTGACTTTGCGAAAAGCGTGACTTCTGCAGCAGTCGGATACTTGGTGCGGACAAAATAGTTGCTGACAGATGCAAGCGAGGGAGCGAAGCAACGATTACAATTGAGCGTGTCCGTTTCCCGCCTTCAATCGCAACCGATTCCCGCCATGCTGCGCAATCCTGTATTTCATCTGTGCATCTATCTCTGCACTGTTCCATACGCTTCAATGGTATGTTTGGCGGACGAACAACCGATTCACTTCAATCGTGATGTGCGTCAAGTACTGAGCGATAAATGTTTCGCATGCCACGGGCCAGATGCGAAAACGGTCGAAGGCGACTTGCGTTTGGATTTACCCGACGCGTCGGCGAAGCCTGATGGTGTGATTGTGCCGGGAAACGCCGAGGCAAGTGAGTTGGTCGTTCGCGTTTTTTCCGACGATCCTGAGCTGCGAATGCCGCCGCCGGAGCTGCACAAGGATCTCAGCGCTGTTGAAAAAGAAGTGCTGCGTCGCTGGATCGCTGAAGGTGCACACTACGAACCGCACTGGGCTTATACATCGATTGTTCGTCGAGAGCCTGCAATTAGTACTACCGCTCAGCCTGCCAACACGGTCGATCGGTTTATCGCCGCTCGACTGGAAGAAGAAGGTATCGAACCAGTCGGCGAAGCTGATCGCATCACGCTTATCCGTCGCTTGTCGATTGATCTGACTGGAATGCCACCGAGCCTTGATGAGGTAGAGGCTTTTACTCGTGACACATCAGGCGAGGCGTACGAAAAGCTTGTTAGCCGAATGTTGGATTCACCACATTTTGGGGAACGGATGGCAATGTATTGGCTCGACCTCGTACGATACGCAGACACGGTCGGCTACCACGGCGATCAAAACGTTTCGCAGTCACCGTATCGCGACTATGTCATTGATGCGTTCAACAGCAACATGCCTTATGACCAGTTCGTCCGCGAGCAACTGGCTGGTGACTTATTGCCTGGAGCAACACTCAAGCAACAAGTCGCTTCCGGCTACAACCGACTGAATCAAACGACAGAGGAAGGCGGTTCACAAGCGAAGGAATATTTAGCAATCTACTTTGCTGATCGCGTACGCAACGTCTCGCAGGTCTTCATGGGAGCAACACTCGGGTGCGCCCAGTGCCATGATCACAAGTACGATCCTTACACAACGCGTGACTTTTATGCGTTGGGAGCCTTCTTTGCCGATATCGAAGAACGAGGTGTTTATGGAGCAAGAGAACGCCCACCGATGATCCGCGTTCCGTCTCTGGAACTGCAACAACAACTGGCTGCGATCGACAAGGAAATCGATTTGCTGAAGTCGCGAGTCCCATTGCTTCGCGAAGATCTGCTCAGTAAACAAGCGGAGTGGGAAACCACTGCACTGGCGAACGTCGACGTAATAAAGGAAAGCGAATCCGTTTGGATCGACGAGAACCACAAAACTGGCGGATCGAATGAAGGTGTGTGGAAGTTTGTTACGTCGGAACAAGGCCCCGTTCACAGCGGCAACAAGTCGCGGCGACAAAGCTCCGAGGGGCTAGTCCAACACTTGTCCCAGAACGCCAAGTCGAGAATCAAAGTCGACAAACAGACACGGTTCTTTGCATGGGTGCACTTGGATCCAAAGAACTCACCGCGATCGATCATGTTGCAATTCAATGATGGGTCCTGGGACCATCGTGCGGTATGGGGAAGCGACGACATAGACTACGGTCGCAAGCCCGAGAGCTGGGATGGATACAATCGTCGCGGCGAGCTGCCGGAGACCGGCCATTGGGTGCGACTTGAAGTGTCGGCCGTCGATGTCGGACTGGCTGTTGGGCAAGAGGTCAGCGGCATGGCGTTCACACAATTTGGTGGATTAACGCATTGGGACGATGCGGGTTGGATCGTTGCGGATCGAATCCCAGACAATGTCGCTGAAGCCCTTCGCCTCGACGCGAATACACGCAACGAGGCGCAAACGAAAACGCTACAAGAGTACTACATCGCTCGCGCAGAGCCAATGATTCAACTGCAAGAACAAATCGACGAGCGAGTGAAGCATCGCGTGACGACTGAGGAAACCGCACCACTCACCGTCGTGAGTAAGTCGGTTACGCCTCGTGAGATTCGTGTTCTGCCACGAGGCAATTGGATGGACGATACCGGCGAACTTGTGGAACCGGCGATTCCATCGTTTTTGGGGAAACTGGAAACTGGCGATGCGCGAGCCACTCGCCTTGATCTCGCGAATTGGTTGTGCCGGCCCGATAATCCGCTCACATCGCGAACGATGGTGAATCGACTATGGAGCCTTCTGTTCGGTCGCGGTATCTGTGCCAGCGTCGACGATTTCGGTGGCCAAGGAACGTTCCCATCGTATCCCGACTTACTCGATGCGCTCGCAGTTGAATTTGTTGAATCCGGTTGGAACATCAAGCACATGTTCCGCCAAATTGTTACCAGTGATGCATATCGCCGTTCGTCCAAGCCAACATCACTTCTTATCGAACGTGATCCATACAACGAGCTATTCGCCAGACAAGGAAGGTTTCGTGTTCCGGCCGAAGTAGTACGAGACAGCGCGCTCGCAACAAGCGGATTGCTCGTCGAGCAGGTGGGCGGAGTTAGTGTGCGACCGTACCAACCGGATGGCTACTATGACCAGCTCAACTTTCCCAAACGCATCTATGTGGCGGATCAAGGCAACAATCAATTTCGACGTGGCGTGTACGCACATTGGCAACGCACGTTCTTGCACCCGATGCTCAAGGCGTTCGATGCGCCAAGCCGCGAAGAATGCACGGCGTCTCGATCGCGCAGCAATACGCCGTTGCAATCCCTCGTGCTGCTGAATGATCCAACGTTTGTCGAAGCGGCTCGCGTTTTTGCTTCGCGGATCATGCGAGAAGGAGGGCTCGATACGGATTCACAACTCAACTGGGCCTATCGAACCGCCGTGTCACGTAAGCCTGAAACGGATATCGCTAACGAACTGCGGCTGGTCTATGACGCGCACCTCAAACATTATCGCTCTCATTTGGACGACGCGAAGATGTTGACTGCGACAGGAACCTCGCCTGTCGCCGAGGATCTCGATGTAGCGGAACTTGCGGCTTGGACCAGCGTTGCTCGCGTGATTCTGAACCTGCACGAATTCATTACTCGTTACTAGCATGAACCATGAACCGTCTTGAAAACCAAAACTCGACAGCGCGAATCGCGAGAAGAACGTTCTTGCGCCAAACAGGCGTTGGCTGCGTGGCACTTGCTTCGTTGATCGATCCACACCTTATTCGAGGTGCATCGTCGCTCGCCGCGGAAAACGATAGACGGTCGGTAGATCACACGCCGCGAGTTCGCCGAGTCATTCACTTGTGCATGGCTGGCGGCCCTAGTCATTTGGAGACGTTCGACTACAAGCCCGAACTCGCTCGCCTTGATGGTCAACCGATGCCAGAATCGGTAACGAACGGCCAGCCAATCGCACAACTTCAGGGCCAGAAGCTAAAGGTGCTCGGCCCACAGCACAAGTTCGTCAAGTGCGGCGAAAGTGGATTGGAGATGTCCGAAGTCTTTGAGCACACGAGCAAATTTGCCGACGAGATGTGCGTGATTAAGTCCATGCACACCGAGCAAATCAATCACGACCCAGCCCACACATTCTTCAACACAGGAACTGCGATCAGCGGCCGACCGTCAATGGGCTCGTGGGTGCTTTATGGCCTTGGTGCCGAGACGCAAGATTTGCCTGGGTTCATTGTGCTCACCAGTGAAGGAGGCGGGCAAGGCCAACCGATTAGTTCACGTCAGTGGCACTCGGGATTTCTGCCCAGCCGGTTCCAAGGAGTACAGATGCATGCGACGGGAAGCCCGGTGCATTACGTAGGCAATCCACCAGGAGTCGGACGTTCACAACAACGTGATATCGTGGACGCAGTTTCTCGTATCAACACCATTCGTAACGCAGAGCTGGAAGACCCCGAGATTGCGACCCGATTGGCCGGTTATGAAATGGCGTTTCGCATGCAAGCGTCAGTACCTCAGCTCACCGATATGTCAAGCGAGCCTCAACACATCATCGACATGTATGGCTGTCGGCCGGGGGATGGGTCATTCGCGAGTAACTGTTTGCTCGCACGTCGGTTGGCTGAACGCGGTGTGCGTTTTATCCAGCTCTATCACCGAGGTTGGGACCACCACGGCGGCGTCAAAAATGGAGTTAGCACGACAGCCAAATTCGTTGACCAAGGAACTGCGGCGCTAATCAAGGATTTGCGTCAACGTGGTATGCTCGACGACACGCTCATTGTTTGGGGCGGCGAGTTTGGACGGACTCCGATGGCACAAGGCAACGGACGCGACCACCACATCAAAGGATTCTCAATGTGGATGGCCGGCGGAGGCATTCGGGGCGGCCGGAGCTACGGCGAGACGGACGAATTCGGTTACAATGCCATCGAAAACCGTGTTCACGTTCGCGATTTTCATGCCACGATGCTGCACATGCTCGGCATCGATCACAATCGCTTCACCTACAAATTCCAAGGCCTCGATTTCCGCCTCACCGGAGTCGAAGAAGCTCATGTGGTTAGCGAATTGCTTGGTTAATCCAACAACGAAGCGGCGTCACGGACTGCCTGCAGGGCATGTGATTGCGATAGCGTGTGCAGTGCCGCTCGGGATGCCTCGGTATCGATCAGTCGCAAAGTTACCAGTGCATTGCGAATACGTTGGTCAGTGTCTGTCGATGGATCAACGTCGGCTTTTTGTTTTGCCAGTTGCAATCGGCGTATGGCTGTTTGCTCGGCCTGGCCTTTGGTGATGGCGTTTAAGTCGAAGACCGTTTCGATCGAGTCCAGTGATTCGGCGATAAACGGAACGGCTTGTTCACTTTGATACACCATTGCCCACATCGCGTGATATGGATCTCCGATGACGTCGCTACCCAAGTCCAACCACAACTCGTTTAAGGTCTTGGTATAAGGCAGTCGCTTGGGCACCAAATCCCACAAGTACGACTTCCCGTCGGCTCCGGTGAGCAATCGCCGATTGTCGTTACCGAATTCAATCGAATGCACGTTCTTACCCTCGCTAGCTACGTTCCACAGTCGCTTGCCCGTGACCGAATCGAACAGCGAGATTGTACCAATCGATGCACCGGTGGCTATCCACATGCCGTCTGGAGAAAACGCGATCGCGCCGAAACTGAACTCACCTGCCTCGAAACTCAGCAAATGGCGAGGCATCATATCCTTTGCCGCTTGCCATATGCTGACTTGTCCGCCAGCACGCGTGATTGCAAAGCGATCATCATTGGGTGAATAAACGACACCGCACATTCGGAAAGCTGGGCGTTGCGGAAGGACATCGGACGCAAGCGATTCTCGACCATTCAATTCGTCGACCAGTTCGCCTGTGGACGCGTTCCAGCGACGAATGTGGTTATCCAAACCAACGGTTGTCAGTGTTTGGCTGTCGGGGCTGAAGTCCAATCCGCTAACGCCGCCGTGCAAGATTGCAGCGACAAGTTTTCCGCTGAGAGGATTGAATAAATAGGTACGTCCTTGACCGGCTACCGCGATCGCCGCTCTCGAGCCGTCGGAACTGACTGACAGCGCGTTGACATTCTCCGAACGCACAAATCCCTGAGGCCAATTCCAGCGGTGAAGGGACTCGCCGGTTGCAACGCTCCAACTTTCCACAACAAGGTCGTCATTTCGAGTTCCGGCTGCAAAAACTCGTGTTGCGTCAGCACTAAACCGTATTGCCGTGATCTTGGATTTGTTGGCGGCCAGTCGCCGTAACTCCACGCCGTCGCTGACTCGCACCAGCATGATAGTGTTATCGGAATCCCACACGGCGATTGTCTTTCCATCCGGGGAAACCGTAGCGACTTCGCTGGCGCGGTGGCCCTCGGGCAAGGGAAGCAGCGATCCTGTTTCAACGTTCCAGCGACGGATTTCAGTATCAACCCCAGCGGAATAGAGCACGCGAGAGTCCGAAGAAAATTGCATCGACCAAGGCGTCTCGATGAGCCCGGCTAGTTCCGAAACTCTCCTACCGGACTCCGCATCAAGCAGTTGGATCATTCTCGAAGCGTCAATCGTCGCGCCAATGGCAACTCGCTTGCCGTCCGGCGAATAACTAATGGCCGAAACGCAATTGGACTTATGCTTCTTTGTCGCAATGTGAGCGTCCCAAACTTGCTCTCCGTCTTCGACTCTGTAGCATTGCGCGGCACACTCTTCCGGAAGTGAGACGAACATTTTCCCATCAAACCTGACTTGCACGGATCGACTCCACTGCGTCGTCATGATCTGCTGGCCATCAGGACTAAATTCCAGCCGCAAGAGATCGTTCTCCAACTCGATCGTGCGAACCAACTTTCCGCTGGCCGTGTCCAGCAGCAGAATTTGGTTTTGGTTTTCACTCATCACCACAGCGACGAGTTTTTCATCAGGACTGAATGTCGCTTGATCACAAGCTCCGTACCGCAACAACGCCGCTGCTTTCTGTTCGAGGTTGTCGATCGCAGCAACTGGCCGACTGTCGATCGACCACAATTTCTTACCCTGGCGATCGTACATTGCGGCACCCGCGTGGTGACCGACGGCAAACAGCTTGCCATCGCCTGTCACATCCACTGACGTGGACTTGATATTGCTCGGTAGGATTGCCACCTCTTTAGCATCTGGCCGATCTAAAGCGATGGACTCACGCGAACCATTGCGCGTGTTCCACGCCAGCACGACGCTATTAGCGCCTGGTGTGTAGAACGTTGAACTGTCATTTGCAAAGGCAATGAACTGCTGGCCGTAACCAGCACCAGGAATGTAGCCAAGAACTTCTCGGCAGCCAACGCTCCACAGCACACGGCCAGATGCTGTGTCCCAGCCGCTAATGTCTTCGCTATTGATGGTCACGAGGGACCTTCCGTCCGGTGCAATCGCCATCTCAATCGCTCCGCTCGGATGACGAAATCGATCCGTACCGAGTCGCATGATCGCCTGGGGCGGCAACGGGTCGCCGATGGTATCCAGTTCTGGGTGGTGAAGATTGCGATGCGCTATCGCTTGCCCTTCGATCGCGGGTGCTTGTGCAAAGAGGTTGTAGTGGATCGAAACCATGAGAACGAGCATCAATCCAGCGAGCCGCGAATCAAGTGGCAGATTTTTTGAGCTGGACCCGCAGGAGCTCATTCTGCCCTGAGCCGTGCCCGGTGGGATATTGTTATCCAATTTTCGCTTGGATAGACATCGACCACAAAACCGCATCATCAGGAGCATTCCTCACGCACACATCAACACCATGGTTGCCCACACGGGGACAATGTACCACAGGGGTCGTGTCCACATCCTAGGTCGAGCAGCTATACTTTTGCTCATGTCTAGTCCAAGCCCCTTCGATCAGTCCTGCATTTCGTCTCGGGAACCCATCACCGAGATGTTCCGCCGCGCGGGAACGGACCCAATGGTTGCGAACCAACTGTATGAACTTGTGCGCCAGCGATTTCGGCAAATTGGAATTGTTCGCAAGCGAGTGTTAGGCGCTGGTGATTCGTTGCCAACGGACGTTGTTGTTGACGAAGTCTTTATAAAACTACTCCGATCGCATCCCGATCATTGGCAAAATCGCGAACACGTCGTTCGAGCTGCCGCATTGGCCATGCAGCATGTTGTGATCAATCATTTGCGTAGAACTCGTCGGAATCCAGAAAAGGAGTTGACTACCTCGGGGTCCGGTATCGCCGATCCCAACGCTGTTGAGTCGGACGCGGAGTTGGCAGTACAGGATTCGATATCGCGGTTAAGTGACCTTCATCCCCAATGGGCGACCATCGTTCGTTTGAAGCACTTTGGTCAGTTGACGTTCGCGGAGGTTGCTACCGAGATGGAGCTGACGATTCACCAAGTTCAATCGCGGCATCAATTGGCACTAGCTTGGTTGCGACGCGACCTGTCGCGCGATAACGAGGAGCATCGATTGTGAGTGCTAGCGACGACTCGATAGTTGAAATTGACCCAGAGCAATTGCGACTCGAGAAGTGCATTAGTGAGTTGCAAGAAGCCAGCGAGGAGAATCGCGACTCCGTCCTTGACCGCTACTACGGTGACAATCCAAATTTGAGGGCGCTGGCGGATTTCCTAGGACTCCCTTTGGCACTTGCCGGCGATGGTGGGCCAGTCAATTTTCCTGTCGGTTCGGAACGAGGTAAGACTTGCCTGCTGCCGCACGATCCGCAGCAGTACGATGCGATCGTGACGATCTTAAACACAGACCAAGTCGACGGAACTCCGTATCTATCTCCTAAACGGATCACCTACTGCGGAAGACTGATTCGATGGGTCAAGCGGAATCAAGGATTGGCGGCTGGTTTGGCTGGGATGGCAATTTTGGTGATGCTATCGCTGACGTGGTTCTGGAGTCGGCCAGCCTACCTGACACTGCGAATCGAGCCGACCACGGCAAGAGTGACACTGAACGATCAACCGTTGTGGACGGTGAGCGGAAAACTTGCGCAAGCGGTGGCACCAGGCGCGCGACGATTGACCGTCACCGCGGCGGGTTATGAGCCATATGAAGAAATGCTGTCGCTAGTACGAGGCTCACAGGCGACGACCATACGTGAAGTTCGATTGATACCACTTGTAGGTCGGCTGGAGATCAGCACAAACCCGACCGATGCGGACATTGAATTGGTCGATGCAGCAGGAATCACAATCGCCAGCGGTAAATCAACATTTAGAACCTCGGAACTGCCCAGCGGCAAAGTGACTTTGCGCATCACAAAGCCACTTTACAGCGACGTCACACAGACGGTACTTGTACCCAAAGACCGTGCGATGATCGTAGTCAATCCTGTAACACTTGCTGCTGCTTTTCCGCGAGAATTCGGCTCACCGGAGTTGGCAGACAAGATTCTGCACTTGGACGACCGCTTCACAACAGTCGTTCGGTCAGACCAAGAAACGCTGGATCAAATTGCTCAGCGAATCAGCAAAGAAAGTCTTTCTACGGTAATCATCGATTGGGAAGCGATTGAAAAAATCGGCTATCAACGCGAATCGACGTGGTCCCTCATTGCTCGTTCGCTCGGCGAGCTGATCTCAGAGCTTCGACGTGTGGGGTTGGCGCTAACACTTGGAGCCGAACATGGGCATCCATGGACGATTACTTCGATCGAAGTTGCCGAGGGGGCGAGGATCAAGGGACTGTATTCGCTTAAATCGCTACGCTTGAAGGTCGACGCTGAGCACGCCACTCGCTTGATTTACAGTCATGTCCAGCCACGAATGTGGAATCCACTTGGTGGCCCAGGTTCGATCACGCCAATCTCTGCACAGGAAGCGTTGTCTGTTTCCGCAACGCTAGCAATTCATGCGGAAGTGGCCGCCTACCTGAAGAGTATCTCGCAAGAGTCGGGACCCAACGAAGGTGCTTTCCAAATCAGTGATTTGACTTGGTCAGATGATTTTGCTTTTGGACAAACGCAGATTGTGGACCATTCTTTTGGTCTGGTGATTGACAATACTCCGGTAATGCTTATGGGACACGATTCAACCGGACACGGATTGTTGTTTTTGGACAATCGACGGTTGGTGAGCGCCAGTGAAGACACAACCCTGCGACTATGGGACTGCGATACCGCCGAGCCCCTGTTGCGATACAAATCAGGGCGGCGGCGAATTATTTGCCTCGCCGCACTTCCAAACTCTGAGGGTACACGGTTCGTTAGTGGAGACGGTGATGGCAACGTAAAGTTGTATTACAGCGAGCAAGCAGAACCACTTGTTACGAATCATCGTCATCAAGGCGATGTAACGAGCCTCGCTATTGATGGTAGTGGCGAATGGTTGCTCAGCGGAGGAAGCGACGGATATATCGTTCGCTTCAAAATGCCAGAGTTAAAATACGATTCTTATGGCCGAACCCATTGTCATCACTTGGGTTTGGTGAACTACGATGCGAATCGAACGATTCTTTCGGCCCTCGGAGAGGAAGAAGTTTGGGCAATGGATAGCGAGTCGCTGTTCACTGCCGAATCGGTGGCGACACAAGACGTAATACCGCAATTGGTTGTAGTCGACGATCCAGAAAATCCTTCGCGACAGGGGCGACTGATTTTGGCTGGACAGCGACTATCCAGTTGGCGATTGGGGGAATCGCAATTTCAATTGCTGAAAACTCTAGACGAACTGCCATCGGTAACGCAATCGATTGCCAGATTCAATAAGCATCCACTGTTTGTCACCTTGCACCGAGACTCTCGATTGGTGATCCGCAACTCGGTTACTCTAAAAGAAGTTGCGGTGATTCGGTTAGGGATTGAGCAATCTCGGGCGGCGGTCGCGGTCTCGCCGGACGACAGCAAGCTAGCAGCATTCAATTGGGTGATGGAAAATGATCGCCGGGTGCCAGCGATTTTTGTTTATCGTCTGAAATGGGAGGCATCGATGGACTCGCCATAGTGGAAGTCGCCGAGATTCCAAGGAATTGTGGTGTTTTTGATCTCACGCTGAAAAACTTTTAAACTTTTCAAGATTTTCATTCCTGTTTTTCTCATTGACCGTTGTTAAACCTGATAGCCCTTTCATCTTTTCGAACTTATCCCATGATTCACGGCGACAACGACGCGACTGACGAAACAACAGACGGCCTTCCGACGCGGAGCGATCCAGCGGAGACGGTTCATGGCAGCGATGATTCGTCCACCGATTTTTCGCACGCCACCGCCATGGCTCGCGATGCGCGTCTATCCATCAACCAAGCACGAACTCAGTCTGTGGTTCGCGCCGAGCCCAAGATCAACGGCTATGAGATATTGGGCGAGATATCCCGCGGCGGCATGGGTGTCGTTTATCGTGCCCGGCAACTGAGCGCCAATCGACTTGTTGCGTTAAAGATGATTCTTGGCGGTGCTGCAGCAAGTGAACAGCAGATCGCACGATTCTTTATTGAGGCCGAAGCTGCCGCCAATCTCGATCACCCAGGTATCGTACCGATTTTTGATGTCGGCACGCAGGACGGTTTGCCGTACTACTCTATGGGATTGGTTGATGGCCAGAGCCTAAAGGAGCATCTCGATGACGGGGTGCTGCCGTCTCGATCCGCTGCCAAACTCGTGTTGCAAATCGCCCAAGCAATTGATTATGCCCACGTCCAGGGAACCATCCACCGAGATTTAAAGCCGGCAAATATCCTCATCAAACAGCGCTCGTTGGGCACTCACGGGAGCGGTGAAGTGAATGCAGATTCAGGTTCCGGACTCGCGTCCGGGAGTGCCCGGTCCACGGGTTCCTCCATCAATTGGTTCCCCGTCGTCACCGACTTTGGTTTGGCGAAGCAAATCTCCGAGGACTCCGGCCTGACGGGTACGGACCAGATGCTTGGAACGCCGAGCTACATGGCGCCCGAGCAAGCCATTGGCAACGTGAAAGCTATCGATTGTCGCAGTGATATCTATGCAATGGGAACAATCCTCTACGAGTCGCTGACTGGTCGTCCGCCGTTTGTGGGTGCCAACTGGCGAGATGTCGTTCATCAATTAGAGAATGCCGAGCCCGTCCAGCCTTCGTCGCTGAATCGCAGCGTCGATCGCGATCTGGAAACGATCTGCTTGAAGTGTTTAGAAAAGGAACCGAGTCGGCGATATCAGTCTTCTGCAGAGTTGGCGGCTGAACTGCAGCGATACCTGAATCACGAACCGATCCATGCGCGGCCGCTTGGTCGATTTGGCCGGCTGGCTCGCTGGAGTCGCCGCAATCCCATGGTTGCAATGCTCACGGGCTGTACGGCGACAGCGATGTTACTTGGCACTGCCGTGTCATTGTACTGGGCCAGTGTCGCCGAGGTTCGTGCGCGCGATGCCGCTCGTGCCGAAGCGGTGGCCAGTGCAGCGGCAAGTGAAGCGAATTTGCAGCGACTGGAAGCAACCGCCCAGCGGGTCGAAGCCACGTCCCAGCGTGACCAAGCTCAGCAACAGCTTTATCAATCGCTGGTCAATGAATCGAGATTCCTACGTCTGGCCAAGCTGCAAGGCTGGCGGCCGTTGTCAATGGAATCGCTCGCGCGTGCAGGCGATTTGGCTGCGGCCGATGGGAATGTCGCCAACCTGCGTGGTGAACTACTGACAACATTGAGCCAGATGGACTGCCGAGATGTTCCAGTGATCAATCCGCCGCATCAATTTACTGTTCGCTCGCTGCAATTTTCTCCCGATGGCGGGCTACTTGCCAGCCACGGATTTGATGGCAGTCGAGCGATCTGGAACGTAACTGACGAAGGCTTGAAATACGAATCTTCGTACACCGAGTTGCCGCCACAGGATTTTACTCGGCGAATGTACTCTCCATTCGCTCCGATGCCCGCGGCGCAGTGGCTTGACGATAACCAAACATTGATTTCTTCAGATTGGAGCGGCGGAATCCGATCCGATGGCCTAACCCACGTAAGCCTTTCGGATCAACGCATAAACGTTTTTGTGAAGGGCCTTGACCGTTCACAAGTCGGTGATCGACTCGCGGTCGGTTGGAGCGACGGTCTCGCATCCGTACATGACTTGCATAGTGGAGTGGCGATTCACAAGGTGCAAGCTACGACAACGACGACCTGGAACCCCGTTGCGATCTCGCCAAACGGTCGCTGGCTGGCAACACTCGGTGATTCCACCAATGTGAAGTTACACGACTTGTCCAGACCCGATGACCCGGCATCAATCATCATCGTTCATGCTGATGACGTGAGGAGCTTGCAGTTCAGTCAAGACGGCAAATGGCTGGTCTCCGGTTCAATGGACAATACGGCGCGGTTGTACTTAATCGAACAACGACGTGAACTGGCCCCTTTGATCGGACATTCCGGAAGGGTCAACGATGTCGCGATCTCATCAGGTGCCGAGTGGATTGCAACGGCCAGTGATGACGAAACCGTGCGTTTGTGGGATGCGCGTACGTCTCGCGAACAAATCGTTCTCAGCCCCAAAATCGGCCCTGTAACGAGCGTCGCGTTCAGCCCTGACGGCCAGCATTTGGCTTGCGCGTTTAGCCAACTGAAATGCTATCGAATTGAAGAGCTACCTTTCCGGCAGACCTATCAGGGACACGACTACAGCACGACGGACGCCGTATTTCACCCTCAATGTCCTCTGCTGATCACAACATCTGGAACACAACAGTATGGGTTTTGGCAGACATCGGAAAAACCGCGATGGCAAATTTCTCTCGGTACCGCGCTGGATGAGCGACCGGCACATTCCAACAACAGTCCGCGGGGGACACAAATCAGCCCCGATGGTCGCTGGTTGGTCGCCGCAAGCAACTCCTTCACCAACGGCCCCAAAGATGATCACTCGCTTTCGCTCTGGGATCTGCACAGCGATGCTGACCAACCGCGTTTGCTCAAAGGGCACACGATCGACGTGACAAGTATCGGTTTCAGCCCCACATCCAAACATCTTGTTTCGCTTGACAGGAACGGTGGTAGCTACGTTTGGCAAACGGAGACAGGCTCTCGAAGTGACAAACTTACTGGGTCGACCAATCCATTGACGAAAGTGGTCTTTCTAGATGAGACGACTTATTTGCAAGTGTTCGCTAATGGCAAAGTGGTTCGTCGCCGCATCAATGACTCCAAGGTAATCACTAGTCGAACTTGGACGGAATTTTCGCCCTCTGCGATGGCGTATGCGCCCACAACCGGAGTGCTGGTTGTCGCCGACTCAGACGGCATTGTCCGCCAAATCGATGTCGCCTCGCTGGATCCGATTCGCACCATTGTGCCGACACCATCGGGAGTCATTCGTGAACTCACTTTCTCGCACAGTGGAAAACTGCTCGTGATTGGACACAGCGATGGTGGCTGGACCATGTGGGACGCTACATCCTGGAGTGAAATCATCGATGTGGGGCATCGACAACGCCATGGGTTGGCTGCGGCACTTCAATCGATTCAAAGCATCTCGTTCAGCCCCAACGACCGTTATCTCGCTTTGTGCCGCGATACCGAAGAATTCGAAGTATGGGATTTGCATCTGGCGTTCGATTCGTTGGCACATACCGGACTGGATGCGAATCGACTCGCAAGACTTTTTTCCCGAAAAACGTGGCCGACCCTGCCATTGCCAAAGCTTGTGCGTGGACGTCCGCAATCAACCGTGGATCTATCCAGTAGTTCTGCGGTGGAGCATTCACTCGCTGGAATCCATGCAGCAATCGGCGAACCCGAATCCGCCGAGTCGATTTACAAATTGGCTCATGGCTTGGATCGTCTCGTGCAAGTTCGTGAACGGCGCAGCGAGCATGGATGGTTACTACGCGACCTGACGGATCTCAGTGAAAATGCGTCCAAATCTGCAGTAAAGACAGTTCTGGAAGCGTACCTTGCCACGGCACGTTATGCAGCAGGAAATCAGCAACAGGCAATCGCTATGTTTCAGGCGATGTCATTTCCTGCGGACCAATCAGAGACCGAGTATTTCGCATCATTAATCGCGAAGGATCAACACGCGCGTAACCATCAACTTAACGAACTGCATGCCGGTGTCATCAACGACATGTTGGCTTATGCCAGTGAATGTCGCGACGAATGGACGCTTCGCTGGTTGACACAGCGAACACCGCCAGCGATTTACACTTTGTACAATCACGATTCGCACGCTGGCGCACTTGCCAGCGATCAATGGAAGCTTGCGTTCGCTTCTGTCGCTGCTGAAAACATAAACTCAACTCTCGAAGAGATTGCCACATCCGCGTCACAGCAGTATCTGCCTCCGTTGAGTCTGGGACGCCACGCCGAACTAATCGGGACATTGAAGTTGCCGCTGGAGGCGGAAGCCCTAGACGACGAACCGTTTGATTGGCAGATCGCAAAAAACAAAGTCGTTCTAATTGACGTGTGGGCACCGTGGTGCGCACCCTGCATGCGAGTGAATCCGAGAATAAAAGAATGGACGGAAAAGTTTGGAGCGGACAACTTCGTTGCGATAAGTCTTTCAAAATATGATGGCTACGACTGGGACGACGAAAAGAACACAGGTAGCATCAATCGCGAATTATCTGAACCCGAGCAGCGTGAATCGATCCAGCGTTTCGCAGCGCACCACGAGATGCTGCACCCGCTTGGAATGATTAGCAAGCAGACATTTCTCGACTTAGGCGTCCAATACATTCCGCAACTCATGGTCTTCGACCATACCGGCAAATTACGCCACATTGGGGTTGGCGCGGGCGAGGCAACTTTCGACTCAATCGAAGAGGTGCTATCGGAGTATTGTATTGAAGAACCCGAACACAAATCAGACTAATCGACAGTTTGTCCACATTCCTTTCGTTAACAGAACCAAGACGCTCAACTTAACTATGAATAGACCGAGGAATACTCGCCGACTGCGGTACCAGTCGCTTGAAGCACGTCGACTACTTGCGGTAGATTTGGAGATCGTCAGCGCATCCTTGCTAGGCTTCGCCGACCAACCGATTGCCTCGTCGCCAGCCGGTGAACAATTCGAGGTATCGGCGCGGTGGAACACCAGTGATTTGACTTCGGCGATGCGTTATGACGTTTTGTTCGAGGCGAATGGTCGCAAGTGGTTACAGGAGGACGTAGCGGCGGGCGCGGGATTGGCTCAGCATACCGAGATCATGAATCGGTTGGGATGGTATGCGAAAGTCGGTCTGAATACCGTCACGGTGACGCTCGACCCGGCAAACGTCATTGTCGAAGCTGATGAAACGAATAATACGACAACGTTCAATTTCACCGCGAGCTCTCCGACGATCCCAGTTAGGTTGCAGTGGCCGCTGGAAGCAGAATTGTTCAAAGACGTTGGATTCGCCAACTTGGTCGATGTCGATCCGTCGCTAAGTTTGGACAATTTCCAAGGAGACCCGATAACTTACGATACACATCAGGCCTGGGACATCACGACCGCAACGTTTCGAGAGACGGACGCGGGATTGAATGTTCTAGCCGCCGGCGATGGAGTTGTCACTCGCGTTGGCGACGGCCACTTCGATCGCATCACGGTACCAATGCAGGATCCCAGCAACTTCGTGTACATTGATCACGGAAATGGCTACTTCAGTCGTTACGAACATTTGCGACGCGACAGTGTTGCCGTCGAAATGGGCCAGACGGTGCGGGCAGGTGACTTCATTGCGCTGATGGGTAGCAGTGGGAACTCCGCTGCAACTCATTTGCATTTCGACCTGTATCGTCAAGATCCCATATCGGGTGAGTTTCGTTGGATCGAACCGTTTTACGATCTTGCGTCGTATTGGTCCGAGCCGTTGCAATATGCGACTGATCGTTCGGCCATCAGTCGAATGACAATTACGGATCGTTCTTGGGATCAGGATGTCAAGGAAGGCGTTTCGCGTTCGGATCGGTTCGCCGTCACCAATGACACCGATGTGTTCGTGTTTTTCGACATGATGGGTTTAAAACCGACAAGTGTATTGAAGCTGGAGCTTTTCCGTCCCGACGGCACTGTATTTAGCAGTCCCGAGTATTCGCCACCCTATCCGATCGGACACGCGATCGATTTCCGGTTCCAGCAAATCCTGCCTGCAAACGCTCCGAGTGGCCAATGGCGTGCGGTGCTCTCGGTGGATGGCGTGTCGCTCAAGGAAGATTCGTTCTGGGTCAACGAGCAGTTGCGTCCGGCAATGCGTGTTTCCGACGCCAATGATTTAATCGTTGCACCAGACCGGTTTACGCCACTTCGGTTTCCTGATTCTGTTTTCCAAGGGACCGCGACGACGATGGATCTGAAGATCGAGAATCACGGTTCGGCACCGTTGACGATCAACCAGAATATTCGTGTTCCGTATTGGGCGGAAATTGCATCTGCACCCACAGGAACTTTGCAGCCGGGTGAGTCGACCACGCTGAGACTTCGCGTCAACACGGCGACGCAGAAAGGGTTTCTGCAGGGAACGGTCACGCTTTTAAGCAACGACCCCAATTTTCCAACCCAACAGTTCCAAGTCGAGGCGCTGATTCAGGAAACAGGTCGTGAAGCACTACGTATCGGACTGAGCAAAACGGAAGTGAACGAGGGCGAATCGTTGACAGGACGCGTTTACCGATTGGGAACCGACTTGAGTTCACCGCTTACCGTAAGTCTGTTTACACGTTTAAACGGAGTCGACTTCCCGGGATTGACATTCCCGTCGCAAGTGACGATCCCAGCCAACAGCACGTCGATGTCGTTTCCCATCACTGCAGTGCATGGCACCGGAACTGCATCGGACACAGTTTTTGTATTGGCTGCTGCACCTGGTAAGACGAATTCCGTCAATGAATTGCGAGTCGTACCGGCACCGAGTGTTTTTGTTGTCACCAACACTCTTGATAGTGGCGTGGGGTCGCTGCGGCAGGCGATCCTCAATGCTAACGTGAACCCCAATCGAGATGTGATTAACTTTGACATCCCGGGTCAAGGCGTGCACGAAATCATGTTGGGATCCACGCCGCTGCCGCCACTTCTTTACCCTGTGGTAATCGATGCGTCCCACCCAGATTACCCCGGGACTCCGTTGATACAACTGAATGGGGACATGGTGACGAACCAACCCAATATATTTGAGTCAGGCTTCGTCTCGCGCGGTGGTAACTCGGAGATTCGTGGGTTCAGCATCATTAACTTTCCGGACTACGGAATCTTTATCGATGGCCCTGGCGGCACCGTCGTCGCGGGCAACTACATCGGTGTCAAGGCCGATGGTGTGACAGCGGCTGGGAATGGGATCGACGATGGTACTGGGCAAAATGTTGCACATGGCGTCGGTATAATTCGCTCACCCAATAATCGCATCGGAGGCACGGGTTCCGATCGCAACGTTGTTTCGGGAAACTATGGAATCGGCATCCTTGTCTTTGGCGGTAACGAGGCAAGTACGTTCGGTAACCAAGTCATCGGCAATTACATCGGCACCGACGCGTCGGGAAATAACGCGATTCCAAATGAGCGACAGGGAGTTTGGATTGGCGCGATGGCAACCGACACAATGATCGGTGGTCACAGCACAGCAGAGGGAAATGTCATCGCCGGTAATGGTCGCGACGGTGTCGTGGTTGCCGACTCAGGGACTGTTGCTAATCGTCTGCTCAACAATCGAATCGGTGTTGCTGTCGATGGGCAGGCACTGGCGAATCAACACACCGGAGTGCTTGTTTTTAGAGGCGCACAACATACGGTCATCGGCACAGCCGGTGCCGGAAACACCATTTCCGGAAATCAACGCAACGGTATCGAGGTCACTGACGCGGACACAGAATTTACCTTGATCCAAGGCAATCGTATTGGTACATCCGCTGACGGGCTTGAACCGATGCCGAATCGGCTGCAAGGCATTCACCTTCATAACGCAACGAGAGACAATACCATCGGGGGCGTGCAACTAGGAGAAGGCAACACGATCGCATTCAATCTCGACGGTGGCGTCAAGTTGGATTTGCGAGCCAATGAAAGTCCGACGTGGGAATTGCCTGGCCCAAACAATTCTGTAAGAGGCAACTCGATCTATCTGAACGTGGCCCAAGCAATCGACGTGGGTAATCACGGTCCAACACCCAGCGGGGTTGAAATCACGCAAGCGATTATGACTGGCACCAGCACGAACATTTCCGGAACCATCGCTTCAACGCTCGACCAGACCTACCACGTGGATTTCTTTGCCAGTCGGCGTCCTGCGGGATACGGTGATGCCGAGCGGTATCTGGGTACTGTCGATGTGAATACAGCAGGAACCACCAGCAAGCCGTTCAGTTTCGTTTACAACTCGCCGCTGGAGTTGGGGGAAACGATTACGGCGACGGCAACCGACGCTAGCGGGAATACCACCGAGTTGTCGTTTCCAGTTCAAGTCACTGCAGTGGACGGATTGCCCTTGGCGAGGATCATGGATCGCGCAACGTTCGAGGGTGATTCCGGCAGTACAGAAATCTCGCTTGAAGTTCGACTGTCGTCGCCAGCAACGCAAAGCTTTTCGCTCCCTTTCACAGTCGTTCATGAAACCACTTCCGCTGCGGATTTCCATTCCCAGTCGGGAACCATCGCTTTCGCTGCGGGTGCGATTACGGCAAGTGCGGTGGTCCAAGTCGTTGGCGATACCGCCGATGAAAACGACGAAACATTTTTGGTTCGACTGACGCCGACAAACTCGGTTCATATCGTAGATGGCGATGGCCGTGGCACGATCTTTGACGACGACTCGAACTTCGAGCGTCCGCTGGGGGCCGATATGCGGGATCTTGGAACGTTCATGCTCGGACGAGTTGGTGTCGATGTCATCGTCCTTGATTCGGACGGGAGTCTGGACCAAGAGTCTGAGCGTTGGAGCCCCGCTCAGGCCGAATCGCTTAAAGCAAACATTCGTAACGGTTACCAATGGTGGGTCGACGCGCTCGCAGGCGTTTCCTCAAAACATGAATTGAGCTTCGAGGTGAACTTTGATTTCGTCGACAATCCGATTTCGGTTCCGCATGAGGCAATCTCGCGCGAGCTTGATGATTTTACACTCGCAATTGATGGCTTTCTCAACTTTGCCTCAATAAGTCGTACGTCGAACTATGTTGACGATTTAGCGAGCTTCGCTGATCGACGACGGCTTGAACTTGGCACCGATTGGTATTTCCCCATCTTTGTGACGTTGGTATCCAATGACTACGACAAAGCATATCTGAACCAACAGATTCCGAGGAACTTTGCTGGCGCCGAACGCTGGATATTTCCGCACAACGATGTCGATGTGCGTACGATCGTTCATGAATCGGGACACATTTTCTATGCACTCGACGAGTACAACATTCTTGACGAAGACGGTGGTCCGCTGAGTCATACGTACGATGACCGTTCTGGGTATTACAACACTCAAAACACTAATGCCTTCTTTAATAACAATGGTCAATCCGTACGTGTCCCTAGTGTTATGTCGACGGGGAAAGAATTAACCGATGCTTTCGATGCGAATACGAGTTCACCACAGTCACTGGCAATGATCGGCTGGAGAGACTCTGACGGCGATGGCGTTTTCGATGTCCTCGATCAACCACTTGAACTGACTGCTAGCGGTAATCTCAATCCAACATCGGGCGTGTTCGACGTTAGCGGCACTTCAAACGTAACGACTCTGGCTAACCAGAACCCGTTCTTTGTTCACAATGGCGTCAACTTCGCAAACGATATCACGATCAACCGTGTGCAACGATTGGAAGCGAGCGTCAACGGAGGAGCGTGGCAATCAATTCAACAGTTTAACTCTGCGACAGTAAACCTCGCAGCGTCGATTCCAGCCTCCGCTGGCGATGTGGTTCGACTACGCACCGTCGCCCAAATCGAAGACATTGTGTCCCCGATCGTGACACTGACCGTGAACTCTGTCAACGGATCGCCAACGATAAGCCACTTGTTAGATGTAGCAATCAATGAAGACGCGTCAACATCCGCAATCGCCTTTGTTGTTGACGACACCGAAACGCCAGCCGCAAACCTAACCGTTAGTGGAACGTCGTCCAATACGGACTTGGTTGCCAATGCGGATATCGTGATCGCCGGCAACGGAGCGAATCGTACTCTGACGATCACGCCGAGCACCAACCAGTTTGGGACGACAACGATAACGATCTTGGTAAACGATGGCGTGAATACAAGTGTGAGATCGTTTTTGTTGACAGTGAACCCAGTGAATGATCGGCCTACGATTAGCTCGATCGCGGATGTGGCTA
Source organism: Pirellulaceae bacterium (assembly GCA_041751935.1). GTDB lineage: Bacteria > Planctomycetota > Planctomycetia > Pirellulales > Pirellulaceae > JBBSJZ01. The sequence goes on along the minus strand of JBGSIA010000173.1, from coordinate 208 downwards.
TTGATGAGAACGCCTCCACAGCGGCTCTGGCGTTTACCGTCGGTGATGTTGAAACGGCTGCGACGAGTTTAGTGGTAAGTGGCAGTTCTTCCAACTCAGCTTTGGTCCCTGATGCCAATATTGTTTTTGCGGGCAGTGGAGCGAACCGTACGCTGACGATCACGCCACTGGGGAATCAATCAGGATCGACCACGATCACGGTGTCGGT
>JBGSIA010000172.1:0-16551 GCA_041751935.1 Pirellulaceae bacterium | reverse complement strand
TCGCTGAACAATCCGAGTTTCCGTTGCTTTTCAAAACGGGCCTGATGAATCGTGTCCCACCCGACATCATATCGCCCGAGATATTTCTCATAATCTTCCTTCAGCGGCTGGAGCGGCGCATAGGGATCGATCAATCGCGCTCCGCTATCGAAGCGATGGCCTTGTTCGGGTGCCCAGGGACCGCTGGCTTGGAAGTGATACAATTGGCCGGGCGAAACTCCAGGAACGTGCAGGCTCCACACGTCTCCCCAGCGATCTGTATCGCGATCGAATTCAATGATCTCGGCGGGTTCGCGGTCGCTGACTTTATTGTAAAGCAATAACCGCATCGCAGTAGCCGAACGGCTAAAAACCGAAAACTGAACACCGGTGTCGTGGATCGAGACACCATAAGGCGGTTGATAGGCAAACTGCAAATCCGGGCACGGCTGTCGCATGAGCATGTTGCGGGTTTCTCCTTCGTGAACCAACCCCACCCACCATCTCGAGAAGCTTATCGATTTGACAGTCGTCGTTTGTCATCGCAATGGATGTGACGAGCGAAAGCGGTAAGCGGGAGATGGAGGATGCGGACGTTATAGGCAATCGTGGTAGGGACCACTGGTTTGTTCGTTGGCAAACGCCAAATCAAAAACGAACCTTGGCATGGGAACCCTAGCACGGCATGCGCAGCCGAGTCGTGTCAACCAGAGCAATGGAGGGTGACAATCAGCCAATCCATGTTTTCTCAAGCACAACACGCCGGTTGGCGATTCAGTAGCGAAGAAACCTTCCTACGGGGTAAGCGAAACTGTTTCGGTTGTAGTTACTGTCGGACTGACGTCGGCCCAGCAACCCTCTCGGCGGCGTCAATTCGTCTGCCTTTTCTACGTTTCTTAAGGCAAATAGCCTAGTCTCGTTCAAGCTCTCGGCGATTAGGTCGCTGTGAGTTACGGAAACGCCACATCAGCGGGAACGTGAGTGCCCTTCCTGCCGCCTATCGCAATCCCACATCGCCGGGCATGATAGCGACGTCACACTTAATTAGTTTTCTCCAGCGGAGTCCCTCCAGGATCAGTTGATGGCAGCGACGTACAAAGATGCCGGCGTTGATCTCGATATTTACGCTGATTCGATGAGCCGACTTCCGCGGCTGATGCACCGCACGTTCAGTCCGCGGGTGCTGCCCAGCGACGGCGGTTTCGCGGGGCTGTTTCGACTCGATTTTGATGGCAAGCTATTTGCCCGCAATTACCGCGAGCCTGTCCTTGTCAGCGGTACCGATGGTGTCGGCACCAAACTTGAAATCGCTCAGCAAACTAACAGCCATTCGACCGTTGGCATCGATCTGGTGGCGATGTGCGTTAACGACCTGCTGTGTACCGGTGCTGAACCGCTGTTCTTTCTTGACTACGTCGCAATGGGAAAAGACGATCCAGCACGTCTGGAGCAAATCGTCAGTGGGATCAGTGACGGCTGTGTCCTTGCGGATGTCGCGCTGCTTGGTGGCGAGACCGCGATTATGCCCGGCCACTACAGCGACGAGAAATACGATCTAGCTGGGTTTGCCGTCGGCGTCGTGGAAAGAAAAAAATTAATCGATGGACACTTGATCGAAGAAGGCGATATCGTGCTCGGTCTCGCCAGCAGCGGATTGCACAGCAACGGTTTCAGCCTCGTTCGCAAAGTAATTCGGGATGCAAACCTTTCGTGGAACGATACCCCGGAACTGCTTGGTGGAGCAACGCTCGCTGACGTGTGTCTGACGCCGACACGCATTTACACCGCTGCCGTGCGGGCGATCCAGTCCAAGTACCGAGTGAAGCAAGTCTTGCACGGACTGGCGCATATCACCGGTGGCGGGATCGAAGAAAACCTTGATCGAATCTTGCCCAATTCACTCGATGCAGAAATCGATGCCGCGAAATGGGAACTGCCCGCAATCTTTGCTTGGTTACAGCAAACCGGGGGTATTCAAACAAGCGAAATGCGGCGAGTGTTCAATTCCGGAATCGGAATGACGGCGGTCGTCAGCAACTTTTACGCCGCAAGCATCGCCGCGGAAGTTTCCGCACTAGGAATTGACTGTCAGCCCATCGGTCGAATTGTCCGTGGAAGCGGAAAAGTTGGTTACGTCCAGTAACATTCCGGTGAACCGACGGGGTAAACTGGGCGAAGAATCACAGTTGCCTCGTTTTTGCCGCTTTCCTACTATCTGTAACGCGGCTGTTTTTTCACCGCGAACTCTTTCACCTTTCAAGGACCTGTTATGGATTGCCGCTCGAACCATGCTCGATCGCTGGTCGCGCTCTCGCTTGGTCTGTGTTTGACCGTTGGCGGATCAATTGCGACAGCTCAAGATGCCGTGGCCCCAACCCAGCCGCTGGCCGCCCCCGGAGCCACCGACGCGGTCGTAGCTCGTTTGATCGCCAACCTGATGCCGCGAAACCACATTTCTGGCGAAAAGCTGGATGACAATATCAGCAAACGGGCCTTGGACCTGTTTTTGGGCTCGCTAGATCCGCTGAAGCTATATTTCTTTCAAAGCGATATCGACGAGTTTCACCAGCAAGACACACAAATCGACGATATGGTCTCGGCCGGCGACATTTCGCTCGCTTACACTATTTTTAAACGGTTCACGCAACGAGTTGACCAACAAGTCGCGTTAGCGCAAGAGCTGCTCGATGGCGAATTTGATTTCCAACAAGACGAATCAATTGTCGTCGATCCTGAGGCAACCAAGTACGCTGCAACTCCCGATGAATCGCGTGATCGCTGGCGTCGTCAAATCAAGTTTTCGCTGTTGGATTTGAAGGACGAAGGCAAGGAAGGGCCCGAAGCGATTGAACAGTTGCGCCGGCGGTACAATCGCTATGGCCAACGTTGGAAGAAAACCAAGAGCGACGATTTGCTGGAATTGTATCTCACCAGCGTCACGATGGCTTACGATCCGCATTCGACGTACATGTCGCCTAGCACTTTAGATGACTTTCAAATTCAAATGCGATTGAATCTTGATGGTATTGGAGCTGCATTGCGTGAGAAAGACGGCAATACCGTCGTCAGCAACGTGATCCCTGGCGGAGCTGCCTCCAAGCACGGTTTGCTCAAGCCCGATGATGTGATCGTAACCGTAGGGCAAGGTGACTCAGGCGAGATGGTCGACATCGTCGAAATGCCGCTGGGCGATGTGGTGAAGCTAATTCGTGGTAAAGCAGGCACCACGGTTCGCTTGGGCGTCAAACCTGGCGGCGTCGGCAATGTTGAAACTTACAAGATCGTGCGCGCTCGCGTGGAGCTGGAGGAGTCTGCTGCTCGGGGGCAGATAATCGAACATCAAATGCACGGCACTGGTGCCCTGAAGGTCGGTTACATCAACCTGCCGAGTTTTTATCTGGACATGGAATCGGCGAAAGAAAATCGCACGGATTTTCGCAGCAGCACGCGTGATGTGGAACGCATCCTGCAAGATTTTCGCAGCAAGGGTGTTGATGGCGTCGTGCTCGACTTGAGCAAGAACGGCGGCGGTAGTCTCACCGAAGCAATCTCTCTCACAGGACTGTTTATCGATCGCGGTCCGGTTGTCCAAGTGAAAAACTCGGACGGCTCAGTTCAGCAATATCAGGACGAAGAGGCCGGTACAGCTTGGGATGGCCCCCTCGTTGTGCTAACCAGTAAATTTAGTGCCAGTGCCAGCGAGATTTTTGCAGGTGCGATTCAAGATTACCACCGAGGCATCATTGTTGGTGATCCGGCGACTCATGGAAAAGGAACCGTCCAAACGCTGATGAATTTGGGTCAGCAACTGTTTCGCAACAACCGCGATAACTATGGGGCACTGAAAGTTACCCTACAGCAGTTTTACCTTCCCGACGGTGAGAGTACACAGCGCGAGGGAGTTGCGGCGGATGTGATTTTGCCGAGTATCACCAGCAAAATGGATGTGAGCGAAAGTGATCTGAAGTACGCCCTGGAACATGATCGCGTTAGCCAAGCTCGACATTTGATGTACAGCATGACGCCCCCAGATTTAATCGGCCAATTAAGAAAGTCCTCGGCGGCCCGCGTTGAACAAGACCAAGAATTCGCTGACTTGCTTCGGCGCATTGAATTGTACGTTCGGCAAAAAGAGCAGAACTCTATTTCGCTAGCAGAAGATGAATTCATGAAACGACGCAAGGAACTTGACGCTGAAAAGGAAGACGAAAAGAAAGCCGAGGAAGCTGCTTTGAATACGGAAATCATCTACCAAGATGGATTCTACAATCGTGAAGTGATCAGTATCGCTCACGAGTACATTGATGGCCTCCGAAAACAGAACATCGCCAAGGCCGGCTGATGCTTTGAGTCAATCGCTAACCTCTGCAGACGCTCAGACTGTGCCTGTTTTGCGGGTTATTCTTATTTTGCGGGTCGCTCGCCGGTAACATTCCCGGTGTTTCTCTCTTTCGACGCGCGTTGTGGCTCAGCGACGTGACCTAGCTTTGGGGAGCAATTGTTTTTTCCCCAAGGCTCGGAGCACGGCTAATGATCAAGCTCACACGACTCGATGGCGAAGCCTTTGTGCTCAACGCCGAGCTGATTCGTTATGTCGAACGTCGACCGGATACGTTTATCACCTTGGTCAGCGGCGAGCGAATTGTTGTGACCGAGTCGATGGATGAAGTTGTTGATCGTGCTGTCGCCTACCAGCAACAAAAAAACTTTTACCCGCGACCGGCGTTGGTTGCAACAAGCCCCAACCATCTCCAAGACACGTTACGGAATTAACTCATGGACATCGCAAGTCTCGTCGGCTTGATCCTCGCTCTGGGGTTGATCATCGGGTCGATCATGATGGGTTCGGCTCCGATCACAGCATTTATCGATATTCCATCGTTTTTCGTCGTGATCGGAGGTTCCATTGCGGCGGCATTAATTTGTTTTCCCTTGGGAAGCATGCTTAAGAGCCCCAAAATCATGCTCAAGGTGTTACTTAACAAAAACGTTGATCGCTTGGCGTTGATCAAAGCTATCGTGGCATTGGCCGAGACTGCACGTCGCGACGGCCTACTGGCTCTGGAAGCTAAAGTGGCTGAAATCGAGAATCCACTGGTTCGCACAGGCATTCAGATGGCAGTCGACGGCAGTACGCCTGAAGTCGTCGAAGAAGTGTTGCGAACCGAAGTAACAGCAATCTCCATCCGTCACAAAGAAGGCAAAAGCATCATGGACCAATTGGGGCGTTTTGCGCCCGCTTACGGCATGATTGGGACGTTGATGGGATTGATCATGATGCTCAGCGACATGAGTGACCCGTCGGGTATCGGTGCCGGGATGGCGGTTGCACTCATCACTACTCTCTATGGCGCCATCGTCGCTAACGTGTTTTTCTCCCCCTTTGCCGAGAAACTAAATTTGTTAAGCAAGGCGGAAATGATTGGCTACGAAATCGCGATCCGAGGTGTCATGGCGATCCAGTCGGGCGAGAGTCCGCGAGCGATCGAACAAAAATTGCGTACATTCTTGCCGCCCTCACAGCGAAACGCGGAGTAGCGTCCAATGAATGAAGATGATCCACCCATCGCAATACCGGAATGGGTTGTCACGTTTGGTGACATGATGAGCTTGCTGCTAACGTTCTTCATCATGTTGGTCTCGATGAGCGAGATCAAGGAAGAAGAAAAATTCCAGGCGCTTGTCGATTCGATGCACCAACAATTTGGTTACGCCAAATCGATGGCCAGCCTGACGCCCGGTGATACGAATCCCCGCTCGACCGAGTTCGCCGTGTTGGCGACCACCGGACGTGCAAAGAAAAAGGATACCGCCAAGGGCGGTGTTCCAGAAAAAGCGCCCGTAGGTGAAGAACCGCTCGTGCGGATCATCCGGCCTGGACAAATGACTGCCGTCGGATCTGTTGTGTTTTTCGATATCGCCAATGAAACACTGAACAAAGATGCGATCGCAGTACTGCAGTACACGGCGGATCAATTGCGAGGCAAGCCTCAAAAGATCGAAGTTCGCGGTCACGCGTCGGCAGAGTTTGCCGCTCGTACCGCGGGCACCGATGAAGCATTGATGTTGGGTTTTCGTCGCGCAGCTGCGGTGCGGAAGTACTTGATCGAAAATGCAAAAATTGACGCGATTCGCTTTCGTATTTCATCCGCTGGGGACAGCGAGCCGATGCAACGTAGTGGCGGACGTGGATCTCTAGCGAAGAATTCACGCGTCGAAGTTTTTTTGTTGGACGAGACCGTCGAGGACCTCGACGGGACTCCCGAGCAACGGCGCGCCAACATCATCAACAGCGTTAACGAACCGGTAGAGGCGAAATAATGGCCGACGAAAACAATTCACCTCCTGAAGCTGAGAAGCCAGCCAAGAGCGGCAAAATGGTGCTTGCGGTATTCGCCGCGGTTGTCGTCGTAGCGGAAACGGCGATGTTCTTTTTCCTCGTGCCTAGTGCTGAGGACGTCAGTGCTTTGGCCGAAGCTAGGCTGATCAAATCGATCCAGAAGGGTGAAGAGCAAGCGCAACAGCAAACCGACGACGAGAACAAGCAGGAAGAAATCGATCTGGGGATGTTCGGTGAAACATTTAGCCCCACAGACACCGAACGGTCCTTTCGCGTGGAGATTCGTTTGTACGGTTTAGTTTCCAAAAAGAACTTGGAAAAGATCAAGAAAGAGTTCGAGGAAAAGCAAGGTCGTTTGCGACATGCCATCCGCATGCGCATTCGCAATAGTGAACTAGCTGAACTGCAGGACAATCAATTGGGCTTGCTGCAACGACGAATTTTGACGACATGTAACCACTTGTTGGATCAAGACCTGTTGTTGGGTATCGGCTTTCACGAATACCAACTGATCGAAGAGTAGAATCATCGATCGCACCGGATTTTCTCTGACATCTCACGCGGTGTGAAACACCGCGAGTGAAACATCGGTCAATAGTCACGGAAGGTGTCACAATGTCGGAATCTCCCGCCAATGAGTCAGGCGAGAAAACCAACTCGGACAAAGAGCATCTCAATGCCGACGATATCGAAAAACTTTTCGAGCAAGCGTCACAATCACTCGATGAAGCAAGCGGAACTGCGGCACCATCGCCCCGAGCGAAACCTGTCGCCTCTGGTCCAACACCCTATTCTTTAGCCGATCTAGTACCCGATTCAGATGCGGCTGACCGTCATCCGATGGACCTGATAGGTGAAGTAGAGTTGGATCTTCGAATCGAGTTGGGGCGAACCCAGATGCGACTGGAGGAAGTGCTGCAACTTCGAAGTGGTAGTGTTGTCGCTCTGGACAAACTCGCCGGCGACCCTGTCGATATCTTTGTCAACGGCCGACTGATCGCACGCGGAGAGGTGCTGGTGATGAACGACAATTTTTGCATTCGTGTGACGGAACTCGTCGGTGCCTAATTCCACTTCAGCATCAAAAGGATTGCTAAACATGCTGGATTCTCGATCAGTGATGGCATTGACCGCAGTGCTATTGCTCAATTCGCCGTTGTTCGCCCAATCGTATTTGCAGGTGAGTCCGAGCACCGCCGAGTCCGAACCTCAAGTCGTACAACCTCGGAAATCTTTTCCCGCTCTTAACCATCAGGCGAAGCGAACTGCGCGGGAGGAAACTTCCACGACATCGAGTAGTCCAGTTTCTGGTCCCATGGTCACCGTCACCAGCAGCCTCGCGGTCGTGTTGGGGCTGTTCGCCGCGATGATCTGGGTGACGCGGCGCTATAGCACTAACGCCGCTGGAAACCGAGCGGTTCCTCGAGAAGCCCTGGAGATTCTTGGCAGTACAACCGTTGAGCCGAGGTTCAAGGTGACGCTGCTACGTGTCGGTAGTCGAGTCGTGGTATTAGCGCAAACACCTCAAGGCATCCAACCGATCACTGAAATTACTCAGCTCGACGAAGTCCAACGCCTTATCGCTACCTTGAGCGGATCCTCCCAGCAAGACTTCGCACAAGAACTCATGGCAATCGAGCGTGAGCCGCATCCACGCGGGTTCGTCGCCAGTGAAGCGGAACCTCCTCCACGTCGCCGCTTGTTCGCGACCGCATAGTGGCAACTTGCCGCACTAGTCGACAACGTCCCGAGTCCACCTCTACATTGGGACTCTAATAAGTGCCATGCGCTCAGTTCGCTGACGCCAATTTCCTCAAGCCCACGCTGATCCTCGATGAGTGTCAATCCGATCGACTTGTCCATGTACGGAATTCATGTGGACGATGTGATCCACAACGCTACACCGGCTCGGCTCTATGAATACGCGATCATCGACTCGCATGCTGCGATTGCGGAAACTGGCGCTTTAGCGACTCGAAGTGGTGATAAAACCGGTCGCAGCCCTAGAGACAAACGGCTCGTCGATGATCCCGCCAGTAGCAACGATATTTGGTGGGGCGACATCAATATTCGGCTGACCGAGCGATCATTTCTCATTAACCGTCAGCGTGCGGTTGACTATCTCAACACTCGCTCGCGAATTTTTGTGTTTGATGGCTACGCAGGCTGGGACAAGAAGTACCAGCTTCGTGTCCGTGTAATCGCCGAAAGTGCTTACCATGCGCTGTTCATGCACAACATGCTGATTCGACCGGAAAAACAACAGCTCGCCGAATTTTCTGATCCCGATCTCGTGGTCATCAACGCTGGTACGTTCCCAGCAAACCAGTACACGGCGCAGATGACAAGTCGTACCAGTATCGATTTGTCATTTGAACACGGTGAATTGGTGATCCTCGGAACTCAATACGCTGGTGAAATGAAGAAGGGCGTGTTCACCGTGATGAACTACTTAATGCCCAAGCAAGGTGTGCTGAGCATGCACTGCAGCGCTAATGAAAGCGTCACCGATTCGTCTAGCGTCACATTATTTTTTGGTCTTTCGGGAACTGGCAAGACGACCTTGTCCACCGACCCGCGTCGCCAGCTTATCGGTGACGACGAACATTGCTGGTCCGATGATGGTGTGTTCAACATTGAGGGTGGTTGTTACGCCAAGGCGATTCATTTGAGTGCAGAAAATGAGCCCGACATCTACAACGCCGTTCGTTATGGTGCCGTGCTCGAGAACGTTGTATTCGACGAAACAACTCACGAAGTGAATTACGACGATGCATCGATTACCGAGAATACGCGAGTTGCTTATCCGATTGACTTCATCAACAACGCAAAGATTCCTTGTGTTGGTGGGCACCCCAATAACATCATCTTCTTAACTTGTGATGCGTTTGGTGTATTGCCGCCGGTAGCCAAGTTGACCGCCGAGCAAGCGATGTATCACTTCATGAGCGGCTACACAGCAAAGGTAGCGGGAACAGAGATGAATGTAACCGAACCGCAAGCAACATTCAGCGCTTGCTTTGGTGCTGCGTTCCTCGTCTGGCATCCGGCGAAATATGCCGAGTTGTTAGCCGATCGTATTCGCAAGCATGGAAGTCACGTGTGGCTCATCAACACGGGGTGGTCTGGTGGCGGCTATGGTCAAGGCAAGCGAATGAGTTTGAAGATCACTCGCCAATTGATCGATGCCATTCACGATGGCACGCTGGCGGCACAACCGACGAAAATTGATCCAACGTTCGGTTTTGAAGTGCCAATCAAGTGTGGCGACATTTGCGAAAAAGTATTGTGGCCACGCGATGCCTGGCCGGACCCGAACGCCTTCGATATGAGCTCTCGTCGCCTTGCCGATTTGTTTGTGCAAAACTTCAAGAAGTTCGAGAGTGGAGCAAGCGACGCAATTTGCGCCGCCGGCCCCAAAGTCAGTTAGTGTCTACCAAATACGTATTCGATCTTCTGGCTTCAGATACAGCGGATCGCTCGGTTGGATTTTGAATGCGTCGTACCAGGCGTCCATGTTACGGACGATCCCATTCACACGATATTCACTGGGGCTGTGAGTATCGACGATCAATCGTCGACGCAATTCAGGGTCGCGATAAAGTCGCCGCCAGATTTGTGACCAGCCCAGAAAGAACCGTTGGTCGCCAGTCAGTCCGTCGATCACCGGTGCTGGTTCACCACCAAGCGACATTTGGTACGCTTCGTAAGCGACACTTAATCCGCCCAGGTCGCCGATGTTTTCTCCGAGCGTCAACTCGCCATTGATGCTCATGTCTTCCACAGGCTTGAACGCGTTGTACTGCTCTACCAGGCCCGCGGCGCGTCGCTCGAATTCGGCACGGTCGCCTTCGGTCCACCACTGACGCAAGTTACCACGTCCATCGTATTCGCTGCCCTTGTCGTCAAACCCGTGGCTCAGTTCGTGCCCAATCACGGCACCGATGGCCCCGTAGTTGGCCGCGTCGTCAGCCGCCAAATTGAAAAACGGTGGCTGCAGGATCGCTGCCGGGAATACGATCTCGTTCATCGTCGGGTTGTAGTAAGCATTGATTGTCTGTGGCGTCATGTGCCATTCACCACGATCAACCGGTGCGTCCAGTCGCTCCAACTCACGATTGAACTCAAAGGTCGTCGCGGCAATCAGATTTGCAGCGGCCGAATTGGGTATGATCGACAACTTCGAATAGTCCTTCCACTTGTCGGGATAGCCGATCTTGGTTGTGAACAGCGACAGCTTTTCAAGTGCCTGTTTCTTCGTCCCTTCGCCCATCCAGTCACGTGACTCGACGCGCTTTTTAAAAGCTTGCTGCAGGTTTTCGACCAATTCATTCATTCTCGCCTTGGCACGGGGAGAAAAATGCTTTTCGACATACAGTTGACCAACCAGTTCGCCAAGCACACTGCTCGTGACACCAACAGCACGCTTCCAAAGGGGCTGCTGCTCGTCGACGCCACTCACGGCCGTCTCGTGGAATTGAAAGGCACGCTCCTCGATGGGCTCACTCAATGTCGATGCATAGGTGTCAATCGTTTTGAACTTTAAATATGCCTTCCAGGTCTCCAAGGGCGTCGATGACAGGATGTCGCCGAGCGCTTCGAAATACGAAGGCTGATTGATCACGAAGGAACTTCGATCACCGAAACCAGCAGCATCGACGAACGCCTTCCAGGCGAAATCGCCAAGGATGTCGGATATCTCAGTGGTGGTTTTAAGGTTGTAGGTAGCTACAGGATCTCGGTTCGCCGTGTTGGTCCACTGGTGTTTCGCAATAGCCGCCTCTAACTGCAGCAGGTTCTTGCCGATTTGTTCGTCTGGTTCCCCGCCCGTGAAGCGAAGCATGTCCACGGTGTATGCGACAAGCTGCTGACGTAATTCCTTATATTGCGGCGTGTCTTCGAGATAGTAATCACGGTCCGGAAGCGTCAGTCCCGATTGTGTCAAGTAAACGGTATAGCTGTCACTGTTTCGCGAGTCGACCGAGATGTACGGTGCCAGAGGACCGACGATTCCCGCTCGTGTTAGTGAACCCAACGTCTTTGCCAAGCCGACGAAATCTTCAATGGCATCGATCTCGACAAGCAGTTCGGCCAACGGTTGGATGCCAGCAGCAGTACGCGCCTCGATGTCGGTGACGGACCGATACAAGTCGCCAACCTTCTGGGCCGCCGAGCCGGCTTCTGCCGATTCCTTTGCCGCACCTTCAATCAGTGATCGAACTTGAGCCTGAGTCTCGTCGTCGAGCATCGTGAAGATGCCATAGTTGGACTCGTCAGCGGGAATCGGAGTCGATTCGAGCCACTGCTGATTAGCGTAAAGATAGAAGTTGTCGCCCGGCCCAATTTTGTCGCTGAACAAAGACTTGTCAATTCCGGAAGCCTTTGCACCCGCGGTTGCAGGTGCGTTCTCGACAGCCAAAGCGATCGATGCGAGGCAAACGATGGTGACGCAAGTTCCAAAACGGATCAAGGATGGATTCATGGAAAGTCTCGTAGGAAATTATTAGTGGTTCAAGTACCACGGAGGTTACCGTACCAACGGATCTGCATTCGATCACCATACGTCAGCGAGTTGGCCTCGCACCAGGGGCGAAGCCACACGCCTGCTTGGTCAAGAGCCTCGGCCGTTACACCTTGAGGCATCAACCAAACGCTTTCGCGGCGCACCTGCAGCTTGTCAATAATTTCGAGTATCTCGTCAAAATCAGCCGGTGAGTCTACGACAAACTTGATTTGCGAGGCTTTGCAGCGCGCGATCAAAAGACGCATGATGTCGATAGGCATCCGACGGGCGTCGTGAAGTTTTCTCCATCGGCGATGAAGCTTTGCATCCGGTCCACTGGATTTCAGTTTTGGGCTCAACGAAAGCAGGTCGCAGCTGAGCTCGCGATCGACTGTCCCCGCAGTTTCTATCGTTAAATGCAATCCAGCGGCTCGGAGCATTCGGCACAACAGCGGCATTGGCGGCGGCAGCAGCGGTTCACCACCTGTCATCACCACGTGCGTGCAGCCACTTTGCTGGGCCGCTTCCACCAAAGATTCAGCACTCTTGGCGGTTCCTTCTGGTTGCCAAGACGCATACGGTGTATCGCAAAACCAACATCGCAGGTTGCAACCACTGGTGCGAATGAAAAAACTTTCGATGCCCGTCAGTAGTCCCTCTCCCTGACGGCTGACGAACGTTTCTGCAACCCGAATCGTTGCTGACGATCCCCGCGCCGTGGTCTCCGCTGGCACCCCACTAGTCGATGCCGGTGAAGGCTGCGAGAATTCGCCGATTGACACGATGGGCAACATTCAAACCAATTTAAGAGCAAAAAAGTGAGTGATTCGAGTGACTTTCGCGAACTGCTGGAGGTGTTTGATAACCCCAGTCCAAACCGCGATTTCACCATTGAACATTATTGTCCTGAGTTTACCTCGGTGTGCCCGAAAACGGGACAGCCCGATTATGGAACGATCGTGTTTACGTATGTCCCGGACCAAGTATGCGTTGAGCTGAAAAGCCTAAAAATGTACTTACAGCGATTTCGCAACGAGGGGATTTTTTACGAAGCGGTCACCAACCGAATCATGGACGACTTTCTCGCAGTCGTAAAGCCACGGCGAGCAAAAGTCGAGAGTCGCTGGACCCCCCGCGGCGGCCTGAATAGTAATATCATTGTCACATTCCCCGACGAGCTAACCCCTAAATTTTGAGACTGACCTCCTGATGACCAACAGTGTTCTGCTTAGCGGATTTGCCGATGAAGCCGCCAACGACAAAACAGCCGTCCAGCAATACGTTGCCTTTGCTGCCCTGGGTCTAAAGTATTATTCGATCCGTTTCATTGACGCTGGGAACGGCATCAAGAACGTCATGCAATTGACGGATGCTGAAATCAGCGATTTGGTGCGAATGCAAGGGGACTACGGGCTGAAGGTCAGCAGCATCGGTTCTCCTATTGGCAAAGTGAAATTGAAAGATGTCGATGACGGGACGAGCAACCGCTATGTGCCGTTTGACGAGTACCTTAAGAACGACGTTCGCACCGCATGTGATCGCGCTGAAGCTTTCGGTGCCAAATTGATTCGCGGGTTTGCGTTCTATCACCCCAAAGGCACCGCGCCCGAAGATCACCTCACGCATGTCAGCGACCAGTTAGGCCAAATTGCCGAGGCGTGTGACAAGCGAGGCCTGACGTTTGGCCTGGAAGTCGAGGCCAACCTCGTCGGCCAAACCGGTGATATCTTGGCAAAAATTGCTGAGCGAGTGAATCATCCGGCAATGCTGACAATCTTCGATGCCGCGAACATCGTCACTCAAGGGTTCAGCGCCGATCAAACCTTCGGTCAGTATCTTGCCATGAAGCCGAGTTTGGGCTGGGTGCACATCAAGGATTACCACGATCCTTCGCCCAGTGGACGCATCGAACACGTCGACGAGGCGAGTCTGTGCCACTTCGTTCCCGCAGACCTAGGCGACAGCGGTCACGAAGCTATCTTGCGCGATATGAAGTCGTTGTTGCCGGAACTGCACCAGCGGATGACCAGTCGCGGTGTCGATGGTGTGTTCTTGGACCTGGAACCCCATGTGAAAGGCGGCGGTCAATTCGGCGGTGTCAGTGGGCCAGACGGTTTTGGCGTCGCGCTTCGCGGCTTATGCCGAGTGCTGGATTATGTGGGAATCGGCTACGACTTGCGTTCATTTGCCGATATCAAACGGCCTTAGCAATTCGCAGACGCTGTACAATCGACCAACGGCACCTCCCGAAACTAGTACAATGGGCAATTGCGTTTCCGTGCACCCACTGAAGGTTCGAGGCTGTTATGCTGCGCTCAATCAAACACGTTCTTAGCGCCACCATACCCTGGATTTTCTTTGGTGTTGTTTGGGAAAACGCTTCGCTAGCGAGTACGCCGAATCTTGTCTTTGTGCTCAGTGACGATGTTGCACAGGGCGATTTAGGCTGTTATGGCCAAGAGCTAATTCAGACACCGCATTTAGATCGAATGGCCCGCGAGGGCACACGCTATTTGTCAGCGTACTGCGGAACCAGCGTCTGTGCTCCCAGTCGTGCGTCGCTGATCACCGGATTGCACTCCGGTCATTGCCCGATTCGCGGTAACTACGAGGTCCCACCTGAAGGCCAGTTGCCGCTGCCCGCAGAGACGATGACTGTCGCTGAATTGCTCCAGTCCGGCGGTTATGCAACCGCTTGCTGCGGTAAGTGGGGCATGGGCTTCTTCGGAACCAGTGGCGACCCGCTCAATCAAGGCTTCGATCACTTTTATGGATACAACTGCCAGCGTGAAGCTCACTCCTATTTCCCAAAGTACCTGTACGACGATCGTGAGAAAATCAATCTTGAGGGTAACGACGGAAAGACGGTCGGCCAGACGTATGCGCAGGAGTTGATTCAACAGAACGCGATGCGTTGGATTCGTGAACACGCCAAACGTCCGTTCTTTTTGTTCTATGCAGTAACGTTGCCACACGGTCGACATGAGATCGACGACCTTGGTCCGTATGCAAACAAGCCCTGGACGCTACAACAGAAATCCTACGCCGCTCAGGTCTCGCGACTGGACCGTGACATGGGCGAACTTATCTCAACCCTCTATGAGCTTGGGATCGCCAATAATACTTTGGTGATTTTCAGTGGCGACAACGGATCTTCGTTCGCTCCCGATAGCGAAATGGGGGCACTGTTCAAACAGGCAAATAACGGACTGCGTGGTTTCAAGCGAGGCTTGTACGAAGGTGCTTTGCGCCAAGCATCGATCGCGTGGTGGCCGGAATCCGTTCCTGCTGGTCGTGTGACCGACGCTCCTTGGGCGTTTTGGGACATCCTTCCCACTGCCGCAGAACTCGCTAATGTCCAAATACCGAGCACGACAACGACTGACGGCAAGTCCATAGTCAGCTTTTTGAAAGGCGGTGAGGCTCCCGAGCGAGACTACTTGTATTGGGAACTTCACGAGGGCAATCCAATCCAAGCATGCCGCTTCGGAGACTGGAAGGCCGTTAAGAATGGGCTTGAGAAGACTATCGAGATCTACAACTTGGCCGACGACGTGAGCGAGTCCCACGAATTGTCCAAACGCCACCCAGAACTCGTTCAAAGAGCGTCCGAAATCCTGCATCAAGCACATCGAAGTGACGAAAATTGGCCCCTCACAGGCAAGACTGAGGCTCGACTAGCATCCGAAAAAGCGGCGTGGCAGGCATCGCGAGCCCGTCGCGATGCTAGCCACTGAATTTGCCATCATTTCGGACGTTGCAGAGACTCGTCCTGCACGGTAAACTTCCCCGCGTCCTGCTGAGGAATTTAGAGTGCTTCAACCACAATGGACGGCACACGAATATCCCCAGACAGAACCCGCCCCTATAGCTCAGTCGGTAGAGCAAATGACTCTTAATCATTGGGTCCTAGGTTCGAGTCCTAGTGGGGGCACTCTCTAAAGCTTGCTGAATTGCCTTGTCAAAGGCACATTGGCTCGATGGCCAGTGCGGCGTTCCTTAAACGCGCAAAACCGGAATTCCGGTTTTACTGCTGGATCGCTCACATGCCACGTCTGAAGCACACTGTTCCAAAGCTTTGTAAGCGCAAAAAATCGGGTCGAGCTTACGTCACCATCGATGGCTATGAGCACTACCTGGGGGCCGCCTTCGGTACACCCGAAGCTCAGGCGGAATACGATCGATTGATCGGTGAGTATCTGACCAGCGGGTGTGATGCTGCGGCAGTGAACCCGGGACAACGGGTGAACATCGAGCGTGTCATCAAAGCGTTCTGGATTTTCGCCAAGGACTACTACGTTAAGAATGGAACGCCGACCAGCGAGTGGCATGCTTATCGACAAGTTTGTCGGACCATGCGACGGCTGTACGGTCGAACGATCGCGGAAGAGTTCGGGCCGCTGGCTCTAAAGACGCTGCGTCATTCGTGGATGGATCAGTCCCTGTGGAGACTATGCTCAGCGCGTCGGACGATCCAATCATCCAACAACGGTGCATTGCCTTTCTTGGGACCAAGGCATTTCATCACGCAAAACGACTACTTCGGAGCTCAAATAACGAAGTTCTACTCGCGACTTGCTTGCCAATCGTTGACGCAGCACAACTTTGTCCACAAGAGCACGAATCAAACACTTCTTCTGCGCATGGGACATTCGACCATCGAACCAAACTGATTTGAAATCGGATCCGGCATCTCGCCACTTTTTCTCGTGATTGGGGGATAGAGGCG
>JBGSIA010000171.1:0-41877 GCA_041751935.1 Pirellulaceae bacterium | reverse complement strand
CGCGTTGTAATCGATCCAGCCAAACAGCATGGCTTCTTGGCCGATGAAGTTCAGTACATCGATCGTGATCTGTGGAGAAAGGCCTTCGTTGCTTCTCAGGTCCAGCGGATTGAAAATGCTAAATTCTTCTTGGTCAGCATCAGCGGCTGCGTTCTGCAATTTACCGTTGTCCGCAGCGACGATGCCGCCAAATGCGAGTTCGTTCGTCGCATGATGTCGTGGCCCATCATCGGCCAGTCGCGTTTGATAGTTGCCTGGACCTGTTCCCGCCGCGCCATCGGGTGCATCGCCAAAGTCGCCCAGCAGTGTGAACGCATGGTCTTGATTTCGTACGAAATCACTTGACCCCAGTGTCACGGTCGCGATATCAACATAGGTTGCCTGGGCCATACCGTTGACGAATACACCGCTATTGAAGCCTGCGTCGAACGCAAAAAAGCTCTGTAATTCAGTGAGGGCTGCACCACCGTTTAGACCACTAAACACTTTGACGTGTGGCCCGCTTCCGGGACCAGTTCCCGTGATGATGTCGGCGAATCCGTCCGCATTGACATCACCTGTTGCAACGCGAACGCCTCCAAGGAATCCCGGATCGTAAGCCACAAAGCTGGCTAATAAACTGCCGATCGCCCCACCCGAGAACACGGTGACCGCTGGCGATCCATCGGCACCTGAGCCGACGATGACATCGTCAAAGCCATCACCGTTGACATCGCCACCAGCGACATATACGCCGCCCAAAAACGCCTGATCAAAAGCGAAGAAGTCTCTCGTCGTATTTGTCGCCTGTGTGCTTGCGCTCCTGCCGTCAAATACGCGAACATGGGGAGCAGCTCCTGGGCCAGCCCCGGTGATGATGTCGGCGAATCCGTCACCATTGATGTCGCCGGTGGCCACACGAACTCCGCCGGTAAACGCGGGGTCGTAAGCAAGGAACGTATGGATTACAGACAAATCGACACCACTAAAGACCATGACTTGTGATCCGGCGCCAGCATCGGCACCGACAATGATGTCGTCAGTACCGTCATTGTTGACGTCACCTGCAGCGACGAAGACACCGCCTGTGAACGCGGCATCGAACGCATTGAAGTTATGGAGCATCGCCCCATTGATGGCATTAAAGACTTGCACAGTAGGCGGCTGGCCTGGACCGGCCCCAGTCACCAAATCGGCGACCCCGTCACCGTTGAAATCACCTGAACCAACGCGTACTTCACCAGCGATCCCTTGAGCAAAGTCCGTCTGCAAACCATCGTTGGGCTGCCCTGGAAATACCTTAGTTACCGAGCCGGCTGTGAGCGCAGCTCCGACAGCGATCGATGCCGTATTGGGCACGGTGACTGCGTACTGTGGCGGTGTCAATGCACGCAGATGATACGTGCCGTCAGCAATCTCGTTGAATACGTAGTTGCCGTTAAAGTCGGTTGTGAAATTGCTAATGAACGAGTCGTCGCCTCCTGCGGCGCCAAAGTCTACATTACCGTCACCGCCATCTTGCCAAACTTCGACTAAAACATTGGCGACGCCAAACTCAACGATTTCTCGCACGCCATTGACGTTGTCGTCTTGGAAGAGGTTGCCTGTCAGCCGCGGCTCACGTTCATAAGCACCGATATCCGTCGCCACGCGCTGTGGCCGAGCGATTCCTCGCTGGTCCGTTGTAATCCCCTGTGCCGATAAGTCGACACCGGTGTCAATCGCCGGGCTGCCGGCAAGCAGTGCGTGTGTGAATGTCAGTCCGCCATTGTCCTGCAATGGTCCCAATACCGTCGCAATGTCGAGAAGCACGCGTCCAGCCCCGCCATCGCTTTGGCCTACGATGTTGTTATTGGCATCGCCGTGCGCCAAGCCGCCTGCTGTATTTGGATCGCCGATCAAGTTGAACGACGACGCGGCCTCGACATTGACGTTTAGGTCGTTGGCCGCACCGAGCGTCGACGTATTGCCCGCGACGATCGTATTCGTCAAGGTCGTTGGTGCCGAAGAGAATATTCCGCCGCCATCTCCATTGGCATCGTCATCGGAGTTAGCTCGGTTCCCAGTGATCGTACTGCTCCGAACCGTGAGTGATCCGGCGCCAATGGCTCGCAAGCCACCACCATCGCGAGCAGCAGTATTTCCACTAATCGTGCTAGAAGTAACGTTGATCGTCGCGCCAGTTCCGCTGACTCCACCACCGCTGTTGCCCGAAACGTTTTCCGAAATCGTGCTATGAACAATGTCGAGTGAAGCCGAAACTGCAGTCAAAACTCCACCACCAATTCCCGCAGCGGTATTCGCACGAATCGTGCTGTCGGTAATCGTCGCGTTAGCGTTAAGCAGACGAACTCCCGCTCCTTCACCAGCGGAATTGTTCGCGATGGTACTACCAACAACATCCGTCTGGCCGCTTGAGTAAAGTCCACCGCCAGCGAATCTCGAACCCATCAAGTAGCCCGCAACGGAACCGCTAGCTGTATTGCCTGTGATTTGGCTATTGGTGATACTCACGACACCCAGAGAAGCGATGCCAGCGCCGCTGGAAATTGCGTTGGCCGCATTCGAATTGTCATTATCCGTTGACGTCGTCGCCGATGCATTGACAGCATTGCCTACAATCGTGCTGTCGATAACGGTGAGCGTACCACCGGCAGTATAGATACCTCCACCTTGCGCAGTTGCATTCGCGGTCCCTGTTGCTACGGTATTGGCTGCGTTCGCCGTGTTGCCGGAGATGGTGCTCGCCAAAATCGTTAATGTTCCGGTGGTGGTCGACCGAATCGCACCGCCCTGTGCGGTCTCCACTCCAATGACATTTCCACCGGTCAACGTCAATCCGTTGATCGTCACATCGCCAGCGGTTATCTCAAAGATCCGCGAGTTGCCTTGCGCATCGATCGTCAATACATCTTGCCCCAGTCCATTGATCGTCAACGCTTCGGTGATCTGCAGTTGACTGCCGGATAGGTTGATCGGACCGGTGACTCCTGTAGGAAACGCGAACTCGATGACGTCCGCTCCAGCCTCACCAGTCGCCGACCCGTCGACCGAAACGTTTGTGTTTGCCGCGATGATTGCTTCGCGCAATGTCACTTGCCCGTCACCATCGGCGATGTTATCCCCAGGTCCCGTGACCATGATCGTCGCCAACAATCGGCGATCTTCGAGTGACTCAAACAACCGTCGACGTTTTCTTAGTTTTGCAGGTTGATTGCGATCATTGTTTGATCGACTAAACCAAGACTGAAGTAAACCGGAACGACGAGGATGATTGGCGGACATAAAGTAGCTCCGAATTGCAAATGATGCCTGAGGTTTGCGTCAAGCAACTCTCAGAAAAAAGGCGGGCAGTTTGACTAGCTATCGATTGGACGGGTCGCGCCTAAAAAGGCGAGGTCAAAACGGATACACTAATCTCGCAGGCATACATCCCCCCATTAGATCAGCGGGGAATCCAACAGCAACCTGCCTGTATACCTTCCGTGACAATTTCCCTAAAAATATCTTGCTTTTATCACGGCTATCGAAATGCACGCATCCCTGTGAATCTCTGAGGCATTGGCCCGAAGAGCGAAACCAATTTTGTGTGTAACAACGAGGGCGTCCGCCACCGGAAGCAATGACGCTCGCCTAGAACCAGTAGCTGAGGTTACCGGCAAGTTTTTGTCGGCCTATGGACTAGCTATTTCAGAAGCCCTCTTCGTTTTGGGAGGGTTGCATTTGCCAAAGCTCCGCCTTGGCGGTTGCAGGTAAAAACTTATGCCGAATGTACTTACAAACGAGAGATGCTGAATGCTACTCTGCCCAAGAGAGTGGCGCTGACGAGAGTTTCTTAGGCTTTGCTGTTGAGCCTTTTTGGTGTTCGTAGATTTTTGGCCGAACAGTAGCTTTTGGTACCTCGATCGCGTATCTTGATGACTGTCCTTAGTGACTTTACAAGTCGTTTTTTCTAACCTCACGTGAGTGCCTGCGTATGTCAACGAAAATCTGTTTGCTGATCGCTTCGGTGGTTCTACTGCTATGTGTTCAAGCGGTGCCAGTATCCTGGGCCGCCGATGAGGCTGAGCCAAAGTACAAAATCAAGGATGTGATGAAGCATGCGATGAAGGGGCCGCTACTCAAGAAAGTGGCTGGCGGCGAAGCTTCCGATGAAGAAAAGAAGGAACTGCATGCCATGCTCGTCGCGATGGGCAAAAGTAAGCCGCCCGTAGGTGACGACGAGAGCTGGAAAAAATTGACCAGCGCTCTCGTCAAAGCGAGCGAGTCGGCCGTTGCCGGTGATGCAGGAGCCGGTGAAATGTTGACCAAGTCAGCCAATTGCAAGGCTTGTCACAGCGTTCATCAGCCGAAAAAGTAACGTCCTGTTGACTGCAATCACGGACTTGCAATGGAGCGTCTGGGAAGCTTCCCCAGACGCTTGTTTTTTTATATAGCGATACGCGCGGTTCAAAACGTTGACTCGCTCTGAAAATAAACTTTGCCAGACTACCATGAAACTCTTGCATTCTTTGATCGTCTTACTGGCAGTCTCCTACGATCCGTCAGCTGCCGCTGCGGCAACGAAGCCGAATATCATCATCATTCTCTCGGATGATCACGGTTACACCGACCTGGGCATCCACGGCATCGACCCCAATGTCCAAACACCGGCGATGGACAAGTTGGCTGCGGACGGAGCACTGATGAAATTTGGCTACTCGACGGCGCCGCAATGCGTGCCCTCGCGAGCAGGTCTGATGTCAGGTCGCGTCCAGAACACGTTTGGCTTGAGGGGCAACGGTGATAGCGACGAACCTATTCCGCAGGATGTCCCTACCATTGCTGAGCGCATCAAGAAGGCAGGCGGTTATCGCACAGGTTTTGTCGGAAAGTGGCACCTGGGCAAAGACGACAATGCACCAGGCATGCGGGGCTTCGATGATTATGTAGATGGTCCGCTGAATCGTTACACCGCCAACTTTGACCTACAAGGCAAGGCGATGCCCGCGACGTCCTACACTGTTAAGGACAATCGCGTCGAACACCAAGGCAAGGCTGCGGCGGCATTCATTGAGAAGAATCATGAGCAGCCCTTTTTTCTGTACGTGGGTCTCTTTGGTCCGCACTTGCCGCGAATCAGTAAGGACGATCCGTACTACAAAAACTTTCCCAAGCTGAACTATCCCCACTCTACCCCTGAGCTTGATGATATCCGTCGCCAAGGGTTGGCGCTGGTTAAGGCTGTGGACGATGCGGTGGATCGCATCATGATCAAATTGCGTGAGCACGGACTTGAAGAAAACACCATCCTCTTTTTTGCTGGTGATAATGGAGCACAGCCGAAGTACTTTTCGCAGCTAAATGGCCCGGAAACTATTAGCAAATGGGATGGCTCTGAGAACGTGCCATTACGGGGTGAGAAAGGTTCGCTGTGGGAAGGAGGCATCAAAGTACCGATGTGGGTGTATTGGCAAGGATGCATTCCTTCAGGCCAAATTATTACCCAGGCTGTTAGTACATTGGATTTCACTGCGACGGCATTGAAGCTTGCCGGTGAGGAGTTGCCGCCGGAGTTTGATGGCGTTGACCTGCTACCTTTGCTGACCAAAGAAACGACACAGCTCACTCGTACAAAAGACCTATTTTGGGACTGGGGAGACGGCATCGCATTACAACGCGATGGCTGGAAGATCCATCGCTATGGTAAGAGTTTTGCACTGTTTAACATCCAGGACGACCCGAATGAATTTTTCGACCTGAGACGCCAGGAACCGGAGAAATTTCTTGAGCTGCAAGCAGCACTCATGGCGCGCTATGATGCATTGCCGATCAATGGTCGCTCACCGCTAAGAGGCATCGGAAAAGGAGTTGACGAAAAAATCTATGTCAACGGTGCTCCTGCAACCACTCCGGCCGATCTTCGCTATCCCTATCCGTACGTCGATGGCAAGCCCGTCCCCTATCCGTCGCCGCTGAAGCGGATGCCAAGTTTACCGGCACCTTCGAATGATCGTCTCAATTCTCAATGATACACAACAATCACGTTGCGTTGTCGTGACGACAACTGCCTAGATGAACACAACGCTATCTGCACAGCCCAGCAATTCTTTTTCGGTTGCCACAAAAACGCGAGCAATCTTGGCTGGTCGCTAACGTTGTCGAAGGGAATCGATGATCCGTAATCGGACTGCACGAATCGCTGGAAAAAGTCCACCAATCAAGCCCATCACTAATGCCAGTGCCATTCCGCGAAGCAACACACTTGGCCCAAACCGGAACGAGAACGTGATCTCGCTGAACGTCGCCCAGTTTGCTGTGCCAGTGGATAGACCGTTGAATGGCAGTGTTGCTAAACATCCAATGGCACCTCCGAGCAAGCAAATGATCAGTGACTCCAGCATAAACGAAGCCAGCACGCTGCGCCGCTGGAATCCGATGGCACGCAACGTTCCGATCTCACGGCTACGACTGGCCACCGCTGCATACATCGTGTTGGCTGCGGCAAACATCGCTCCAATGGTGAGAAACCCGGCGATAACAAAACCGACAAACTTGATCGCGATCGAAGCACTTTTTTGGGCTTCAAAATACTCGGGCTCGCTAATTGGTTTGAGCTTGAACTGTTCGTCGTCGCGGACTTGAGCCAGAAGCTTTCCCATCGTCGTTTCGTCCTCGGATCGGAAGTTCACCACCGAAACCGCATTGGGCACACGTTGCGACGTTGTCAAGTCGCTCAAGTCCGTCCACACTTCGGATTCAGCAGCACTCCCGCCAGCTTCAAAGATGCCTACGATCTTGAACTGGAGTTTGTTAATCTCTAACGATTCGCCGAGCCCAAGGTTCTCAAAACGATTTGCCATCGAGCGGCTGGTGATTGCTTCATTGACGCCCGGCTCTAGGTCTCGACCTTCAACAATTCGAAATTCAGGGCGAAGCTTTCGTCCGACGGGATTTAATCCTCGAACTATGAGATTGGTGGTTCCGCCGTTGTTTCGCCGAGGCTTGGTGAGGATCGTTACGAACTCATTGGAACACAGCGGTTGGTTTTCCGAATCTCGAGCGATTCCAGGGAGATTCGCAATCTCCCGAGCCGTTTGTGCTTCGATGTTGCTTGACATCTCATCGTTTGCTCCCTTTCGAAGCACGATCATATCGAGTGGGTCGCCGGTGGTGGTCAAAGCATGATTCAGTCCATCAACCAGTCCAAAAGTAAGCACCGATGCCCAGACCACCAGAGCTGTGCCCAGCACAGTCATCAGCGTCGTGACCCAGCGAACGCGAAGATTGCGAATGTTGTATTTCAGTGGAATCATCTCAGATCACCCTTCGCAGTCCATCAACAACTGAAATTCGAGAAGCCTGTATCGCTGGAATCAAACCGCTTACAAAACCAATCCCCATCCCGACAGCTACCAACGCAACGATCCAAGGTCCCAATAGGTCAAAAAATGAAAGCGGAAAGAATTGGGCGCTGACGCTATGCAAGGCGTTCAGACCGAGTCCGCCGGCCGTGATTCCCAATAGGCCTCCGAGCATCGATATGATCGTGGATTCGCCAAGCACCATCGCCAGAATTCGCGACTTTGAAAAACCAATCGCCTTGAGCACGGCCACTTCCGTGGTTCTTTCACGCATGGACATTGCCATCGCAGTTCCTGCAACTAGCGTTAACGAAAAAATCACCGCCAGAGCAATATTGCGAATGTAGCTCTTGATGTTTCCTAACATGTCTGAAAACATTTGCGCAAATGCAGATTCCGTTTGAGTGCGAGTCGGGTTGTCGGAGTTTGCGAATTTGACGTCGATAGCGTCAACGACAGAAGGAATCGCGTCGGTTGAATTGCAACGTGCAAAAATGGTCCCGGAATTTCCAGAAGCTTCGGGAGCGATGCGTTTTAGTTCCTCGTCAAGGTAAGTCCAGTTGAACCAAATCGAATCTGTGTACGTGGGGGCGTCAAAGAGTCCAACAAGCTTCAAATCCAAGTTCAACGGATAAAAAGTTCCTTGCAACGGGATGCGGTCGCCAATCTTCCACTGGCGTTTTTCAGCGAGTCGTCGGTCAGCGACACAGCCCTGGCGATCATCCTGCCACGCGGCAAGCTGATCGGGCGCGATCACCATTTCATTCCAAACGTCAAACACATTCTTGGGGTCAGTCGCAAATTGTGCAAAGGGCATTTGTTGTTCTTGATAGTTTCCTCCGAACCAAGCGTAAGGAACCGCATTGTGTACACCGTCGGTCGAACGAATTCGATCTACATAGGCAATGGGGAGCGAACCCGAAAACCCCTGCTTGTTCATGACCACAATGCGGTTACGTTTGATTGCTTCTTTGCCCCACGTATCCTGCATTTCCAAATAGCCGTATAGCACCGTTGTTAAGGCCAAGCTAAACGCAATCGACATGATCGTTAGGCTTGATCGCAACTTGTTTCGAGTCACATTGCGCCAAATGTACTTGAACAGTTTCATACGTGGCTCGCTTGTTGTTGGGTATCGCTAATCAACAGCCCTTTCTCGAGTAGCAGCGCACGTTTAGCGCGTCTTGCTGCGTTCGGATCATGAGTCACCATGATGATGGTTTTTTGGAACTCTTCGTTTAGCCGGGCCATTAAGTCCAATATCTCGCCGCCGGATTTTGCATCCAAGTCGCCCGTCGGTTCATCCGCGACAATCAACGTTGGGTCGGTGGCAATGGCTCTCGCAATCGACACACGTTGTTCCTGTCCCCCTGAAAGTTGACGAGGGTAATGGTCCATCCGATCCGCCAACCCAACCACTTCTAACGCCGTTTTCACCTGTTGATCTCGCTGGCGTCGACTTAAGTTCGTCAAAGTCAACGGCAGCTCTACATTTTCGTAAGCCGTCAATACGGGAATCAGGTTATAAAGTTGGAAGATAAAACCAATGTGACGTGAACGCCACTTCGCCAGTTGGCCTTCGGAGCTATTGACGAGATCTTGGCCACAGGCATGGATGCGGCCTGTCGTCGGTTTATCAAGGCCAGCAATTAGATTCAGAAGCGTTGATTTCCCAGAACCCGATGGGCCCATCAGAGAAACATAGTCTTGCGGCATCAGTTGCAAATTGACGCCACTAAGAACCGGAATAACGAAATCGTCGCGTCGATACTCTTTGCTCAGGTCTTCGATCAAGACTAACGGTTCGGTTGATTCTGGGGACACGGCGCGACTCAGTGGCTGGCAAAGAATGATGGACTGGACGGGAATGCTTGCTGCAATCATATCCGCCCAGTGGAATGCGACGTAAGCGGTTGCGGCATGCTACGAGGCACCGAAATCCATTTCTTTGGTCACCGTTTTTCGAGCTTATTCGGCAATTTTCAACGGCTGACCGACGCGCCAATTGCCGGGCTTCGCCACGACACGCTCGTTGCCGACAAGACCTGATTCGATCTCTGCTTTCCCATCGCGCTGGCGAGCAATCGTTACCTCAAGCTTCTGCGCTCGTCCGTCTTTGTCGACGATCCAAACAAATGAACTTCCCGTCTGGTCGGTGACGAGTGCTTCGGTCGGGCAGAAGATTCTCGGCTGATCAGCGTCAACAGTGGCGTTATTCTCTGACGCCAAAAAGTAAACAGTACTACTCATTTCAGGAAAAAGGAATCGATCGGCATCCATAACCTCGACTTTTACTTTGATCGTCGCTCGAGCGCGATCGCCCATCGGGATAATCTTCCTTACAACACCGCGATACTTGCGATCCGGAACAGCGTCGACAGCAATTTCAGCTAGCTGGCCCTCGGCGACTCGTGTGATAAAGTCTTCTTTGACATCACATTCTACTTCCAGTCGCTTTAAGTCGGCGATCGTTGCGACACTGCCTCGCCCAGAAGCTTCCCCCATTCCACCTGGCAATATCGACTCGCCGAGTTCAGCGTCTTTCGAAATCACGGTCCCAGAGAACGGGGCACGAATGAACATGTTCTCGCGAGCTTGCTCCGATTCACCGCGGCGAGCCACCGCCAATTCGTAATCAGCCGCCAGCAATTCTTTGTTCGCGACCGCAGCTTGATAGGCAAATTTGGCCTGGTCACGATCAGCTTCCGAGTTGCTGCGTTGTTTCCAAAGCGATTCGGCACGGTCCAATGTCACTTGAGCTTCGCGAATCTTGATGTCTTGTTCGGCCAACGATGCTTTCGCGCGAGCGACAGACGCGTCTGCGGAGGCTAACGCCGCATCCATATCCGCGTGTTCAAGCACTGCGAGTAAATCATTGGCTTGAACATCGACCCCTTCTTCAAAATGAATCGATTGGATGCGACCGGCCGCCCGCGCGCCGATTCGTGCTTGTTGCCGCGATTCGAGATAACCTGTCGCGACAACGACGGCATCAGCGGATTGACCCGATTGTATATTGACGGCAACCAATCGCACTTCCGGTCGATTCTGGATGATATCTGGAACCCAGTTGGACGTGGCTTGAGTCACACTGAGCCAGTCTGGCATTCCCGATCGTTCCTGTTGCCAATACCAAGCCCCTGCAGAACCACCGAACACAAGCAACAGAAAGAACAAAATTGGCCATCGACCGAGTTTCCGACGCGTTGACGTAACCGGAGATCGCTCGATCCGCAAAGAAGCAAGCGGATCACGCTGCGGGGCTGACGAATCGCTTGATCCAATACTCAATTTCTGCGGAGAAGTTGTCGACATTCGGGCGACTTCGTATTTCAAACGGATGCGATTGATGCAACCGTAATTTGATTGCATAACGATCAGCTTAGTTTTCCCCTGCGGCTACGTCCAGTAATCGGGATAGCTGACGCCCGACTCTTGGTGGAACAACGATTAGCCTGGACCATCCATCCGCTAGAAACTATCAGAGGACTTATCGGCGTCAGATGTCCTGATCGCATTCTTGGAGTAAATACCGCGAGCGATCACGCTTGCTCGGGTTCGCTGACTTTCAATCGGCGATCACGGCGATTCGTACATCACTGATTCCTGCCGCGGCGGCTTCTCGCAGCAGAGGTTCGATCGATTCGTACGGCACATGACGATCACTACGGATGCGAATCGCTGGCTCCGCCGCATCTCGCTGGTAATCAGCCAACGCTCGTCGAATTCCACTCAAGTCCAACCGGCGAGACGCAACCTGCCACTGGCTCTCGGCATCGACATGGATCGTCAACGGAGCAATCTCCAAGTCATTGACGAGCGATGTCGATGCGGTGGGCAGGTCCAGCGGCAAATGCGTTTCTTGTTGGGCCAAATGACTGGAAACGAGAAAGAAAATGATCAGCAAGAAGACAACATCGATCATCGGAGTCATATTCGCTCCGACGCTGGTTCGTCGATTCACAATCGGTGTTTTCATAAGACGCGTCTTGTGGCCATGTCGTCGGTCAATGATCGTGTTGGTTAATGACTTACTGGTTAATGAACTGGTTGGCAGGTATCTGTCAGCGGGTTTCAATGTGAAAATCATTGTCGCTTGAAACCGAGTGGGCTTGAAGCAACGCAGCCCGTTGCTGGTCATATTTCTTTCGAGCTAATTTGTAATCTTTCGCCTTCTGATGCGCGTGAATTGACGAAAAAATGCCGAACCCGATAAACAAAACTCCAAATAGCGGAAAAAGTCCGGTTCCGCCAAAGGGCGAATTTCGTGTCATCGAAAAAGCCATGATCGTCCAAAAAATGCCAAACAGAGCTGCAACAACTCCACCCAGCACGGCGGTCCCTTCCGTTGGCAAATGGCGACGACCGTTCTCGCTCTCGATATAAAACTTCTCCCGATCACGCTCCCAGCGACGCTCTAAATCAGCGAGCGATTGTTTGCGGTTGAGTTCCGCTACTTGCCCATTAAGTGACTCAGTCGCTTTTGATAATTGCTCAACAGCCTGTGTGAACGTTGCTTGTTCATTACGGCGAATCGCGAGCTGCGTCTGGCAGTGATTGCATTTTATGAAATTCGCCGTATCTGGAACTTCTAACGGCGCGCCGCATGAATTGCACAACAATGACTCTAACATCGGACTCGCCTAAGCAAGATTTCTGCGATTGACGGAAAAAACAGGACCACACATTCTGAAGGCATCTTAACACTCCAGCTACGGCGCTTGGAACTGGAATTCCACGCACAACAGGCGGGGAATTCTTTGATTAAGATATCATGCCTGCCCTGATGCAAACACTCTTTCCTCTTGTGCGACAGTTCGGATGAACGACTTACGACGACTGCTTCCGGTGATCTTGTGTCTATCCGTCAATTTCGCTCCGCTCACACTCGCTCAACAAGCGACGTCGACGCGACCGCTTGAAGGATTACGCACCGCAGACGCCTCGCGGCTGTTATTGACAGGGGCAGAGGTCGTCGTTGAGCCTGGAAAAATGCCCCGTCGATTGGATGTGTTGATTCGCGGCACGACGATTGTTGCTGTTGGCGAGTCGATCGAGTCACCTCCAGGAACTGAACGGCTCGATTTCAGCGGGAAGCGGATCTACGCGGGACTGATCGACGCCCTGCACGAAGTGGAGTTGCCCAGCCAGCCAACCATTGGCGGTGGCGGTTACTGGAATGAGAACATCACACCTCAATATGATGCTGCTTGGGCGGCGGAAAACACAGACGCTAGTATCAACAAGTTACGGCGGCAGGGCTTCACGGCGCAACTTTTGGCCCCTAAAGATGGAATCATCAAAGGAAGGAGTTGTGTGGTGTTACTCGTTGATGCGAAACATCCACAGCGACTACTCAAAACAGACGTTTTCCAGCACGCCACGTTGACCGTCCCGCGCGGCAAGTCACGCGGAAGCTATCCCAATTCACCGATGGGAGCGACGGCGCTGCTGCGCCAATCGATCTACGATGCGATTTGGTATCGCGACGCCAATCATGCTCGCCAACGACACCCGAACCTTGCCCGACCCGAACCAAACGAAGCACTAGCGATGCTATCGCAAGTCATCCAAAGTGGTTCTATCGTCATTGATGCTGCAAACGAGCGAATGGCGATTCGAGCTGACGATATCGCGGACGAATTCTCACTCAACGCTGTGATTCGCGGCAGCGGTCGCGAGTACCGCGCACTTGACGAAATCGCAGCGACTGGGCGAACGATTTTGCTACCCGTGGATTTCCCGGCTGCTCCCGACACTTCAACGGTGTCAAAAATTCGTCAAACGACGTTGACTGAGTTACTGCACTGGCACTATGCACCAGAGAACCCTGCCAAACTTGCTGAGGCTGGTATCCAGTTTTGTTTGACGTCGGACTCGCTCGACGATCCAGAAACCTTTTTGAAACAGATTCGGATCGCCGTCGACCGCGGTCTGGATCGTGATATCGCGTTAAGCTCCATAACGACAGTGCCCGCCAAGTTGCTTGGGGTGGATGCCGAGGTCGGGCGAGTCCAATCAGGGATGCTGGCGAATTTAGTCGTGACGGACGGTGAATTATTCACTAAGAACACCAAGATCCTGGAAACATGGATTGCCGGTGAGCGTTTCGAAACCGAGAACTCAAAAAACGCCAGCGATGACCCACTTGTCGGTACGTGGAGCTTCTCCCTCCCCACCGACAAGAAGGCAGCCGATGCACTCTTCATCGTTGAGCAGAAAGGTAAGAACACGGCGGCAAGGATCACACTAGCTGACTCGAAACAAGAGTCGGACGACGAATCCGTTGCCGAGTTACGGAAAATCGTCCGCTCAACTCAGCGATTCTCAGGCACAGTCAATCTGGATGTGCTGGATGAATCCTTCCCCAGTGGCGCATCGCAAATCGAGTTACTGATCTTGCCTAGCGAGGAAGGTAAACCGGAACTTGCGGCAACCATCACTTCTCCCGATGGCAGCCGCCGATCTCTCAAACTGCGACCGGCCAGTGACACACCGCCAGTGAAGAAACCGGAAGATGCGGAAGAAAAAGACAAGTCGCAATCCGATCAACACGATGACCAAGTCGTCGAAGATAGCGAAACGATTCCATTGATGGTCCCTTTGGGCGCATACGGATTGACGTCATCGCCAGCAAAACACGCGTCTGTCGTCTTTCGCAATGCAACCGTGTGGACATGCGGCGACGACGGGCGAATCGAACATTGCGACGTTTTGTTAAAAGATGGAATCATCGAGCAGATCGGAATCGATCTGAAGGTTCCAAAGGGCACGGTCGTTGTTGATGCTGCTGGCAAGCACCTTTCACCCGGAATCATCGATTGCCATTCACATATAGCGACGGACGGCGGTGTCAATGAGTCTGGCCAAGCAATCACGGCCGAAGTTCGAATTGGCGACTTCATCGACAACTCCGATATCGCAATCTATCGCCAGCTCGCCGGGGGAGTCACTTCCGCGAATGTTTTACATGGATCGGCAAATCCGATTGGCGGACAAAGTCAAACATTGAAGTTTCGCTGGGGAGCCTCAATGAGCGAGATGAAATTTGCCGACGCTCCTGCCGGGATCAAGTTCGCATTGGGCGAGAACGTCAAGCGTTCCACGAATCGGTATCCCAATACACGCATGGGGGTCGAACAGATTCTTCGCGACCAGTTCCTTGCCGCTCGCCAATACGATGCGGATCGAAAGGCATGGACATCTGGAGGTCGCGACCAATTACCGCCGCGCCGCGATCTGCAGATGGACGCGCTCGTTGAAGTGCAACAGGGCTCTCGGTGGGTGCATTGCCACAGTTACCGTCAAGATGAAATTGTGGCGACAATCGACGTGCTGGAAGAATTCAATATCAGAATCGGCACACTGCAACATATTTTGGAAGGCTACAAGGTTGCTGACCGAATCGCAGCGCATGGGGCGATGGCGTCTTCGTTCGCCGATTGGTGGGCCTACAAATACGAAGTCTTTGATGCGATTCCCTACAACGGAATTTTATTGCACGACGCTGGTATCGTCGTTTCTTTCAACAGTGATGATGCGGAAATGGGGCGGCACCTGAACACCGAAGCTGCGAAAGCGACCAAGTACGGAAACGTTCCCGAAGAAGAAGCACTAAAATTCGTAACACTCAACCCGGCCAAGCAACTTCGTATCGATGATCGAGTCGGCTCCATCGAGATCGGAAAGGATGCTGATTTGGTTCTGTGGAGTGGCCCGCCACTTTCAACAACAACGCGATGCGAACAGACTTGGATCGACGGCCGACAATACTTCTCGCTCGAGGAGGACCGAAAATTACGTCAACGCGATGAAGCTATTCGTAACCGATTGTTGCAGTTGGCAAGAAACGAAAAGTTAACGACATCGCCCAAGAAAGATTCAGACAAAGTTGCGGAAGACGAACGCTGGTCACGGATCGACGTATTCTGCAACACCGCACAAAACCGAGGTGACGAATGATCCGCTTTCAACTCCAGCATTCACGTGTTGCGGCATTCGCAATCGCCCTGACGTCGTTGCCGATGGTGTTGGCTAACGACCAAATTCCTGGCGATCCACAACAGGGTCCAATTTTGATTCGCGGTGCGACGATCCATTGCGTCGATGCGGATGATATTGTCGGCGGTTCAGTTTTGTTTGACAAAGGCCTGATCACTGCCGTTGGCATGCAAGTGTCGCCGCCCAAGAAAACGACGATCATTCAAGCGGACGGCCTGCATGTTTACCCTGGTCTGATCGAATCCATGACTGATCTGGGACTTCGCGAAATATTGGCTGTCGACGAGACTGTCGATAGCAACGAGTTGGGCGAACGAAACTCGAATGTTCGATCCTGGATCGCGGTTAACCCCGACAGCGAATTGATTCCCGTCGCTCGTGCTGGTGGTGTGTTGATCGCACACGTTTCTCCCGGTGGACATTTTGTGCGTGGCCAGTCGGCAGTGATGGCGCTGGATGGCTGGACGGCGGCCGAGATGACGTTGCGGGCTCCCGCCGGGTTGTGTGTCAATTGGGAGTCCATGCAACCGAGCGATAAAGATGCGGCGACAGAAGCAAAAAAACGTGACGAGAAGTTGCAGGAGCTTGAAACGTGGTTCGATCAAGCAACTCTCTATGCAGCTGCTCGCGCTGCGGGAACGATCGAAGTCGCGTCCGACTTGCGTTTAGAATCGCTACTACCGGTGCTGGATGGTCGCTTGCCAGTTTTTGTCGAAGCGAATCATCAAGCGACAATCGAATCGGCGGTGTTGTGGGCAGTGTCACGGAAGCTCAAGTTGGTCATCTACGGCGGATATGACGCTGAATTATGCACCGAGTTGTTACGGCGACACCACGTTCCCGTACTCATTGCTGGAACCTATCGGCTGCCACTGCATCGTCACGACCCTTATGATGCTTGGTACACACTGCCCGAGCGTCTGAGAAAGGCTGGAGTGAAGTTCGCGATTAGTGGTGAGGGCCCTGGCTATCCCAAGGGTTCTTCCAATGCTCGCAACTTGCCATATCATGCAGCCAATGCCGTCGCTTACGGTCTGCCGCGTGATATCGCAGTTCGGGCGATTACGCTTGACGCAGCAGAAATCCTCGGCGTCGCCGAGCGGATTGGGTCGCTCTCGATCGGCAAGGATGCGACGCTGATCATTTCCAATGGCGATATTTTGGAAACCAAGTCCAATGTCACTGCGGCGTATATCGGCGGTCGTCGCGTCGATCTCTCGAGCCGCCACACGATGCTGTATGAAAAGTACAAACGGAAATATCAATCACCCAACTAACACATTGGACAACTCGGTCACGACCGGGTACCCTCGACATTCCAAAGGGCCAGCCCCCTTTTCGGAAACTTCGTTAGAACCATGTTTCAGGTTATTTTGAATGCCGACAACGGACTCTGCTATTTTTGAACAACTCGCACATCATCACGGCGATACGCCAGCGATGTTGCAATCGATGATCGACCATTTTCGAGCCACACGTCGACCGATGGAGTTGTTTGAGGCACTGAAAATGCGAGTTCGATTGCGATTAAGTTTGCCATTACTGGCGAGCGATCAGGATGAAATTCGGCCGGAAGATGTCGATCGACAACTCGAGGAAGGCCTCTTGGAAGCCTGTCGCGAGGCCGGTGCGATGTTGATTCAAGATGGAAAAATTCGCGAAGGCTGGATGTACCTGCGACCAACCGGCGATTTGAAATTGGCTCGACAGCTTCTTGCCGCGACCAACATCAATGATGACAACTACGAGGACATGATCCAAGTGTTGTTGCACGAGGGCGTGGATATCGGTCGAGGGTACCAAGCAATCGTCGACAATCAGGGAACTTGTAACAGTATCACGATCTACGAACAATCGATCGCCACGCGCAGTCGCCGTGATCGCCAAGCCGCGGCCCGCGTATTGCTAAACCATCTTTACGGCGAACTCGTCGAACTTGTGCGCGGTGATGTCATTCGCCGTGAAGCCCCTGCCGACGAAAATGAATCCTTGCTTGACATGATCGAAAGTCGTCGCTGGATTTTGGAGGATGGAGGCTACCATTTGGATACAACGCATTTGGCTTCCACCGTAAAGATCGCATCGGTACTGGATGAGCCCGAGTTGCTGCGCAAGGCATTTGAGCTGACACAGTACGGACGTCGCTTGTCGCACCAATTCCAGTACCCCGGCGATGAACCGTTCGTCGATTTCTACCCCGCTTATGCCACGTTTTATCGGACGCTCCTGAATGAGGAAGTGGAAGCTGGCTTGAAATTTTTCGAACGTCGTGCGAGAAGTGTCGACACGACGGTACATGGCACGAGTGCTATCGAAACTTACGTCGACCTATTGGATCGCACCGGACACCAAAGCCAAGCCATAAGCGAAACAATCTCGCTTGTTCCAAAAGACGTTCCATCACAAAGAATCGTGCCCCTGCTGATCGATATCGCTTCGCGAGTAAACCGTGAGGAATGTAGCAACACCTACGAGAAAATCCTGGACTACTGCAAGCAGCACGCTGACCTGTTGGGTTACGCTGCGGCCAGCGAGGCCATGAGTCGACGACTGAGCACAGCCTGAGTCATTCAGTGCGACTGAATAAACCGGACCGTCTCTTCGATGCATTTAGGATCTTGCATTAGAAACGAGTGCAGCACAGGAACCTTTTCGATTCGCTCGGCACCTTCGAGCGTTGCTTCCTCGAGACTAACAATGAAATCGCTTTCACCGCCAACAAGTGGATTGCGATATCCAGCGACCGTGATGTCACCAGCGACAATCAAAAATGGGAACGGTGGTGTAGCGAGTTGCTCGCAGAACTCGTCCCAATTCGCACCGAGTTCCATTCCTCCAGGGCCAGCCACCCAGCCGAACACTTTGGTTCGCGCCAAGCATCGTGCGATGG
This sequence comes from Pirellulaceae bacterium, assembly GCA_041751935.1. Taxonomy (GTDB): domain Bacteria; phylum Planctomycetota; class Planctomycetia; order Pirellulales; family Pirellulaceae; genus JBBSJZ01. The sequence goes on along the minus strand of JBGSIA010000171.1, from coordinate 23,664 downwards.
CCGCACCTTGATTGGGCGGGCCAAGCATCACCATCGATCGGCATCGATTCAACAGATGGTGAGGGTCGCCGTGGCGTTGCACGTCTCCGATCATGCAACGAGTCACGATGTTCCCCATGCTATGACCCACAAAACTGAACGTCGCGTCGTCAGGCAACCCTTCGAGCACCTCGCGAACTGCTGCCGCGTGTTGCGCGATCGATTCGCGAGTACTGGCGTAGGTCAAGCGAACGACTTGATAGTCTCCGGCGGACAATAAGGCTTGCTCCAGTGCACTCATCGAATGACTGGTGCGCATCAATCCATGCAAAAGGATGATGTAATGCTGGTTGGTTTTAATACTCGGTGTCGGTGGAACTCGCTCGTCGAGAACCTCTTGGCATTGCTCACGCGTCCCCCAAGCACGGCGAACGTCGGCCTGGTCAATCAACCGCCAATGCCCCGTTACCACGTTGCGTTGGATGCGATTTCCGTTTCGCCAAACGTGGTCGGTCCACAATTGAATTCCACCGGCAGTCTTTGTTGGCAAATTCCAGGGAGCGGTACTCATGAGCATGGACTCGGCTTCGCTATCCGTCGTGTTCAAAATTTCTGACTTCGGCGTATCCTGGGTGTCGTCGGCGCTCGCCCAAAATCGGGTTGCCATCTGCAGAAACAGCAAGCAAACCAGAAAACCTAATCGCGACATGTTACACCTCCAGCACCAGCCAAATCAATCGAAATACCGACTCCCATCCAGAGCCCCTGCCGAGCAATTCATGACGCCGTAAGTTTGACAAAATCGTAACGACTTATGTTTCTTCCGCTTCTGTCTCGCGTCGATGCTTCAGAATTTGCCGATTGTAAGCAGCAATTGTGTCCTTTCGTCGCAAAAAACCAAGCAGCTTTCCGGGGTCTTCGCTATCCACTACCGGCACTTCATCCAGATTCTCCGACGTAAATCGCTGTAATGCCGTATTCAGGTCGTCTTCCGGACGCACAGTCACAAACTTGGATACCATGACGTCGCGAGCATTCGCCAGTCGCCAAAGCGTTTCGTCGAACAGATAGGCACGCACGTCATCGTCCGAGAATAGACCTACCATCTTGCCAGCGGAATCGATTACCGGAAAGTAATGCTGATTTGTTTTAGCGAGTCGATGAACAATCTCGTCGAGTGTCGCGCCCTCATGAATCATCATTAACTTCTGGTCCTTTTCGTAAACGTCATCAACGGAAAGCCCTTCAAGCACGTCCACTAAGAAATCTCCCCGATGCGCCGGCGAGTCCATACGAGTTGGGACTTGGTTCTTGTAGAGATTCCAGCGTCCGGACGTGATGAAGGTTAACGTCGATACCAGCATCGTCGGTACCAGCAAACCAAAGTCGCCAGTCAGTTCACGAATCATGATGATCGTTGAGATCGGCGCACGCGCGACTCCGGAAAAGAAACCTGCCATCCCGACCACAGCGTAGGTTTCTGGATAAGGTGCAAGCGAGGGGAAAAGGAAGTGAATCGCCTGACCGTATGCGGCACCGGCACAGCCACCAATCACCATAGACGGCCCAAACACACCACCACTGCCGCCACTGCCGATTGATAGCGATGTTGTCACCATTATCATTAACGAGACGATGGCGAGCAGCTGGATCGTCAGCCCTGGATCGCCAATCAATGCTCGCTGCAATGTCCCATACCCTGTGCCCATGACACCGAGAACGCTTACATTTTGCCCCAGAGTCTGGAACAACGTCACCCCTATCAACGAAGCGAGCAAGCCGCCAATTGCTGGGCGAAAGTGCGGCTTAATCGGCAACATGCGAAAGACATGTTGCGTGGAGTGAAACATGCGGACATATAGCCCTGCGATCAGTAACAATAACAGTCCCAGGATCGCGTATGGAATCAGTTCCAACGGCGACGACAACGTATGACTCAAGCCAGCCCCGAAAATGGGTTGAAATCGTTGTTCCGGCGGAATCGATTGGGAGTAAACGCTGTACGCGACAATTGAGGAAATTGCTGATGGAACAATCACGTCCGCTTCAAGGTCCGCGTCGCTGTAAAGAATTTCGCCTGCGAAAATCGCCCCAGCCAACGGAGCGCGGAACATCGCCCCCACTCCGGCTCCCATTCCAGCGGCAAGCAAAATTCGCCGGTCCCGATGTGACAACTCCAACTTAGTCGCCATGTAGGACCCGATGCCGGCACCGATTTGCGCGATCGGTCCTTCGCGACCACCCGATCCGCCGGTGCCAAGGGTGACCGCCGAAGCAATCGTTTTCACGACCGAGACTCGACCGCGAATAAAACCCTTCTTATTGTGAAACGCGTCCGCCGCGGCGTCCGTGCCAGCACCTTCGGCTTCAGGCGCCAACCAGTAAACGATCCATCCCGATAATAATCCGCCAAACGTCACGACGGCAACAATCATCCAGGGCGCGAATGCAACGCCCGACGCATCAAAATAATGATGTTCGCCTTGCGCTTCGCCTCTTGGAAATCCCGCCCAGTGGTCCAGCGACAGTCGATGAACCAATTGCGTTAGAAACTCGAACACCACACACGCGACACCAACGACCAAACCCACAACCGAGGCAAGAAGCGCCCACTTGCTGGAAGAGCCCAGCGCGAAGGAACGACCAAACTGTAAAAGACGACTCAAGAGCGCGACTTATGGACAAGGAACGGTTGGAGGAAAGAACGGTTGTACCACGGCGCTCACCTGCAATGAAACACCACGTTCTGTATTACCACCGATTCCAATCTGTTTCAATTCAGATCAGTCAGTGCGAGTCGAAGCTGCTCGACTTACGGCCACCACCCACCGATAAAATCATTGACCGCTTAGCTTCAACCTCGCCCTTGGTACTCGACGTCAGGCCCTGTTCGCTGTTCTATGTCGGCGTCATTGCTTTGGTGATGTATGTTTGCTTGCTACTTGAAGAAAGGTGAAGCCGATCTGCGATAGGTGCCGTCCAGGCGAAACTTTTGCCTAATGAGAGCCGTCAGCTTGGAGTCCATGTTCGATGGTTTCCCATGAACGAGACTGCAACGGGATCGATGATTGTTGGCGTACTGCGGCGATATCTGATGCTGCCTACCAGTGTAGTTATCGCACGCGCCGACAAAAACTGGGACGGGGGTAATATAGAGAAATTGCCCCCGTCTTATTTGATCCATCCACTAAGCGACTAGGCGACGGTCAGCATCGAGCACTTTGTAGCCGACATATCCGCACGAGGACGATTCGCACGACCCACTACCGCTGGATCGCGCCGCGAAAAACTTTTTCGCCACCGTCATCTTCTGATTCTTTCGCGCGGTCAATCCGAACTTCCGCTTCGGTTTCAAGCCGTCGCATCGTTGCCTCGCAATGGCTCGGGCGGACGCGGATGCACTGCAATCACTCGCGTAAGCGTGCCATCATCCAACTGTTTTTCGGCATCGATCGACGGAACGTCGTCCTGGATCAGAAAACGTAATTGATACTGAACGATCGGCAGACGCGAGAGTATCATCATGCCATACCAGTTGTCTTGCGGATGCAATATGCGATGCGGGTACCGCTCGAATAGCGATTGCGAGGCTTCAATCCATCGCTGGTCGATTTCTACTGCGATGAGGATGTCGGGGTTCGCTTTGTCGACGACACTGAGCCAACGATCAAACTGCTCGTTTTCTTGCTCAACGTTCGACAATACCACTCGAATCGTCGACGCATCATTGTCGTGACGTGGTCGGGTTTCACGCGCGGTGGACTTGGCTTGCTTGGAATACAGAAGGGTGTACGGGGCGATGAAAAATCCGTGCCAAAGTGTCAACGCAACGGAGGAAACGAGGAACCAGGCTGACGAGAGTAATTGGTCATGACTGCCGAAATAGCGGATCAGGCCATCCGTCAACGTCAACACCCATCCGCTCGCAATGATTTGCACTCGAGGGAAATCCCAGCCACGAACAAACCAATGTGAGTGTGAACTGAGATTCAACAACGAACCCGACACCAGTGAGATCATCAACAACATCAACGTAATCTGTAGCACGATCATCGTCAACCTTAGTGCGAGGGCGAATGACTGAAAGGCAAAAGTCGCCGCAAACAGTGCGCCGCCTTGATCACGAGCTGCTAAGGGCATCCATCAAACAGTTCCATCATACCAAAGCTGGGTAATGGTACAGTCATTGCATGCTTTCCCAATTGTTCGTCGAAGTCAAATGCCGCCGGATCGCCTGCGAGATTCGATATTAGGAGAACGTTGCTTGTACAAGCCAGCCTATGCCGTCCACGCGTTAACCGCATCAGGAGTAATTCCTGCGGCCCTGGCGACGTATGAGCTTACCCAAGTCGACTGTGATCCGCGGATCGTGTTTGGCTATTTATTATTGACGACGCTTATCGATGCGATCGACGGCCCGCTGGCGAGAAAATTCAGTGTGAAGAGGAATGCGAAGAGCATTGACGGCCGCGTGATCGACGACATATTAGATTATCTGACTTTCGCATTCATTCCACTTATGATGATCTGGCGAATGGAATGGTTGCCAAGTGGTTTCGGTTTTACTGTTGTTTATTCCATGATGGCCAGCTTGCTGGGATTTGCTCATCATCAAGCCAAGAATGAAACGGACGGCGTTTTTCGAGGCTTCCCCTCGTACTGGAATCTGTACGCCATCTACGCAGGCGTCATCGCGGTCCAACTGAATCCTTGGTGGACGGCGATTACGATGTGGACGCTGACCGCCCTGACGATCGCGCCTGTGTGGGTTTTGTATCCCAATCTGGCACCACGTCGCCTTAAGCGACCCCTCTTCGCCGGCGGTCTACTGTGGATCTTATGCTTAATCGTGATTCTGTCATGGGACTATCCAAACACAGCGTTGTGGTTCGTGGTCGCTACGCTGGCTTACCCGGTCTTTTACGTTCTTGCATCCATTAAACACTTGCAAACGCTTCGATAGTGGGTGACCCAACGAGAAACGAGGTCAGGTGTAGTCGATGAGTCGGAAAAAGGTGTTCGTTACCTTTTCGCTTAAAAGGTAACGAACACCTTTACTTCGGCCGCAAAAAGGATGGGAGCCCGAATCGCAGCAAAGCAACTATTGCGAAGTGATAGCGAGATTCCGCCATGGTTCTTTGATCGTAACATCTGAAGTCGGAACAAAAATTGCGATATTGCGAAATAGTGAGGCGAGCATCAGGGATAATGGTATCCGCATTGCAAGCAACCTCACGATATTGTGTCGACTCAGTCTTTTCTACTTTCCCCAGTCGAGGGAACTGCTAGTGGTAATTGCTGAAGCGAAAGGCTAAGCTTCTGTGGCATCCAGGTGGGCGGCCACAACGGCCTATTCAAAAAGTGATGCAGCGGATCGGCGGGTAACTCTTTTAGGTGTCGCTAACCCTTGGGCAACCGACTGCTGACTTTACACGTACGAAGACATAAAGCGCGTCCGGGGCCGACATAGAGGAAGAAGTACCTGTTTTACAATAAGGACGAGACATGCGACTAGCCGAATTCATTCTGCATGACATGGAAAACATCCTGGGGGAATGGGACGCTTTTGCTTCGGCCCACATCCCAACCGCAGCGAGAATGACGCCTGAAGCCGTGCGGGACCACGCGAAACAAATTCTCAAGGCTGTAGCAAAAGACCTGTCAACTTCTCAATCGAAACGAGCTCAAGCGGACAAATCGAAGGGCTTAGCCCCTGAAAAGAATGGGGAATCTGAAACGGCGGCAGAGACACATGCCGTACTGCGGGCGAAAAGCGGCTTCGACATCAACGAATTGGTTGCCGAGTATCGTGCCCTACGCGCCAGCGTCCTCCGGAGGTGGATGGAAGCATACCGGTCCGACGATCTTAGCCTGAGAGATGTTGTTCGCTTCAACGAAGCCATCGATCAGGCGATCGCAGAATCTATCGAGTATTTCACTGCGCAGGTGGACCGGGCCCGCAACATGGTACTCGCGATGTTGAGCCACGACATGCGCAACCCGCTCTCCACCATCGCGATGACGGCTTCCTACTTGACAGCACTGAACGCTGGAACTGATGTGTCGACAGCCGTGTCGCTCCTATCCAGCGCTAGTATTGAGATGACGGTTCTCTTAGACGACATGGTTGACCTGAAGAGAACGATGCTTGGCTTAGGCATCAGCATCGAATTGGCAGACATCGACTTGGAAACGGCGTTTGCTGACGAACTCGAATTGCTACGCGCGGCGAATCCAGGCCGACGTCTCGATCTGGAGGTGGTCGGCAACGCCTGCGGCCGCTGGGACGGTCCGCGCCTTCGACGAGTGCTCCGCAACCTTGTTTCGAACGCTATCAAGTATGGAACACCAGACGCACCCGTCCGGACGGTCATTGCTGGCAACGCGTCCGACTTCCGGTTCGAGGTTACCAACAGCGGTCCAACCATCGAGCAAGCGGACCTGGATCAGATTTTCGACCCCTTCAAGCGCTGCTTTGCAGAAGGGTTAGGCAATGTCAATGATGCCAGCCTCGGTCTCGGGTTATATATCGTCCGTGAAGTTGCTCGCGCACACGGGGGCGATGTCAATGTGCGTTCCGCCGAGGGAGTAACCGTGTTCGATGTCCTGTTGCCACGCAACAATGAGAGAACCGCATCGTGCGGAGGAGTACCTAACCAAGCGGCCGATCAAGCCGATGCACGTGCAGACCGAAAATGATTGATAGATAAGCAGAAAGCAATCCCGCTTTGGTGAGCCACGCGCGACTTGATTCTCGCATGTCGGGCAACTAACTGACGAGCTGAGAATTGACATCTGCCGAGCCGACTCTTCGATCGGCATTGGAGCGAGCAAATTCGTGACCTAAATGGTGTCATCTTCAACGTCAGCAATGGTACTGGCGTCTTGATGGAGTGTCGTCTGATGATTTAAATTTATTATTTGCCGCGTCGCTGCCTTAGGCCGTTCCCGCGTCTTTCCTGATATAGACATCGCCAAAAAATACGTCGAGCTTAGCAAATCCTTACTCGATCAATCACGATCTAATAATTATCTGTATCCTGCCGGTAAACTGCGATGCCAACGCACACAGCAACGTGCGCTCGCTGATAGAACAGTTTTTTCCTGGCGTTCTTTTGGGAAACTTTGTAGGCACAAACCTTCGATATTAACGGTATTTTCGAGTCGTTCGTCGACCTCATCATCGTTGACCTTAGGTTTGATTTTTCCGAATAAACTCGATGATTTGCTCAGGATGTGAAAGCCGCGTGGCAACAATTTCCAAGTCATCTTGACCTGAACTCGAAATCCCAATGCCGCCAACATTCAACAGTCGCTGCACGAAAGATTGGTCGAGCTGAATATTGCGGACGTCATCATGCTGTACTTCCGATGTCTCACGGGAAATGACGCCTTCTTGATAAATCGTTCGATCGTCTGTGACGGTCAATGTTGTAAACTGGCTCATCAGCATCCAATACCCGATAACGCCTGCAATCACTAGAAGCGTGATCGCGCACAACCACGTCAATAGTGATGCCGGTCCAAGCGACATAGTTTCTCCAAGGGAATAACCCGCCAACGTCATTCCGGCGAGTGACATGACCAACAAGCTGACTGCGGCGAGTCCAACCGCGATGATGACAAGCGCTGCGATCGGTCGCGCCCGGAAGACAACCGGGTGAACTTTGACGAGGATGCGCTCCTGCGGTTCAACGGCCATACGGTCCTTGTTGACCATCTCCTCGACTTGATGAACGGAGGTCACGACTGCCGTTGGCATTTCCATCTCGAAGGGCTTGTTGCATGCCGGACATACTATCGGTCGGTCAAGATGTTCGATCGTGCTATCGACTTCTTGATGGCAATAGGGACAATTGGTGGTGAGTACTTGCATGACGTGTTGTTCCTATAATACAAGAGCGAACTGCGTGCAATTGTTGAATGCAAATGCAGACACTGCATATTGTGCGCCATTAATCGGCTAACCCACGCGAATTTAGTTTCTTAACTGAACGTGAGGTATACACGGCTACTAGGCACAATCATTGATCTTCGGCCGCAATTCTTTGAAGCTCAGCTTTCGCACGGCGCGGGCGATGATTGGTTTTTCTTTAGGAGAGATACTGGCGCAGCTTCTGCTGTAACACCTGCTAAGGCGGATATTGTTTTTGCCTGACCGGTACAAATTTGGAGTCAATCGAATGTCTGCAGAAGAAGAACGCAGCGTTGATTATGGGTACAGTTCAGTTCGCACCAGAAAAACAAAAAAAGGGCAAGAGCCTAATTGGAGGTTTAGGTGAACTTGCGGGGCCGACCACGTTTTCGGAGCGAGGACTCAAGATTATTCTTTCTCGCTGTTGACTCGACTCAGCCACGATCGCCAAAGGGTTGACTGCAAGTGATCGCTCGCTGCATCTGCTCTTGTTCTTTCTAGCTCAGGGGCCGATTGACTCGATCGATCCAGTTAGGCAGTCGCGGCATCGGCCAAGATGAAAGAGCTTCGCCACGGTTGATAGCGTGACAAATCTCACCGGCAGCATCGGCACTATGAGGACGAGGCATCGGATAAGCTCCCCAGTCACGAAACGAAGATTTTTCACGATCAGTGAAAGCGGGGCTCAAATCGTAGCGATGACCCCGGAGGCTTAACGTGTGGACTCGTGCAAACGGAAACGGGTCACCTAAATGCAAGATCGAGATGACTGATTTAAGGCGAGCATCAGCAACTTGAATTTGGCTGATGCGGAAAACTTCATTGAACGGTACGATAGGTACTTGGTCAGCAGAAAACGAGACCGTTATGCAGATGTGCGGCTTGATTACGCGAAAATTCGGAAATTGAAGTAGTGATTGAAATGAGCTTGAATTCTCAGGAGCGAAATATCGTAAAAATTGATCATCTCCATGCCACGGAAGCCGAGTTTCGGCGTGATCGCCCCTGGATTTGGGCATCGACATTGTATGGACCATTTCTTTTCAGCTTCATGCTTTTGACAACTTTGTTTTTTTATGGGGGATTGGATTTCGCGTCACGCTTGGTCACCACGACTGCGCTGTCAGTTTGGTTAATTGGACGATTTATAATACTGTCCGGAGTTGAAGGTGGCGTGAGTGACTTCGAAGGTGGATTGTCATCATTCCAATTGTTTCTGCTTATCACTTACCTTGACGTTATGCTTGCGCTTGTCTTGGCGTTTCACATTGGATTTTTGTTTCGTCTTCCGTTTATCGGCCCTAGGGCGGAATCCTTGATCACCGACGGCCACTTTATCTTGGACGCACATCCGTGGATGCGGCGTGCCACGTTCTTGGGTTTAATTGCCTTTGTCGGGTTCCCGTTGGCTGCAACGGGAAGCGTTGGAGGTTCGATCTTTGGTCGCTTGCTAGGACTCAGTCGACCGATGACTTTCGTGGGTATCGCCATCGGAAGTATCATCGGTAACGGATTCATGTACTGGTTCTCGGACTTCATTGACCAGTGGATTGACAAGGACAACTGGGTGATCCGCTTTGGTGGCATCATCACAATTTTGGCAATTGTGATTGTGCTTGAGTATCGCTATCAGTCACTTCGTAATCGCTTCGTTATGGAGAATATCAAAGGAAAACATGAGCGCGATAGGGCAGATTGAAGTGGCCATCTTAAGTTGGCTGATCAATTAATTGAGGCTCATCCAGCGAATTCGTTCTTTGTTTCAAGAAGCGAGTAGAATGTAAGTGCTCACTATTCACGATCGCGGATGCCGTAGGACTGTCATTGCATCTTGATGATTCCGAGGAGCCTAATCGGAGGTTTGTTGAACTTGTGACGGCGACCACGATTTCTGAGCGTGGACTCAAGATTGTACTTTTTTGCCGTTGACTCGACCCAGCCAGGATCGCTAAAGGGCTGACTGCGTTTGATAGCTCGCTGCATCTGCTCTTGTTCCTTCTCGCTCAGGAGCCGATTAACTCGATCGATCCAGTGAGGCAATCGCGGGATTGGGTAAGATGAAAGAGCCATGCCACACTTCCCGTCTCGCCACGGTTGAGAACGTGATAAAACTCACCGGCAGCATCAGCACGTGGCGGACGAGGCATCGGATAAACTCCTGCAGTTTCGAAGTACATCGCCCATTTGTTAGCCTGAAACTGCCCAGTCAACCAAAAAGCTTCTGCCCCTTTTTTTCGGTCAGCACAAAACGATCCCCACAAATCGCCGGCTAGCCGCGAGGCTGAATCATAGTTTTTTGGCGGCGACTGGGTGAGCGCGATGTTCTCGTACACGGCATGCTGGTTGAACCGACAAGAAGCCTAGTTCTACTCTAAAGGCTGACGTACTAGGGGTGCAGGTTGAGGGTTGCTCGTAGGCCACCATCTTCGAACGACAGTGTTGTTTCGACAACGTCGGTGGGATTGATCGCTAATCCTAATGTGGGACCTGCTTTGGGATCCAAGTGGTGACCCTGCAACGTGGAAACGTAGGTACCGACCTTGTCATCCCAAACGTACTGACCTCCGCTTGGTTCTAGCAATGTTTTTCCAAACAACTGTCGATACACCTGCTGAGGATCTCGATCGGGATACCGATGCCGCAAGTAATTCATAACGGGGATGTTTCCCCACGTTATGCGATGCATCCGGTTCAGCCCCGAATAATAGTTCGCTCGACTCATCAAATCCGCGCCTGCCCCTGTTACTCGGGTCGCGATCTGGGGACCCGCCGCTGGATCGGCGGCACCGACTTCATCAGCCGCCTTGTCTGCCACTTTTGTGGGATGCTGCTGGCGTTTCAGATGGCGTTCGATCGCTCGGCGAATCACGTTCTCGTTAAAACTGAACGTCAATCCGTCGGGGAGCGTGACGTAGTAAACATGCGGCAAGCCTTCTGGTTGACCGACCGATGACGCCCCCATCGCCGTTCCTTTGACGTAGTCAATCTCGTTGTGCTTGGCCGTTTCCCAGCGAACCAGGTTGGGCGCCGCATTGGCAATTTGAGCGCGCAGAGCTGACATGAATAACGCTTGCTTCAGGCTATCGTTGGACGGCACATACAACGCGAGCGGCAACTCCTTGAAGCTATCTTCTGAATTCAAATGCCAAGGCGAGCGAGCGGCCGCGCGCTTGATCCATGCTTCATCGTGGTCAAAGTAAACGTGTGCTGCATGGTCAATCCAGCTCAATAGATTGACGTCGGCCGGATTGTTGCCCAGAAACATCCTCGCGAAGCCGAAAATGGGTGCGTTCAGGTCAACGGCGGTGACCAGCGACAGCAGTTCTTCGTCGTGTCGATCTCCGACGCCGGATTTCAAGCGGACATTGCCAATGAACGATTGCCAGTTAGCGTACTCAGTACCCAGAATCAGTGGGATCACTGACAAGTCAACTGCGAACGTGTCCTCTTTCACTGAGACTTGCAGGGCGATTGGATCAAAGGTGTTTCGCCAGCGACTCTGATAGCGATCACGCCAACGAACGTAGAGAGCCACTTCGCTGGCCGTTGCAGTGCAAATATCCAGTTCGGCAATCGGCGTTTGGAAATCGAGCGTTCCATAACGATCCGACCGAACGCCTGCGGAAGTCAGTGACAAACGTCCGGCGTCGTGAACGCTATTGATGGCCTGAATCTGGGTCTCGCCCTGTATTGTGCCGCGGACTAGACCATCAGCATGCTGCATCGACATCTCAGCGATCGATGCCCGGGCCCGGGTTCTTCGCGAGGCACTGATCCGCCATTTCGGCCCACACCAGCGGCGAATCGCAGCGTCAGTGACAACGATCAACGCTGATTCAGCTTGACTGCCTCGTTGATAACGCTGGCGAAAGAACTTGTACTCATCAAGCCCCGCCATGGCCTTGGACCGATCGCTGCTGGTCTGCATGATCGCCGTCATTTGAAAGATTGAGTTCGAAACCACGACAATATCACCGACCACTGTTACCAGACTGCAGAAGTCACGCCGTGGGTTGGACCACTGTGCAATCAGGTGTTCGCCAGCTTTGTGGTCGATGCGTTTCACATCTTTATGTTGTGCAGATTGGGCAGTGACCTGGGCAAGAATGGCTTGATGCAAAATGGTCGGCTGTTGTGTCTTCATCAGTACCGCGACATCGGTTCCGGTGCGAAAGTAGGGATCCGATCCTGTCAGGGCCACTTCGTCGATCAAGGCTTTGCCGACTTGACGGGTCAGTGCGTCAAGCGGTAGACCCAGTTGGTTTTGATAGAAGCCAAGCACATCCGTGGTCTGGCTCTGCGGTTCGAACCACTGCACGATTGGCCGCGCCAATTCGCTACTGCGATCGATGATCTGGGCGAACTGCTGGAACGATGGCACAAACACAGCGTACTGGTCATGAGGAATCAGCGTGGCAAGGGGATCGAGTTCGGTTGGATTTGGCGAGAGACGTTGCTGCCAATTGATCTCGCGGATCGTGATACCCTGAACATTTATCAGGTCGGTAAGTTCGTGCTTGGTGTCATTAGCGTCAGCCAATTCACGGTCCAACTGCAAGTTTTCGCTCACGGCTCTGCCACCGCTGAGCAGTTGGATCGTACCATCAACATCATTGCCCCGACGGAGCGGCCAACTCGGACCAATCGGTATGGCGCTCTCACCGACTTTCTTCAATGAATCGATCGCTAAGTGACGAAACATTGCTGACCCAGCGTAGTCGCTGGACCAGAAGAGTTGAAAGTACCGCCCCTTCGCACGATAAAACTCTGCGGACTCAACCGAGTTCGTCGGATTCGCGTCCACGTGAAAGTCGAACTTGACGAGACTCCATTGCTTCGGTTGATCCTGATGGGGGCGAATCAGATACAACTGTCCGTCGACGGCAGTCCCTGCTGCTTTGGAGCCGACAATTCGATAGCCCACATAATCGACGGTTTTTTCTACCGGCTCCGAGATGTAGGCTTCAGTGCCAGAGGGCACGACGACTCGCGGTGTTGTTTCCATCTGGTAGAAGCTGGCTTGCACGATCTCTGGATCAGAAACGATCTGTGATTTATCGAAACTGCGGACCAGTGTGCCGACGTCGACGGAGTAATAGTCGCGATGTTCGGCGGAGTCTGCGGCGGTCAGTTGTTGCTGGGTCGACTTCGATATCACTAGCAGCAGACAGAAAAACAGTGGTAGATGGCAGCGTGTCACGATTGCTCTCGATTAATACATGAGAATTCAGAGTGTTCGTCATCTTGCGAAGAGCCTGTTGTAACGAGTTGACAGCGCAGTATAAACGACTTTTTTCGACTCAAGCCCTTACTTCGAACTTCCTCGCAACTGCAAAACCCTAATCACCCAACACAAACCCAGTTAGTTATGGCTCATCTTGCCTTCAACGAACGTGTTGCCATCTGTCGAATGCGCCTTTCCGGCGAAACTCATAAAGATTGACAGAGAACGAGATCCGCCCGATACTCAGGCCTGTTGGGCACTCAGCGAAGAGCTCCAGCGCAACCGCTGATAAGTGGCGCTGAACCAGCAATAACAGAGCCTGAACCGGCAATGACTAACCCCTAACCGGCGATTACAAATCAACTTGTGCTTATCGCCGGCACAACCGGTGAGAAATGTAGCGTTACGCGTCAAGATGTTGCCCAGCATAAAGGTGGCTTGAAAAAGGGTAACCGGTACCGTTTCGCTTAAAATAACGCCGACGGTCAATGCCAACCACTCCAGCAACGTCCAACCAAACTCTTACGCCGAGCGGTTTAGTTCAACGTTAGCGTTTACTGGGCGGCGGCCAGTCAACTGTCCATTAGAATCCGCGTTGTCCGCCGCTCCGAGTCCAACGCTTTGTTCCCCGCCCGCGCATCTGTCCGCCAAATAGTCGAGCCAATTCTGCCTATCGACGTGGAATGGTAGATCATTGTAGCCCGCATGATGCCAGCCAAGTCCATCCTGTCTCGTCAGCAGATAGAGAATCCTCGCTCCCATCTCTGCCACAACGCCGCCCTGATCAAAGCATGCAAGTCCGTCATCGACCGTATTGGTTGCGTACTTCTTGCACGAAAACACCGTTCGGTTGATCCCCGGTGTCGTCGAGCGGATGAAGCAGAGGAATCTATTCATTCTGTATATCCCGTTTAGCATGGCTCACCCTGCTTCCAGGACAGAGGCTGGAGATGAGGGGCAGTCAAGCATTGTTTTTCTGCTGCGATCTGCAGCGTGTTTAGGTTGCCGGAATTCGCGGAACTACTGCTCGGGGTATCGGAATCCAAGACGTACGGCTAGGGGAGATGCCAAAAGATGACACAAGTGTCTTTCGCAGCACCGCCGGACATGGCGTAGTGACCGTCTCTGGAAATCGCGAGACTTGCGGCTGTTCTGCGGTGACCCAGGAGGATTGTTTTCGGTTCGCCTCGCTTTAAGTCCCAAACGACGATGGGACCATTGTCTTCGGTCAAGAGTAGCGTCGTCCAATCAGTAGATACGGCGACGTGGCCAGGCATTCTTCCCACCGAGTTGCAATACAATTCTTGTCCACTCGCAATGTCCACTACGGCGACGCGGACCAAATCGGGCCGACCGGCTTCATTCTTTTGTGTGGGCGCACCATTTCGGAGACCGGATGAATTGCCCAGCAGCATCAGCTTCGTCGCATCGATTGAAAACTGAATTTGCGATGGAATGACGGCGTCATACGGAAGCGTTGCCAAGAATTTTTGGCCGTCGATTTGCCAGAGCACAATTTTTCCATCCACCCAAGCAACGACCAATCGACCGTCAGCACTGCAGGCATAAGCCCGTGGTGTCACTGGCAACATCTGCTGTAGCAATACTTTGCCTTTATCGTTCCATACCATTAACGAGTTTTTGTTCGTCACTGCCACCAGGATGTTTTGATTAGCGCGCCGCGCGAATTGCATCGAGACGACGTCAAGATCGGCTTCGCTTGGCGGGCGTTTGCTCTTGAGATCCCAAAATTGAACTCGGCCATAATCACTGCGCGAGGCAATTAATTTCAAGTCTGCTGCGACTGCGATCGGCCCCGCCATCGGCAGCCACTGTCCACTGTCAATCTGAATTTTTGTTGACGTTTCGCTGTTCTCCGATTTTTCGTCCTGCGCTGTGCTTGCAACCTTCGGTAAACTTAAGGCATCCAGATTCCACTGACGCATTTCCCCATTTCTTGAATGAGAGATTCCACGTGGTTGGATACTGGAAAGGAACACTTGCTCGACCGCGTACAAGTCATTTGAATCACCCATACCTCGCGCGATTTCACCGCTGTTAACTTCGAGCTCGAATGTGTTGGCAAGCTCAGGTCCCTCAAAACAAATCGATGGCAACGGGGCAATTGCGGGAAGTTCTCGGATGAACCATTGAGAGGCCAGATTAGCGTCGAAGCCGTCAGCCTCGCCCGAGAAATCCTTGATTGAGACCAGATGCAACAGATCACCGATTGCCGAGCGACATACAATGCGATCTTCGGAGTCCTGTAACTGAAGATTCAAATCTGGTCCCTGCTTTTCCAACATCAGCATACTTGTTGGGAAGAATTCGCGTGTTGGTTCGATGCCGATTTTCTCATAGCCTCGATTGCTTGAATCGGATTGTCCAGTCAACTGAATCTGCCATTTGCGATCGAGGCAGACGATTGAGCCAGCCATTCGTCGATAAAGCGAGGGCTGATCTGGTTGATAGAGTTCGACAGCAACCGGCGCGAGTTCGCGGTTGCTTGCCCTGGAATTGCCGGGTTCGACGCTTCCCACACGGAGCGAAAATGGCTCCGAAAACTTGCCGAACGTCCAGAGTCCTCGATACTCGTTGCCGACAGTCATAGCGGACGTCAACTTCGCGAGTCGAATCCGAGATTCTTTTGCGGCCGATTCGATTTCCGTCAACGCGCGATGCAAATCGGCCAATCGTTCAGGAACAAATTTGCGAAAACTTGAAAGTTGGTTCAGAACAGACTCATGCTGACCCACATCGAGCATCACGTTCCAACGATCTGCCAACTCTTCCACATAGTTTCGCAGATTATCGTCGAAATCAATGGTCTGTTGCTGGACTTTGTCGGTCTCGGACCAGATTGAAATTGAACCGCGTGCACTGCGCCGAAGTCCATCGCTTCCCCATTGATTGCCAGTCAGCAATTGCAGCGAAGTCTTGGCTGGCCACTTGGGAACAAAATAGTAATTTGGTTCTTTCAGCGCGTCATCGACATGTTCACCATTTTCACCATCAATGGATGGAACCGCTTCCAGGGAAACTGTCAACGTGACATTGTGTAAGTCACGGTCACTTTCGTTGACGGCTCGCAATCCGTAGATCCACAGCTGCCTATCTTGCAGTGTGTTTCTGACGAACTCAAAGGGACCGGCGAAGTCCGTCTTTTGCTGACGTACGATTTTCAGGTCGATGCAGCCACCGCAGACTGATGCCTCCGCGGCTAGTTTGACTGCTTCGGGCAAGAGTTGGCCCCAAACAGCAAGACGCTCGGCGTCAGCTTCATTGAGTAAGTGGTTTGCGTTGACTCGGTTGCCAAACGATTCCAAACCTGCGGACATCGCTTCACTCGCGTAATACGACGACAACGATTCAACTCGCAACATTCCGGGAAGATCCATTTCGGTCGCTATCAGCGTATCGCTATCGGACGTGAACAAACTGCCGAGAAAGTTGCCCATCGCCGCTTCCTCCTGTCCCGTTGCCCGGCGCTGAAGTTCGTCGGCAAGTATGTATTGACGTAGCGACGTGTCCAATCGTTGAAACAGTGATTGGGTTCGGAGGTTCTTGGAAGATTGAAGTTGCTTAAGAATTTCTGCATTCGGATCCAAGCGAACCATCTTTCCATCTTGTCGATAGAATTGGCTGGCCATGGTCGCCAACGCATAGTAATCAGATTTAGCAACTGGATGAGACTCAACATTCGAAAGATCGAGCGTCAGGTCCTGGTCGCCCGCGGGAATCGTGATCGTGTTTTTCGAATCCGCCGAAAATGACCGATGTTGCTCGCGGTATTGTTTCCACTCTTTGCTATCGATCAATCCGCTACGGACCAGTTCTTCCTGATCCTGTACGATGGATGACGTGATTGTTGTACCTTCATCGGCAAGCGCAGCATCGTCGGCGCTCACGGCCGCTGCTGGCTGCGAAAACTGAGAAGTTCGATCCGCACTTTGACCTCCCGACAGCCAAGCATAGAACGCGCCAATGCCCACGAGTCCAAAGCAGATCAGCGACCCGATAATAAGCACAGGATGTCTGCGATTTTCACGGACAGCTCCCATCGCTTCTGAGGGCAACGCCGTTGTACGGATCTCCGTTTTTGCCGCAATCGCGGAACCGGAGCTGGGCACCGATTGTGGATGATGGCACTTTGGGCAAGGCAGATGCTTTCCGGAAGCGTTATCGGGAGCACGCAGGACAACTTCACACTGAGGGCACTTCCACCGGATCATCGCTAACTCCTTAACAGACTTCGAGGACGGTTCGTTCAGGAGGTTTAACGTGAAGTCCTTTCAGAAAAATAGAGTTTTACGGAAAATCGCTTACACAAACGAATGCATCTGCGACGAGCGAATAGATTTGCCTGTTGTCGGCCGAGAAGCCAATCGCTTTCCAAGCTGTGTTCGATTCGACGCTCGGAAGGTTCCAGACTTGCCCGCCGTCGGTTATCCGCACGATATGGAGGCCAAGATCGGCATCAGTAAATGCAACCAAATCACCGTGGGGATTAATCGTCAGCGGTGCCCCTGGATGCCCGACCCAGCTCCATAAAACAGCACCCGTTTCCAAATCCCAAACGTTAACTTTGCCTTGCAAGTCGAGGGACGCGAGTTGTTTATCATCAACTGAATAATGGACGTCGACAATTGCCGAGTCGCAACGAATGATGTTGCCAAGCGGTTGGCCATTCTGCGAATCCCAGAACTTGATTGTCCCGTCATTGCATCCAGTGGCGATTTGGCGACTTGAGTTTGAGACAGCAAGAGCACGGGGCCAACTTCCAGGATTAATGCTCCAGCGTTCTTGGTACGTGTGGGAATCGAAGGTGCGAAGTGTGCGGTCCTTGCTGATCGAAGCGACCCATTGATTCTCGTGATCAAATGCAATGGTGTTGATCCAATTGCTGTGGCCGCCCAAGGATGCGATTTCGCGAGACGTTGCCAAATCCCAAAATCGGAGATGCCAGCCGCCACCTGCCGTGACCAAGGTCTCACCTTTGGGCGACAAGGCGAGTGTCGTATCGAACCTAGGCAACTGAAGAATTGAAATTCGCTTCTGCGGTTCCAATTGCCAAACTGAGGCGACTGTGCCCTCGTGCAGAAATGCCATCGTCCGTCCGTCAAGACTCATCTCCACTCGCACAACGGGACTTTCTACCTGATCGTTGTTCGTTCCAGAGGCGGTTTGCGTGAAATCCAGAAAAATGTTGGTACGATGTTCTGCGGCGAATCGTTCAAGTGTCTCGCGAGAAATCAAAGCCTGTGTGTTTTTCGATGCGGTGATCGGCGGTGTGACTGTGGAACTTGGTCGCTGCTCTGGCAGTTTAGGTGGCGATGGCGATTCGTTGCGAGGCCTTTGCGGCACGGGAAGACGAGATGCTTCTTTTGTACTGGCTTTTTCTTCATTCGAGGAAAATTTGATCGAAAGTTCGCCCCACGGCGTATGCCAATTGAACGCGAAAATGGTGAACAGCAAACATGCCGCCATTGCAGCGCCGCCAAGCCAACGAGTGCGATAAGAACGTTGGCACGCTGGCGAAGACTGAGCTAATGCCTCAGGATGTGAAGAAGACCATTCTTCGAGCGCCTGTGCTAACTCGCCCGCATTCGCAAAGCGATCAGCAGAAGACTTCGCCATTGCTTTCCCACAAATACCGATCAGTGATGCATCGCAATTCTGATACTGAGGACAAAGCCTCGGTGTTGGCGAAAGCTGGATGCGTCCAATGATCTCACCCGGCAATCCGGAATAGGGAGGCGCTCCGGAAAGGAGCTCAAAGAGGATCGCTCCGATGGCGTAAATGTCTGTTTGCGGACCGATCGCGGCAGCATCTCCTCGTGCTTGCTCAGGGGCAAAATATTTCGGAGTGCCAACCAATGCGCCTGAACGAGTCACGCGATCGTCAGCTCCATCGGATATAGCCACTCCAAAGTCCATGAGCGTAACAATGCCATTCGCTTGAAGGAAAATATTTGATGGCTTCACGTCGCGGTGCGTAATGCCTGCGATGTGAACGGCGGCCAAGGCTCGACAAAGATCGATCACAATCCGGATGACTTCAGCAAGGTGTAAACGGGGAGCATGTTGTAAACGCTCAGACAGTGGCATGCCAGTCAAAAGCGGCATCGTGAGAAAGCACAATCCATCGTGTTCATCGCTGTCCAAGACGCCGCAAACGTGCGGATGATGTATCGCAGCAGCGGCACGCGCCTCGATCTGAAATCGTTTTCTTGCCTGCGGATCGCTTTGGATACTTTGGTGCGGAAACTTGATAGCGATCGACCGATGTAGTCGTTCATCATATGCTTCGTAAACGCTGCCCATTCCGCCTCGCCCTAACAAACGCCGGATGGAATAGCGTCCGATGGACGACGGAACTGCCGTGACACAGTCATAACCACCATCGTCCGTGGACTCGGCAGACAAACGAGTCGTATCCATTTCGCTCGTTTCACGAACTTGCCTGCTTGAAATAGGTATGCGCGGTTGTGAAATCGCGATCAATTGATCGCATTCGGATAGCAATGCCACGCGCGGTGTGCCGCTGATCTTCTTCAGCGTCTTAACAATTGGCAGTTGTTGAAAGTCGAATTTGCCACAGCGTTCCGCGCAAAGATCACACTTTGCGAGGTGAGTAGACACGATCTGTGTACGCGCTGGACTAAGCTGTCCGATCAGAAACTGTTCCAATTCCTCTGACTCAATACATCCGAGCGAAGAGTGTGACATTTTTTTGTTCTTTGTTTGATTTGTTGTGTGTCGATCACGTCGTTAAACTTACTCAAGCATCCGCTAGGTCCGTACGCAGGCGGTTCAGTACTCGGGACTTGGCGATATAAACTGAATTCAGTGATATACCCAATTGTTCGGCAACCGTTGCGGCCGGCAAACCCTCGACTACTGACAACATGAATGCGTGGATCGTCGATTCTGAAAAATCTCGATGGAGCAGATCCATGGCTCGCTGGTACAAGATTCGTTGTTCCTCGTCCAAATCGTGTTCGGATGGCGTCGCATCTGAGTCGATCGCTGTGTGCTCGATTGAATTTTCCAATCCCACATATTCAGGCACTCGTGCGCGTTTGCGGTAGAAATCAATCACTTTTCGCTGGGTAATAACCCTCAGCCAGCCACGTAACGTGTCCTCCGGGGATTGCTTTTCAAAGGCGGCGATTGAGTTAGAGACTCTCATGAAGACCTCTTGACCGAGATCTTCCGCGTCCGATCTCGAAAGTCCACTACGAATACACCAGTGAAAGATCAGTGGTCCGTACAAATCAACGAATCGGTCCCATGCTTGAGGGTTGGCTTGCTTGACTTTGTCGATCAGCGTCAACGAAGTCGCTTCATCTGCCTCTCGTTCTCTGTCCCACCGATTGCTCATGCGTTCACCGTGCAAGCACTGACGATTGACTGATCCTGATGACAAACAACATAACGTAGCAACCTTTCACCGCTATTTTCCTAGTTCAAAAAGGAGGTTACGACAAGGACGAGACGATAAACAACTGTCCATACGACATAATCGACGACCAGCTAGTCTGTAGCGACGTAACCGTGCACCAGTACCACCTGGATTTCCATCTCCACACGCATGCGGTATCATTGACGGCAGGGCGTCTCCGGGGTTCATCGCCACACTGCAACGAATCCCCAGTGTTTTGACTTCGATACTTTGTCGCTTGCCGTCAAACATCGGGCGATGGTAGGTCGCATCGACCAATCATCCATCGAAACCAAACAGGTTGGGCAAGACAAAGACGTACCCCCTCATTCTTTTCACACCAACGAATCAATCGCTCCATGGCGAATCCGCCATCGCTGCGAAGGTTGATCTTTACATTGGGCCAGCGGCTTCGGATCTTTTGGACCAGCCGTTAGCTATCGACGAACGTGTCGAGGAGGACCTCGTGCATCTTGAAAATGGCATCGGAATCGACGCGGTTCTCGAACCGGCAATGCGTCGCGGGACTAGCTAGCGGGGCGTGCTCGTCGCTGGAGTACTCGTTCTTGGCCGGCGTGCGTCCGGCGGCGACTTGGAAAGTGGGGTCGTGCCGGAGGGAGTGGTGATCGTTGCCATCTTTGTAGCCTGCGGCGATGCCGAAGGTGCGACTGGTCCGCAGTTCGCTTTGGGGATGCGAGATGGAGATTAGCTGTCGTGGATCGGGAATCGTCTGCTCGCTGCGTCGGATCAGATCGAGCTTCCGATCGACTTCCCTCAGCAACACCAGGCCAATCTGTGGGTGCAGTAGCCGGTCTAAACTGTTACGACAGTCGCTGGCGAGCGCGACACGTCCTTCGACCTACCCAGGAAATGGTGTAAGACTATCTCGCGAACCAAAACGACGAAGCATGGCTTCGATTTGAGGATGACAACTTTGCGTTACTAAAGACTCGTCAGCTCATCTTGCCGCTGAATCATAAGGTTTCGCATCAATTGTTAAAAGCTGTCGAAAGAACACCAGTGATTCGCTACGTTGTGCTCGGAGCAGCAATCATGAAAAAATTTAACATTCCACAGCGGTTGCTGAAAACGACGGCGGTGCTACCTCAACGTCGTTTATAAAGCTTTTGGCGGTAGATGTGCTCCTGCGACTTGGGTCGTTGGCGATTCAAAACGTCCTACTGGTTACATTAAAGAAAAGATGGACAAGGCTTTGATTGGAGTAAACGAAAAGCATGATAACAATCGCCTGGATGTTCGCTGCGCTACTGGTCTGTGGTGAAGTGTCCTCGACAGGCCCGTCATTCACTGGGGGACTGGCAAGTTTGTTCAACGGCGATATTCAGCGACTCGACGCTCGACGCGAGTCACTAACGACGGAGCTAGCATCGCTACCGATCCCGGCCGGAGAGAACTCGAGCGTCTGTCTTGGCTGGCACTCGAAGCCGCTGCCAAATACAGAAGCCAATGTCTGGGTGCAGATCGACCTGGGAGCTGTTCAAAACATTGACTTGGTCGTTCTGGTGTCGGCGAGCGGCGAGGGCCGGGAACGCAGCCAGCCAGGGTACGGCTTTCCACAACGTTTCCGCGTCGACTTTGTTGATGCCCCTGATTTCGTACAGCTACATGCAGTGACAGATTCAACCAACGAAGATATTCCAAATCCAGGAGCCTTGCCGATTGCAATTCGCACAGACGGGCGGCGTGCACGTTTCGTTCGTATCACGTGCACAAAGCCATGGACGCGTCGCGATGACTGGATCGTTGCGCTGGGAGAGATCATGGTGCTCTCCGGTCAACGAAATGTTGCGGCGGGCGCGGCTGTTCAGGTATCGAGCATGGTCGCATCGTTGCCTGCATGGAGTCCGGAGAATCTTACCGATGGTCAGAGTCTGCTCGGCCCACCGGTTGCCTCGGAGCCAAGCTCATCGAACGGTTTTTTAGCTCGACATGAGCCAGTAGCGGACGTGACCAAGTGGGTGCAGGTGGATCTCGGTCGCGAGTTCGACGTCGAAGAAGTGCGTCTGTTTCCGGCACGCCCAACGGACTTTGCCGACGTGCCGGGCACGGGCTTTCCGTTACGGTTTCGTATCGAGTCAGGGAACGATGCTGAGTTTCGCACTTGCACGACGGTGTTTACCACGGGAAGCCGAGAGTTCATCAATCCTGGTGACAACGCGATTAGCTTTCCCTGCACTGCCAATCGAGGGCGATACGTACGAGTGACTGCCGAGCAACTGCACGGACGCGGAACCACGTTTTCCTTCGGCCTTGCGGAACTGCAGGTTTTGTCGCATGACATTAACGTTGCCCTGCATAAGCCGGTGACCGCATCGGACCTTTTTGACAATCCACAATACGCGCTTTGGCAGGCTGAGTACCTTGTGGACGGAGCGAACAGCCGTCATCGTATTCTTGATCTTCCCGAGTGGCTTGTGGGCTTGGATCGTCGTCGTCAACTTCAGCTTGAACTCGATAATTTGGGTTCGCAACGCGAAGCCGCCGTTGCGGTAGCATTGAGCCGAGCCGTGAATGCCGGCGGTGGCATAGGTGTTGCTTTAGTGTTGATCGTGAGTGGGTTGGCATGGCGATCCCATCGGGCGCGGCGGCGTGAGGTTGGACAGTTGCGTACTCGTATTGCGAGCGACCTACATGACGAGATCGGCAGCCAACTTGGCAGCATCGCTCTTGCGGCGCAGCTCGCGAACCGTCGGGCAGATGATCCCGCGACTCGTGAACGACTCGCCGAGATCGAGCGGATCGCCAGAGAAACCAACGAGGCGATGCACGACATCGTGTGGTTGCTAAAGCCAGGCAGTTCGAACCTAGTTGAGCTGCTGGCACGGATGAGAGAGGCAACGTCAAACCAGTTGCGGAGCCACTCGTTTCAGTTTGAGTGCCCGTCCGACGTGGTTGCTCGTCAGGTCAACATCACCTTCACTCGCAACGTATATTTGTTGTTCGGGTGCAGTCGGCTTGGTAACATCGCATTTCATTTAATTTGCGTGGGTTTTCCATCAATTGTTTGAGTTATTGGCGGCAAGCACGTCTTTGACGGTAGTAAACGATTCCAGACCCGTCGCCAAATTCCGCTACGGTTCG
>JBGSIA010000170.1:0-1986 GCA_041751935.1 Pirellulaceae bacterium | reverse complement strand
CCGGGCACCCTACTTTTACACTGCTCGATCCTACGGCAAAGCCCGCTCCGATTGCCGTGGCGATTGTCTGAACCCCTCGTCTAGTTCCATCTGCCACGTAGTTGAACGTATCTTTGCCAACGGGGGCAATTTCTCCAGCTTGGTAGCGAGTAATGGCACCCATGAAACCGAACTTAGTCATTGCTACACCGATCGCTACTAGCGGCATCCCCACGAAGCAACACCAGAACAGGCGCGGAGGTTCGAAACTACCAAAGGATAAGGTAACTATTCAGCCTGCTGGCACACTTTTGGTTGGCAGCGGCGGCAGGACAGCGGTTCTTGAGTATTCGGAAAGCGCAGCCAGAATTGTATCCAGTGGCTGATGACCTCGCACTCGCAGCGTGCGAAGTACGGACATCAATACCGATTGCGTCAGTGCCCCGCGCTCACTGTGGTTACAGTAACTGTTCTTGCGAATCATCACGGCCGGGCGAATTGCTCGCTCTCCAGCGTTGTTATCCGAAGGCACATCAGTATGCCACAGGAATGTCAGTAACTCGTTGCCGTATTTACTCAGACGCTTGGATAGTCGATTTGCGTCGGCGTGGTTCCATGATTCATTTGCCAAGGCACCGATCCGTGCTTCCAAACGCGCGACCGCCAGATCGTAGTCAGCCGCTGTCATCGTCGGGCGCTGAGGATGCAGCTTCTTCGCATCGCGATACACACCCACCAAGCGGCGTGAAAACGATTTCCATTCTTGTTGATCGGCATTGGCCTCGTCTACGGCAGCCACATCACGAAGTAAATGCGGCCAGCATTTCTGTTTGTCGGCGCAAATCACTCCCTCGTACGGTGACCAAAAATCGGTGATCAACGTGCCCTCGAAAGCATGTGTAAAAAACTTCGCCAGGGCCGGTGATCCGCGACTTCGATCGATCATATAAAACACGTTTTCAGAGTTCGCAAAGCACCATAACCAGTGTGTTTGGCCGCTCACTCGCCAACCGGTCTCGTCGGCATGGAGTTTTGCCGACTCCAGGCTTTCCTGATGAATCTGTTCATACCAAGCGAACAACAAGTCAGCTAAGCGGTGCCACATTTGGACCAAACCACCGGGCGTCACCTTCATTCGCAAATGAAAATTGAAGGTGTCAACAATTTGACCAATCGACAGACCTTGAAGAAAGTGCAAGAGCGTTGCTAACACCAGCGTGCGATTGCCTAACGTGCAATTGGGCAGCACATCGGGCAGTTTTGGTTCGACTCGTTTCTTGCAGTTTGGACAGTAATCTCGATGAATCACATCTTCGGTGATGACCGGCTTGAGGTCTTCGGGAATGACTTCGCTGCGTCGAGATCGAGTCTTGCCGGTGCGTGTCAGTTCGCCGTTGCAGTCGGGACAACGTTCGCACTGGTGTTCTCGCGTTCGATCAGGCTGCGGCAGGGGACCACGCGTGCGTCCGGCGTGTCCAGGCTGTCCGCCACGTTTCTTCTTGCCTTTCTTGTTTGGCTTTGGTTTGATTGGTGGCTTTAGAAAGGGCGGAATGACCGACGACGGCGTATTAGGGCCGATGGTCTGCGTCGCACCTGCGAGTCGCTGCTGCAAGGCAAGTAACGTAAAGGTAATGTACTCAGGGCTCTCAGTGGCAAATTGCCTCGCTTCCTTCTCACTCAAGCGATTATTCAGCAGCTTTTCCAGTAGACTTGTATCGACTGGCGGCTCGACGATGGCTGTGGAATGCGATTCATCCATGATCGCGTAAACAGAATCAATTTTCCCGATTTAGCCAAGATCGATTTCAACAGGCTGAATAGTTACGCTAATTTTAAATGGTCCTTCACCAACGCACTCGTGGCAATTTATTCTATCACGGTATGTTGCGATCTTCTCCACATTAGCCGCTTGTGTGGTGGGTGTCGCTTTGTTTTTTAATGCTAGACGGAACCCTCAAAGCCAGCTTTCCAATAGCGAAGTGAATTCGGTCGAGTCCTCTGCAACTG
>JBGSIA010000169.1:0-41165 GCA_041751935.1 Pirellulaceae bacterium | reverse complement strand
TGCTTCCGATTCTCTGCGAGATCAGCAACATCGACGAGCTATGCAAAGTGCTATTACGTTGTTGTTGTCGACACGGTGTAGGCAATCGTCCCGATCGCTACGAACCGCGAGTTCTCAAACGCCGGCAGAAGAACTACAAGCTCATGCAGAAGCCACGTCATGAATACAAACCCGGTGAGGCATGAGACTTAAGGCGATTAAGTGCCATTCGGGTCAGGCCTCTTTCGATGAATTACCCAGGCATTGCACCGGAGCGGTGCGACATTGAAACGGTAGCCGATAGGCTGTCGTTTACTCTCGGGGACGGGCTACGCCAAGATCAGACTCTGGATTCGGGATGGACAACGGAATCGAAACCCGATACCCGAGCCTGACCTCACGAGAAGCGTCGCCCTCTAGTCTTGTGCCGGAAACTGTGCTCCGTTTCCAAGTCTTTCACTCAGAGCTGTATCGAATTACTCGGTGAGATGCCTAGCTAGTTCGTGCTCCAAATGTTGCAAGCTCTCCCACTGGCGATTACTCACCGTTTGCCAGTAAGCAACATCATCATTCTTTGCTCGTTCGGCACGACTTAAATTGTCGAGGGTTTGCCGCCAGTATTCAGTAGCGGCATCGACCAGTTGAGTCCTATCGTGTATCGTCTTCGGAGGGCGGGGAGGCCAGGGTAGCACGCGGAGATTGTCAAACGACAACCAAAGGTAGTGAACTTGGCGTTGTAGTTAGGATCTAATTCTTACATCGCCCGCCTGAATCGCTCTGGATTCAGCGGCAATCGTGAAGCAACATATTGGCCCACTTCAAAATCGTGTTCTGAATTAAAGTGAAAAATTTGTAAAATCTACAATCAGCGATGTCCCTGAGTTTTATTTTTGTATTCCAATCGGTGTCCGCAAGCTTATCTTCACCCAATTCCGGCTCGAAATTCGGCCCCAGACTTTCTGCATGATCATAAGCTGACTCCGAAAGATACGCGGATAGAACAGCTACATTTCCATCTCGGTCGACCGCGTGCAAAGCAGTATCCACGCTGAGTGCGGCGGGGCAATCCAAAGTGATCGCCGCACCGTCCGGCCAGCAGAAATACAACGCTCGATATCCTCTCTCCGAAGTTGTCATTGGCACGCGAAGGACGATATTCGAATGTTGCAATTGGACTAGGCTCGACGGATGACCATCGAGCACGTTAGCGATTGGAATCGAACTGGCAACCTCCACACCGATCGAGGTGGTGCTCGCAGGCTGTGTTGCATTTACAGGCGATTGGGGGAAGTTGTCGGCGCCACCGCAATGCGTCACGCCTAGTCCTTCCAATGCAGTTAAAATTCCGCCATAGCTGATTGTTTTCAACGGCTGCCTTGATTGAGTGTATGAACACCAAGCCACCGTTTTGTCCCAGGCCAACGAACAAAACCGCTGACTTCGCCCGCATCGTGTCAGGCAGGCCATCGACTGAAAGGGATCGGTGCCAGCGACCTCAGCCATTTCTTCCGGCGAAGGTGTATCCTTGCCTCGCATTGGCAGATAAACAATGCGATCTTGAAGAATTCCAGCGTCGCGGATCTTCTGAGCCCGTAATGCGTGCTGACGACAAATTGCTTTTCCCGGTTTTCTTTGATGTTTTGCGGCAGACGTCGCTTGGCGCGCCGCAATTGCTCCAGTTGTGCGTCCCGTCCCGCAGGCGTCGATGCGATCCACCCAGGAACCGACGACAATGGCCTTTTCGAAGCAACTTGACCTTTGTGATCCAGCGAGCGTATGGCCCGTTTGAGCTTGTTCAGTCGCCGACTGATTTGTTTGAGATTCAACATCTGATGGCGAGATGCATACGCGGCCGTGAACGTACCATCGATCGCACACTCTGCTGGTTCGATGAGCGAGTCATTGATGGCGTTGTGGACCAACCCTTGATGTACTTTGTCGATGAACTTTGCCGCCCGATCGCAGAATGCGTACCAAGTAGAACGAGCCGGGGCGATGCCTTGCCCCAGAAGTTTGCACTGATCGCGGGTCGTGGCGTCCTTGTACCAATGAGCGGGCGAGGTGTCGCCGTTGAGGATTTCGTAGAGGGCAATCGCCAGCATGTACTGAGGTGGCAATGCGTCGGATCCCGTACCCCGATAAGCTTCGTGCAAGTCGTTCAAGTTTACTTGACGGATGGTTCTCAGGACAGCTTGAACAAGATCATCCTCTTTGAACCTTTGATTGAGCAGTTGGAGTTCTTGCGACCCAGGCTGCAGCGGTGTATCGGAGAAGTGGACTTTTTAATCGCGGCGTTCATGGGTACATTCCGTTGCTGGCCCGTTGGGTTTTGGAACAATTCATTCGCATTATTCATGCGAAACCCACCATCCCGGCGAGGCCACTTTTTTTGCTAGCATCGCAAATTCCTAAGCCGCACGTTCTGTTTAGCCTAAACACCAACGGCTTATGCGAGTGAAACTTGGGTCAGACTCGTTGTCGGATATTTCGTAAATAACAAGCGAAAACAAGATGTCCCATTCATGATCCATTCGATTTCATCAACACGTTGAGTACCGCATCGAACGCTGGCTTTTCTCGCCGCTGACGATCAAACAACAGTGGATAATTCGTGCGATTCCAGGGAAAATAGTTCAACCAGCTTTGCCCGTCGTGCGCGTTCCAAAACGATACTCGCACGATTAAGTCCTGGTACTCGTCAAAGAGCTTGAACAACTCGACGTATTGGTCGATTGCTTGTTTCTCAATTTCCGGCGGCAATCCATCTTTGTACGGATCGTAGTTGGCCAGTTCATCACGGTACTTACCACCGTCAGCCCACCATCGGCCACGAGTGACGACGTCGATGTCCAACTCTGATACCACCACTTTGATACCGAGTTTTCGTAACTCATCAAATGTCTCACGAAGCTGGGGCAATGAATCGTCGCCAAGTTCAAAGTGGCCCTGCATCCCGTAGCCGTCGACCGGGATACCCCGCTCTTTGAGTTTCGTTAGCAACTCAAGCAATTTCTTTCGTTTTTCGGGCTTGTGACAGTTGTAGTCGTTGTAAATCAGCAGCGCACTGGGATCGTTCGCGCGAGCGGTGTGAAACGCTGTCGCGATGAAGTCCATCCCCGTCGTTCGCGAGTAAACGGAATCTCGCAACAATGCATCATCACTATCCCCCAGAGCCTCGTTCACCACGTCCCACATCGTCGCCGTATCCGCATAGCGCTTCACCACCGTCGCAACGTGCGTCTCGATTCGCTCGAGCAAGGTTTCTCGCGATACTGGACGGCCGTCTTGCACCATCATCCACTCGTCAGTGCGATCGTCTTTCGCCCACACCAGACAATGCCCAACAACTTCCAAGTCGTTGGATTTCGCAAACGCGACGAAGCGGTCCGGCGCTTCGAACTGCCAATCGTTTTCGCCCGGATGAAGGCTCTGTGGCTTCATACAGTTCTCCGGTGTAATGATCTCGAACTGTGTACGAACGAGTGCGGCGTCTTCGGGATTCTCAAGCACCACATGACTGACGCCGACACCGATCTTGTATCGATCTGCTACCGCGTGTCGGAGCGTCCGCGTTGCCATCTTGCCCGTATCCGGGTCTTGAGCGAGTGAGGCCACGGAACCCAGCAGCATCCAGCACAACAGCACAATCTCAAAATACAGTCGATGGCACAGCATCATGAACCTCAAGCATAAGAAGCATCGAAACCAACTCTCGTCCAAAGCGGTCATCATACTTGAATCAGCACGATCTGGTTTGCTAGTGCCACATCCGTTGCATGCAGGGTCAGTAGATCTCGCGTTTGAAACGGCTCCATGATTTCCAGTAGCCAGTTGCGAAGTTGACGCAACTCCTTATCGTTGATCTCGGCGTCAAGACCCTCGTTGATGATTCGATTCATTAGCCGGCCTCGCTCATTACCCGACAAACCCCAAAGCCCTTGGTTTCGGGACACGTACCACAACGCGTTCACGAACCAACCGTTGTGATCTCGCTGAAAAGCGGCAAACGAGTCGACGCTGAATCGGTATTCACGTTCCTTCTCCCGGTGAATCGCTGTGCAATCAAAACGTCCCTGCGGATACATTTGGTTTTGATAAAGTCGACAAAGCTCGCTGTCGGCGGAGCCTGTCAACCAGGCCAAATTCTCCTGCCGCATGCGAAACCCGTCGGCCAGATCGTTGATGTTACGTTTCGCTTCCACGATTGCCAGCACGTCCACGTGGGGATTGCCGCTACGCACGATCACCAAATCCAACTCGGCCCGCGCGGCTCCCAATGTCACACCAGTCAAAATTTCCTCGTTCTTGAACCTCGTGCGAACGGCCTCGTAAGCCATCTCTTCGAATAGGCTTCCACCACTTGAGCTACGATGCCCCTGTTCGCTTCGTAGCTGCCGCAGTTGCCTGTTGAGGGAGGTCAAACCAATCGCCTGTTCCAATTCGTCCATCGACTGCCGCGCCGAGAGGGTCGATCGCATTATCGGGCTACTCTTCCAATCATCAAGTTCTTTGGCGATAAGGTGAAGACGTTGCTCAAAGTCTCGCAGCTTTTCCGGATCTGCGCGACCTTGCTTGACAGCTTCACTCAGCCCCTTCACGCCGGCGCTAATGCTTTCATATAGCTTGTACGCCGACTCGTACTCAGGCTTGTGTTCCCACTCGTTCAACTTTGCTAACGCCCGTTGCCATCGTTCACGGAGAGTCCGCAACGCGTGTCGATGCTCGGACTCCAAATTGTGGATTCGACGTTGGAGCAAGAAAGTTTCATCTCGCTGGGCGGACAGCAACACCGATTGATACCACTGTCGAAAATCGCCCAGACTCATCCGTGCAAGATCGATCGTGTTATTTTCTAGATAGGCCCGCAGGAAAGCTTGGCCGCTGAACGACGTGTGCTCTTCGCTCATTCCAGTGCTTTGAGGAGAAAGCCAACAAACACGCTATTTGAATGCGTCTGGCTCCGCATCGCTGGGCATTCGCCAATCGCCACGCGGTGAGAGGCTGACGCTGCCGACTTTCGGACCATCGGGGACGCAGTTTCGTTTGAATTGATTATAAAAGAAACGGTCGATGAATCGCTGTAACGTCGTGTCTATCTCTTGCGAGGAATACTCTTGTGAGAACGTCGCGTGCTCGGCCAAATAGCGGATTTTTTCGTAGCTCGCCCCATGCCTCACGAAGTGATACAAGAAGAAATCGTGAAGCTCGTAATCGCCCAGTTTCGCTTCCGTGTTGTGACGCAGGGTTCCGTCGGCTGCGGGTGGCAACAGTTCCGGCGAAATCGGTGTATCGGCAATGCGGTACAATACGTCTTGCAAAGCACCTTCGAAATAGTGATCGGCGGCAAAGCGAACGAGAAATCTCACTAACGTTTTCGGTATCGACGTATTGACGTTGTACATCGACATGTGGTCGGCGTTGTACGTCGACCATCCCAATGCCTGTTCGCTCATGTCACCTGTGCCGAGCACGAAACCACGACTCATCAACAGCATCGTGCGAATGCGTGCTTGAACGTTCTCGAATGTCAAATCCGAGGCATCGTCGGATGTCTGTTGCAATTGGTCCTGAAGCGACTCGATTGTGGTGGAATCATCGATGTGAATCCCAAGCGGTTGATGCTCAATCGCACGGAAGGTATCCAAACACAGAGCGCGGATATCAATGACTTCGAAGGTGATCCCTGTCAACTTGATCAGAGAATCGGCACTCTGTCGTGTGTGTGTGGTGGTGCCGAATCCTGGCATGGTGATACCGTGAATCCAAGTCGGCGGTTGTCCGATCGCTTCACATGCGCGCAGGGCAACAAGCAGTGCTAACGTGCTGTCCAACCCACCGGAGACACCGATGGCGAGCGGCGAACGCTGTGAGATCCTCGAGAGCCGCTTCACAAGGCCAGCGGTTTGAATTGCAAAAATTTCTGCACAGCGAGCAGCAAGCTCGTTAGACTCACTGGGCACAAACGGTTGTCCGTCAATGGTTCGGCAAAGTCGGTTTCGCTGGGGACGATCCTTGGAGAACAGGGGCTCCACATCAACCACGCGATACAGCTGGCGACGGGCCGGCTCGAGATCGTCAAACGATCCCACGGTCCGCCGGTCATGCGCCAAACGCTGTAGATCGATATCGCAGGTTACACCGGATTCACGCACATGCAGCGGCAAGGCACCGTCACCGATTCGCCGGGACTCAGCCAGGACCGTGCCGTTCTCAGCTATCAAACAGTGGCCACCGAAAACAAGATCCGACGTGGACTCACTGGCACCCGCACTGGCATAGGCATAGGCGGCGATACAGCGACCGGATTGGCTGCGCACCAGATCACGGCGCCAGGCTGCCTTGCCGATGGTTTCGTTACTAGCCGACAAATTCAACAATACGTTCGCCCCGGCAACCGCTGCCATGCTGCTCGGTGGAATGGGCGTCCACAAGTCTTCGCAAATCTCGATCGCGATGGTCGCATCACCCCAGCGAAAGAGCAGATCGGTACCAAACGGAACGGCGACACCGTGGCAAACCAGCGATGGCGGATCGGTATCACTTGCGGCGCGAAAATGACGAGCTTCGTAAAACTCGCGATAAGTCGGCAAGTAGGTTTTGGGCACGATACCGCGAACACGTCCACCGGCAATCACGGCCGCGACGTTCATCAACGACGTACCCACTTCCAGCGGTAACCCGATGACCACAATCGATTCGTGCTCGCGACTGTGTCGAGCGATCGATTCCAGACCTTCCAGTGCGGCAGAGAGCAGTGAATCGCTGGCAAACAG
This sequence comes from Pirellulaceae bacterium, assembly GCA_041751935.1. Classification (GTDB taxonomy): domain Bacteria; phylum Planctomycetota; class Planctomycetia; order Pirellulales; family Pirellulaceae; genus JBBSJZ01. The sequence goes on along the minus strand of JBGSIA010000169.1, from coordinate 34,413 downwards.
ATCTCCACAGGTGTAACCGGTCAGCGCCAGTTCCGGAAGCAAGATCACATCGGAGTCACTCGTAGCGTCAATCAAGTCGATGGCCGCTGATGCATTCTCTACCGGGTTTGCCACGCTGACTTGGGGCGACCCCGCATGGATGCGAAAAATACCGAAAGGAAACAAGATGCTGTGGTCCTGCGATGCGCTAGTGAGTCGGTACTACGTCGTGTACGCACAACGCCATCCACGATTTTGACAGTATAGCCAGTCGGGCGTCGTGCTCGATGCCACACGATACATTACATTCCCTCACGCATCGACATCGACTCTTTCGGTAGCCATCATCATGACGAAATCACCACTGAAACCGCAGTTATTCGAGTTTCTTCGCGAGTTGGAGCAAAACAACGACCGTGCCTGGTTCGCCGCGAATAAGGCTCGCTATCAAAACGATGTACTGGATCCCGCCGTCGAATTGGTGCGGCAAATCGAAAAACCGCTTGCCAAGGCTGCCCCGATGTTATCGGCCGTTGCACGCCGCAGCGGCGGATCGGTACTGCGGATCTACCGTGACACGCGGTTTGCGAAAGATAAGACGCCTTACAAAACCAACATCGGTATTTCGCTGAAGCACCAAGCTGGTACCGATATCCATGCTCCTGGCGTGTACTTGCACCTGGACCCGCACGAGTGCTTGTTAGGCGCGGGATGTTGGCGGCCGGAGCGACAGACGCTGGCGGCGATCCGACAAACGATCGACGCGGACCCCAAAACGTGGACCAAAAATCGCCGCGACAAAAAGTTCGCCAATCGATTTGAGTTGGCCGGTGAGTCCTTGAAGACCTCGCCTCGAGACTATCCCGGCGATCACCCGCTGATTGAAGATTTGAGGCGAATCGATTTTATCGCCGTGGCTCCCTGGTCCGAGCGAGATTTTTTAGCCGACGATGTCGTATCGCGGATTATCGCTGACGTGCGAACGGCGCGTTTGCTGATGAACTTCCTGTGTACCTCCATTGGTTTGCCCTACTAACGGCCTGGCGAGTGGCGTAGTTGCTGTGGCAGCCGTATGTGTACGTTCGCATCCTGACCCACGCCACTTCCACCGCGCCTTATAATGAGACAAAACGAGTCAAGCAGCGAGCGTTCCGCTGGCACTCGCGAGCTTCTGTATCGAGATCAAGTACGGCATGGTGGCATATTTATCGGTTCGCACTGGACCGGAGAAAGGTAAACAATTTCTGCTCGACGCAGCCCGACCGATGCACATCGGTCGTGGGGCCAGTTGCGAAATCATGCTCACGGATCCGGTCAGTTCGCGATTCCACGCGGTGCTTTACTTTGAGGATGGCAATTGGCACTTGCGGGATACCGGCAGTCGCAATGGGACGCTGGTCAATGGCCAGAAAACGGACCACGCCCGGCTGATGGACCAGAGCTTGGTGACCGTCGGCGGCACTGAAATGCAGCTCGTCGAACCATCCGCAGACGAGACCAACGACAGCCCGATGACACAGACGATCATTCAGGACGTCCGCATCGTCGAACGCACGCGACACATGGAGGATGATGCCTCGTTTGAAACGCCAGCGGGCGCGAATGTATTGGACCTGTATCAGCTCAGTTTGCAGCTTTTGCGAAACGATAATTTTGACGAGATCATGGGTACCGTGATCGATTTGCTTCGCGATCGAAGTGGGGCCGATGTCGTCGGTATCTCCTTTGATTACGGTGATGGACGACTAAAACCTCAACGCATCTCACCGGCGGATTCCAAGGAATCACTGCAACTCGCCAAGCCCTTGCTGAAGCGTGTCGTGGGTGAAGGCGACGCGATTTGGATCAACGATCCCGGCGTGGATACTTCGATAAAGGAAGCGGTCGGCAAAGAGAAACCAACGTGGTCCGATGTCATGTTTATTCCGCTGGACGCGGGCGATGGCAATCTGGGCGTGTTGCACTTGTATCGCCAGCGCCCGTGTTTCGAGGCGACTCATTTTGACCTCGCAATCGCCGCGGGACGGTTACTTGCGACCGGGCTGGCTCGAGGATTAGAACGTGACTCGCTTCGCGCCGAACGTCGCAGTATCGCTGAGCGGAACGCAGACACCGATGAGCTGATCGGCGAAAGTCGGATCATGAATAAGCTAAAGGAACGAATCCAGCGCGTGGGTCGGGCCAGTGGTAGCGTGTTGATTCGTGGTGAAAGCGGAGTCGGTAAGGAGTTGGTGGCCAGGGCGGTACATCGTGCCAGCCAACGATCGCGTCGACCGATGTTGACCGTCAATTGTGCCGCGATCCCTCACGACTTGATCGAAAGCCAGTTGTTTGGACATCGCAAGGGATCGTTCACTGGAGCAGACAAGGACCACATCGGCTGGTTCCAACAAGCGCACACTGGGACGTTGTTCTTGGATGAGATCGGCGAGTTGACTCTTGAAGGGCAAGCGAAGCTTCTGCGAATCTTGGAAGGACACCCGTTCTTGCCAGTCGGTGCGACAACTGAAGTGCTCGTCGATGTGCGAGTTATCGCGGCGACGAATCGCGATTTATCAGAGTTTGTTCGCGAAGGTCGGTTCCGCGAAGACTTGTTCTATCGCTTGAGCGTATTCGAGTTGCTGGTGCCGCCGCTGCGGGAACGTGGCGGCGATTTAGACATTCTCATCGAACATTTCTTGGAGCACTTTCGCCGCCAGCACGGACGTACAACGCTCAAGTTGTCCGACGAGGCTTTCGACTGCCTGCGTGCGTATGCTTGGCCAGGCAACGTTCGTCAACTTCGAAACGTGATTGATAGCGCCGTAGTAATGGCTGACGAACCTGCCATCATGGCCGACGACTTGGGGTTACGTGACGCTGGGATGAGCCGATTGGATACGCTGCTGATCAGTGAATGGGAACGGCGATTGATTCTCAAAGCACTGCAACGAACCGATGGCAACGTACCGGCAGCATCTCAAATTCTTGGCATCAGTCGCGCGACCGCTTATCGCAAGATCGCCGAATACAACATCGAACGATAACTTGAAAGCCATTCTCTCCGCTCCTGGATCGCGTGGCGATGTGAACCCGATGATCGCCATCGGCGCGTCGTTGCGGCGGCGAGGTTTTGAAGTCGTGATCTCGCTGGCTGAACCGTATGCGGAAGCTGCGGAGAAGGCGGGACTCATCGTTGAACCGGTGATCAGCCGCGATCAATTCAATCGGCTGTTGGACCGTCCCTCGATGTGGCGACCGCTCAGTGGAATCCGGGCCATCATGCGTGAGGTCGTCGCTGAGTTCCTGCCGGTTCACTTTGACGTTATCCGTCGGCATCATCGGCCCGGAGAAACAGTGCTCGTCGCACACCCGCTGGATTTTGCCTCACGAACTTATCGCGACTTGGATTCCAACTCGCCGCTAGTGAGTGTGCATTTGGCACCGTCGATGATCGTCAATCCACATTTTCCGCCGAAGATGTCGCCGTGGTGGTTCGAGGTATCTCGGCCACCGTGGGCAGTGCGAACAAGTTACTACCTTGCCGAGCACTTGTTATTGCATCCGTGTTTCCTACCGCGTCTTAATTCATTTCGTCGGTCACTCGGGCTAGGGAAGGTCGACCGCCCGATGAAATCCTGGTGGATGTCGCCAGATGCCGTGGTGCTGATGTATCCGCAATGGTTCGCGCCGGAGCAAACAGCCGAGTTCCGAGGGAAGCTCGATGAGCGATTTTTTCATGCCGGGTTTCCTCTGTCTGATTTCGCTGAGAGCGTTGTGGAATTACAGGCATCCCAGCCGATTGTGTTCACGTGCGGTACCGCCCACCATCACGCGCATGAATTCTTTCGCCAAGCTGTCAACGTTTGCCAGACCTTACAGCGAAGCGGCGTACTGCTCACCAGTCACCCTGGGAATCTGCCAGTGTATCTGCCTTCGTTTATCCAGCCGCTTGGCTACGTTTCTTTAGCTGGACTGCTACAACAATCTGCGGCAATTGTGCATCACGGCGGCATCGGCACCACGAGCCAAGCGTTGGCTGCTGGTGTTCCCCAACTGGTCCGACCCTTAGCGTATGATCAATTCGATAACGCCACACGAGTGGAAAAATTGGGCGTCGGATGCTGGTTACGACGTGATCGTGAAATGCCGGCGTTATTAGCAAGAATTCTCGGTGATGATGCGATTCGTCAGAGATGTGCGGAGTTCTCAACCAAACTCTCCGGTCAGGCGGGAGCGGAGACGGCTGCCGATCGAATCTTGACAGTTTGTGGTATTGAGGCGACCTGAGGTGCAGCGTGTGTCGTGAGGGATGATTGCGGAAGGTAGAGCAAAGCGCTAACCTGATAGAACACTTGTCACCCTTAACTGTTGCCACCCGTTCCTCGAAAGAGACTTAGCCGATGTCCGAGCAAGCCCAGGCTTCCGCCCCCCGACCGACCTCTGCCAACGCACCGAGCGCCACTGAGAATCGCGACATGAGTTCGATGCGAGAATACTTGGATCGCGCGTTGGATACCCTGAAGAAGTTCGGTGGCAAAGGTGCTGAGAACACAGCATCCGCGGAACTCATCACGTTGCTGGAAAGCGTCCGTCACATTGATGAGGCCAAAGTGATCGCCATTGCCGACGTGATCAAGCACATGAGTTCGTTCAACGCCTTGGTGCGTGAGAATGTCGAGCAAATCCAAATCGGTAATCGCTACATGGATATCACCATGATGTTCGATTCCGTTCGTGATGACAGCAAACGATTGATTTCGCAACTCGATGACGGCAAGATCAGCGGAACCGAGAAGGTCTCCAACTGGTGGATGAAGATGCGACGGGGAACTCCATCGGATCGTTTTGAGAAAATCGTCGAGGTCTATTCGGAAGTTGCCAAAGACACCAAGGAAGCACTCAAACGCGAAGAGGCAATCATGGAAGGTTACATTGACTTTCGTTTTGCACTCAAGGAAGCCGAAGTGCTAGCACGAGAATTGCTTGATACAGAGGCACCGATGCTTCAAAAAGCCAAAGATGGTTTGGCATCGGCACAAGCGGCTTTGGATAACTACGCCGGTACCGACGAAGGTGGCAAGAGCCAATTGGAGTTGCGCCGCGACGAAGCTCGTGAAGCATTTGAGAAGGAAGACAAGACTTACCAACTGCTTAAAGATATCGCCGAGAACTTGGAGATCGGTTACGACGTCGGTGAAACGTTGGTGACCAAGCTGAAGCAGACTCACGATGTCAAAGAACGCGTGTTCCGCCGCGCCGTGACGTTCTTTACAACCAATGAGCACGTATTCACGATCCTGGGAACTGTTTACACCAGCCAACACGGCTTGCACGAAGTCACTCAAGCGACAGAGGCGATGAAGGAGGGGGTGAACAAGGGACTGGAAGACATCGCCACTCTAGGTCGCGAACTGGAACGCGCCGCATTGAAAGCCGGTTACGGAAGCACGATCAATCCCGAAAGCGTCCAGAAACTGGTGGATTCCATTAGTGGTTTTCAGATTGAGTCGCTGGAACTGATCGCGGAATTACGCCGCGAGAGTGAGGAGAGCACGCGAGCTATCCGCGCCAGTGTCGAGGCAGGCAAGAAAAAGTACCAGGACACGCTCGCCAAATTCGCCCGTGGCGAAAAACTTGGAGCGTGATTGCGGATTTAGAACTCGACGCGATCGTTGCGTCACGTGAATGACCACGCTGAAAGACAAACCCAGCGTGTTTGATATTATCAACCGCTGGTCGCTCAGCGGCAGTTGAAAAAGCCGTCAAATCCGAAAGGTCCTGCTGATGATTCAGCAAACGACGCTTGCTGCGGACTCTTCTTAAATCGCAAATTCAATAAAGAATTCCCAACTCTTTCGGCCGAAACGTTGATTTTATGGAGGGCATTGAAGACTAATCCCGCCATTCTACTCGCTCGATAGGTCGACTTTCCCGCGTTCAACTTTCGGGCCGCAGTAGTGGGAATAACACGATGTCGCGGATCGATCGCTGGCCGGTGAGCAACATCACCAGTCGATCAATTCCTATCCCCAACCCGCCAGCAGGCGGCATGCCGTACCGCAAGGCTCGCACAAAATCGTGATCCATCTTGGCCATCGAGTCCTCTTCGTTCTGACCCTCCAATTGCGTTTCAAACAACTGTTGTTGCAAATCGGGATCGTTCAGTTCGGTGTAGGCATTGGCCAATTCCATGCCACAGATGAACAACTCGAATCGCTCAGCGATCGCCGGGTTGTCTCGCTTGCGTTTGGTCAGCGGACAAATACTCGCCGGATAATCGATAACAAAGATTGGGCCCGACAACGAATCTTCCACTGTCTCCTCGAAAATCTCGTTGCGGATCACGTCTGGGTGTTTATCGGTGGTAGAGATTTTTAGCTTCGCCGCTAACTGCATCACCGCATCGTCTTCATCAGGATTGGTCGGATCAATTCCCGTGGCGCGTTTGAAGAGATCGGCGTAGGTCGCTCGTTCAAACGGCGGCGTGAAGTCCACTGTATTTCCAGCAAATTCGCGTTTGTATCCGCCGCCAATCGCATCGATCGCATCGCAGATTAGCTTTTCGGTCAATTCCATCATCGTCACGTAATCGCCGTACGCTTGGTACAGCTCGATCATCGTGAATTCGGGATTGTGTCGCGGGCTGATTCCTTCGTTGCGGTAGACTCGCCCCATTTCATAAACGCGTTCCATCCCTCCGACCATCAATCGCTTCAGGTGCAACTCCAAAGCAATTCGTAAGTACAATTGCATATCCAATGTGTTGTGATGCGTGACAAAAGGTCTTGCCGCAGCACCCCCTGCGATCGCGTGCAACGTCGGCCCTTCGACTTCACAAAAACCTTGTACATCCAGCGTACGGCGGATACTCTTAATGATCTTGGTGCGATCCAAGAATGTTTTCATCACGCCATCATTGAACGCCAAATCGGCGTACCGCATCCGTTGCTTCAGCTCCGGATCGGTCAACCCCGCGTGCTTCTCTGGCGGTACTTCGAGCATCTTGGTTTGGAAGAAAAGTTTCTCGGCGAATACTGTCAGCTCGCCCGTATTGGTGCGTCCCAAACGACCTTCGGCGGCAACGAGATCGCCTAAGTCAAATAGCTTGGCAAGTTCAAAATCTTCTGCACCAACTTGATTCAGTCCGATGAAGACTTGAATATCACCGGTCCAGTCTCGTAGATTCAAAAAAATCAGCTTACCGGTAGGCCGGGCTAACATGATTCGCCCAGCAACGCGAATCGCTGGACCCGTTTCTTCGCCAGGGCCATTGTCCGCTTTCCATTTTCGGTAATCCGACTCGGGACCGAACTGCGGCAAGGCGATCGTCTCACCGGTCGCTTTAACGAACCTCACTTCATCGGCTCTAGCGTGTGCGTCACCGGCCAGTGTACGGTTGTCGAAGCGACTGCCGAATGGATCGATCCCGCGCTCGACCAACTGCCTCATTTTTTCGCGTCGAGCTACACGCGGGTCCTTCAATTCGTCTTCGCTGGGCCGGTCGTTTAGGTTTTCTGCTGCGTTCATGTTCGTTCCGCGGTCAATATCAATACAGGAATGCGGCGGATTGTCGGCTCGATTGGGCGAAAACGCAACCACAAGCGACCTTGCGTCAGTGGCGGCACACTCGCTAGACCGTGAGAGCCACAGAGTTCAGGAGCCTAAACGATGTCCGACCCTACCTTTCGAGGCGACCTTCCCTCCGCTTCATTGACGTCCGAATCAAAGTCTCGCACAGGCAAGCAAGCATCCATTCTTGTTGTTGATCCATCGCCGCTTTCTCTCCTGGCGCTAGCCGGTATTCTGCATAGCCAAGGCTTCCAGTGCGTCTGTGCAAGAAATACCGATTCAGCATTCCGAGCTATCGAACTGGGTGTGCAGGACGTCGTTGTTTGGGACGTGGGTGACGACGCTGCGGAAGCGATTGCGGGACTGAAACAGCTTCGTGAGTTGCCTGAACATGCACCGATTCCTGCAATCTTGCTTGCTGAAGCGCGTTGGGCGGGGCTGGAGAAAAAAACCGAAGCCATGTCGGTGGCGACATGTTGTCTGTTCAAACCCATCGATCCCAATTCACTTAGCGGGATCGTGGACGGTTTATTGTGGATGCCACAATTGGAGACCGTGCATCGACGCCGAGGCAGCCGCCCAAGTCGCGCCGGTTGGATCACGCTGTGACCGAGGGTTCGAGACTTTTGTCAAGTTTATGGTGGGTTAGACGATAGTTGACCTTGACATCGCGGACCAGGGCGTTTTAGGGTCCGCAAGCTTGTCGGTTGAAACCACGTCAACGCAGTAACACAAGTCACTCGGCGTGGCCACGGAGTTTGCCGATTTTGCTCATGACTCGGGTCTTGACGACCGAATTAACAGAATGGACTTTGTCGATTCGGTCCACGAAAGTCGAAGGTTTGCAGGGAATGCTCAACAACGTTCAACACAGTCGTCGTTTCACACTTCTACTTTGCGGAGTCGCCGTTCTTGCCAGTGCGGGCTGTCGCAGTCGCATGCCGCGGATGAATATGTTTGGCTGGCGAAGCGAACCGAGCGCTGAAACACTTGCTGGCGCCGGACCCACGACAACGTATCCCATGCCGCCGTCCACGAATGCCTCGCCAGAAGCGATCGCCTCGGTTGCTGGTGGAACGGCGCCTCCTAAATCGATCAACTCAGCACCGGTCACATCGATGGGAATTGGTTCGGCGATCGCGCAAGCGCCCAGCACGACAAAGCCAGTGAATTATGCCGCCGCTCAAGCCAACGGCATCTACTCGCCCCCGGGAAGTGCAAAACCGGGTACGACAGCGACTCAGCCTGTGGGATACACCGCACCTTCCTACGCAACGACGGCACCAGCGGCTACCACGATGGTTGCAACGCCAAACAAACCCGCGGTACCGTCATACGCATCGCCAGACTACGCGCCATCGGCAATGCCAACATCACCGGCGGTTCCAGCTCAACCTACAACGACGCCACAACCGTCTGGTTACGTGTTCGGACAAAAAGCGACCGCACCCACGGCGGCACCGGCGACCACGCCCACCGTTTCGATGCCCGCGATCTCGAGCTTGGCACCGGCAGCAACAAATACGAGCACCAGCACGGCTGGCGGTGGCGGATTCACCATGCCGACAGGAATGACCGCGCCAAGCATCGAAACAACGACTGCCGCACCAGCCAAGGCGCCCACCTATTCAACGGCAACGCAAACGAATTCAGTTGCGGCGCCGGCCGCCACTCCGTCCACGTCGACCTACACTCCCGGAAGCACGGCTACCGCACCTAGCTATCCCAGCGGCGGCTACGATATTCCTAGCTCCGGCGGTACAATGTATCGCTAGCGGATGCTTACCAGCAAATCGAATCGGCGTCGAAGATTGGACCTTCGACGCATGTTCGTTTGTAGTCCCAACCGCTGGGCGATTCCTGACGCACTTTCGCGACACAGGAAAAACAGATTCCGATGCCGCATGCCATCGGAGTTTCCATCGAAACTTGACAGTCGACACCGGCGGCTAAGCAAACCTCGGAAACCTTCTGCATCATGATTTCCGGGCCGCAGGTGACAACGCGGACTGATTCACCAGCGTGTATTTGTTGCAGCCGCCGATCCAGCACCACGGGAACCAGTTCCTTTTCGCCCGCCGAACCATCATCGGTACAAAGAGTGACAGCGAAGCCGGCATTCTGGAAATCGTCCACGCCGGCAAGCAAGCCCTTTCGCCTCGCACCGTAGATCAGTTCGACGTGCTTCGCCCACGGTTGGCTGTGACGATATTTTCCCATCGCATCGCGACCAAGAAGCAACATCGGTGTTTGACCGATGCCGCCAGCCACCATGATCAATCGATCGCACATCGAGCTGCGAAAACCATTGCCCAGCGGCCCCCACAGAGTGACTTTACTGCCAACTGGAGCTGACGCGAGCACACGAGTCATCGCGCCTTTTCGCAAGTAGATCAAATCCAGACTCGCTGCGGTGCCGCTTGCATCCCGAACTACGTCGTATACCGCCAATGCGCGACCGATCAGCGGAGCGTCAAGCCCCTTCATTCGGATCATCACGAATTGACCCGGAATCACCTTGGCGGCAATTGACTCTACACGGACACGCAATCGAAAAGTTGACTCGGCGATTGGGTCATTCAGTTCAATTGACGCATCAAGCTGGGCGATCGCATCGGCGTAGTAATCAGCGTGAAGTTTCGACATTGACGTTTAGGGACGTTTGCGTTTTTTGTTACCAGCAGTTCTCGTGCTACCGGTTGCTTTCCTGGTTCCGGTTGTTCTTTTGTTCACGCTGCGATCCGTTGACGTGCGAACGTCGCTGGAAGCTCGCTTTCGCTTGCCCTCGGCCGCCTTTGCTCGCTTGGGCGGTGGATCGCCACCGATGACCGCGCCGCCGACTTCGTCACGGTTAACGCGGATGATAATCCCGTCGTTCTTTGCGAGTCCCTTCTCTATCGGTCCCTTCTTCGCAGGACGGCGTGATGTGGTTGATGACTTGCTATCAGGACCACTTCGCTTTGTCGCGTTCTTTTTGGTGCCGCCTTTCTTGATCGGCGGTTTGCGACCGGCCAACGCTTCTGGTTTCGCGGCCGCAGCGATGGTCTGTAGTTTTTGAACCTCGTCCCGCGTCAAAGGGCGATAGGCACCTGGGGGCGTATCGCCCAGTCGTAACGGACCGACGGCGATGCGTCGAAGCGTTTGCACTTTGTGACCCAGCCTCGCCAAAATTCGTCGGATTTCGCGATTCTTACCTTCTCTCAGCGTGATCTCCATCTCCGTCGCCCGTGGACGTGCCTTGAGCACTTTAGCACCGTCCACTCGCACGTGGCCTTCGGCGATGTAGATGCCTTCACGCATCTTCTTCATCGTTTCCACGTCGACCTTTCCCGCCACTGTGACTCGGTAGACTTTTTGGATACCGAATTTCGGATGCGCCAGCCGCTGTGCCAGATCACCGTCGTTGGTCAGCAGGATCAAACCTTCACTGCTGCGGTCCAAACGACCGACCGGAAATACTCGCTCGGTCGGTGGAACCAAGTCGACCACGCGCGGTCGCCCTTGCGGATCTGAGTTCGTCGTCACGACACCCACGGGTTTGTTGACGGCGTAGTACACCAGTTTTTGACGCCGTAGCGGCTCACCGTCGACACGGATTTTTGCCACTTCCGAATCGACGACAACGCCCAGTTTGGTAACGATTTCGTTATCGACATGGACGCGGCCAGCTTCGATCAACTCCTCACACTGCCGCCGACTGCCGAAACCAGCAGCGGCAAGAATCCGCTGCAATCGCTGCGGCCCTGACATGCCCGCAGGTGGAAGTGAAGACGACTTGGACGGGCGGGCCATGATGCAGATGCTTTGAAAAACGATCAAACGAGAGATCGCCTTACCCTAGCAAAGCCGGACGCTTACAGCCAGGAGCCAGCTCAGTGGGAGCGTGCATCTCTGGAGACGAATTATCGTCCCAGCCAGGGCATGGCATCGGGAACAATGCGATTGCGAACCGGTTCAGGCAGCGGAGTTTGGTAACTTGGCGGTCGAGCCCCCAAGTCTCCTGGCGCGATGTCCTCTTGCGGGAACGGGTCGTGGATTACAGCATTGGCTTGCTGACCGGCCATCGGGCCGGCCGGGGGCAAGAATCCGCCAGCGCGGCAACCGCCCAATGCAAGGACGCCGAAAACTGAAGCGACGATCCACGACATGACGAGTAAACAGTTCCGCATGATGCCAGTTCCATGTTTGCGGGAGGGGGGAGGTGCATCCGTTCGCCGAACCACTCGTATACAGTCCCCAGAGTAGGCTTTTTGCCAACTCGAAGACCAGAGTGAATATCTCGGCTGTTTGACCATCGCGCCACTTTTCCGAGCCTAGGCCACATTTCGAGCCAGGTAGGTTTGCTCAAAGAGTCCGGAAGCAACAGCGACAATATCTCCTGGAATCGAACGTTTCACACCGTGAAAATGAAGGCGTTTCGCTGACACTCAAATTTGCTAGCTAAACAGGGATGAAATCTACCGCCAGTGCTGGATGTGCCTGTTGCACCAACCTGAGTCACTCTTTCACCTTGCACGCATGGCCAGTAAACATGAGCCGCTGTTCACTTGGCACTCCAGGTTGCCTGAGGCTGCGGGGACGAGCACCGTTTCACCCAGACCCAACGTTTCGTTGCCGCTGCGTAGTTTCAGATTGGCGGCCCCCTTCACAACCGTCAGCAAATGACAGTCGCCATCGCCACCCACTGTGTCGCGGGCCAAGTTGTCGCGGGTTCCTGTGTCACCGGCGGCGTCGACACTACGACCACCTTCTAATGACGAGAACTCGAAGTATTCGCACTCGACGAGCCTTTGCCAACGACCAATGGAACCAGCCCGTTTGATCGGCGACACTGGACCAGAGTCAAAGTCGATCACATCCAGTGACTGCTGGACGTGCAGTTCACGCGACTTACCGGAAGCGTCGACTCGGTTCCAATCAAAGATGCGGAAGGTGGTGTCACTGGATTGCTGGATCTCTGCGACAAGCAACCCCGCGCCGAGTGCATGCACGGTGCCCGCGGGAATGAACAAGCAATCGCCCGGCTCGGGGTGGAACGAATGCAAGCAATGTTCGGTGGTTCCGGTGCGAATCGCCTGTTCAAATTCCGCTCGCCCGACGCCCTGCTTCAAACCAGCGTAAACCAGACTCTCTGGGGCCGCGTCGATGATGTACCACGCTTCGGTTTTGCCACGATCAGGTTTTGGCATCCGCAACGCGTATTCGTCGTTGGGATGGACCTGCACGGACAGCGCCCGCTGGCAATCCAAGTACTTCACCAACAACGGAAACGACGCCAGATGACGATTGGTCCCCAACAACCACTGCGCGTGATCGGTCACCAGCTCATGGAGCGTTTTTCCGGCCAAGGGACCATCGGCGACCCTGCTTTGGTCCTCACCATGGTCGACGACTTCCCAGCTTTCCGCATAATCGGGCTCCGGCCCCAGCGGTTTTCCCAGCAAATCGCCTAATTTACGTCCGCCCCAGATGAGTCGCTTGAGAACGGGACGAAAGCGAACGATTTGGGGCAAGTTTGACTCGATCACGATATTTTCTGCAGTCATTGCGAAACTGGTATTAGGGGGAAGCGGAAACAACGGAAGTGGTTACAATGGGAATCTTCAGCCGCAAACGCTAAGAGAAAGCGAGTTGCGATCTTACCGGCAGGTGGTGGTCTTGGCAAAATCGCCTTCATCACCGTGGGCCACGGTAGTCTCTACCGCGAGCAAGTCCGGCGTCCCCCGCAATTCGTTGTTGTCTTCGTTTTTTTATCGGTATTTGCGATTCGTTTCCGTTGTCCGCCATCGTAGCCACCGGATCGAATTTCTACCGCTTTCCCGTTTCGATTTCGCCGATTATTTGAGCCTCACATGGTTTCACTGGACCGCATGGCCCGCGCCAAGGACGACTTGTTTGACAACTCGACGATGACCTTCGGTGAGCACCTTGAGGAGCTCCGATCTTCACTGGTCAAAGCAATTATCTGGCTGGCTGTTGGGTTGGTGATTGGTCTGGCGTTCTGTGCCAACGCCGTGATTCGCTATGTGCAGCAACCGCTCAAGGATGCAATCCAGCAATTCAATGCTGATCGCGATTTGACTCGGTTTGGGTTCGATCCACTGGCCAAAGAATCGCAACCCATTCGCAATTTTCTCAAAGAGAGCGGACTGGTGTGGGAGGTAGTTTATAACATTCCTGAGGAGTTGCAGGCTGAATCGTTGGCGATCGCAGCAGCGGCCTCGGCCAATCCAACCGGAAAGGAACCGGCGACGGCAGTTCCCGCTGCGGATTTAGCCAAATTGGTAAAGCGGCTTCCCGATCCCTCGCAATTGGCCCCGAGAGTCCAGCTACGGCGAAGTGAAGTCGGTCTCAGTTCACTGAAGATCGAGGAACCGTTCATGATCTGGTTCAAGGCTGGATTGATCGTGGGCGCGGTCCTTGCCTCACCCATGATTTTTTATCACTTGTGGGACTTTGTTGCCGCTGGATTGCATGCTCACGAGCGAAGGTATGTTTACATCTACATGCCTGTCAGCGTAACGCTTTTTGTCAGCGGTGTTGTGCTGGCATTCTTCCTGGTGATGCAATACGTCCTGTCGTTCTTGCTCACGTTCAATAACAGCATGGATGTCGCTGTCGAACCACGATTGACCTATTACGTCAATTTTGTGCTGTTGATGCCATTGGGATTCGGGATCGCCTTTCAATTGCCTCTGGTGATGTTGTTCCTCCAGCGGATCGGGATCATCGAAACGCAGGCCTATGTCGACAGTTGGCGGATCGCGATTCTTGTGATCTTTATCATTTCGATGCTGTTAACCCCAGCCGACGTGACAAGCATGTTCGCAATGGCCGTGCCGCTATGTGTCCTCTACTTGCTCGGCGTTTTGATGTGCAAATTCATTCCTCGCGGCCGGGGCTTGGGCAGCTCCGCGTACGATCCAACATAAAACTCGTTATGATGAGTTCTGCTTTTCCGACTTCATGATTGTTGGATACCGAAACACGTGGCGAAATTCCAGGTACATTTGTACCAAGATCAACAACTCGTTCAAACGCTCAAGCTGGATCGGCCCGTGGTCGTCACGCGCCGTGATCGGATGGATCCGCCGCCTGTGACCGTCCACTGGTTTGAGGACCAGCAGCGTTTAGTCGTCGCGGATGCAACACTTCGTGAAATTCCACGAAACTGGTTCTGCTTATCATCGTCCATACCCGGCGAAATCCAAATCGAGAATCTGCGAGCAGAGTACCCGGTACTGCTCGCGGGTGGCGAAGAGGTTGGTCCCAAGTTGACTCGAACGCTTACCGGAGAAGCGTTGATAAGTATCGGACGCAACATCGCTTTGCGAGTTGAATCGATCGCAGAAACTCCCTCAGCATTTCACTGGCCACCTGCAAGCGACAGCAACGAGTTTCGATCACTCTCCAGCATGCCGATAGCACCCGGCGCGACCCTGCGTATCGATCCGTCGATGTCGCTGCGTCAGTTCTCACAAGACGATGGCAAAGCGGCCGTCGAACTGCTGCGAGTCGCTCTGCAAGTGGTTCACCAAGCCACAGGAAGCGACGCTTTTTTCCAATCGGCTGTCGAAGCTGCGGCAGAAATCGTGGAATTGGATCGCGCTGCGATCTTGCTGTTCAAACAAGCCTCGGCGGAAGCGGATGTCGGCGGCGCCTTTTTGCCATCGGGTTGGTCCGATGTGGCGAGGTTCCTTGATGAAAACATCGGCGAATCCTCCGTCCCGCCGATTAGCACCAAAGTTCTTGCTCGTTTAGTCGAACAAGGCGTGACGCAAGTTCATGATCCGACCCACGGTGACTTCTCCGCAGCCAGGTCACTGGACACCATTAACTGCGTCGTGGCGGCGCCGATCCTTGACCGCGATCGACGGGTCATCGGTGCCCTGTACGGCGATCGATGGAACCTGCGTCTGGGAGTCACTGGCAGCGGGATCAGTGATCTGGAAGCGACGCTTGTCGAAGTCCTTGCTGGCGCCGTAGCTGGCGGTATCGCGCGCCAAGCCGAAGAGCGACTTCGCAGCAACTTGTCCGAGTTCTTCTCACCCAAAGTCGCCCAATTGTTGGCAACGCATCCTGAGTTGATGCAAGGTCAAGATGCCGAAGTCAGTGTGTTGTTCTGTGATATCCGCGGGTTCAGCAGCGTCACCGAACGCTTGGGGGCCAAGAAGACAATCGAATGGATCAATGACGTTCTCAGCGAATTGAGCCAATGTGTCGTGGATCGTGACGGTGTCCTGGTCGACTACGTCGGCGACGAACTGATGGCGATCTGGGGCGCTCCCGGTGAACAACCTGATCACGCCAGCCGCGCCGTCGACACCGCCATCGCGATGCTGGAAGCCATCGAAGTGCTGCGCGTTCGCTGGGCCGACGTGTTGCCACAACGGTTCGGTGCCGGTATCGGCGTGAACACGGGCATGGCACGTGTCGGCAACGTCGGCTCGCGTTTGAAATTCAAATACGGTGTGCTGGGCAACACGGTCAACGTTGGCAGTCGTTTGCAAGCCGCGACCAAACAACTTGGTGTTGATTGTTTAATCAGCGAGGCAACAGCAAAGGCAGCCGGTTGCACCGGAGCTGCGCGGCGGATCGCAACGCTGTCGGTCGTCGGTATCGACACGCCAACAAGCGTCTATCAAATCATCCGCAACCACGATCCCGCGTGGCTAGACTTTGCTCGCGAGTACGAACGAGCGCTTGCGGATTACGAGTCCGCACGATTCGGTGAAGCAACTCGTCGACTCGGCCAGTTGATGCAGCAAGTCGTCGGCGATCGACCCTGCAAGTTACTATTAAGTCGCGCCGTCGATCGACTCGACGAACCCAACGACGGCTTCTCGCCTGTCTGGGTGTTGACGCAAAAGTGATCCCTATTTGCGTAGCTGCCGACACCTTCGCGTTCTGATCGTGCCACAAACGAGTCACAGACACTCAAGTCACACGAAGCGTAAAAAACGAATTACTCGACAACCTCTAGTAGCTCTTCTTTGACGAAAGTCAAAAGCTGCTTGGGATCGTCCAGCAGTTTTATATTGAAATATTTCTCGTCCAGCGGCTCATTTACCGCAAGCCAGATGAGATCGACGTTGTAGTCCAACGTGCCGAATACCGATTTCCCGTTGATTTCTCGATTGTCTTTCCGTTCCCCCGTGATTCTCGTCGGAATTTGCAGTCCTTCACGGTTTTTGAAACGATAGCGTTCTTTCCATCGCGGAACGACTCTTTGGTCAGCAAGAATACTTGAAACAGCGACCGATCTTGGCACGAGATCGTCGATATTGAAATCGATCGAAGATTTTTGGGTCCTGTGGGCATATTGAACGGTGATATGCTTCGTACCGTCGAACGTAAATTGATGGGCACCTGACCTAAAAGCCATCTCGCATTCCTTTGCAACAGTAAAGATTTGCCGAAAATAAGGCATGGGAAAGCCGGACAGGCCAATTAATTGTACGTACGGAACATCGACTGTCATCATCAGTACATACTCCACCTCTGGCCTTAGCTTAAACGTATCCAATCCAGGGATATGTCGAAACCAACCTTCACCATTAGCGAGAATAGCGGCTGTCAGTGACTCCGAGCGCTGATCGACACCTCCCTGGGGTGATTCAGTAATGCGATTGATAACGCGACGCTGGATTCCACAACATCGATTTTTGTCCGGATCCATAACGAGCCGAACAAACGTAACTCGTTCTTCGATAGTTCCGTCCTCGCCATTGCTAATCCAAGTACTCTCGTTCCGAATAAAAACGTCATAGGATCGGATAGCCTCCAAATTGTTAAGGTAGCCGCTGAGCAATGATACGGCTTCTAAGTGCCCGTTGTCGTCCTCGGCACTTGCGTAGCGCGTGGTCGTAAAATACAAGCACGCAATGATAACAAATGCACTGAAGTAACCTGCTAATATTGAATCTTGGTTCATGAATTGCTTCTCGATTTCAACTTTTTATAGCACACCTGGCCTAGGAACAGCCAGTGACGGCAGCCTTCGTGTGTTATTCCGACACAGAAACGGTGACAAGATTCGACCAATCAATTGGCTCTATATTCAATTAATGTTGAAACCATGATTTATTGTTCTTGTGCTTCGGCGCACAGAACAGGATCGACGTCAAGCAGCGACACTGACTCTAATTCGAATGCTTTACTTGATGTCAAAATGTGCCAATGGACTCGACATTCTGAATTATCAAGCATTTCTGGAGTCAAGCTCGATACCTTCAAAGAAACGTAAACTCGAAAAATTCCTTTTCCCAGCTTATCGCATTGCACCAATAGCTTTTGACTGCCTCGCATTGCCTCGATGCTCGGCAATTTGTCGTCAACAGGTTGTTCGCCGCCGGATGTATTATCGCGCAGAATACAGGAAGCTGTGAGCCTGTCGTCCACGCGGCGAAAGCGAAGTGTGCGAGGACTTATTTCAATGTCTCGGTAGTGAGCGAGAGAAACGAGAACCTGATCGGAAATCGTTCGCTCATCAGAAAGAGTCGAATTCAACAGTTTCGCCCGTAAAGTGAGCGTCAGCCCTTCGTCGGGTATCGTGACAGGATCGACGACGATTTTAACAACCGTTTGACCGTCTACTTCTGTAAGGCCGGCAACCACGCCGATCGGATCTGGTGTGAATTTTAGTTCTACATCGGTGGCAACGCGAGGCTTGGTTAATAGGAATGGAATTGTAAATTCATAATGCTCGGCACCCGATTTCAGTTCACGAACGACCATGTCATCAACAAAGCACATTAATCCGGCGAGTTGATAACGAAGAACCAACGTAATATCACGCGACGCGTCCACTTTGGATTTGATCATCACGGAAATCGACGTTTCGGTTTTTCGACTCGTCAGGGGTGTTTCAATGATGACATCCAGAACTGCCGACGAATAACGTTTGATCTCGTCGACGGAGAGTTCAGCACTGGAGCAGCGACAGCCGACGGTCATCTCCTTGACGGGGAATTCCATATCGTTTTGATTGAGTAACCGCAGGTGAGCAATTCCCTTGACGCCGCTGGGTAGCTCGCCCAGATCCACTGTGATATGGAATTGGCCGCTAAGAACAGGCTTTAGGGGGACCTCGTTCTTGATTTCAAATGCGTACTTAGGCGTTTGTGCGTGAATACCGGGTAGCCAACCAACGAGTACTAGCTGTAGTATCGCGATAGGAAACGTGCGATTTAGAGTCACATCTATTCTCCCCCGTGGCATTCGTACTTCAGACGAGTTTGGGATATCTGCGACGTGCATCATTGCGGTTTCCTTTGGCCTGCACAAGAAACAAAACGATTCATTGTCCAAGAATACTAGAACATGTTCGAGCGAAACAAACTTCACAAGTAGTAGGCCAGGATGATTGATTTCGAGAAAATCGACGGACCTTTGGGTGTTCCGGTTTATTATCAACGACTACCCGTCAACACAGTTTCCGTAAGCTGGATCGTGTTTGTCGGCAGCGCGGATGACGAAGCGGGTGGCGGCGAGGGAATCTATCACTGGTTCGAGCACTTGCCGTCGCGAGGCACAGAAAAGTTTCCCGGAGGATACCGCGACACCGAAGCGAGGTTGGTTCGACATGGCGGTGATGCCGATGCGGAAACCGGTCATGAACATACCGCCTTCAGTGCCAATGTTCCCAAACGTGTCTGGGCCGATGCACTGGACGTGCTCTCGGATATGATCGCCCGACCCTTATTTCGTACCGCTGATATCGAAGCGGAACGTGAGGTCATTCTGCAAGAGATTGACGAGTGGCACTCCTCGCCCTCGTCCTATGCCATGTGCGAACTTCCCCGGGTTTTGTGGCCGGGGCATCCTCTGGGTCACGATCAACTGGGCAGCGCCAAATCGCTTCGAGCGATTGATCCGGCCGACCTGCAACGAGCCCACCTTCTCGGCTACTCACGCAATCGAACCTCGTTGTTCGTCGCTGGCAACATCGAACGCTCTGAATTGATGGATGTGATTGCTCCGTTTTGTGAGCGAATTCCCCATCGACCGTTGAGTCCTCGAGAACGCCCAGCCAGTTACGGCGCGCTCCCGATATGGAAATCTGGACAGACCACTACGATCGATACTTCGTTTGACGATTCAGTCGTTTACTTGCTGTTTCCGATTGCCACTGCGGCATCCGAGATAACGCGTTGGGATTTTCTGCGGGACGTGTTCTCAGCCGGTTCTTTGGGCTCGCCGCTTTGCCAGTTGGTTCGCGAGGAATCCCAATTGGCGTACTCGCCCGACTTTGTCAGCAACATGCACACCGATGGTGGCTTCGCAGGATTCGTTGCGCAAACCAGCAACGAGCCCGAGCGGGTCTTGGACGCATTCTGGAAGCTGATTCGCAGCCCCGATATTCGTTCTCACGAATGGTTGGATTACGTACGAGACACGATTCGTGGAAGCATTGAAATGCACGATCCCGATGCCGGTGAGTACACGTCCGAAGGCAGCGCGTCGCTGATTCACTACGGACAAATGATTTCCGACGATCAATACGCCAAGACGCTACTGGGGTACGAAAGCGAAAAAATCGTTGATTGGCTGGATCAACTCCAACCCGATCAAGCTCACGCGATCGTCTTTCGTGGCGGACGCTGAACACCCAGGTGATCAATCAAAATCGCCGATCACTTCGTGGTTCGCTCGCGTTCCCAGCGACTTCCAGATCGTCAGATCGATCGAACTGGTGATAAAATGCACCGAACCATCAGCAAAGCCAGTCTCGACTCCGCCCACGTGGTAGCTGCGCGCCGTTACTGAAGCATAGGTTGGCGTCGTGATCGTCCTGCCTTCGCGCGAGGAGTTGAAGTCTACATCGTACTGAGTGCCAGCATTGGTATGAATCATTGGCGTGTTCGGGCCAAACGTCGTGGTGAATCCCGTTTGGTGAACGCGGGCGTCGACCCATTCGGTATGGCCGGAATCTGTTTTAAAGCTACCGCCATACAAGACCACTGCGGCTGGGTCAGTCGGCGTTGCGACGCCCAACGGCGTTGGATTCAGTCCGTCGCGCAGGTAGGGTGTATAGGCTTTTACCTCAGCAAACGCGAGCGTGTTGCTTGCTCCGTCCAAGAGACTAGCAAAGGTTGTCTGGCTGGTCGGGTAGACCAACCCCGTGCCTCCGCGTCGACTGACCGGATCATAAACAAACCATTCGCCCATGTTGACGGCATAGTTCAGCGGAAAGTGAGCAAAATTTGGATCGCTTGGTTGCGGGTCGGGGCGACGTTGGTCATTTGGCTCGCTGGGACAGAGGTACGTTGGAACACGTACCTGGGCTACTTCAGTTTGTTCGGTGTAGGGGATATCCCAGTCGATCAGGTCCTGGAGGTTGTCTTGTTCCATTTGCGGTAGCAAGCATGCCTGCAACGACCACGCGGAGCTTGTCTGGTCGGACTTATACAAACCGCCTGATGGAAATTGCCTAAAGGTGTCGTGGTAATTGTGCATCGCCAGCGTGATTTGCTTGACGTTGTTCGAACAGCTCATGCGGCGGGCCGCTTCGCGTGCGGCCTGAACCGCAGGTAGAAGCAATCCCACAAGTACACCGATGATGGCGATGACCACCAGCAATTCGATCAGAGTAAACGCGAACCGGTGGTGCGATTTTAGCGACAAAATCAACGTCTCCAGCGACAGGGAGTGGGGAAAGAATAGTCCACACGTTGTCTAAACAACGCGAACTAACTCAACGATTCGCTGGCTACGGCATGAGCGGCTGCCCCTACCCACTGGCTGGCTTGGTATTGAGAATCAATCTCAACACCAACAAGGTAGCTAGGGTGTTGCCCGCTGGCAAGGGGCATTTTAGCGGCTCACGGTTTTTGTCGATTTGGTCTTGCGTGCACGTGGTCATTCGTCAAGTGACTCTCGCCGGGAGTACAAGCGGATGGCTGTACGAATGCAAGAAACTGCACGAACACAGTTGAGAATACCCTTACGATGAGAAGCAGGGGTGACTCGCAGAGTTGCGTCGACAGCGTCGCAGCACGACAATGGGCTAGCTATCGACAGGGCGTTATGCTCCTCCTCTAACAGAATCCCAACGATGAATCCCCCAACGTGTAGACTCAATCGCCGCGGCGCTCTTGCCGCTGGTGTCTCGGTGACGATCGCCGCCGGCGCGATCGTTGGCACTGCATCAACATCCCCTGCAGCAGAAGGAAATAACAACGTGAGTGTGGACGCGAAACAAGGACGGCTGAACCAGTCCGTTTGTAAATGGTGTTACTCAAAAATGTCGCTGGAGGATCTGGCAAAGTTTTGTGCTGGGCTGGGGATGGTCGGTATCGATTTGCTTGACCCGCCTGATTTTCCCACGCTGAAAAAACATGGCTTGGTTTGCACGATGGTCCAGTCGCATCCGTTGACCGATGGACTGTGCGATCCAAAGTTCCATGACATGTGTTTGGAGAAGATGAACACGACGATCGAAGCTACCGCCGCCGAGGGTTGGAAGAATGTTATCTGTTTCAGTGGCAACGCGCGGGGTATTGATCGTGAAGCCGGTATGAACAACTGTGTCGACGCATTGAAGAAAATTGTGCCGGTCGCCGAGAAGCACGGCGTGACACTGCAGATGGAGTTGCTCAACAGCAAAGTAAATCATGCGGATTACATGTGCGACAACAGCATCTGGGGCGTCGAACTCGTCAAGAGAGTCGGCAGCGATAACTTCAAGTTGCTTTACGACATTTACCACATGCAAATCATGGAAGGCGACATCATTCGTACGATTGAAAAGAATCATCAGTACTACGGTCACTATCATACCGCTGGCAATCCCGGACGCCACGAATTGGACGACCAGCAAGAATTGCTTTATCCGCCAATCGCACGAGCCATTGCGGACACTGGCTACAAGGGTTACTTCGCTCACGAATTCATCGCTAAGGGTGATCCGCTTGCGGGGCTGACCGACGCCGTGCGTCAATGCACGGTTTAACGCATGTCTTACCTTGCAGTGATTTAACCTCGCTCGCATCGCATTGACAACGAGCAGGGAACTTGCTGATCATTTCCCCAGGAATTCGACCCGATGAAACGACGTCATTTTCTACAAACCACGGCCGCGGCGGCTTCGATCGCCGCCATCTCTTCGCGAGCCTACGCCGCGCCCAGTCCTAAGCCGCGCCGTGTGGGCCTGGTTGGTTGTGGTTGGTACGGCAAGTGTGACCTGTTGCAGTTGTTGAATATCGAGCCGGTCGAAGTCGTTTCGCTTTGCGATGTCGACTCGAACATGCTCACCGAAGCCCAAGGCTTGTTTGCGACGCGGCAAGCGTCCAAGAATACTCCTCGTGTGTATGCCGACTACAAACCGATGTTGGCGGAGAAAGATCTAGACATCGTGTTGATCGCTACTCCCGATCATTGGCATGCTCTGCCGATGATTGCGGCGGTCGAGGCTGGCGCAGACGTGTACGTGCAAAAGCCAACAGGTGTCGATGTCCTGGAGAGCAAAGCGATGCTCGACGCCGCCCGTCGGACCGGGCGTGTGGTACAAGTGGGCACTCAGCGGCGCAGCACACCGCACTTGATCGAGGCCAAACAGCAAGTGGTCGATGCGGGGCTGCTTGGTGACATCGCTCATGCGGAAATTTGTTGCTACTACCACATGCGAGCCAAAGCGAATCCACCGGACACCATGCCCCCGGATCACTTGGATTACGACGCCTGGACCGGACCAGCACCCATGCGGCCGTACAACGAGTTGGTCCATCCGCGTTCATGGCGCGCGTTCATGGAGTACGGAAACGGGATCGTCGGTGACATGTGTGTGCACATGCTCGACATGATCCGTTGGCAGTTAGATTTAGGCTGGCCGAAACACATTAGTAGTAACGGCGGCATCTTGGTCGACCTCAAATCGAAATCCAATATCACGGATACACAGACCGCAACTTTCGCGTTTGATGATTTGAATGTTGTTTGGACGCATCGTACTTGGGGTGATGCACCCGACCCGGCCTATCCCTGGGCCGGAATCATCTATGGGGACAAAGGCACTCTTAAATTGAGTGTTAATTCTTATGATTTCGTCCCCCGCGGCGGTGGCGAGAAATTGCACGGTGATGCCGTGATTGAATTGGACAAGTATCCGACGGATGCAACGGACAAGGACCTGTGGCGATTGGAATTGCATGTCGCCTCAGCAATTCGCGGGCACATGAAAAACCTCTTGCAGTGCATTGATGATCGCGACACGCCGGTCGCGGATATCGAGCAGGGTCACATTAGCAGTGCTTCGTGTATCATGGCCAACAACGCTCTGTCGCTTGGTCGAACATTCAACTTTGATCCACAGACCCACACAATTCCCGGCGACGACGAAGCGACAGCACTGTTGTCCCGAGAGTACCGTGTGCCCTATAAACATCCTGGAAAGGCGTAATGCAAATGCGATTGAATTTTATTGGCTGTGCAGTGCTGTTGGTTGGTGCCTGCGTGCAATTGAGTGACCGTTTTGCGACTCAGTGTCACGCGGACCAGCGGCCCAATGTGCTGTTTATCGCTGTTGATGATTTGAATCATTGGGTCGGCTACATGGGGCGAAACTCACAAACGCAAACGCCGAACTTGGATGCCTTAGCCGCGCGAGGTGTGGCCTTTCACCAAGCGCACTGTGTCGTGCCCGCTTGTAACCCATCGCGGGCGGCATTGATGTCGGGACTTCGTCCTTGGGATACCGCGTGCTACACCAACAATGACTTTTGGAAACAGCATATTTCCGAAGGCTTGGGACTGAGTAAGCAATTCCTGAATGCAGGTTACCATGTCGCTGGCAGCGGCAAGATCTACCACAGTGATTCGTTTTACGAGTCGGAGTGGAGTGAGTACATGCCCAAAGGAAACCTATCAGCGACTGGCAAAGGTGTTCAAAAGGATGAAGGGTATCACGACCCGCTTGCACATGACTTAAAGGACGAAGACATCTCCGACTACCACATCGTCGATTGGTGTGTCGAGCAGATGAATAAACCTCACGATAAGCCGCTATTCCTGGCTTGTGGTTTGCACAAGCCCCACTTGCCGTTCGCTGTGCCGCGTAAGTATTACGACCAATTTCCGCTGGAGTCGATCCAGCTGCCGCCTTATCAAGCCGACGACTTAGCGGATATTCCGCCCGCGGGTGTGAAGATGGCGGGCCCCAATGGAGATCATGCAAAGTTTCTTAAATCCGGTCGCTGGAAGAACGCGATTCAATCGTACTTGGCGACCGTTGCCTACTTGGACATGAATATCGGACGCTTGATCGCGGGGCTCGATAAAAGCCCTATCGCCAAGAATACAATTGTTGTGTTGTGGGGCGACCATGGTTGGAGTTTTGGTGAAAAGCACCATTGGCGCAAGTTCGCACTTTGGGAGGAAGAAACTCGCGCGCCGCTGATCTGGGTCGTTCCTGGGATGACGCCAGCGGCAGGACGTTGTGATGCCACCGTCGACTTCATGACGATCTATCCGACGCTGTGCGAGGTCGCCGGGATCGAAGTGCCCAAACATGTTCAAGGCAAGAGTATTGCCAGCTTATTGCGTGAACCGGGGATGAAGAGCGACGACGTCGCCATCACCACACATGGGTTTAAAAACCACGCAGTGCGCAGCGACCGTTGGCGGTACATTCGCTATGCCGACGGTAGCGAGGAGCTTTACGACCATCAAAACGATCCCTACGAATGGACAAATGTGGCGGGAGTCCAGGATAACGCGGCGGTGATCGATCACCACCGATCACTGCTGCCAACGTCGAACAAGTCACCAGAGAAAACCGCAAGCGAAAAATCAGGTGCGGGGAAGAACGCCAAAGGAAAAGCGAAATCAAAAGTGAATTGAGTCCATTGACTTTCAGTTGCCCATGTGCTTACTATGGCTGCCTATGAACGCAAACATCTTGATTCTTGACCTACTTCTACCGACGCTCCCAGCGAGCGGGTGATGAGGGTATGTCCAGGTCGTGACAACAGCGATCAAAACTTCAACAGACATTCAAACCCGAGTCGCCCTGCGACTCGGGTTTTTTTGTTTTCGTGTTTTCTACAAGTATCTGATTTGCCCTAGCCGAGGTTAAAGATGTCCCAGCAAGTGACTGGCCCCGACCCAGCCGCCTCGCAACGATCCGCTACGGACGTTGCTGCCGTCCCGCGAACGATTCGAATTTTTGATACGACGTTGCGCGATGGCGAACAATCGCCTGGCGCAAGCATGAATCATGCGGAGAAGCTGGAAGTCGCCCAAGCACTTGCGGACCTCGGTGTCGATATCATCGAAGCAGGCTTTCCGATCGCTTCGCCCGGTGATTTTGAATCGGTAAAGCAGATCGCACAAACCGTTCGTGGTGCGACGATCTGTGGCTTGGCACGCTGCAACGAGAAGGACATTGACGCAGCCTGGGAAGCGCTCAAGCAAGCGTCACAAGCGCGGATTCACGTGTTCTTGGCGACAAGCGCGATCCATCGCGAATTCAAACTGCGGATGAGCACGGACGAAATCGTCGAGCGAGCCGTCGCTGGAGTTCGTCGCGCTGCCGGATACTGTGACGACGTTGAGTTTTCTCCTGAGGACGCGTGTCGTACCGAGCACGACTTTCTGTGCCGTGTCGTCGAGGCAGCCATTGATGCTGGAGCGACAACGATCAACATTCCTGATACGGTCGGATATGCAACTCCCAGTGAAGTGTTCGATCGCATTCTTATGCTCCGCGAACGTGTTCCGAATATTGATCGTGCCATCATCAGCACGCATTGTCACGACGACCTGGGAATGGCGGTCGCCAACAGCTTAGCGGCCGTCGCTGCGGGTGCTGGCCAAATCGAATGCACGATCAATGGCCTCGGCGAACGCGCTGGGAATGCTGCACTTGAGGAGGTCGTGATGGCGATGAGGACGCGAGAGGACTTCTATCACTGTCAAACGGCGATTGATACTCGGCGATTAGTTCCGACCAGTCGCTTGGTCAGCCAGATCACCGGCATGAGTGTCCAGCGAAACAAAGCAATCGTCGGTCGCAATGCGTTCGCTCACGAGTCGGGGATTCATCAAGACGGCATGCTCAAAGAACGCTCGACCTATGAAATCATGTCACCGGAGGATGTGGGTTTTTCCAAAACCGATTTGGTCCTGGGCAAACACAGCGGTCGAGCGGCTTTAGCCGATCGTGCCAAAGCGCTCGGCTACACGCTCAATGGCGAACAATTGCAAGCCGTGTTCGAACAATTCAAACTGCTCGCTGATAAGAAAAAAGAAATTTACGATGGCGACATTGTGGCCTTGGTCCAACAACAGATCAGCGGCAACGTGGCGCAAGAATGGTCGCTCGTCGATTACGAAGTCACCAGTAGCAAGTCTCGCACACCAAGTGTTCAACTGACGCTACGGCACGGTGACGAGACTCATACCGAACGTGTGGAGCAGGGCGATGGCCCGATCGATGCCGCGTTTTGGGCGGTCGAGCGAATCACGGGGATCAACTTGGTATGCAAAGATTTTCACGTCCGCAGTGCGACGCTCGGTCGCGATGCCATTGGCGAAGTAAACCTTGAAGTGGAGCACCAGGGCAAGAGCTACCGTGGCGTTGGCGTCAGCACGGATAGCGTCGAGAGTACCATCCTGGCGATGCTCAACGCGATCAATCGCATCATCGACGAGAAGGGTTCTAAGTAACCTGTGCTACCTTCGACGCTTCCTAATTCGCGTGATTTCTACTTCGCGGGGCTTCCTACTCCGCGGGTCATGGTCTTGATGGTGTAGAAACCTTTACCGGCCGTAATGAACAATTCGTTGCGGTCCGTGCCGCCAAAACAGACGTTCGCTGTCCAGCCTTCCGGCGTAGCTATGGACCCGAGTTTGTTTCCGGCAGGATCAAACACAGTGACACCATCCTTGCCGGTGAGGTACAAACGACCGTCTTGATCCAGCGTCATCCCATCGCTGCCCATTTCGCAATGCAGCGTTCGATCGACCAAGTTGCCGTCGGTATCGATCCGAAAGCGATAGGTTTTCTTGGCGCGAATGTCGGCAACAAATAGCAAGCGTTTGACTGGATCACCAACGATCCCATTGGGTTGTTCAAAATGGCTGGCCGCCACAGTCACCTCATGGCCCGTAACAGCCACCCGATATACATCCTGTTGGGTGAGTTCCGGCTCGCTGTGTTTCCAATAGGGTCGTTTATAGAAAGGATCGGTAAAATAGATCGTGCCATCGGAATCGACCCAACAATCATTGGGACCGTTGAAGCGTTTCTTGTCGAACTTACCTAAAATCACGTCGTGGGATTTATCGGCAACATTGATCGACCACAGCTCGTTGTCAGCGTCTGCACAGGCAATCAAACGTCCGCTGGGAGTGAAAAACAAACCGTTACTGCGACCGGCGGGCTGTAGCCAAGTCTCAACCGTTCGCGTCTTGGCATCGAATCGCAAAATACGGTCGTTCGGTTGGTCGGTGAAATAAACGTTTCCCTCTGTGTCGCTGGCGGGACCTTCAGTGAATTTGTAACCCTCAGCGACCAACTCCAGCCTCTGGCCTTCGGCGATGACGCCTTCGATGGCGGATGCTTCTTGAGTTGGAATTCTGACCATGAAAAAAGACAATGCGACCAAAACACTAAGATAACGGCTCATACGAATGCGACTCAGTGGATGACAGTGGGTTCGA
Source organism: Pirellulaceae bacterium (assembly GCA_041751935.1). Classification (GTDB taxonomy): domain Bacteria; phylum Planctomycetota; class Planctomycetia; order Pirellulales; family Pirellulaceae; genus JBBSJZ01. The sequence goes on along the minus strand of JBGSIA010000169.1, from coordinate 6,222 downwards.
TATTTCGGCGGGTTCGATACATGTTGTGATTGAGTATACCCAGCACTGGGACAAACATCGACGCTGGAGAATGCAAATGGGTAAACCTAATAGTATGTAAGGGTAAACTTGCTGGGTCGGCCAGGCATTCTAAGTGTCAGGGAAGAATAAGTGGTGGCGACTTTCAGTCGCCAAACCCAGAAACGTCGGCTAAAAAGTAGACGCTACGTCAAGAATGCGTCTCTTACTAATCCCGCTGCTAAATAAGCGTTGGCTCAAGATTGTACTTTCCCTCCGTTGATTCGATATGGTGCTACCCACGGCAAATCACGGGTTTCTCAATAACGCCAATGCGGCGCGAGTAATCACGTCAACTACGCTCCACTTGGTCTGGCTCGTGGATGGCACTGGCTTTGCAACGTCACTTGTCAAACATCCTCTGTTTAGTCGACAATTGAGTTTCACAGCAGGGAACTGCGAGATTGAATCCGGCAGAAACAAGAACCTTCGTCGCCCTTAGGGAGCGTGCCGTGGCAACGAGAACTCGAAACAAATCACGTCGGGCGGGCTATACTACGACGGGTCAGGTACGACCGTTTGATGTCCGGCAACATCTTTCGCGTCAATTGCATGCTCCGGCGGTAAATTCACTTGTCCAACTATTGCAGCAGCAATCCGCCGACTCGCACGATCACGGTTTGATAGAGGAGGTCTTGGCGTCCTGTGCGTCGGCCCTCGGAAAGCTGAAATTCAAGCCACAGGACCCGCAAGCGTTTTTAGCCTCGGTGCATTTGGCTGCTGGCTGTGTTCCGCCTGATTCTCCCCTTGCGGCTAGTGTCCAGCAAACAGTCGCTCGTATCGAGTCCTATGTAAGTACAGATCCGGTCGCTACGGATGACCCTCTTTTTAACTCGCTGGTGGACGGTTGTATTCGCTCACCAGAATTTTCCGATCGCTTGCCTGAGGAAATTGCTGATGAAGCGGCGACTGTGCGCGATGCATTGCGGTTGATCGAAGCCGGTGCCGACGATGCGGCGGCAAAGGCGGTGGCGGGCATCGGTTTTCGTTCGCCCTTGGCTCCCTGGCGAATGCTTATACGAGGAATGGTCGCCTACTATGGAGGGACCATCGATCAGGCGATTGAGGCATGGCAGCGACTACCAGCAGATCGCGTGCCCCGAGGTATCGCCCAAGCGATTTTGGCGACGCAGAACCGGCGACTCGGTGACGATCCTATCCCGGACAAGCGGCGGCTCGGCTCTTTGGTTGACCACAAGCAGCCGAACGAACGTGAAATCGTGGACAAATTGAGTAATTCGTTTAACAACGACGAGCTGGATAGTGTTGCGGAGCAATTGTCATCGATGTCGCAGTGGAAGTCAGTCGACCAAAATTGGCTCAGCGCCGTACGAGATCGACTGTACGCAGAGCTGTTGATTTGTGCGGACGTGCCGCTTGTTCGCCGAGTTTGCCGGATGATGAAGCCGCCGCGTTGGGATCTAAAGTGCGACTTACCGGTTGCCATCGCAAAAATGTTATCGATCAAAGATCCGGTGCACGGTGATGTGTCCAGTGACATCGACAAGTATTTGGCGACTCTCGAGAAAAACACGGAACTGAGCGACGTGGAGCGGCGAGCCATTCGTGGGGCGGTATTATTGCGGCTGGCAATGTTGCTTCGCCAACCACTGGAGTTGTTGTACGGAAAGCAAGGGATTACTCCTGAAGCCACCGTTGAGCTGGATCGAGTTGGCAAATCATTTGGCCATCGTTTGGTGGTCACCATTCGCGAATGTGTTTCGCTATGGCCGAACTGGGATCGACCGATGGGGTTGCTGGCTAGTGGCCTTGATTTTGCCTATTTTACGACTGAAATAGTGATCGATATTCATGAACAGCGGCTTGCGGCGCGCGGTGATGAAATAAAGGTTCTGAAACCTGCGGCCGACTTCTTTTATTTTGCGAAACGGTACGACCGTGCAAAACAACTATCGGAAAAACTACTTGCTATCGCACCCCGCGATGAGGCTGTAAGGTCATTGGCATGGGCCGTTGACCTGCAACAAATGAGGGAAGCGTTGATCGGCGGAAATGTTGAGCTAGCGCAACAAATCATCGAACGAATGGCGCTGCTTAAACCCGCTAAACTGCATTCAGGCATATTGCTGCTACTTCAAGCTTTGCCGCTCATTGCCAGCGACAAGTCTCAGGAAGCACAGCAGCGCGTGCAAGCCGCGATCGACTGCGGTCTTTCACCTCTGGCGGCGCTGATGCTGATGGAAATTTATATTGCAAAGGCGAAACTACCGGCAAAAATTAAAAAGATATTTGCCGACCAGCGAAAGTTGCGAATGAAATCGCCGTCGATATCGGATGTCATGACGACGATCGAACTATGCAGTCAAGCGGCGCTCGATGTTAATAATGACTACCCCGGTCGTGTCGGACACCTCAAGGACTTGATCACTTGTTCTAAACGAGTGTTGACATCTGCCAATAGAAACAATTGGACGATCGAGTTGGCCAACATCTTGGGCGAGTTCGTTGTCCGGGCCAGCGACGGAACATTGCGACGAAGGTACTTGCAGCTACTGCGAAGACACTACGATTGGCACATTGTGATTTTGGTCTCGGCTATCGAACAAGGGCCGTATGCTGCCCGAGAACTGTATCGCGTTGTGCACGCAGAGAGTAACGATCCCTATGGACTGCCCACGAGTTTGAAAGCTCTGGCCGCGTCGATGTTTGAAGAGACCCAATCCCTAGGGATGTTTGGGTATGACGATGACGACGAATTCGATGACGAGGACGACGACGGGTTTGGTTGGTACGAGGAAGACCCCACTCCCGGACCAAAGATGGAGGAACTGGATCCCGAGCATTTGGAGATTCTTACACTAACGATGCCGGCGGATATTATGGCATTGTTCCTTACCGATCCGAAACAGGTTGAGAAGAAAATCAGAGAACTAATGCCCCCTCATGTAGCGAACATCGTTATCAAAGCATTACACCAAAAAAGTGAAGGAGTCGACCATGATTCCATCAAATGACTCGATTTCGTATCAGGAGCCACTGGCCGTACTCGGTCTTGATGCAACATCCACGAACGAGCAAATTCGAGCGAAATACCTCGAACTCGTTAAACAGTATCCGCCAGAACGCGATCCTGATCGGTTTGCTGAAATCCGTGCTGCCTATGAGATGGCGTCCAATCCCGTGGAGCGCTGGGCGCTCTGCTTGTGTGTTGAAATCGCCGGTGATGTTGAGCCACTGCTCGCCCGCTTTCATCTACGCCCGCAGCGATTGCCAACCGAGGCATTGTTGAAATGCGGTGAACAACTCATTTCCAGCAACAAAAACGCCAGCTGATGCATAACGAATCTGCGCACTGGAGCAACAGCGGCATCCCCAATATCGAGTCCGTACCGCAGAAGGATAGCCCGCGTGATTGGGCCGTGGTGCGAGAAGAAATGCTTGCGCGGCTCTCTGACTGGGTCGACACTGTTGGTGAAACCGAAGACGGGCGGCAACGCATCGCCGAGTTTCTTCAACTGTGGGACTCTGCGGAAGCGGACTTGGCGCTGCCGAGCACGATTATTGATGGGGATCCAAGCGGCCATCTGCTGTTCGGTTTATCACAACTCGTCGGTGACTTGACCGCGTTGCGGCACGACCTCAAGTCCCAAGCCAAGAATAGTCGTGCGCTGGTCGATCAGGTCGCTGCGGATGCACAACGGATCATTGCAGCCAGCGGTCGCGCGGTGGAGCAAATCTCACTGCTGCAACCGACCTCGGATCGCGAACTCACCCGTCCCCTGGTCATCATGGTGATCGAAGCGGACGAAGCTTTGTTGCGACTGCGAGATGCGTTTGACCACAACGCGGCAAAATGGAGTGTACTTCCTGAAACGCCAGTCAAAACTTGGTTTGGCGGCACAGCGGCGAACCGATCACACGCGGCTTGGGAACGTGCTTGGCGAGAGCAACAGGCCCTTGTTAGTGGGCTTGCGGATGGTTTGCGAATGACTGTCGATCGTTTGACGGGCCAACTGCAAGCTCGCTCGATCCGCCGGATCGGGAATGTCGGCGACATGTTCGATCCGCTCACGATGCAAGTACTCGAGGTCCAACCGACTGACGAGTTTGCACCGGGCATCGTTCTCAATGTGCTGCGTTTCGGTTATCGTCAAAACGATTGGATCATCCGACCCGCACAAGTCGTAACGGCTTCGGAACATCTCGCTTCTTCTAAGTAAAGACACACGCACCCTTTTCAACTAGGCAATCAGGAACGCCGTCATGGACAAAATTGTTGGAATCGATTTAGGAACTACCAATAGCGTCATCGCCGTCGTGGAGAACGGTGTTCCGCGAGTAGTGAAAGACCCTGTGTCCGGCGAATCGATCTTGCCCAGTGTCGTCGGTATCGATCCGTCGGGCGGTTTACTTGTGGGCCGCTCGGCGCTAAATCAGGCGGCTCTTTTTCCTGGCTCGACGATTCGCAGTGTCAAACGACACATGGGAAAAGATAAGCAACTGACGCTGGGTGATCGCAAATTTTCACCACCAGAAATCTCGGCGATCATTCTCGGTCGCTTGCGACAATGGGCCGAAGATGATTTGGGATGCGTTGTGACCAAAGCGGTGATTACGGTTCCGGCGTACTTTGACGATTCCCAGCGCGAGGCGACTCGCTTGGCTGGTGAACTGGCCGGCTTAGAAGTGCTGCGGATTATTAACGAGCCCACCGCTGCGGCACTTGTCTACGACCCGGAAAATGACGATCCCCAGCGGATTTTGGTCTACGATCTCGGCGGAGGCACGTTTGACGTATCGATCGTGGCCCTCGAGTCGGGAGTCGTCGAAGTCTTGTCGACGTACGGCGATACACAACTGGGCGGCGACGATTTCGATGCGTTACTGTGTGATAAGCTAGTCGAATCAACTGAGAGCCGAAAAGCTGCCATTCGCAAGGATCCTGCGGCGATGGCGCGGCTATCGATTGCTGCGGAAGCAGCCAAGTGCCGACTCAGCTTTGAGACATTCACCGACGTCGCCGAAGAGTTTCTCCTGGTGGGTGATCCCAACAGCAATTTGGAAACAACGCTCGAGCGTGACGACTACGATAAAATGATCACTCCTTTAATGGAGCGGACGATCGCCTGCGTGGACGCAGCACTCGAAGACGCTGGGCTGCACGCCGGTCAACTCGATCGCGTGATCCTGGTCGGTGGCAGCACGCGGACGCCGTTGGTTTATAATCTGTTGGTTGATAAGTTGGGACATCATCCCAACAGCGATATAGATCCTGATTTATGCGTTGCCCTGGGAGCCGCCGTCCAAGGCGCGTTGCTCTCCGGTGAAGCGGTCCATCGAGTGCTTGTTGACATCACCCCGCACACACTGGGGGTTCGTTGTGCCGACGGTAACAATCCGATGCTTCCGGCCAACATCTTCGCACCCGTCATCGACCGCGGCACGGCGTTGCCCTGTAAACGTTCGCAAACATTTTATACAACTCACGACGGACAAGAGCAGGTTCTCGTGGAAGTTTATCAAGGCGAGTCGCGTTTGGCAGACGAAAATCATTATGTCGGGCGAGTCGAATTGACGGACTTGGGACGTTACACACCCGAGAACAGTCCTATATCGGTGACGTTCACGTTGAATTTGAGCGGCATGCTGGAAGTCCGAGCCGTTGACCGTTCGACGGGCAAAGAGGCTGTTGCGACAATCAATCGCACGGGCGACGATTCTTCCGTGGACGAATTGACTCCTGAAAATCAGGCAATCGCCAGCCAACAAATTGCTGATTTGCTGGGGCGCAGTGCGGCCACGGCACCTTCATTGTCTACGGTAACAGCGGACCAAATCTCTGCCGATCAGGTAACAACCGATCGGAACAGTCCCCTCTGGCGTCGTTTGCAGCAACTGCAGAGCTCGTGTGCTCCCGCGAAGGCGACCGCTGGTGAGCAGGACGCCGAGGAAATCGATTCTCTCTTGTCGACTCTGGAAAATGCGGCGCTCGATGGAGACGAGGATGCGTTTGAGACCGCCGCCGCGACACTTGACGATTTGATGTTTTATTTGAACGATTCCTTCTAACACTGCACTTTAGGGGAACGTTCGTCGCTTTGGGATTGATATAGCCACAAAAAAGGCTCGCGTGGAGAATGGAGGTTCTCACACCACACCAGTCACCACGGAGCCAAGGATGGCAAATCGTAATCCCAAGGGTCG
>JBGSIA010000168.1:0-36237 GCA_041751935.1 Pirellulaceae bacterium | reverse complement strand
AGGTACACTCGCTATTCTGCACTTCAAGGTACACATTATGGGCAGCAAGCCAGAATGCGCCATTCGGGAAAAGTAATGTTCTCACAGGCTACTGATTACGTACTAAGTGCGGCCAATTTCCTCGCCACCCAAGCGGCCTGTAACAAAACGCCATCTCTGGCTGACAAGATCGCCGCAAGACTCTGTTACTTGACAAAATGCTCGCGCAACAGCTTAGCCGCCGGTCGCTCGGTGTAAGTGGCCTTGGTTCCATCATCACTAACTTTCACACGTAGCAATCCATTGCCTTCAAAGGCTGGAGTGTATTCGGTTACTTCGGAAAGTTTTTGCTTCCAGGGCAAGTCGGTGACCGCGAAGTACACCAACTCAACGCCTCGAGGCATGGGAATGTTGAGCAGTTCGCGATAAAAAGTTTCCTGATCACGTTCGCTGAAGCCTTCCCCAGCGCTCGGATAGAACACGGTATGGATCAAGGTGGGCTTATCATGGTTGCGAGTCAACTCTACTGCTTCGCGAACTTTTTGAACGGCAACTAGCGGTTCGCCTGAGTCCACCGTCCATGGACGTGCCAAACCTTGCACCACGAAGTCCTCAAGATCTCGCAACTGGTTGCCACGCTCGCCGATATAATCATCGTGTAAAAATGATGTTGTAACTGGTTTGTTAGTAGCCTTGCGAATTCGCGCCAGCTCGCGCTTTAAATCTTGCATGTCTACATCAGCAGCTCGCAGTTCACCAAGGAAGATCGCATCAATGAAAGGAGCGAGCGAGATTACTCGCTTGATCTCCTCCTGTGTTCGCTTTTCGCCTAAATCCTGCGGGTTGCCGATGTGGATGCCCTGCACAATCGCTTTGAAGCCTACCTCGCGAGCGATCCGCACCACCGCGCTGCCTCGACATTCATGTAAAAGTAGTCCATCGAAGCCAATCCGACGAAGCTCCTTTAGCTCGGACTGAATCTGTTGTTCAGTGGGCTCTTGGGGCTTTCTGTGAGTTTCCTTCTCGTTGTCCGCCGGCCAGTAAAAGACGCTGTCGTAGGTACACCAGCGGTGATCTTGAATCATTTCTTCGCGGGCAATTCGCGCATTTTCAGCATAGTTGTCAAGCATCCCGTAGCTGACCGTCGCGGCGAGGATCACGCCGGTCAATGCCGCCGTTGCACTGACAATCGATTGACGAAGCCAACCAAAGCGGACTAGAGACCCAAACCAAGCAAATGCTTCTGCTGAGCCGATCATGGCTGCTGAGAGAGGAACGACACCCGCAGCCGACGCTCGCCAACCATCCAAATCGAGACTTTGGTCCGCGAAGTAGTGGATAGCGAATTGAATTCCAACCAGCGGTAGCAAAAAGAACGCAGCTAAACTGGCCACGGCTTCCCAAGGAACCGATGGTGTCGGCGCGACTGACTCGATGAAGACTGGCAAGCTCTTCTCAAACTTTGCCGGTTCGAGTCTGGTCTGTTCACGATTCTTCTGTTTCGATTCTCGCTCGACCGTATTTCGATGCGCAAGCTCGATGCCCAGTGGTGTTCGCAACAGCTCGTTGAGTTCATCAGGGTCAAGTGCGTCAGCGATCTCACTGAGCGGTACTTCACGGATCAGCTGTAGCATTTGCTCGAGCGGCTCAGGTACGGGATAAAGCTCATTGTCGAACGCTTTTACGAACGCTCGCAAAAACTCCACACGGTCCTCGTGTTGCAGCAGTTGATCGATCTGGTGACATGCGTTCTTAAACTCTGGCGAATCGACTCCGTGTTCTTTTGCATCACTAAGCACCGAGAACGGATCAATTCCGTTCTCCCCAAGAATCGCGTCTGCAGCACTTTCGCAATTCGATTTCGAAAAATTCATGACCTATATATCCTTTTTTTGAAGACAGGCACGCAACTTTGCTTATGCCCTGCGGTAAGTATTGTTGATTGCACTCGGTTCGTAGTTCGTTTGGGCCGCGATTTCACGATGATCTAGCATCAAGCCAACGAACCCCATGCTGCTTGATTTTTATTTCTCCATATTCCATTGCAACAAGACGAATCGCTTCCGAGTATCTGTCGTGGTGCTGCTTGAAGATCTGGTAGTACACGCATTGGTAACAAACTCTCTTGAGATACGAGAAATCCGGTGGAGTATGCTTCCGGGCAACCTGGTGGAGCCGTTCCAGGTCCTCTACACTCGGCTGACGCAGTCGGTCTGCCATGTCTTGGACCAAGAAATCGGAACAGACAGCTTGGATGTCCAATGCACTAGGCCACGGTGCGCTTGCTGAAGTCATAGCACTCATTTCTCCGATCAGGGAATGACAGCTCCTCGGGCAATCTCGGCATCCGACCGGTCAGACGCAAACTGACCCGAATGCCGCCTCTCGCAAACAGGACGAGTATCGCGAGGCCGTTGACGACACGAAAATGTCACTTTTTCTCGATTTGCACGGAATCCAATATTTTCGTGCCATCTGGCAGCTTTAACCAACCACTCCAGTCGCCCAGGTTCACTGCCGACTGCAAACTCCGTACAGCTTCTGGCGATGCTTGAATCAGCAAGATCTCGAACTGCCGCTCGATCTCGTCTGCATCAGCAGCGATCTCGATTCGGACGTTCCGATGCGTGAATATGCCGTCATCGCTGCGCCGACACGGTGGCCACTGGAGGAAGTGCATTCCGTAAGTGTCGACAACCATGATCACCAGATCGTCACTCTCAGGAAGATCCGCAACATAGCCCTCGACTTGGGCACGGTGATCGCTAACAATACTTCCTTTTTTGGGTGAAGTGATCACTGCTGTCACCATGGATTGTTCATCGAGATCGTTTGATTCAGCCAACCAAGTTACAGATCCGTGAGTGTCGCACCCAGCAATCGCGAGTAGCGAAACGCCAATAAAAGAGAAGGTGTTGAGTTTCATTTTTTTATCCTTTGTATGTTGCAGAAAGGCAGGCACTGTGCTGACACTTACTAACAAAAGAACGCACGCAAAAGAGCCGATGACGACAAAGATCGTTCACCAAAATCGAATCTTGGATGAAAATATTTCAATGATTGAGTGACTTATGTTTTCGACTCATCTAGCTGAAAATGGCTCCAGTTCGCCAGAATCCGCAAATGCTGGAAACGCTATTTCGAACAGTTTTCAGCCAAAAGTCCTTGCGCAACGGCTGAAAACTTGTCGTCATCGGTGGCTCCACTCTTCGTCTGGTGGATAGTGAGACTCATGGTGAGTCGCGATTCTTTTGCAATCTGGAGAACGATGATGAGAACACTGACCCAGGGACAACAGAGCGTTCGCGAAGATTTGCTCTACTGCTTCCACTACTTCCCAACCAAAAACCTGAAACACCTACTCGATAATGTGCATCGACTCAGGCCCGGTGCTTACGTTTCCACGGATGGAGGTGGCTGTTTGTTCTATCTCCTCAGCGAAGCTTTTGCACCAGAGCGACGAATTGACCGCAGGGAACGACTGCGTGAGTTCTTTACCGGCGGTCATAGCCAGGAGCACTACGGCATGCCCGAGTACGCGGCGGCGAAAAATCTTGTTTGGTTGGTAGATCGCCAATCGTACTCGACGATCCCACCAAACCGATACGGAGAACAAATGTCACTTGATCCAGAGTTGCTTCGTGACACGCTACAGGAGGAAATTCTAAGGAGATCGTTGGTGCCGGAAGCATGCCTTGCGAGTTAGCAACGGTTTCCATCGGTACTAAACGCTGAACATCTGAGAACGCCAGCCTCAAGTAGGCTGGCGTTTTTGCGTAGGATTTCCCCGCGTGCCGCGTTCGAAACTTTTCAAAAAAAGTGTGTCGCCTTGGCCAGTGTTGCACCCGTCTATCATTCAGTGTGGGAATATGGGTGCGTGTGGAACGCTTGCTTTCCCTTCGCTGTTCGATTTCGCGTTTAAGCAAAAGCTCGACAGGGAGCCAACAAATGATTGCAAACAGCAATGGAAAACACTTCAATAAACGACGCACTCTTGGGAGTAGTTTAGGCCGGCCACGTTTACTAAGGATTGAAAGGCTCGAAGTTCGCTTCGTGTTTGCTAGTTGCACCGTCGGTTTTCAGGCCATCGGTGACTACGCGGTAAACACTATTCTTGATGAATCGATCATCGTGGACGGCATCCCTCAGCCAGAGTGTGACCACCAGTTCCTTCGAGACAGCCAACAGTTCGGGACAATACGAAGCAATTTAACGACAGGTACTGTTGGGACCAGATATGCACCTGATACGCTTCAATTAGATCTTAGCAATGCAGCTCGAAATGGTTATGGACCTACCAGCCAGTTCAATGTCTTCGCAACCGTGAACGTTGATGGTAGCTCACTGGGAATTAAAGGTTCTGGACCTGGTGCGATTGGCGGAATCGTCCAATCGGTTGTCCCAACCGTGAACGGAATTTCGTTTGTCGTCACGGGGGAAATAAGTTCACCCATCGGAAACCTGGGAACATTTAGGTACGAAGCGACAGCCCAGTTTGATGAGGGCTTCCAACAGGCAAGCGAGAACGTGCGGATCACCGTGGTCCTTGATTCAGCGTTACATCCGGATCTTGCGCTTAACATCGGGCGCCTCAATAGTAATTTTCTCAGTCAATTCCAACTCCCAAGCGGTGTGATGGTTGACACGGGAGACATGTCGAGCGCGACATTCATTGTGGGAACTGACGCACCGACACGGCTCTCCGCAATTGAATCGGAATGGACGCCATCACCGCTGCGTACCGGACATGCTCCGACGGATCGAAGTACCACAGTCACGTACATACAGTCGGGAAGTGTAAATGTATCCGATCCTATTACGCCAATTCGCAAGCCCGATGTTGAGTTAGAAATCCGTTCGCTAGATGAGGCAACAACAATGATCTTAGCGGGAACGTGGGATCAAAATGCCAAAGGGTTCAAGGACGATAATGTCAGCATTGCTGCATTGGTACTCCCGGCTAATACGACCGCAACCAGCTTCAGTTTTAGCTATTCCAGTATTTGGACGCCGCCAGAAACCGCTAGTGTATCTGTTGAGGACCTCGAAATAGGAGAAGGCGATCAGGGTGCGAAACACATCCGGATACCGATCACCTTGAATCATGCAACGCCTGAGCCTTTCGATGTTCAATTGGTGGCACACCCGAGTTCACAACCAGCCGACGAAGGTATTGATTTCCGATTAGTATCGCCTACCACCTTGAGCTTTGAAGGCACTCGCGGAGAGGTGCAATTCGTTGAACTTGAGGTTGTCGGCGACAGCGTTCGCGAGGGCGATGAGACGATCGGATTTCGAATCGCTACAATCAGCACAGCGTTTGTCAACGCGGTGCGGCGAGACTTTACAATCACCCTCCATGACGACGATGAATTCGACATGACCCCGCCAATCATCACAGCCCCTGAAAGCATCATTCTGGAAGCCAATACGAGAGGCGGTGCTAGTGTGGATACTGCGGAAATTGTAGCATTCCTGTCGTCGGCCGAGGCAACAGATAACATCGATGCAAACCCAACAATCATACATAACGCGCCGGCGTTTATTTCGCTGGGCAGTACGGTCGTCACATTTACGGCAACCGATGCTATGGGGAACGCGTCGACGGATACCGCGACAATCACAGTCATCGATACGACGCCCCCCATGATCAGCAATATCGCTGGCATATCGGTCAACGTGAACGCGTCAATCCAGCCGATCCTGTTCTTCGTTTCAGATTTGGTTACGGCACCTCAGGAACTGGTCATTACCGCGACTTCATCTGACACGACGGTTATTGCGGCATCGGACATAGTCCTCGGCGGAATAGGCGATGATCGTACGATTCGCTTGACTCCCACAGGGGGCAAAGTCGGTAGCACAACGATGACGGTCACAGTTACAGATGGCAGTCGTTTGACTAGTTCCGCACGTTTTAATGTAGAGATTATTGCGGAGCCGGAGTTCAGTATCCAGGTTTCGCCCAATCGGTCGGACGATCCAGCGGATTTGGCTTCGGGCATCCAGCCAACCTCGTGGAACATACAGCGCAGTATGATGCGAGAAATTGAGATTAGCCTACCAGCGCCAATTAACGCTGTTTCAGCAAGCGATATTGCCCTGACGAATTTAGGCGTTGACGCATCCATGGATCCAGATACCGTCGTCTCGATTGCGAACCGTCAGGTGTCGCTCAGTGCGAACGGACGAATGATTTCCGTCAGTCTTGTCGATAGCGAGTTAAAAGACGGCGTGTATCAACTCGCGTTGTTCGCGGCCATCACGGGCAGCGCGACGCGAACGATCACCGGCAATTCGTCAAACAAGTTGTTTGTGTTAAGGGGCGACTGGAACGGAAGTGGAAGTGTTAACATCCAAGACTTCGCAACGTTCGCTTACTGGTTCGGCCAATCGGCTCCGACGGCACCACAATACGTTGATACCAATCAATCAGGCGGAATCAACATACAAGACTTTGCTGGATTCGCAGCGAACTTTGGCAAAGAAATCGTTTTCCCGATCACGTCGGCAGCGACAAATCTGGGCCGAGTGGGTGAAGTGGCGGAAGCTCATTTAACCACGCAGGCCATATTCAGTCCGCCTAGTACATTTCGGCATCGTTCCCCCACCACGCCCGACGCTCTTCATTTGATCAGTCGACCGTTGCCCGAGTCTGATGATAAGGACGTTTTTTGGGCTCGATACCATGACATGCAAGAGCCTGACGATACGCCTTGCAAAGTTTTGGGAATGCTTTCTGCGCCTGATGTGCTTGACGATGTAACCGTCGACCAGGATTGGCTGTGGACGAACATTGACGTGGCAATCGAGAGTGAGTTTTGATTTATGCGATCCACGGAACGAGCGCAATCAGCTCACCTATCAAGATCGGCTGTAAGAGGCCCGCGAAGCTTTTCCAGAGCTCGACGGTGACGAGCTGCGAGAGTGTCACATTGACGTTTTCGATCAGCGTCCGAGCCAGACTCGAAGCCCATCCTGTCTGCGATTTCACGAAATGTGTAGTCTTGTATCCGCCACTTCACCAGTTGGATTTCGTCATCCGTAAGCAGTTTTTTCGCAGTGTACAGTATGACTTCCCACAATTCACACACCGGGAAAACCTTCGCATTGATCGCGAGCCGATCAATTTCTTTCTGGCCCAATTGAATGGTCTCGCTATTGGCCCTGTTCCCCATCATTTTTTTACGCATGTCTTCCTTGATATTGCTGATCGAACTGTCAATTAGCTTCCACCACTCACGCTTGCGCGGTGCTGCCGCTCGTCCACTCCTACGCAAATTCGTCAGGTGCTTAGCGGCCGTCTCCGCACCTATCTCGTCAGGACCAATGTAGGGAACATTTGCGTGAAAGAGGCGACACCTCTTGGTCGCACGATTAAGTATCGCGAAATAATAGGCGTCGAATTGCTTTTCAAAGAGCTGGTGGAAGATGGACTGATAGACCGCCTCACGAAGGTGTTCCAGGTCATCCTGGTTTGGTTCACGCAATTTGTTGCTCACCGTCACTTCGACCTCGTACTTGGTGCATGCGTAGTCGATCTCAGCGATTCCCGGCCAAACTGTGGCGTTGCATATTGATTCCGAATCCTTCGGCGTACAGTTGGGTACATTTTCTAAGTACTCTAGCGGTGGATTCCAGACGTCAGGCAATTCCCCATATTTTGCGATGAGCGTTTTCTTCACAATCGCGATTCGCTCGGGATCGTGGAGGTTAATGCAACCGAGTTCATTGATCGCTTGATCTCGTGTCGTTACCTCTGTTGCGGAGTCTCTGTCCTCGTCAACGACTTCTTGCTTTGACGATTGCTTGTGCCTCAAAATAATTTGCCGCAGCTTTTTTGCGACCGCATTTCTTATATCCCTCTGGCAGCTTTCACGAAATTCTATCTCGAAAGGGGAGGCGATGCGTCCGTCCTTGCACAGCTTCTGCAACGCGATGATGGCGACCTGCGTTACATCGACAACTTCAGTAAACGACTTGCCCTCTTCATGAAACACGTCACTTAGAGTTCTATCAAAAACATCCTTGGACGCACATTCGCGTAGTCGCCAATAGACACAACGCCATCCCGCCTCGCGAATATACGTCACGTCGTCGCAACTCAGCTCCGTTAAATCGATCTCCGTTTTGTCGATGCGAAAATCGTCGCAAAGCTTCTCAATTGCTCTTTCGAACTGATCATCAAATAGTGAAGAGGCTTTCATGGAACGCTCCCAATTCGGTGACAACGTTCCCTGCAATTGTTGCAGTCGTTTGCTCCATGTAAATAGGTGAACTGACCACACTTAATCTGACCTAGTGACACAGAAAAGAAAGAAGCCCAATGGCTAGATGCTAACGCGATTTGCTTGTTTCCTCCGAATTACTTCCCGAATTTTGCTGTCGTATCGCTTTGAGCTTAATCCGTCTTCTAGGTGAAGGGCAAAAGGTTGCCTCACTACGAAAACCCCAAAAAAGAGGACGAAGCCATGAACAAAGTCAACACGTTTGTCGCGTCAGCGATTGCTGTCTCCCTGATCTCAGGGTTTGCTGATGCTGCGGAAGTCGGGAGTTACTCTATCATTCGTCCAGACGTCGTGATGCAGCGGCTGCATGAATACTTGGATGATAGCGACTCGACCACCGAACAAAGGACCGCAATCCCTGCCTCTGCTATGCTAAAGCTGCAAGTCCAGAACGAAATCGGGATCGTGTTTCGTCCCGTGGACGCTTCGATCATGACAGTCGAATTTCCTGCTACATGGCAGCACGCTGTGTTTGTCGATTTGCGAGACCAATGGTTTGTGGCTCGAGATCGATATCTTTACAAAATCATTGCTGGCGATTGTGCCGGTGAAGAAAAGCGAGAGTTAGTTGAAACCACGAGCAAGATTGTGAACTTGCTGTCTCGAGTTGGGAATCCGTCGTGGAAGTCGTACCGTGACGCTGAGAGAGCGCTCGCTCAGATTGAACGTGCAGTTCGCATGCTGCCTGACTGTCCGAGTCGATCTGCCGTTCCGCGATTCATTGGAGTCACATGGCAGGAGTTCAAAACCTACATCTCGACTCACTCCTTGCGTCCGATTATGATTGATCAGGCGTCGACTGAAGCGTACGCGAAGGTTGTCGAGGTTGTCTTGCTGAGCCACAAGCGAGAATCATTTTTGGTTAGGTCAAAGGCGACTTTCGAGCAGCGCGAGTCAGCTCGGTTGGCGCGGGCGTCGCAGCGTTCGACGACAGGCAGTGGCCGTTATGCTTCCCTGGGGAATTATGACTACGGTTTCAGTGCGGGACCCTCGTCGACGTCCCGCTCAAGCACTTATCGCGTCCCGATGCCGAGTTCTCGTTACACAAGTGGCTATAGCAGCAGCGGCCTAAGCAATTACCGAACTCAGTCCTACAGGTACAGCGTTCCGTCAACGTCCTATCAAACGATCACGATACGTCGGTAATGAAGTGAGATCTCACGTCGCGTTGCTGGGAGCACGGGGAACATAGTTCAATTGGATTGCAGTTCGGACGCTGGGCCAGTTTGGAACTGCGGGAAACGTAAAGTCCGATATTGCTGCCCACTGGTGTCCTGATGTGGTTGGCGGCGAGGGTGGCTACGACGCCGAGTATCTCGAAGCAATTGGCGATCCAGATCTCGAACAACATGTGCACCTGCTACAATGGCGGGACAAGTCGCTCCCAATCAGTTTGATCCAGAGGAGGTGACAAAGGACATGCGACGTGGATTTCCTGATGGGACGCGGATGAGTTGATCAGGGCAATACGCAAGTCCCAAAGTGAGTCAATGTTTAGTCAAGCTACCATTGGTTTTGCTAAACTCTTTAATCCAAGCATGAAGGCGAGAATTCTAGATGACGCAGGTTGATCACATGGTGCAAATGAAACGAAGGGGCTTCCTGAAAAATGGAACGCTCGTACTAACGGCGGTCTCTGTCGGTACACAGGGCCTGATTGCCGACGAAGATTCTCCACGACTCCGTGTGGGGCTTGTCACAGACCTGCATTACGCCGACAAAACATCGGTTGGCACTAGGTACTACAGGGAGACGTTGGCTAAGCTCGATGAAGCGGCTTTGCAGTTCGAGAAGGAAAAGCCTGACTTTGTCGTTGAACTGGGAGACTTAATCGATGCAGCCGATTCTGTAGAAACAGAGAAGGGTTACCTGAATACAATTGACCGTGAATTTTCTGCGATTTGCAAACACCGACACTACGTCTTGGGGAATCACTGCGTTGACACGCTAAGGAAAGAAGAGTTTCTAGGCATCGTTGGGCAGGAAAAGTCATACTACTCGTTCGAACGAGGCGGTGTACATTTTATCGTGTTGGATGCATGTTTCCGCAGCGACGGCGAGCCCTATGGTCGCAAGAATTTTCAGTGGACTGATACGCACATACCGCCCGCTGAAATCGAATGGCTAAAAGCCGATCTGAAAGCTAACCAACTTCCGGTGATCGTGTTCGCTCACCAGAGACTCGATGTCAGCACTAACCACGGCGTGAAAAATAATGCCGTCGTGCGTGAAATTCTCGCATCAAGCGGCAATGTACTGGCAGTGTTTCAAGGCCATAGTCACCAGAATGATTTGAAAGAGATTGACGGCATTTACTATTGCACGCTGGTTGCCATGGTTGAGGGATCAGGCAAAGAAAACAGCGGCTATTCACTGATGGAAATTGAACCGGACGGAACGATTCACCTCACCGGCTTTCGCAAGCAACGATCTCACGACTGGTCATATTAGCATTACGGATGCTGCAAGGGCGATTGGGATACGGCTAATCAATTGGGGTCATTCGGAACGTCTGGTTGATCCGTTCACCTACATCCAGTTTGGTTTTTGGTGCTTCATGTTTCCAAAACTGCTGTATCGTTCAAGTTTTGATTAGTAACGATGTGAAGTGAATATTCATGGGAACCAAAACTTAGTGTTTCTGACGAGATGCATTCAGGCGTTTCTCACAAATTGGCATAGATTTCAGTGATTTGTTTGGTGGCAATTCCAATAGGGCGATCGAGCGGAATGTTGGCACAGGTCAACAAGGTGGTTAGTAGGTCGCCTTGATTTCCCTTCACGTTTGGCAAGAATCGCCCCGAGTTAATCGACCCGCCTCCGCGACCAGCCAAGATAAAGGGCAGATTCTCTCGAGTGTGCCGGTCGCCATCTTCAAGGCCGGAACCCCACATCATGATGCAGTTGTCCAGCAGCGTGCCGTCGCCTTCTCGTAAGCTGTGCATCTTCTTCATCATGTAGGCGAACTGCTCGATGTTGAACGCCGTAATGGCGGCCACTTTTCTCACCTTCTCAGGATCGTTGTTGTGGTGAGTCGTCGAATGGTGCTTATCCATGAATCCCAGCTCAGGGTAAGACGCCCCGTTCGGGGTCGATCCGATGTACGTGCAAACGCGAGTCGTGTCGGTCTGAAATGCCAGCACGTTCAGATCACACATGACCTGCATATACTCGCTGCGTTTGTCTCCCTCAGGAATTTTGATCTCAATGGGCGGGGAATCCGAATCGTGGCGTCGGCTGGACCGAACACCCGCCTTCTCCAGGGCCGCCTCCTTTTGACGCAGTTCAATGGCAGCGATCCGTCGTTCGACTGAACGAACGCTGTCGAGGTACTCGTCCAGCTTTCTCTGATCGGTCGGTGACAAAGTGCGTCTCAGATCCCGCGCACCGCCAATGACCAAATCCAACATGCTGCGGTCTAAAAGACTCATTCCTGTTGTTGTCAGTCCACCGCCTTGCGCTTTCTTGTTATACAATCGATTCAGCACATTGCGTGGATTGACTTCGGCAGGGACCGCCTGGGTCGGAGAGCGGAAGCTACAGTGTGAATAATAGCCCTCGTTCAGTCCCGCTTGGTTTTCCTTCCACGTTTGCGGCATCGTAGCAAGTTCTAGAGAGGGCAACGTCGTAAACGCTCCTAGGGCGCTGGCGGCAATCTGATCGGCAGAGACTGAGATGCTGATCTCGTCACGTCTATCCGGATCCGGTAACGCTGCCGTGAGCCATGTCGATAGCTCGAGCGCGTGAGGCGCGCCTTTGAACGGACCATTGGAAACACCCGCGATGCCCTTCATCATCAGGCATTGATCAAGTACCGGCCGCAGCGATTCAAGTGCCGGTGGTGGCGACGTGAGGAAACTTTCCGCATCCGTGGGCCAGAATTGATCCATGATTACACCATGCGGCATGTACATGAATCCCAGACGCACAGGCGGCTTGTACTCGTTCCTCTCGCTTGCTTCCGCCCAGCCCATGGCATCCAACAAAGGCAATGCGAGAGCAGCGCCCACGCCTTTCAAATAGAGGCGACGATCAACGGTTGTGTTCTTGCTCATGTTAATTTCTAAAAGGTAAGTTGCACTTGCGTTGCGAGAGGAAGATTCGTAGCTGCCGCAATTTGCTTACTGCGTTGTTCGACGATGCGTGAAGGGATAACTAGTAGCGACCGCAGTGACGAGTGTTTGCATGCGGTAGCCATCCTGAGCGATCTGCTTCATCAAGTCATCCACCACAATTTCGTCATAGCCTTCCAGCTTTCGGCATAAAGCATAGGCTAACAATTTCTCCACCAAGTTGCGAGAAAAATCATCGATGCGCGCGGCAATCATGGACTTCAATTCGTGCGGGCTCGAAAAACGACTTCCGTCGGGAAGTTCACCCGAAGCGTCAATTGGCTGGCCGTTTTCGTCCCGATCACGCCAGCGGCCTATGGCATCGAAGTTCTCTAGGCCAAATCCGATTGGGTCAAGCAACTGATGGCAATTGGCGCAGACAGGATCCGTACGGTGCAGTTCAGTGCGCTCACGCAGGGTAAGATTGGCAACCGACTGCTGATCCTGTTTCTCCAATGGCGGAACGTCCGGTGGAGCTGATGGCACATGCTCCCCAAGCACTTGCTGGAGTACCCACACACCACGAATTACGGGACTGGTGCGATTGGGAAAGGAAGTCGCCGCAAGAACGCCAGGCATACCCATGATTCCTCCACGGTTGTGATTGTTCAATTGGACTTTGCGCATCTCAGAGCCGGTCACCGTTTCAGCCAAGCCGTAGATCGACGCCAACTTCTCGTTGAGGAACGTGTAATCGCTATCGATAAAACTGGCGGTACTTTGGTTTTCGCGGACAACGCTTTCGAAAAACAGACGCGCTTCGTCGTACATTGCCCGGCGCATCTGAGCTGTCATCTCGGGAAATTTTTTGAGATCGAACGACTTGTTCTCCAGCTCACCCACTCCCAGCCACTGCGCACCGAAACCGTCAAACAGAGCCCGCGAACGAGAATCCTCCAGCATGCGTTTCACCTGCGCTTTCAGAATCGTCGGCTTGTGCAGCTTTCCGGAGTCAGCCAACGTCATTAGCTCGTCGTCGGGCATCGTGCCCCACAGCAGATACGACAATCGCGAGGCGAGTTGATAATCATCAAGAGGAACAATTATATCGTCGGTATCAAATTCTTCAGCCGGAGTGATGAAGAGGAACTGAGGAGAAACGAGCATTGCCTTGAGCATCAAACGCAACGCCTCCGTATAAGACAGTTCATTTTGTCGTCCTAAGTCGAACACCTCAACGAGCACCGTGAGCTCCGCATCAGATGGTCGTCGACGGTAAGCTCTTTTCGCCAGCGACTCGGCAATCTTTCGTGCTGTTGCCCCAGGGTCATCGTTTGACGCCGGAGCTTCGCCAAATAGTTGCAGTTGCAGCGGTGTGGGTGGCGAATCGTCAGGCGCAAACACCCGGCCCAACACTTCATCAGCAATCGCAAGGTACTGCTCGAGTTGAAGTGGTGACAAAGAATTCAGATAGCCCTCGCCCCTGACCTCGTCCGGCAAGCTATCTGCTATCTTCGGATCGACACTGAACAGATCGTGCAACGTGCTTCCGTATTCCGATTTAGTCAATCGCCGAATGACAAACGGACCCGGATCTTTGGCGCTGAGATACTTCACCATGTCCAGCCATTTCAAGAACATCTGACGCTCTTCATCGGTGGGCTGGCCTGAACCTTCTGGCGGCATATCGTGTGCCTTCACCCTGGCCGCCGCTTTCTTCCACTTCTCACTAAAGGCAGCGTGCTCTGGAGTATCCAGGGCGGGTGTGAAGCTGAGACCAGCCTCAGTCGGTCGACTGTTCTGGTGACATTCTAGGCAATATGTCTTAATGAATGGTGTGACACGTTTACGAAAGAACGTTTCAGCGTCTGCTTTGCGATCTGCCAGCAGCTCGTTATCCGCGGACTCGGCCAAACAAGTGCGGGAGCCAACGCACAAGACGCTCAGTAGCATCGCGACAACTTCCGCTCGAATGTATCGTGTCGCCGCAGTTTGAAAACTCATCCAACACCTATCTTTGTTTCTGCTCATTGTAGTCGGAACTGACTGAGAGAATGAAGTACCACGGACTTCCAATTCCCATCATGCGATTTATGCACCTGCTGCCTGATTTGACTACTAACCTGACAACGCAAAGTTGAAGTTGATCAAGATCCTCAATCTATTCGCGGAGTTGAGACAGATACGATTGCATGCCCGTGATCACGGCTGACGAATCGGAACCATATGCCAACAGACGAAACCCCATCTGTTTGTGCTGAATGACGAATCCATCTTTCGTCAGGATCCCGGCGGATTTGCCGTGCCTCTCGCATGCGTCGATAACATGTTGAAACGCTGAAACAACATCGGGATGGCCAAACTGTGCGGGATGCCCCAGATTGACTGATAGATCCAGCGGGCCGACGAACAGCACATCGACTCCATCAACGGCCGCAATCTCGTCAGAGGCCGCTACGGCCTCTGGTGTTTCAATTTGCACGACGACCAGACTATGGTTATTTGCTTCGTGGAAGTATTGGTTCCAACTCTGCCCATAATTGGTCGCGCGAATCACACCGGCCACACCTCGTTCGCCAAGCGGAGGATACTTGACGCTTCGCACCGCTTGGATTGCCTGTTCAGCGGAGCTGACAAAGGGAAACATCACGCCTGCAGCACCGCTGTCCATGACAAACTTGACAGCGTCGGGATCGACCGACCGGATACGAACAATCGGTGCAGTGCGGGCGCCGCGACACGCATGCAGCATCCCCCTCAAATCAGCTAGCGAACCTGAGCCATGTTCGAGATCGATCAGCAACCAATCAAAACCAAATCCTGCTGCGATCTCGACAGCATTCGCCGAGCCTAGGTTAAGAAAAGTGCCTGCGAGTATTTCATCACGAAGCCGAATCTTGTCAAGCCACTGCATCATGATCCAACTCCCATCGCCTCAATTTGATCGTGAACCATTGAAGATATACACTTCTCCATCTACTCTCAACTAACCTACACAGATTCGAGAAACTCGGTACCAAGGGGTCAAGAACATTTTGGATTTAAAGTTGATCGGGCAGTAAACACTAGACCTTAAACAAGCGAACGGCGAGTCGGTATCTGGCCGTTTTTTCGGCGCAGCCGCTTACGATCCGGCTTTGCTGGTGAAGTGAATTATTAGGCTTGGTTCGTATGGTCTTGGGGTCTTACTTGGGTGGGGCGCCGCGGCGGTATCAGTGCATCCGGACACTGACTTCGTGGAGTTGAATGGTCAGCACCTCAGCGGAAGACGAACGTCGCGATCGATGAGCAGCAACCAGTCCACTGAAGGTCGATAACACAACAACCGATACACCAGAATCCTGCTTCGCCTGATGATCTGCGCCGGAACCATCAGTACCCGATCGCGGAACGTCGTGAAGTCCATTCCAATCAGCTTGCTCTTGATCGCCGCTTGCTCCTCCTTCTGCTTAGCTGTTCCGCTGGGTTAATATTGCCATGAGGTGGTTTGCGAGCGAGATTTCTTTATATCGCGAAGTAATGATATTTGGTACTTCTTGCAATTGTCTTGACAGGGCCAAGCGTGTGCCTGAATATAGACGTCGTGTCTTTGTCGTTGTGCATTGAATTGTTACGTCCGAATCGTGGGAAATCAATCCATGTTCAAGCAAGTCTTTCGCCTGTTGGACGTGTTCCATTGCCCGCTGCTGGTAGCGGCGATTCTGGTACCGAGTTTGATGTCGGATTGGGTGACCGATTCTGCGGTCGCTCAATCCAGTGACGCGTCGGTCGCACAAGCGGACACGAACGATAACGGCGTGGCAGCAATGCGAAAACGTTTTTTGGATGCCGCCTCGGAGTTTGCTTTTTCGGGTGGACCCAGAAAAGACGAGGCATTCGATTTGGTACCAGATCCGGTTTTGAACTGGTCGAATCCTGAGCGACGGACGTTGGCTGGCGGAATGTTTTTATGGACCCACCACGGTCGTCCGATGGTCGCAATGTGCGGCTATCCCACGGGTGAACTCGGTGGCGACGATAGCGTCGTTTATGATTGTGAGTTTCAAAGTTTGGCATCCGGACCCATTTTCGCTACTAAAACTGGCGTCCTCGTTTGGCAGCCGAATCAAGCGGGTGTGAGTTTTCGAGTCTTCGAGAACGAACCGAGTCCGGCGAACTCCAGCGCCGCGCGGTTGCTTCTAATGCGACGGTTGTCGCGAGAGTTCACGGGCAAACTCGTGCCCTCGATGCGACCTGAAATTCCGCTTCGACTGCTGTCGTCTCCGATCTATCGCTATCCAGAACCAACACCTTCGAGTGATTATGTCGATGGAGCAGTTTTTGCGTTGGTGCAAGGAACTGACCCGGAGGTGTTGTTACAAGTTGAAGCGGTTGCGATTGACAAAGGCAAAGCGGAATGGCGATACGCATTGTCGCGAATGAGCATCGTTCCCTCCGAGGTTCGACATCGCGAGACATTGGTTTGGGAAACTGATTGGGCGATTCAGAACCGCTCAACGCCCTACTTTGTCATCAAACGTTAAGCGTCCACTAAACTAGCGTTTCTTTTTGGCCACAGGGCGACGTCGTTTGCTCGGTCGTTCGATTGGCTCTTCGGGTGGATTCAACCGTTGACGGATCGTGTCGGCCAATGATGGCTTGCTTGGCTTTCCAACTGGCGTGGCCGTACCTTCGAGGATTCCTTCGTCAAAGTGTTTGGTCGTCGGCAATGTCTTTTTAACGAGTACTCGCTCGCAAATCCCCCACAGACTGCTGGTGATGAAATAGATGCACAATCCGGCTGGAACACGGAAGAAGAACAGACCCATCATCAGCGTCATTACATTCATGACCTTCTGAGTCATCGCTTGCTGTTCGTCGGTTGCCGGAGGCATGAAAAGTTTTTGCTGAGTTAAAAACAGCCCGACAACGATGATCGGCAAGATGTTGAAGTACGGTCCAAGCCATCCTGTGCCTCGTCCGGCTAAGTAGTCCATCATCCAATCGCCCCAGTAATACAACATGTCTGGGCCAGCTAGGTTCGACGCCCACGGTGACGACGAAGACACAGCCGCTTGCCGCAGTTCGATGTCGACCGATAGGGCACGATACAGACCGATGAACACAGGAAGTTGCAAAAACATTGGTGCGCAGCCAGCCATGGGATTGAACCCGGCTCGCTGGTTCAACTCTCGCTGTGCCTTCAAGCGGCCCTCCATGTCGTCTTTGTATTTTTCCGCAATCTTCTTTAGCTCCGGTGCAAGCTCTTGCATCTTTTGAGCATTGATGGCAGCCTTGCGACTGAGCGGGAACATGGCACCGCGCACGATCACTGTCAGCAGGACGATGGCGACAGCATAATTCCCGACGCCCCAATACAATCCGTGCAGCATCCACGCGAGGAACTTTGCGGCCCACCAAAACCAACCGTAGTAGATAAAGTCACCCAGTCCATATTGTTCGAGAATGACTGGATCTTTGGGACCGGCAAAAACTCGCACTTGTCGGCCCACGGAGCCTCCTGCCGGAATATCGATCAATTGGCTATCCAGTACAAAGGACGTGTTGACCGCGCGTTCCTTGTGCCGAGGGACCGCTTCGGCATCGGCAACGATTCCCGCATCAACGCGTGACAAATCGCGAAACACCGGCTCGCTCGCGGGCGGCAGGTAGGCGACTGCAAAGTATTGGGCGTCCACGCCAACATATTGCAACTCATTCTCAGACTGGGAACCCGTTGCTGCAAATACCGGCAACATCGGATCTTTGGGCGTGTCAGTTGCTTCGCTCAGCAATGTAAACCCGCTAATCAACTCATGAGCACCGACAGCTTTCTTGAATACAATATCTCGGGCTGCGGCGCCACCACGCCAATTTGGGCCAGTCTTGTTGCTGTACCACCAACCCTCAAGCGTCAGCCCGTTCACTCCCTCGAGTCGGTAAGCAAGCTTTTGCGGCTCGGAATGCAAGTTCTTTACGTTGACTTCCATTTCCATCACGTAGCTTCCGGCGTGGACGGCATAGGACCGACTCAATCGAACTGGATGTCCACCCACAGCGCGCATTTCGGCGGACGACATCTCGATGCTAAAATCAGCCGATTGCTCCTTGCCCCCGGCCGTGGACTCAACATTCCACAACAACGTCGCGGGATCCTTCAGGCCCGAGATCGACGATTTGTCGCGAGCAAGCTTTTTCTTGTTGATTTGGGCCAGCGTGATCAAGCATGAAAGACGCGACAGGTTGCCTTGGATCTCGTCGGCACCCGCGGTTTCTGCCAGACGCACCAGATCCAGCGGATGCTCGCTGAGCTTGACTTGGTAGGTCAGTGACTTTGCCTCGCTGCCACGCTCAACTTCAACATTCACCACCTGGCTCGGCTCAGTATTTAGCAGAGCAGTTTCAATATCTGCGGGCGTTGCGACCGCTTGGTTGTTCACCGCGACAATGACGTCGTCGACTCTCAGGCCCACGTTTTCCGCTTTGTCGCCTGGACCGGCGATCGCTAGCGAAATCGGCGTGCCTGGACCCACTACGTTGACTTTGACGCCGCGCCCGTCTTCGGATTCTTCTCCAGCGATATAGCCCATGTAGCCGCTGCGGACGTCCACGCGGCGATACTTCAGTCGGCCATTGTCGTCGCGCTCGGTCAATTCAATGCGTTCTAATCCGCTTCCGAGATTCGTTAGCGTGACCAGCATCACATGGCCGCTGGCCGGGTCCATCGAGCCCAGCGTCAACCATTGACGACCATCCGGTCGTGCGGCAGTTTCGATGGCTGTGGCGACATCAGCACCCTCAACGTCAATTGTTGGCGGAATGTCATCCGTCAATTCCTTATCCACGACCGCTCGAGGTCGATTTTCGCCCGGCACTTGGGGTGGACCGACGAGCTTGACCAACGTCATGTACATGAAGAAAAACGCCGTCGACGCGAGAATGAAGGTGAACAGGCGACGTTGTTCCACGGTACAGCCGGGGTAAGTAGTGTTTCAGAAAAATAGGTGACACAGCAACTCGTTATTCTGGCGCATGAGTCAAATCTTGGGAAGTGCAACCGACCTGGAGCAGAGCTACCGTCCTTTTACGGCTCGTGGAAAATTCGATAAGGTTTCCAAAAGCCATCTTCCCTGCGTACGATGCCGCGCAAATGCCCGTCGCGGTCGACGATGATCGCTTCGTTGGTGTCAGAGACCGTTTCGTCGTCGTTGATCGCGGCGGTCGACTCGGTGACGAACAGTCCGTTTCGCAACCGATGCACGTCCAGCTCATCCACTTGCAATCGAGGCAGTCCAACAACGCCATCGATCAGTGGCCTCAGATGTGGTGACAGCGGCCCTGTACGAATGGTCTCGACAAAAATCGCTTCATCAAGTGTGAACGTTCCGACCGCGGTGCGAATGAGTCCGGTCATCACGGCCTTGTTGCCGACGCTTTCGGCAATATCCATTACGAGCGAACGAATGTAGGTACCGCTGCCGCACCAAACATCCAATTCGCAATCGCGGCCATCGAGCGAAACGATTTCGATTGAATGTATGTTGACGGTTCGAGTCGGCATTTCGATCACGCTGCCTCGTCGAGCGTGTTCGTAACCGCGTTTGCCATCAACGCGCACTGCGGAATGCACCGGAGGGCGTTGCTGGACCATACCGACAAAGCTAGCACAAGCCGCTTCGAGTTGCTCTCGCGACGGCAGCGGTAAGTCAGGGTACTCGGTGAGCGATTCCTCTAAATCTCCAGAAATGCTGGAGGCACCAAACCGCAGCAGAGTTCGGTACCGCTTGCGGTGTTCTTGCACATACGGAGTCAAGCGACTGGCAATGCCGATTCCCATCACGAGGACGCCCTGAGCGAGTGGATCGAGTGTCCCGGAGTGTCCTACCTTGACTGATCGCGGTTTACTCTCCACACGCACACGGCCGTTCACGATATTGACCAAGTCACGCGAGGTCATGCCAACGGGTTTGTAACAACACAAAAATCCGAACAACGTGAAGGCTTTCTTGATTGCTGGGTGGTGCGGTAGCGAGTGGCGTGATAGTGGCGGGAGCGTTTCCGGGTACTAACACTACAGACCAGCGACCGCATCGTACTGCCACACGTCCAAATCCG
Source organism: Pirellulaceae bacterium (assembly GCA_041751935.1). Classification (GTDB taxonomy): domain Bacteria; phylum Planctomycetota; class Planctomycetia; order Pirellulales; family Pirellulaceae; genus JBBSJZ01. The sequence goes on along the minus strand of JBGSIA010000168.1, from coordinate 15,824 downwards.
ATTGGCCTGGACGTTTGGTTTCGATGAAGTCCGTGATAATCGCTTCGCCCTCGATATCGCTGGCAAAATCCTGCAAAAACAAATCGTTGATGACCATCAAAGCATCCAGTGCGGTAACGCGATCGTCGCCGCTACGGTCGAAATACAGTCCAGGCCAATCAACGACTGTTGGCGATTGTAGCTCTCCGTTCACTGCGTCGGATACCGTGGGTGAGTTCAATTCAAAGACGATGGCCAACGCATCGGCCGACGAAACATTACCGTCGTTGTTCACATCACCAGCGATAAGAAAATTGCGGTAGGCGTGCCGTAGATCGGCTTCGATTCTTTCATTGGTAAGCAGATTTGTCGCAGACACGAAAAACTTATCATCATCCACGATGGGATCGCCCATTCTCCAGTTCGTGGTGTCATTCAAGACGATCGCGTCCTCGCCGCCTTTACCGACAAACTGCAAACCGCCTTGCGGAATGATCAAGCCACTGGTGATATCCAATTCCAAGGCATCGTCGGAAGTTCCGCCGACCAAGTACAGCGATGTGAGTCCATTGCTGTTGCCACGAAACGTTTCGTTGGACTGATCGCGCACCACAATATCCGCCCCGTCTTTGGCCAAGGTCGCTCCGCCGGCAACGACAGCGATGCTGTCGCGAAGCTGTAGTCCCGTATCGACAAGGACCGCTCGCTCCAGCGCGGTTAAACCTTGCGGTGCTGGCCCCGAGATGATCGCACTGGACATCAAATGCTGGCGTGGCGAAAAAATACTCGGCTCCTCGGGAAAACCTTCGCTATCCAAGTGTGATGCTGTTGATTCGAGCGAGAAAGTTGCTGGCGAGAACAACGGCACACGGCCACCATAGACGGCGGTGGCGATAGGACCGTCAAAAAACAATCCGGCGTCGGGCCCCTTTCCGCCAGTGCTGACACTGGGCCATCCGCTTGCGGAAACGTTCATTCGCAGGAACGTCGCCGAGTCAGGATTGGCGTCAATTAAACGATTGCCATCAACATCGGCAAGAAACCTGTCATACGGTCGCCATGTTCCTGGGCGATCAATCCCGCCGCCGTTATCATCGCTTCCAGTCGCAGTCGTCGAACTGGTCCAACCCAGCGTGTGGATCAATTCGTGCAGTACCACTGCTTGGAAATCGATCTCGCCTGGGACCACGTTCGCGGGATCGGTTTCATAGCGAAGCGTGTCGGATTCAGAGAAGAATAAGACTTCGATTCGCCCGTCGGCAGCGTTCCCGTTACGATCTCCAAGCCCCTTGATTTTGGCGGGAATAATCGGGTCAACGAATCCACCCTCGGCGGTGACCGCGGAGATCTCGGAAGTGGCCTTGGCGACCGATTTACCATCAAAAGGCAGCGAAAAGACGTCCATTTGGATCACTGCTTCGTGCAACAGCGAAAGTCCCAAACGGTTAGTAACGTTCTCCAAAGCTGTACGAAACGTCGGGCCAAAGATGGGATCATTGAAGCCGATCTCGTTGCCGCCCACATAATTAAGTTCAAAGACCACTTGCGGCTCATTTTCCAGCGAACCGGCCAGTAACCGTCGCGATTCGAGCTTCTCGACTCGCAATGGTCGCCAATGTCGGGTTCCCGCAGTTCGATGGTAAGTGAAGCGACGCGACATTGAAGTTTTGGAAAACGACCTAAGTTTCGATTGACGCTTGTCAATTATAAATGCGAATTGAGCCTTCTGTCCTTTTTTGTGGTGATGTTTTCTAATGATGCAAGGTGCGAAACGCTAGCCGCCGATAATTTCAGTGCACGCGGTGGTGGATAGCGGCTCGCCACTGACGAACAAAATGCCCGCAATCAGGCATATGCCCAAGATCAACCATACGCACGCAGCCTACCATTAGGGAACCAAAATCGAGATGCCCAAGAAAGCGACCCCTAGCTTTGAATACGTCGAACCAATCGGTGACCGCGTACTCGTACGCAAGGACGAACCGAAACGGGAGACTAAGGGCGGGATCGCGCTGCCTGATGCTGCGGAGATTCCGACCATCACTGGACGCATCGTAACCATCAGCGCGGCAGTCGAGCACGACGAAGACGTGCCGCTGAGGCAGTACGACAAGATCCTGTTTCATCCCAAGAACGCGATTCCGGTTGACCTGGAGCACGACAACCAATTATTCGTGGTTCCCGTTGAAGATGTCGTCGCGGTATTTCGACGCAACGCGCCGGGTGACGAGTAGAAAAAACAATTCGCATCGTCTTTTTTTTCGCAGCGTTGTCTCGGCACGAGCTACGGTTTCGATAACTTTCTGAGCAGATCGATGCCGCGTTTGAGAGTTTCGTCGGGTGCCGCGAAGCTGATGCGAAAATGTGTGTCTTGGCTACTGAAAATATTTCCTGGGATCACCAGCAATCCGTTTTCAATCGCTTTTTCCACGAACGCTGCGCCGCTGGCCATCGGAGCTTTTGGAAAAACATAGAACGCGCCGCCGGGTTTCGTGATCTCGTAACAGTCGGCGAGTCCGTCGCAGATCAAATCGCGTTTTCGTGCGTACGCTTGGATGTGTTCGTCAAGCGTGATGTCCAGTGCCGACAACGCCGCCCACTGTGCCGGCTGCGGCGCGCAGACAAACGAGTACTGTTGTATTTTCAGCATGGTACGAATGATTTCGGCCGGAGCGTGAACGTAACCAACGCGCCAACCGGTCATCGCGTGGCTCTTGCTGAACCCGTCAATAACAATCGTCTGGTCGTTGTATTTGGCTGGTGAGACGAACGGTTCGTCGTACATGAACCGGCTGTAAATTTCGTCCGAAACCAGTGCGATGTTGTGACGGGCGGCCAGCTCGGCGACGGCTCTCAGTTCCGCTTCGCTTGCCGTCACGCCTGTCGGGTTGGCGGGGCTGTTGATGAGAATTATTTTTGTTTTGGGAGTGATCGCCGCCGCAATCTTGTCAACGTCCAGACGAAAATGGGGATACGAATTGATGGCGATCGGAACACCTCCGCACAGCTTCACTAGCGCCGGGTACATCACAAAGTATGGGTCGAGAAAGATCACTTCATCGCCGGGATTGACCAGCGACAACATCGTCAGCACCAATCCGCCGCTGGTCCCACTGCTAATAAACGCATCTCGGTCAGCGTGGTTGTAACGCTTGGCAACGTCGTCAAGAATTGCTTGCCTCAGCGGGGCGATGCCTTGCGTCGGTGAATATGCGTTCTTGCCACTGCGAATGGCGTCGATGGCGGCTTGCTGGATCTCCGCTGGAACGTCAAAGTCGGGTTGGCCAATCGACAAGTTGATCGGATCCTTCAGTTTAGCGGCTAAGTCGAAAACGCGACGAATGCCACTGGAGTCGAATGTCGTCGTGCGGTCAGCGATCCAAGAATGCATGATAAGTTGGGTGAGTCGGCGGCATAAGCCGCAGGTTGCGTTGAGTGAACGGTAGTTGCTGCAAGTGTAACGGTCCGAGCGAAAGAGATGTAGTGATGGCAGAAACTCGAATCGTTGAACCCGTGATCCGGTTTTGTGCCGTCATCAGCCGCTATGAATCGGCGGTACAGTGGGCGATCGAGCGATTGCAGACCGATTGGGGACCACCGGCGATCACTTCATCCCCGCGACCATTCGAAGCTCACGGTTTCTATACCGCCTCGATGGGCAGTGACCTGAGAAAGACGCTCGTCGCCTTCACCGGGTACATCGAGCCGGGCGGATTAGCAGAATGGAAACACGCTACCAACCGCTTGGAGACCGACTACGCCGCGACTCACGAGCACCCAGAAACGCGACCGCTAAATTTGGACCCCGGTTACGTTACTCAAGCGAAATTGGTTCTGGCGACGACCAAGGATCGTGACCATCGGATTTATCTTCGCAATGGCATGTTTGCCGAAGTGACGTTGAATTACGTGGGTCGGTCTTGGGTCCACCATCGCTGGACGTATCCCGACTATCGTACAGCGGAAGTTGCCCAGTTCGCACAACAATGTCGCGATCGTTTGCGTGAGTATTTGAAAACCACAAGCGCATTTCGTGTCGTCAAAACAACATGAGCCTGATGTCCTTTCCAAGAGACGTTCGTCCTGACCCGCTTCGGGAGCAGTCGCTGCCGTGTGACGAGCAACGTGCGTTACTAGACGGCGCTGCTCGATTGAACGCGGTCTCTGGTATTGCCGGGACAATGTTTCGACGGATTGTCCCTCACGCCATCGCGAATCGAGATCGTCCGCTACGAGTGCTGGATATCGCTAGTGGCTGCGGTGACTTGCCGATTCAGTGGGCAACGATGGCGCGGGCTCGTGGTCTAGCGTTGCAAATCACGACGATCGATAACAGCCCGGTTGCGATTGACCAACAGAACAAAGTCGCCCACGCCGCTGGAGTGACGCTCGTGTGTCTGCAACGAGATTGTTTACGCGACTCGCTGCCCAACGGATTCGATGTCGTGACGTGTTCGCTGTTCATGCACCAGTTGAATGATTTGCAGGTGATTCGCTTGTTGCAGTCGATGCAGTCATCGACCAGTGGCGTGATTCTGATTAGCGATCTGGAACGCAGTCGTGTGAACTTGAGCTTGATGAGGGTTGCGTCAAGGTGTGTCTCACGATCGCCGGTGATGCACCAGAGTGCGACACAAAGCGTTTGCGCTGCGTATACACGTCACGAGTTCTCGCGGCTGGCTCAAACAGCGCTACTCCGTCCAGTACGATGCCAGCGATTATTGTCGTGTCGTTTTTTACTATCGGTCGAGGACAAGGTACAAACCGTTCCCGTTGCATCGCCCGCTTTTGCGTAACCGGCGAACCAGAATCGCGAGTGGTACCGGTGGGGACAGGTTTTCCACCCGCGTTAAAGAAAAAAATGATTTGAAGCCACAAAACCGGCCAGATCGCCCGTTAGACCTCGACGTATCACCTGTTGACAGTTCATACTTGACAAGTTGAGCACCGCCGTTGGCGGTGTGCCGGTTCGTCAACTGCGTCAGCGCACGGTCAGGAAACTATTTTAATGTCAGCAACGATCCGGGGACTCGGTACCGCCATCCCGCTTCGCAATATCGATATTCGCAAGGCCGCTCAATATGCCAGTTTGGTTTCTTGCGAGGATTCATCTCAAGAACGCAAGCTGCTAGCGTTATACCGGCGCAGCGGCGTTAAGACACGAGGCAGTGTTTTGCTTGAACCGTGTGATGAAAACGTCATCACTCAATCGTTTTATCCACCGTCGACCGGTCCAACCGATCGCGGGCCCGCGACGAGTGTTCGTGGTGATCGGTTTGCGATTGAAGCTCCCCTGCTAGCGATCAAGTCAGCGCAAAAGACGATCGACTCCAGCGGCATTTCGACGGAACAGATCACGCATTTGGTTACCGTGAGTTGTACCGGATTCAATGCGCCGGGGATCGACATCGCGCTGATTGACGACTTGCAGTTGCCACTGACCACGCAACGTGTACAAGTTGGATTCATGGGTTGTCACGGCAGTATCAACGGGATGCGAGCAGCTCGCGGATTGGTCGCCGCCGATCCGGAAGCGGTTGTTCTGATGACCAGCGTCGAATTGTGTTCCTTGCATTACCAGTACGGATTCGACGCGGACCGAATCGTATCGGGTGCGTTATTTGCCGACGGTAGCGGATCGCTGATCATCGCCAGCGAGAGCAACGAACAGATTCCTTTAGGCCATTCATTGGGTACGATTGTGGCAACCGGGTCATGCTTGATTCCCGACAGTCGCGACGCGATGACATGGCGAATTGGCGACAACGGTTTCGAGATGACGTTGTCTGCCACGGTGCCAGGTTTGATCGAGAACTACTTACGCCAGTTCCTCACAACGTGGTTAAAGCAGCACGGAGAATCAATCGATTCAATTGGCGGTTGGGCTGTGCATCCTGGCGGCGCAAGGATCTTGACGTCAGTCGAATCGGCAATGGAGTTCGATGACACCATGCTCTCGGTTTCTCGTGACGTTTTAGGAAAACATGGCAACATGAGCAGTGCGACGATGCTGTTCATTCTCGAAGACTTTGCCAAAATCCAGCGTCCCAAACCGTGGCTGATGCTCGGCTTCGGACCGGGTTTGGAAATCGAAGTTGCACTGCTTCGTTAGCATCGCGGTATCAATACGTGGCGTCGACTTTTTGTCGACGTTTAAGGAGTTGGCGACTGAAAGTCGCCACCACTAATTTTTTCCGCGATGCATAGCCCTGGAATACGTCAACTGGAGATCAGCTCACGTATTCGTCTGCCTCGTCGCCAGAACTTGGACGTGAGATTTCTCCGGTGTCTTCCAGATGACGAACGATGTCGACAATTTTTTGTTGGACCGCCTCCACTTCGCTCAGTCGAACGCTTCCCAGATAGCCCATCTCTTCTCGCAGATTCTCCGCGGCACGACTGCTCATATTCTTCATTACTTTGTCTTGCAGCGGCTGACTTGCGCCCTTGAGCGACATTGCCCACTGTGATGTTTCCACGTTCTTTAGCAACGCTTGGATGTCACGATCGCCCAACTTGGCGATGTCTTCGAACACGAACATCAGGCGGCGAATTTCATCAGAAAGTTCTGGGTCATCCTTTCCGAGTGACTCCATGATCACGCGCTCGATAGATCGCTCGCAAACGTTAAGAATTTCCGCAACGCTTTCCACACCACCGGCATTGCTGTGTTGCTGGTTGACCATGCTGCTTAAACGCATCTCCAGTCCGTATTCAAGCTCCGAGACTGCGTCTGGGTTGGTGCGACCAATCGATGCGATACGGCGAATCACGTCTAGCCGCTTTTGAGGTTCCAGTCCCGCGAGCACGTCTGCGGCATACACACTTGGAACGTGACTCAATAGTAATGCGATGGTTTGCGGATGTTCCTCTCCGATAAACTGTAGCAACGTCTGTGAATCGACTTTCTTGACGAAGCCGAACGGCATTGCTTCGATTGTCTGTTGCAAACTGTTGATCAGTTCACCGGCGTCGCGGCCGAGTGCCTCTTTGATCAGCTCCTTGGCGCGTTCAAGTCCGCCGGGAGTTGCGTACAAAGAGCTAGCTTTGCTGGTCAGGAACTCCGCGATCACGACTTCTTGATCGTCGCCGCCAACAGACTCCGTTTGCGCGATCTGGATACTGATAGCTTCGATATAACGCGGTGGCAGTTGGCTCAACACCGCGGCCGCAGTCTTAGTCGGAAGGCTCATCAACAGTACGGCAGCCTTTTGCAGCCCCTGTTCGTCAAATACCGTTATGTTGGAAGATTTCATTCCAATGGACCTTTTCTTAACCGGCGCAGCAACAGCGGCAGCCGACTCGATCGAACTCATAATTTGATTCACAGTGGGAAGGAAGCGTTGGGGCAAGCCGCTTTATCAATGTCTTATCGGCATGAGTGCCGCTGACCGCCGTGAAAGAGTGTGATCAAGTCGCATTGTAACAAGTGTAGGGGTTGTGCCGATCCTCGCTGCAACGATCAAGTGCGATCGATGCAGCGAAAAGCGATCACTGGTTGAAGCAAAACTGGCGAGCGATTGAGTTGGCGGCGAGGCAAATCGATCATCGACTGGTTGCACAGCATCGATATACTCAATAAAAACTGCTGTCATTGTTATTCGTGACACCCTCGTTCTCCTACCATGCTAAATATTGACTGCGGAATTTGAAGCAAATTGCACTCATATCACAGCAAACTGTACCGACGACACCCGCGACAGAAACGCATAGTTTTTTTGGCTATCGCAGGGTCATTTTTACCAGGGTGTGGAAACAAAGATGCTCCGCATCGCTCCTCAGCCGAGCGACCCGTGGTGGCCACTTCGCAAGAAACTTCACCCTCGATGTCCGGTCTTCTCGATCGAACAATGCAACTTGAGTCTGTCGAAGAAGCGTCGCTTCCGAAACTGTTTGATGAAACTCTTCGAGGCGGAGATCACGCGCTGGCCGAAGAAATTCTCCAGATCGGTATTGAGCGATTTCCAGACAATGCCACTCTCAGACGCTTGCTCGCTCAACTGCTCAATGCGCAAGGCCGGCGATTAGAAGCAAGCGACCAGATAAGAGAACTCATCCGACTGCGTGATTTTAGCTTCCATGAACTGCTAAGCTTGGTTGATTTAAGCAGCCCGTTTTTGTTGGTGAATTTCGAATCGATCGATGGTACGGGACCAGAATCACTATTTGGACTAGGAAATGCTCGGTATCTCCATATCGCGAAAGGCGCCGGTCTAAGTGAGGTTCTTGCCGTATTGGACCAAGTGAACGTCAAGCACGGCAATCACCCCGCGGTTATCGCCTTTACAGGCCGGTTGCTCGCCGATAATCGCAAGTGGGACGATCTTCAATCTTGGTTCGATGCACTTCCCTCCGACGAGGCGAAGTTAAACAAAATTTTGCTTCAGCCCGAATACTGGCATGCAATGGGGCTGTGGCAATTACATTTGGGGCAACATCGAGAAGCAGTTCGTGCGTTCGGCGAGTCACTCAGACGCGACCCGACACAACGCGCTTCGCTTCGTTTGATGATTTCGACATTGGAAAGCCATGATGATAATCAGCACATCGCTGGCCTTCGATCATGGCTTTCAGAGCTCGATCAAGTTTTTCGAATCGCGAAAGATGCGGACGCAGCACAAGCAGCGTGGATAGCTGATCGATTTCAAGCTTGGTTGCGACCCTGGGAGTCAATTGGTTGGTCAACTACGAGTGCCCAATTGAGCGGGAGGATACAAGTCCTCGCAAGTGAACTGAACAACCAGCGGACCAAACTCCTTCAATGGGAAGCCAAAGCGACGATTGACCAAATCGCCGACCTTCGGCTGCTCAGATCGCTTGGCTTCTCAATTTTTGATTACCCAATTCCATCCTACCACAGTGAATCGCAATCGATACAAAACACGACTCCGTCGGTCGTCAAATCGAAGTTTCGATTGCAAGATGTTGCCCCGCAGTTCAGCATACACACCCGCCACACCAGTGATTACCCGTCCGACGGAAGAGAGTTTTATCTACATCAAGCCAATGGTGGCGGTCTCGCCTGCATCGACTATGACCTAGACGGACGAATCGACTTCTACGTGTGCCAAGCCGGTGGGGATCCCGTCACACCAATGAGCTCTCGTGCAAACCAACTCTTCCGTCAATTGGACTGCGACACGATCCAAGACGTCACTGACGTTTCATCTTCCGGAGACCGCAGCTACGCGCAAGGTGTCTGCGCGGGCGACGTTAATCAAGATGGGCTTCCGGATTTAGTAATTGCAAACATTGGAGTAAATACCCTCTACGTTAACCAAGGCGACGGAACCTTCGAATTTAAGGAACTGAGATTAGGCGCAACTGATTCCCGAGCCGAAAATGGAATTACTTGGACATCGAGCATTGCACTGGCGGACCTAGATGGCGATGGCTTGCCCGAGTTGATTGAAGCGAATTATATTAGCGACCCGACTATTTTTGACACCGTATGTGTTGACCCGTTCTATAACTGTCAGCCTCAGGCATTTTCGTCGGAACCAGACCGCGTGTTCCGGCTCCAACAGAACGGCGTGTTCGAGCAGTGGACAAGCGTTTGCGAAGCAATGGCGATGAATCCCAAGTTGGGGTTTGGGATAGTTATTGCAAACTTCGATGATCAGTACGGAAACGATATTTTCATAGCAAACGATGGTGACTTAAATCATTTGTGGACGACGCAACATTCAGAAGACACACTGCAAGCGGATCGCTCTAAGTCGATGGAAATGCGGGAAATTGCGAGTTTAGCAGGGTGCGCGATCGGTTATGGAGGCACGAGTCAAGCTTGCATGGGAGTTGCATCTGGTGACTTCAACCGTGACGGCAAGCTGGACTTGCACGTCACAAACTTCTATCGCGAACCAGTGAATCTTTTCATCCAAACCGCTCCAGGCTTCTTCTCGGATGATGCGATTAAGTATGGTCTCCATACGGCCTCTTTGGAGGTGCTAGGTTTTGGCACACAGGCGGCCGACTTTGACAACGATGGATGGCTGGATTTAGCTGTTCAAAACGGTCACATTTACAATTCCACGTTAGGCCCCCCTTTCAAAATGTTGCCGCAACTGTTTATGGGCTCACCGATGGGCTTCAGTGCGGTTGACGCATCCACGCTTGGCCCATATTGGCTACGTCCCCAACTGGGTCGAACACTTGCGATGCTGGATTGGAATCGAGACGGACGAGTTGACCTGATTGCGAATAGTCTTGACCACGACGTGGCACTACTTATTAACCATCCAGACACCGAATTGCACAGCGCAGATCGCAAACCCACCGAGCCGAATCATTGGCTTGATATTCAACTAGTCGGAATTCAGAGTGAACGTGAAGCGATTGGCGCCAAAGTTGAAGTTTATGCTGCTGGCAGCGACAACGTAGAGCAAACTTGGACCGCTTGGCAGATCGGTGGCGACGGGCTGATGTGTACTAATGAGCCAGTAGTCCATTTCGGTCTAGGTCCAAATCGAGATATTCGCAAGGTGCAGGTTTATTGGCCAAACGGAGATGTTCAAGTCTTTGATGACCTCAAGACGGAAACAAAATATCTGATCATGCAGAATGAAAGTGACGCCTTCGAATACTTGCGACACTTTTGACCCCGTGCGGCGAACGGCAGATATAAAGATACCCTCGCATGCGACTTACGGGAGAACACAACGCCCCCCCGTTGGTTGGAAGCATTAAATTGGAAAGATCTTCACGCTCGCGGTGTCAACCATCTTGCCGCTCGCCCTAAGGCAGTAAAAAAATAACACGCTCGATTTGAGCGTGTTATCAAATAGCAGGTTCAACTGGTATTGCTAGCGAAAAAGGCTAGAAACTACTTACCGTCTCTGAGCTAGCACGCGTTCCCAGCGCGCCCCACAATCCAAACGGACTCTGTGCGCCAGCAATTGGTGCAGTCGTATCGTTGTCTGCGTTGTAGGGAGTAGGCGAATTTTGATCGCCAGCCTCGATCGAATCTGTGACGAATTTAACCGCACCGTCGCCCATAAGAACGTGCACACCGCCTTGATGGCGACTCGATGCTGTCGTGTGTCCGGACGAAGCGTCTCCACCACCTAAGTGCATCGGACCATTTGGCGGCCGTATCGTGGTAAAGCTCGAATACAACTGAGCTCCGTCTGCCCAACGTCCACCACGAGTCGAGTTCCCAGCAAGAATGTTGGTGTTGGATTGTGCCCAAAATCTAGGACGAGCTGGATCAATCTCTCCGGGCAGCGGAAGCGTCGGATTAGCATTATGAATCGACGCCCAGGTAGCGTTCCGTCTCGCACTCGTCCGGATGTCACGATCGCCCAAATCTGTTGCAATCTCGCCACCCATGATCGTGTTCGCTAGACCATCCAGTACATCTCGGAAGTTTACGGCTTTACGAGGAAAGAATAGTCCACGATTTGCAAGAGCAACGTTAGATTGCGAAAACCATTTAAAATTCGTTCCATCAAAGTTCTTATCACCAGTATCACAGCGGTGAGATCCATCGCCCACACAGGCGACATAGTTTGTTCGACCCATCGCAGGCAATCCAAGCCCCGGATCGCTTGGGCAGCGATAGCCTGGTACATCGGTCATCCATGGTGTATAGGCAGTGGTCCACGGTGCAGGCCCCATCGCTGCCCACGAGGGCGTACCATTATCCGCGAACGGGTTGCTAATTTGCTCCCATAACGCTTGTTGCTCGATAAAGGGAAGGACTCCCACCAAGAATGAAAGTCTAAACCGATTGTTCGCATCTGCCCTGGTTGTTCCCCCAGCGTTCGTTCCGCTGTTATTTGGACCACCAACAGCGCCCACGTGAGTTCCATGTTGCTGCGCTGGTAGCGCATTGTACGCAGCGTGGTAATTATGAAGCCCAAGACCGATTTGCTTGAAGTTGTTACTGCAACTCATGCGTCGAGCCGCTTCACGCGCAGCCTGGACGGCTGGCAAAAGCAAACCTACTAGAACACCAATAATGGCAATCACCACTAGAAGCTCAACGAGCGTAAAGCCCGCTCGAGACTTCGGAGAACTATTCCCACATCTAACTTTAACCATAAACATCACCTTTCAAGTGGAGGAAAAACATACGAATTAAGTAGAAGAAATACACACGTAACCAAACTAGTTTGCGCCTTGCTGCTCTTCATAGCTCTTGGCATCCTCAGCCATTTGCTTGTCGTAGTCATCATTCTCTGCTTGTACGACTTCAGCCGGCCGATCATCTACTACCACCGTGGGCTGCCCGCTGGAACAACCGAGCACCAAACCGAGTGGGAGTAGCAAAAGAGCCACCAACGCATAAATTTTCATCAATTGGTTCCCTAAACCCTATTTTAGCCGAAAAAAATAAACTATTCGAGTGAGTCTATTAGAGTGGCACAACATTGTCAACAACGGATTAAGTCGCTTTATTTTTCTCCTATATGGAGTGACGGAAAAAGTAAATGGGAGTAACATTTTAGCCTCCGTGTGCCCAAAACTTAATTGAGACAGCGAATGTGGATAACGAGTCGCATGCGTCAATATTGCACGGTTTGAAGTTCCAGAATCGCCCTTTCGCGGCAACAAGATCGGCTTCGCTATGCATCGAATACGCTATGCATCGAATATTCGATTGCCGAGGTTTCCCTTCGCTTCAGTGAAACCCAAATGGGCAGGTCTGTTTGAGATCGGGAAGCGGGCTCGTTTTGGCATTCGCGCGCATCCTGAAGGACCTCGCACATCTTAAAAAACTTCGTTGGCACAAGTATTTTCGTCGATTCTTACAAAGTCTGATCTGAATCGGGTTTAAAAGGCTCGGCTCAGCAGGGGCGGGACGCTCCCATTGGACGCTTGGGCGAATACATGCTTGTCTGCCGCTCGCCTAGACATCCCGGAGCAGGGACACAGGACTACGATCACTGTGCGACGCCCTTTCCAACCGTTTTGTGTGTACATTGTTTTTTGTCAACTCTACTCACGTTATCAGGTGTGGACTTGCCTGTTTCCGCAGACGACGAATTGAATTCGAACCGGACCGTCTCGAACGCTTCCTACCCCAGCATTTCCGATACGGAATTTCTGAGTCGGAATTGGCGTGCCAACAGTGCGTCTCTTGCCAAGTCGTTAGTTTCGTCGGCTGATGAGTTCCCCTCAGATGTGCCACGTCGAATTGGTGAGTATCGGCTTCACCGATTGATTGGCGTCGGCGGGATGGGGAGAGTATTCTTGGCCGAACATCTGCGAATGCAGCGCTCGGTGGCACTCAAAGTTTTGCCACTGGAACGCATGAAGGACGAAGTCTGGGTCCGTCGTTTCTTCGACGAAATCCGAGTAGCGTCAAAATTATTGCACCCTAACATCGTGACGGCGTTCGACGCTGGTGAATTTGACGGATTGCACTATTTGGCCATGGAGTATATCGATGGTGTGACTCTCAGTGCCGCTGTTGAGCAGTCTGGATCCATGTCGATAGGCGAAACTGCGTCGATTATTCGTCAAGCTGCGATGGGCCTACATCATGCACACCGTGCTGGCATCATTCACCGCGACGTGAAGCCGGGGAATCTGATGCGAGCTACGGACGGATCAGTGAAGGTGCTCGACGTGGGGCTGGCTCATGTTAGCCAACAGCAGTGGAAAATCTCAAATCGGGTGCGAGAAGTCAGCGGGCGAGCGAGAAGCTTTGTTGGCACTCCGTCGTTTATGGCGCCGGAGCAAATCGATGATGCGGATTCAGTGGATGTGCGTAGCGATATTTACTCGCTTGGGGCAACGTTGTTCTTTTTGCTTGTCGGACGTCCGCCGTATACAGGTGCGTTCCTCGATATTGTCGATGGTCATCGCACAGCGGAGTTGCCTGAATTGATGCGATTGAATCGTGACGTTGATCTGACGTTCGACCACATCTTTCGTCGTATGATGGCCAAGTCTCCGGCGGCACGGTTCGGCTCGCTTGACGAAGTGATCGATGAACTCGAGCCTTATGCCGAAGCCAGAACAACACCGTCGTGGATTTCGGATCTTTCCATTCGTACGTCGCGCGGCGAACTGTCTGCGGTTTCGTCGGGGTCGCTCGCGACAAACTCGGCGCACATCATCGCTATCGATGTCGGCATGACCTACATCACGTCCACGCAATCGGACTTGGCTGGAAATGTCGAACTGCTTTCCAGTGAAAGTGACGGCACACCCTATACGCGTCTGGCGATCGCAGACGACGGCAAGCAAATCTTGTTTGGCGAAGCAGCGGTATCACGCCGCGAGTCATATCCGCAATCGGTCATCCATTGTTTGCCGCTGTACATCGGCAAGAAGCTGGTTGATCGTCCGCTTGGCGCAGTTCAATATCCGCCGGAAGTCTTGTTAGCGATGGCACTAAAAGATCTGGTGCGTACCAAGTGGATTCACCAGTCAAATCCCGATGCAGCGGGCATCGTTGTACCGTCGATCTACGATCAACTGCATCGACGAAGTATGCTACAAGCGAGCACGATCGCAGGGTTAAAGCGAGTTCGTTTGATCGATCGATCACTTGCTGCGATCCATGCGGTTGTTTGCCGTGACGCTTTGCCGGACACCCCGTTGGCCAGCGATACGTTGGCTGACAGTGCGAAAGCTAGACACTTGAGTGGCGAAATCAACGTGGCAGACAATCACGAGCAATCGCCAATCGTGCACCGTGACCCGCAATTGATCCTGTTTCTTGGGCTGACGTATCAAGCCAGTGAAATCGCGATTATTCGGCATCACGAACATCGGCTCCATCAACTGTCTTGTGCGGGGCACTGGAACACGGGTGCATTGAGCTGGTTGCAAGTGATGGTGAACCATGTCGCTCGGCGCGTTGAAGAGGTTTACGGTAAGGACGTTCGCAATATCCCCGCAACGGCCGCAGCGATGCAGGTCCGTTGCGAGCGAGCAATCAGTGCTCTTTTCTTCGCTTCCAAAGCACGTGTGTCGATCCCAATTGGAGCCAAACGCGTCGACTTAGTTGTCCAGCGCGACGTGTGGCTTAAAGAATGTTTGCCGTTGTTCGACCAGTTTGTTGAGATGATCCATGTCGCTTGTAAACGTGCGAGTGTCTCTTTGGACCGGGTCGGTTCGTGTGTTCTGTTGGGACCGTTTTTGCGACTGCCGGAAATTCGTGCGAATCTCGTCAGTGAATTGGGCGCTGATGTGCCGATCGAGACCGTTGATCGTGCGGATGTGGCTCGCGGTGCTGCACTTTGTTTGGTTGCTGAGCTGCCGGGTCGGACCGAAACAATGATGCCACCGCGCGGGGCTACGAACCAAACGATTGGGATCGTGATCGAAGACAAGAACGGTCGCCCGAGGATTTTCCCTATGATTCCGCGAGGCAGCGTGCTTCCAGCGCGGGCGAATCGACGACTTGCGTTTAAAACCACAAGCGGCGTAATGACCTTGGAAGTCGTTGAGTCATCGGGAGTCAGTGGTGAAAAATGGCACGCATTGGGCCGCTATACGTTTGATCTCGATCGGAGCGCGTCCAGCACAGGCACTCGACTTGTCAGTTTTGAGGTAGATGTCAATGGACTGCTTAACGTTCGAGTTCAGTCGCCGACATCTTCAGGAAGCACAAAACTGCCGAAACTTCCTTCTACCATGCTCAGTGACGAGGAAGTGGGACAGTGGTCGGAAGAGCTCAACAAAAAACGCTGAAGCTCGATCGAACGCTCACAAGCTGTACCTGCATTGAACCATGATTTGTTGACGACTGCACTTTAGGGGAACGTTCGTCGCTTTGGGATTGATATAGCCACAAAAAAGGCTCGCGTGGAGAATGGAGGTTCTCACACCACACCAGTCACCACGGAGCCAAGGATGGCAAATCGTAATCCCAAGGGTCGCCCGCC
>JBGSIA010000167.1:0-2393 GCA_041751935.1 Pirellulaceae bacterium | reverse complement strand
GCCTTGCGCGTCACTGGCCAGTACATCCAAAATCGACAGTTTGTCTTCGTCAAACTCTCTCTCGACGATCGGATTGAGGATTGTCACCTCGGTGATGACGGGATCACCGCTCAGGATCGAGTTGATGAAATGTAACGTCACCGCCGGATGCTCAGGGCTTCCCAGCAGCGTCTTGCAAGCGAAATCGACAGTGGGATTGATGCCTATCATGAACAGCGCCACCCGTGACGGAACAACCAGAAGTTGCGTCACATCCTAGCCCATATGAACTGGCACGGATATGCGGTGATCCGGTTCTTGAAGGGGATCGTGCCGTCGATGCCGGAAGAACGTCCGGCGGGGTTACCGTATCAACTGGCGCGGTTCGCTGAGATCGCTGAAACGGCAGTGAATGAATCGGGTGAAGTGGTAACGACCACTCGCACTGTGTCGGTCGAATACGCGCTGCAGCAGAAGCTGCACGCTGCGTTCAACGATGTCCCGTCCAGCCGCCCGCCACCAGGCATCCACAGTGAGCAAGTCGGATGAAATCGACGCTGCTGCAAGTCATGGAAACAACATCAGCGAACAATGGTTCAAGCTCCCGCACGCGCGGAACTCACAATCGGACCTCAAATCTACTCAATTCCGGCATCGCACTACCGACGATTGCCGTTCGACCGAGTGCTGCGAGCTTGATGAATAGCATCGCCGAATTCGAAACCACATCACTTCCATAAGTGACTTCAGGCAATCTATCACGGTTTCAATAGCCTTAGTAATCCAGATAATCTACCGATCTGTCTCGTCCTCCAAACGCTTACTCCTGCCTATTTCTTTAATACAAGTCAGAAAAATACTTCGCCATTTGTGCATCGATCTTTGGTTGAAGATAAGCTGCTTGCCTAATCTCCTGTAAAGACGCAATAGTTTGAAGTTTAGATACCCTGTCAAGTGATTCTGTGAGGTCAGATTCTCCACGAGTTGTTTTGCTAGAACTACGTCGCTCTTGCTCGTTCAGGACTCTCCGAAAAAACAAACCCAACAACTTGCTATCGCTTATCATCGCATAACGATCGATCTGAGCCAAGGCAAACAACTTGGAGTCAAATCCATCTACGAATTCGCGCCAACCGTTCCACGTGCGCAAATCAAGGCCCAACTCAAAATAAAAATTTTGGAGACTTACCCGAAAGATACTCGTTGGCGGTGACTCACTTGCTGCAACTAGATGTAGCAAATCAAAACTGCTTTCGGTTCTTTTCTTCAGTTTTATTGCGATTTCTAAGAGTTTACCGCCCATCACAAACTCATCCCTGAAATAGAGGAGCGGACAATACTTGTAACTCAAAATATCAGCGTCGCCCGCAACCCAGTCATGGTCTTGAAGATGCAAGTACCTTCCATAAACATTCAGTTCTCGCTCGCGAAGTCTATCCCATGCGACTTTGAAATCGTTGGTTCTGCACAGCGCATCAATCTCAAAATTAAAAGTAAAAAGACTTGATCCAACGACTCCTGACACTCTCGCAAACTCGCGAATTTTGTGGCATGTGTTAATTACATCGCCCCACCGACCACGAATGGTCAGTTTGATCAAATATTGCGAGTATATTTTATCGGCATGACTCTCTAAGCCGAATAAGTTAGGGATATCAAGCATATGTCCGGTCTGTTGTGCGAAGACTTAAAGCAGCTTATCAATTGCAAGAAACATGTCCTATAAGCCGTTAAATAAATCATCCAAATCAGGAAGGTCTCCAGGGTCGATATTAAAGTTCAGCTTGCATTTCTCAAGTGGCCAAATCCCTTTTTTTGACGCTTGGCACGCATTGTAGCAAGAGACGCATTGATCGTACGGAATCTCGGATGCAAGACAAAGCCCGAGTCGGGAGGCACAACGTTTCTCTTCAGGGGTGGGATCGGGATCCTCTTTCTTGATTGTACCACCACAAATACAGTTCCTCCAATGCATTCTTGGCAACAGTGGGCAGAAAACGTCAGTCCAATATGTTATTGTGGCAATGTAGTTCTGCCCTCGTTTTGCGCATTCTTCCCTACAGTCAGCAACATCCTTCGGGGTCATTGGATCCGACCCCATGCCGAACAGCCCAAGCGGATCCGCTTTTGCTAGACCAAAAAAATTACGGTACAGATTGTTCGTATCCACATACCCGATCGGATCTCTGGAGCAAAATCTACCTGCAACCGGGGCGTACATACGGGCGCGGTAGTGGTACAGGTCGAGCGCTTCGTCGTACTCGCGACTGGTATAGGTGTAGCGGTTGTTGTCGGCACTTGACGTGCGGGTTGTACCGGCAGCGTTGGTGATCGTGGGTGTGCCGTAGGCACTGTAGGCGTAGCGTTCGGTGATTGTACCGCCGCCGTCGGTGAGGGCGGTGATGCTGTATTGT